>JBEHXT010000003.1:0-521214 GCA_048498555.1 Bacteroidota bacterium
CTGAAGGATCGTGTTATTGTTATACCATGCAGAAGAACTATCTCTAACAGTTTTAGTGATATCCTGGTTAACGACGGTGCTGTTGGTGATGGTATTAATGATGCTATCCTTCAGCGTTGTGTTATTTGTGAACCATTCAGTAGTACTGTCTTTAATCACCTTAGTGATATTGTTATTCACTACAGGATTATTGATCACCACATTCGTTACTGAATCTTTAAACTGATTGTTGGTTACAAGATTATTTACAAAACTGCTGTCGTTTGCCAGTGCTTTTACATTCAGTGATGTGTTGGCATTTACAAGCGTAGCGCCGTTGCCACCTGTAACAGTAATAAACTTGTCACCAGTTAACGAATCAGCTTTAGCTTTGACTGTATTGAAAATGCTATCCTGAAGGACTGTGTTGTTATTATACCAAACTGATGAGCTATCTCTAACCGTTTTAGTGATATCATTATTAACAACAGTGCTGTTGGTGATGGTATTAATGATGCTGTCTTTCAGCGTTGTGTTATTCGTGAACCATTCAGTAGTACTGTCTTTTATCACCTTAGTGATATTGTTATTCACTATAGGATTGTTGATCACCACATTCGTTACTGAATCTTTAAACTGATTGTTGGTTACAAGATTATTTACAAAACTGCTATCATTTGCTACTGCTTTTACATTCAGTGATGTGTTGGCATTTACCAGTGTAGCGCCGTTGCCACCTGTAACTGTAATAAACTTGTCGCCAGTTAACGAATCAGCTTTAGCTTTGACTGTATTGAAAATGCTATCCTGAAGGACTGTGTTGTTATTATACCAAACTGATGAGCTGTCCCTAACCGTTTTAGTGATATCCTGGTTAACAACGGTGCTGTTGGTGATGGTATTGATGATGCTATCCTTCAGCGTTGTATTATTATTATACCATGCAGTTACACTGTCTTTTACCACCTGGGTGATATTGTTATTCACTACAGGATTGTTGATCACCGTATTGGTTACAGAATCTTTAAACTGATTGTTGGTTACAAGATTATTTACAAAGCTGCTGTCGTTTGCCAGCGCTTTTACATTTAGTGATGTATTGGCATTTACCAGTGTGGCACCGTTGCCACCTGTAACAGTGATGAACTTATCACCGGTTAATGAATCTGCTTTTGCTTTTACTGTATTGAAAATGCTATCCTGAAGAATTGTGTTATTATTATACCAAACTGATGAGCTGTCTCTAACTGTTTTGGTGATATCATTATTAACAACAGTGCTGTTGGTGATTGTATTGATGATACTATCCTTCAGCGTTGTGTTATTATTATACCATGCAGTTACGCTGTCTTTTACCACCTGGGTGATATTGTTGTTCACTACAGGATTGTTAATCACCGTATTGGTTACTGAATCTTTAAACTGGTTGTTTGTTACAAGGTTTGTTACAAAGCTGCTGTCGTTTGCCAGTGCTTTTACATTCAGAGATGTGTTTGCATTTACCAGCGTAGCACCGTTACCACCTGTAACTGTGATAAACTTATCACCTGTCAGTGTATCGGCTTTAGCTTTTACCGTATTGAAAATGCTATCCTGCAAAACGGTGTTATTGTTATACCATGCTGATGAGCTGTCTCTTACAGTTTTAGTAATATCTGTATTAATAACAGTGCTGTTGATGATTGTATTGATGATGCTATCCTTCAGCGTTGTATTATTATTATACCATGCAGTTACACTGTCTTTTACCACCTGGGTGATATTGTTATTCACTACAGGATTGTTGATCACCGTATTGGTTACAGAATCTTTAAACTGGTTATTGGTTGTTAGGTTGGTAATAAATGAACTATCATTTGCAACTGCTTTTACATTCAGAGATGTGTTTGCATTTACCAGTGTAGCACCGTTACCACCTGTAACTGTGATGAACTTATCACCGGTTAATGAATCGGCTTTAGCTTTTACCGTATTGAAAATGCTATCCTGCAAAACGGTGTTATTGTTATACCATGCTGATGAGCTGTCTCTTACAGTTTTAGTAATATCTGTATTAATAACAGTGCTGTTGATGATTGTATTGATGATGCTATCCTTCAGCGTTGTGTTATTATTATACCATGCAGTTACACTGTCTTTTACCACCTGGGTGATGTTATTGTTTATTATAGAGTTATTCTCAAAAAGATTTGATACAGAATCTTTGAATTGGTTGGTTGTTGTCAAGTTCGCTATGAACGAACTGTCACGCGCGATCCCTGTTGTGTTTAAGGTCAATGCAACATCTTTTAATACCGCGTTATCGCCACCTGTAACCAATATATAACTATCCCCTTTTAAAGACTTTTTTATCACGTTATTGGTGGGGATCCACTGAGTTGAATCACCCGGGTTCCTCATGTAAACAATTTGTGAGGAACTGTCTACATACACATTTGTATTGTTGCTTATAACAGTAGAACCAGGGGTGCCGGGCGCGCCTTGCCCGCCCTGAATGCCGATCATCCCCGAATTGCCATTTGCCCCTTTTAAATTTCCTTTCTTAACCCATGCACCGCTGGCATCTTTTTGATAATAGTCACCGCTTAAATTGTCAAGGTATAGATCTCCGGCATTGCCTAATGTGTTAGTAGGAGCTCCTGTACCGGTAAAGATCTGCGCACCTGCGGCAGAGCTGGAGTTTCCTCCTTTACCAATAAATATCCAGGTGTTGGCGGGATTTCCTGTAGGGCCGCTCCAATAATAGAAGCCCATACCATCGCCTCCAACAATATCTGGATTGATGTTAAATACCAATAAGCTTTGTACGGGATTTGCAATAGTAGCCTGATCGGTTACACTTTTTAAGTTGATCCGAGGCAACAGAACGCCCTTACTGGTTGCCGTAACATCCAGAATGGCGGATTGCTGTGGATTGTTGGTCCCAACTCCTACCGAACCTTGTTGTGCTTTTATAGAAGAAACTATTAATAAAAGCACAATGGGCATGTAAAATTTTTTCTGAAAGAGATCCATAGATGATTTGAATTAAGCGTGCTTCGATGCTATATTGTCCGGATTAAAAAATGAGTGTAAAAAGGATGACGTTCTGCCGTGAAGGTTTTGTCTTATTGCTTCTTTTTGAAAATCAGATCCATTTGCCACCTTTTGTTACTCTAAAAACGCGGGTGCAAAGTTGACAAATGAAATAGTAAATAAATAGCTGTACAGCTTTAAATCAAATGCTCTTTTCGTAAAATGCAAGCCTGGGTTACGGGTTAAAATATATGTTATAACTAACTAATTATCAATTAAATAGCTTTGTTCGGCACTTTAACAATAGCCGGATAGCTTTTTTTTTTGTTCTAAAACGCAAAACATGTTGTTTTGGGGGATATGCGGATCAGATAGTAAGTGACAATTATTAAGTCACCAACGCAACAATGTTGTGGATGTAACCTCACAAATGCCAATCAACAGGAATAGCCATTGAATGTAAAATGATTAAATCATCAACATCGTTTTACATGCATGTATTTTATTAAACTGGATGAACCGAAGCGGAGGAAAACAAATGTGCGATCTGGATTACATGCTGGTAAATGCGAGGGAGGATATTGTGTAGGGGAATACGGCATTGATGGCAATTGGCTCATTCTTTACTGCTTGTTAGTTATCTTCTTCATCGGCCTTGAGGTTGGAGCGATACGTTCCCGGCAATACACCAAAGTGATCTTTAAAGGTCTTTGCAAAATGCCCAATATTATTATAACCGATTTGATAACCTACATCGGTAATAGAGAAACCTTTTTCAATAAGTTCTTTTGCTTTCGCCATTTTCTTTTCAAGAAAATAAACACCGAAGTTCTTTTGAAATATTGCGTTGAACATCGATGCAAATTTTGAACGGCTCATCAGGCATGCTTCTGCTGCTTTCGGGAGGGTTAGCATTTCTGATAAATTCTGTTCCAGCATTTCTGTTAGTTCTATGATCCGCATTTCTTCTTCCGGCACCCTCTTATCAAAGCCAACGTCTGCTTTTTTAAGATTGTCAAAAAACAACGATGCCAGCTGGCAGGAATATCCTTCCTGTAACTGGATAAAGTTGGGCCGTTTGGGATCGAGGTTCAGCATTTCATTCACCAATTCAAAACTCATTAGATCGAAGTGTGCAAAGGCCCGTGCAGGAATTGTATTGGAAAAGCGGCTGGCTTTTTTTGCATGCAGGCTCACATCTTCAAATAAATTCAATATTCCCCAGCTTCGATGGAACATAAATATCACAACCCGTAATGGCATTAGCTGGTTGATAAATGTAGAAGCATCTACTTCATGCGAACTGAGGCTGACCGATTTAATCAGGTTATGGCCAGTGTTTACAAGGGAACCATCGTTCATTGTGAGGATCAACGGATCTTTGCAAACCTGGAACAACAGGCTATACATATCGTTGTTGTCCATTTTTTTTTTCCGGAACAATATGTCCTCAAAGAATATGCAATCCATCAACAGCAAACCAGACGATTCATTCAATTCATAATATTCATATCTACCTTCCATCACCCGGGAAGGGAAGTGCAGGCTATTATCCCGGAATTCTACTTCCAGGCCAGTGGCCTTCCCAAACGATTCAGCCACACTGGCCATCCATTTGCTGGAAGTACTATATGAGAATTCTACTTCGATCATAGCGGTTTGTTATTGTACTTTCATGGCTGGTTGTTTAAATAGAATACATTCTTTCATTTATGATGTATTGGCGATTATATAGGCTTCGTTGCCGACTGTTCACAATCTATTGCGCATTTCCTTTTATTTTGTCTAAATATAATTTTGGTGTCATTTGAAAATATTCCCTGAAAATCCGTGTAAAATGGCTTTGATTCACGAACCCGGCAGCTTTTGCAGCATCCATAATATCCCACCCGCTCAGCAGCAAGCCCGCTGCCTTTTTTATACGGTGTTCCTGGAAAAACTGCAGGTAATTTTTCCCATACATCGCCCGGAACATGTTGGTAAATTTCGATTGGCTCATAAAGCAATTTTTTGCCAGCTCTTCAAGCGGCATCAACGGGCTTTTAATATCCTGTTCTAACTTTTTTACAGCATCTATCACCCTGATCACATCATCGTATTTAAGTTTTACATCCTGCTTGTAAAAGCCATTAAGCCTTTCAATCACCAGTGCAACAAGCCTTATAGCATAACCTTTATAAAAAAGCCTGGGCAGTGTTTCAGGTGCAGAGGCTGCAATGGCGCTCTGTATCAGTAAAAGCAATTCAAGGTCAAGGTCCAAAGAAAACTGAAGCGGTACATCTTCGGCTAAACTGGCCGCCGCAGACATATTTTGTTCATCGCCCACAACCTGAAACTTATCCATTAACCATTTGTGAGATATAATCAACACCAGCATTTTTATAGGACAATTGCGTGGCGCAACCCAGTCCAGGCCTTTTTCTGCAGTGCTATAAAAAATCTTGTTCTTCCAACTGTCGCCAATATGTAGCCTTTTATTTCCGTCTGTGTTTACTGCCAGTGATATTGAGGTAATATTGAAGCTTAATGCATGAAAATAGTTGATTGTTGCTGGCAGGCGGATAAAGTTTATATCTGCATAAAAAGTGCAATCCATTATTACCATTCCGAGGCCGGCATCAATTTTATAATGGGTAAACCTACCGGTTCCCAGCCCGTCGGGTAAAACAAGGCCGTTGTTTTTTATAATAATCTTTTCTCCATAAGCTTCGCCCAAAGCCGCAGCCATATCATCCAAATATGTATGGCTCGTGGTGAGGTTATATTTAACATCTAACATGTGGAAGGTTAGTTGTGAAGAGGTTCAATCACATCTTTTAGGTAATACAAATCTTTAGGCAAATAGTTTAAAATATATAATAATAAATTGTTTGTATCGGCGACTCGCTGTGTAACTTCAATGCACAGCAACCGGTAAAACTAATCTTCGACAACGGATATTTGATACGTTTGAGATGTGCCGGTGCCTGTATTGGTAATTGTGAGGGTTCTACCTGAAATTGCAATGTTAAAATTGAATTGATTTGTACTGCCGCCGTCAGCAGCGCAAGCGGAAATGGATGATGTTAATGAAAGCGCTCCTAAGCCGGGATCGGTAACTGTCCTTGTATAGTTTGATGCCACAGCTTGTCCGTTGAGATATGTAATAACCGGCCCCGATACGATGAATACTGCAATACCAACTGCGCCGCAGCTGTTTGATGTAGAAACTGTTACCATAAAATTATTTGTCCGGGCGGTTGTAGTTGCAGCGCCTTGTACACCGGGCGCCAATGATGAAATGGTATAGCTGCTTCTTTGTGAAATACTGCTTTATGTAACGGCTTTTTTACAACGCCGTTTACATCAACCGTTAACAACGAATCGGAAGTGCCTGCAGCGGGTGTAGAGCCTATTGAAAGTTGTTGCTGAAAAGTAGCATTCCCGGAACCGTCAAATTTCAGTCCCAGTGTATTGTCCCCTGTGTTACCTATTGAATTGCCGTTCAGGTTCAATGGTTTTATCGCTTTGTGATTACCTAAATTGTCTCCCCCGTCTGCTGATGAAAGAATTTTTGCTTAGCTGCCTCCATCCCAAAAATAATAGCCCGTTCCGGCAGGAATATTTGCATTTTACTTCCCTGCCAGGTATAAAGCTCGGCACCGTCGCCCAAACCTGCATTGGTATTGTATAGCCACAATGCCACGGCCGGGTGAGCGCCTGCAATGCTGTTACTGTCTGAAAGGCCAGACAAAGAAACGCGTGGAATCAACAATCCTTTGTTGGATATTGAACTTAAATCCAATGCGGCCGACGCATTCGGATTGTTTATGGAAACCCCTGCTTGCGCAGCTGCCTTGTTACAAAAGTTAATTAGTATCAAAAGGATGAAGAAGAAAGTTTTCATATAAAAGTGATTCTGACTGAATTGCTAACTACTTTTTCGGGTAAGATTTGTTCCTCAAAAGAAAGTTAAACAAATATGTTTGTAAGCCTGAAATATTAGCATAAGCTCAATCAATAATATCCGGTCATTCCGCTTCGAAGAGCAGAATAATTTGCGATGCAAAATTCACGTGCTTTTGCAAGAAAGAATGGCAGTATTGCCTGATATATTTTAACTATTCAGGAGAATTTACAACACGAATGAAAGTGAGGTCAATGCGTTAATAATAAACGCATAAGGACTCTAGATCCGTTAAACGGCATTGGTTTTTACTGAACAAATACCCGGATGGATTAAATAATTAGCTTAAATCATCAAAAGGAAAGAGCTGGTTTATTCATTGTCTGGTATTGTATGTCTGCTCGGAATCGATAATACGTTCGGCGATCATCCAGATGCCAAAGCAAAATAACATAAGCAGTATGAGGTAGATGGCTATCGTCAACCAATAAAATGCAGGCTCCTGTTTCCTGGAATATCTTATCCATCCTCCTATTCCTACCGGTTTCCGAAATCCAATGCGTCCTTTTGCAAGGCCTCTGAGTATTTCTTTGCCCAAAGGATGTATCACTGTTGCGCATATTAATAAAAGAACGATAAACCGGAATGATCGTATGAACATTTATGACAAGTTTTTTTGTTGGGTTAGCAAGGCTTTGTTATTCTGTATATATTTTTATTGAAGCCTTTTTACATAAAAGATTTCAAAAGTTTTTCAGCAAGGTAAGCAGCAAACATTTTTTCATTTAACAATTAAATAATGCGAAAGGAAATGTGTACTGTTTAAACCTGTGAAATACCGTCCTCGAAATGCTTTCAGGGTGATACCACAGAATCAAAAATAAACTGTGTTGGGCTTTTGCAGCGCATTTCACGTGCATATTTCAGCTCTCAAAAGCTACACAACAACTCCTTGAATTTGAGCCAACTTCAAGATTGTGGGCCTTTATAATAGTCATCAGTATATACTAAAAGAGCTTGCTCATTAGCAAACTCTTTTTCTGTTTTTGAAACATGATATATAACCGAACACTCACTTTTCATTCTCGAATATCCCCTTCCAAATTACAGCTGCCAGAATGCCACCTGTAATTGGAGCAGCGATAAACAGCCATAGTTGTTTTAAGGCTACCCCTCCTACAATTATTGCAGGGCCAAAACTCCTTGCTGGATTTACGCTCGTTCCTGTAATCGGAATCGAAAACAAATGAATAAGCACCAGGGTTAAACCTATTGCCAGGCCAGCCATATTTGAATTGCCTAATTTTGAGGTGACAGCAAAAATCACAAAAAGGAAAATAAATGTCATTAGCGCTTCAGTAATAAAGGCGGCACTTTGAGAATACTCTCCGAGGTAACCCGGGCCCCAGCCATTAGATCCGAGCCCCCACTCCGATAAAACAAAGCCGGGGTTGCCGTGCAAAATAAAACTTAGAACCGCAGATGCTAAAACGGCCCCCACTAACTGAGCTATCACATAACCCATTGCATTGGCTATGTCAATTTTTTTCGCAACAAGCATTGCTACTGTTACGGCGGGATTAAGATGGCAGCCAGATATGTTTCCCACAGCATAAGCCATTACTACTACGGATAAGCCAAATGCCAAAGATATGCCTAATAACCCAAGGCCTGCGGGCATCTGTGCTGAAGTATGCCCGGCAATAACGGCTGCTCCACAGCCAAACAAGACAAGGGCAAAAGTTCCTATTAATTCAGCTAAAAACTTTTTCATTCAATTGTGTATTTTGGAAGGTTACTAAAAAATCATTGTATATTCTTATTTGGCCAGATGCTGGCAATGTGGGCGTTTTACCAGAAGCAACCTGTATGAAAATACAGGCTGATCTGATAAACTAAACCATTAACATTCGTGGCAAAAAAACAGGGTAAAAACGAGCAGTTAAAAGTAGTGCCTCTTTGAATAACACGGCTACGTTGGTGTTCAAAAAAACGCTCGGATAATGCTTTTACACTTTGCTTGTTTGTTGCTACTATAGTGACCGGCGTGATGTACAATAGCTCGTCAATTTTATTGCGTTGTCATAAAATCTTTGTTAATCCACTCGTAAGTTTTGACTGGCTGAAAGTCGAAATCATTTTAGAATGCAATTCAATTTTTCCTGTACAACTGCCGGCGCTAGTGGCTTGGGCAGGATGAATCGAAAGCCCGATTCTTCAAGGTCTTTGATTTCATTGTTGCTGAACATCCATGACGACATCATGATAACCGGAATATTTTTTAAATGGGGATGGCTTTGCATGGCTCTCATTAGCTCAATGCCATCCATTTCATTCATTTGAAAATCGGTGAGGATTACGTCTACGGGATTTTTTTGTAAGATCTGTAGTGCCATTTTTCCATCGCTGGCATAGATGAGGTGCATATCCCAATTACGGCTCATTATCTCAACGAACTTTAAATTTAAATCATCATCATCTACAACAAGTATTTTTTTTCCTTTTAATGCGGATAGATTAGGCGATACCTCCCCCTGAGCAGGTGAAGCCGTAGGCTCAATTGCTGTATAATACAAAGACATGTCTGTTTTGTTTTCGAAAAAGTACGGTATTACAAAAGTGTTAATAGTGCTGCAGGGATATGCCGCATGTTAGCCGTTTATGAGGCTTAATACAACATATTATTTTTGCGTTTTTTGGAGTTGTGCACCCTATAGTCAGGAGCGAAAAATAGTTAAACGTGGCAAAGAAACTTTGGCACCAATGTGTATATCATTTTGTGAAACAATTCAAAGACTATTTCGTTACCGGCCTAAAAGCTTTTCAGGAACATAACAGCCCTATTATTATGCAATTCAGCTATGAATGCAAATAAAGTTTCCAGAAATAAACACAAGAGGAAATAAATCCGCCAATTAAACTAAAGAATGAACTACTCAAAAAACGGTGCAAAGTTAGCTGCGCGTAACAATGTGGCGGGGAGCAGCGTACATATTATCGCTCCAAAAACTTCTATTCTCGTATGAGATGCAAAATTATGAGGTAATAGCTTTTACTTTTTTTGAGGTGATATACCCCATTTACAGATCAGATCAAACTACGAATTAGCAAAGACTGTGCTGGTTAAGTGCAATGTGCCTAAACTGTTCTGTCTGATAATATAACAGCCATGGCAGTAGCCAATGCAGACCTGTTAAATGGCTTTATAAGAATGTAAGAAACACCACCTTTTTCTAAATCCTCAATTTCGGATTTTGTAAAAACGGTTCCTGACATTAATATGATGGGAATATCTTTTTTAGGGCTTTCCATTTGCCTGATTATTTCGACAAGCTTTTTCCCATCCATTTTATCCATTTGCATATCCGTAATTACGATATCTATATTTGTTTCCTGAAAAATATTTATCGCTTGTTCTGCCCGGGTAGCGCTAATCAGGTTCACTCCCAATTGAGATGCGAACAATTCTAACAGCTTCAGGTTCATCTTATCATCGTCTACAGCCAACAACGTTTTTCCATTCATCGCACATTTGCCAGTTAATGCGTTATGGTTTATTTGAATACTGTCGCCGGGGTCATCTGGCAAGGTTTTGTAGGGTATCTCAAATGAAAAGATACTACCCGTGCCTTCCTCACTAATAACTTTTAAACTGCCATTTTGAATATGTACCAATTTTTTACATATACATAAACCCAGGCCGGTGCCGTTAATGTTTTTAGAAGAGGATGCCCGGTAATATTTTCCAAATAAATTTCCAAGTTGAGCATTGGCAATACCGATCCCTGTATCGATGACTGCAACCGCTAAAATTGCGTTATCATCAACTTTTTTCAGATTTGCATTTACGGTAACACTTCCTCTTTCAGTAAATTTTATAGCATTGCTTATCAAATTCGACAAGATTTGTTTTAACCTGTATGCATCGCCCAATACAAGTAAATCTTCAGGGCCACTAAAGGAGTAATGCGATTCGATATTCTTGTTCCTTGCAGAGAATTGCATGGTATCAAATAAAGATTTCGTGACAACGTATGGATTAAATCCTTCTGTCTGCAATTCAAACTTGCCACTATCTAGCTTTGTAAAATCAAGCGCGTCATTAATAGTTGCCAATAACATTCCTGAGGAAACTTTTATGGTATCCATCATTTCGGTTTGCTTTTCTGTAAGCCCTGTGTCTTCAAGCGCTTTCAGAAAACCGATAATGGAATTCAAAGGATTGCGGATTTCATGGCTCATGGTTGCTAGCAAGTCTGTCTTTTGTTGCGCCAACACGGCAGCTTTATCATACTGCCTAATCAATTCATTTTCTGATAAGTTATTTTTTTTGATGTATCGGATCAGCAACAAAGAAAAAAGCAATACTAAAAGAATGCTTACCAAACTCATTAACTTACTTAGGCCTGTAATAATACCATAATCATCTACAATCCGGCTATTTTTGGTTTCATTAATCTGCTCAAGGATATCGTTTAGATTTGTTATCAGGGATTTTAGTTGCTGCGTAATACTACTGCTTGTTGCAAATAATTGCTGTTGGTATTTAAGCATCTGATCTTTCTGTTTTTGCAGGTTGATCAACGATTGCTGGTACAGTGAGTTCCAAACTTTTTTAATTGTAATTTCTTTGATCTCCGTGACTGATGGATTTGCATTGACAACAACTTGCTCTGTAACTTGTCCAACGGTGTCTTGCTTTACGGCGAATGCGTTCTTAAGCCTTTTTAGCAGGCCGCCCCTTTTTTTAACAACATAATCATTGCCTTTTGCCAGTTTAGTTGAAGTATCGGAAGGTTTGGTTAAGTAGCGCTCGGGAAGTATAATTTTAACAGGTTTTCTATTCCGGTTTTCTTCAACAGCTTTACCTGCTGTTAAAAGCATTGAGTCCACACTTGTCCGTAAAGCGAAAATTTTTTGTGACAGTAATACTTTTTGCGCAAATAAATTACGCATATATTCTTTTTGGTTGTTTGGTGCATCCGGCCAAAGTGAATCATCGCGATGTTGCACTACACTGTCTATCTGGTGGAATGCCTGTTCAATTTTTTCCTTGTATTCATTTAGTTTCTCAGCATTGTTGGTAAAGACTGCCAGTTGAAAGTCATTTTCAGCTTGATTAAGCAATAAAAGTGATTGGCAGGTATGCCGTGCAGCTGGAGAAATACGATTGCTGGTCTTAATTGAAGAGACAAAATATTGAATTTTATTTTCCAATTCGATACGGGTCCAGATTGTAATCAATGAGATTCCTGCTATGAATGCGAGGATAAGGATAAGCGCCTTTTGAAAAACTATTTTTTTATAAAAAACATTGCTGGGCATGAGGGCATTTGTTAATGGGTTGCTGCTAATTTTAATCGCGCGAAGTTAACAAAATGAATTACATAAGCAAGACGGCGCTGTTTCCGACGCCGTCTTGCTTTGTTAAATGAATGGTATTATTATCTTAATAACATAATGTACCCTTTATAAGAATGCCATATTCCTTTCTGGTCTTTCACCCGTAGACGTCTTTCTTGTTGTTACCATTAGGAGTGATCACGTTTGGTATCTTGAACTGAAGAATATCCATGTTAACGGTACTTGTGTTGTTGGCAGGGTCCATATCCGGCTCATCACCCGCCACTGTTGCCGTGTTAGAAATCGTGCCAGTTGCAGTAGCAAATACAGTTATCGTAAGAATAGCCTGCTCATTTGGCGACAGCGAATCTATCTTCCAGCCAATAACGCCCTGGCAGTAAGATAGATTACCCTCTGTTACAGTATTTGAAATGTAAGTAAGTGCCTTGTTCAGGCTGTCAGTTACATATCACTCACTCGTGTTTTTTTACTTGTCCAGTATCGTAAATTCTGTTCTTCTGTTTTGTTGATGCTCCTCTTCGCTACAAGGCACACCGTTGCTGCATCTGTTCACCAATCTTGTTTCACCGTAACCTTTGGCAGTGAGCCTTTCTTTGTCAATACCATGCTCAATCAGGTATTTTACTGTTGACTCGGCCCTGCGCTGAGACAGTTTCATATTATAATTATCAGGAGCCCTGGAATCGGTGTGTGACGACATTTCTATTTTCCAGGTTGGGTTATCGTTGAGCAACTTCACCAACTTATCTAACTCTTCTCCTGCATCGGGCCGGATATTTGATTTATCTAAATCGAAGTAGATATTCTCCAGCCTTACAGGTTTGTTCATTTCTATTTTATCCAGGTAGATATCTTTCTTTATTGTTGCTGATTCTTTCAGGCCCGTTGTGGTAAGCTGCTCTCCTGTTGTTGTGGAGTAATCTGTTTTAACTGTACCCAGGTAGTAATCGGTAAGGCTGTCCAGCTTAAACGTGTAATGCCCGTCAGCATCTGTAATCGTTTTAACAGATGTATTTGTGAGCTTGTTGGTAAGTGTAACAACCGCATCTTTTAATGGCTGGTTAGTTTTTTTATCCTTTACAGTTCCTTCAAGGCTAAAGACAGGGATCTTCGCTATGTCAAAACGATAAATATCATCGCTGCCTTTACCCTGCAGACGATCAGAAGAAAAGTAAAGGGTTGAAGGCTGGTTGAAAAAGGGGGCAAAATCATCTTGTGGACTGTTAATGGGGCTGCCCATGTTTGCTACAAGCCAGCCACCGTTTGCTGAACGTGTAGCTTTATATATATCAAGGCCACCCATTCCCGGGCGCCCGTCACTTGCAAAGTAAAAATTACCTGATTCATCAAAAAAGGGCGTGCGCTCATCTCCTTCTGTATTTATTTCCGGGCCCATATTTTTGGGTTGCTGCCATTTACCATCAGCGTCTTTTTCTGCATAATAAATATCAGTGCCACCAATATTATTTTCGCCATAGTCTGCAGTGAAGTAAAGCTTCTGGCCATCAGCGCTTACCCAGGGGTCTCCCACCGAGTAGTTAAATACTTTGTTGTAAGGAAAATCAACAGACTGCCCCCATGCCTGGCGGAGAGTATCCCAACCCGCTTTGCGGATTTCTATGTTCAATGTATAGGGGTTGTTTTTTCCTAGAAAGCTGCCCGGCTTCTTTGCCAGGTTAGTCATCGCATAATACATTTCTTTCCCATCAGCAGTATACGTTGCAGATGCACTATGGTAGTCACCATTGATGCCTTTGTTCAACAGTTTATTGCTGCTGCTGTCTTTGCCATTTCCCTGGTATAAATGCAGGTAGCTATTACCGGTCCATCCGTAATATTTTCTTTTAATGCTGCTATTGCTAAAGAAGGGCTGGTGCCTGAGCGAATCATATGGGCGGTCGGATGCAAATATGAAGGAGCCATTATAGAAGGCGGTTCCCCAATCAGAATAGGCTGAGTTTAATGCCTGCATATTTTGAAGGCTGCCCTTTAGCGGGTGTGTAAGCCAATGCTGGGCGTCGTTACAACCTTCCAGCATGTTTTGCGCTTTCTTATCATCTCCCTTTTTTGAGAGATAGCTTTGTAATTGAACGGCAGCTTCCGCGTACTTGCTGTTGTTCATTAATACTTCTGCATAATGCAGTTCATCCTCTGCGGTATGATCCGGTATGGCAACTACTTTTGCATACCAGGATTCTGCAAAGACATAGTCCTTGGTATCCTGGTAAATTTCCGCAAGGCCACGTGCTGCATCAATGGTATTTCTTCTGTTATAAGCTTTTTTAAATAAGGGCTTTGCTGCCGTGTAGTTATATACTGCAGTTTGTGCTTCTGCCTGTTTTAGCACATATTGTGCCTGTACACCTGTTGAACAGAATATGCTTGTGGTGATCAGTAGTAATAGTAACGGATATAATCTGCTGTTCATGTAAATAATATTTTGAAACTGAAGAGTCTGTCTACTTGCAAATCTTTTAAAAATACCTGGGTGATAACATTCCTGCCTTCTGTGTGGGGAAGAAGTAGCTTAATGATATTTCATGTGTAGTATAGTTATTTGCCGCTGTGCCATTGATTGTTTGATCATACGCATAGCCCATTCTCAGCTTGTCATTAATAAATACTTCGAGCATACCTACAATGGCGCCTGATTTAGTAAGGGAATTATCAATGTTTGCTTTATTAAAAATGGCGGTGCGATAGGAAGCGCCGAGCCAGATTTTTTTATCTACCAGTAAAAGGGCATTTGCATCCAGGCTCGTAGGTCCCGCAAAATCTTCCTTGATAAGAATGGAAGGTTTGAAGTCGAGCTCATCAGAGAGCGGTATAAGGCCACCCATAGTAAAGTACAGGTGAGGTTTTAGTGGCAGGTATGTTTTTAATACCTGGTTGTTTTGAAAAATATTGGTGATAAGGTTATCAACAGAAAGGCCTGTGTAAAAGCGGTCGCTGTTGTAAAAGATACCGGCTCTGGCATCAGGCATGAAAGCTGTTCTTTTTGCATTCTCCAGCAGCTGGTCGTCCCGGTCGTGTGGCTGAAGTGCGGCAACATCCAGGCGCTGTTGAATAAAACCTGCGCCTATACCCAGTGCAAGTGTTTTGTCGCCATAATTATCCATCGGAATACGATAGGCATAATTGCCATAAAACGACGTATTATTTTGTGCACCCAGTTTATCATTGGCTATCTGGAAGCCGAGCCCCACCCTATCATCATTGGCTGAACCATCTGCAGCAACAGAGAATGTTTTCGGTGCACCGGGAAAACCAACCCATTGCGTGCGGTAAAACATATTTACGTTCCATTGCTGGCGGTAGCCGGCATAAGCGGGGTTAATATATAACCCATTAAACATGTACTGGCTGAATTGTGCATCCTGCTGGCTATATAAACTTGCGCAACACGATAATGCTAGCACGGATAAAAGAAGTAATTTCTTAAACATACTATTGAATTTTCCTAGGGTGAATTAAAACTTATTTGTACCGCACATCGGCATCATCACATGCAGGCATTAATCCAATGCTAGAGAATCAGAGTTATTTCAGGGAATCTGTTTCGAGGCAAAGAGTACGGATTAAAACATGCGTGTTAATTATATCATGAAAAAGTAAAAGCATCAGAGACCAAAACGGAAACCTTTGCTATTGATTACTTGTTTTCATAAGTGTTGAAAATCGTGCCGCAAAGATAAAATGACACTTTTTTAGAGCCGGTACGGTAGCGTTCGAAAGAATACTCAAAAAAAAGCGACAGGCTGATAGGTTTTAGGATAAACATATGCGTGTATGCTGTTCAATTTAGGTTCATAGCTTATGCCAGCGTGCAAAATAAAGTCCTGATATTTTCAAATTACTATTTGTAAGTGCCCCAATAACTATTGAAAATAACAAAAGTCATTTTCTTCTTTACAAAAATCTCAGATCAAAAAATGAATGCCTCATCGTACATAATATGTACAACAATTTTTCATCATATTGAAAACATTGGGCTGTTTTATGAAAAGCTCAACGTATCAAACGGATCAGGTGTAACAGATTGAAACAAATGAATCAACAACACATTCGCGTTCGATAAATAATTGATTTTGTTTTCATTAAAATCGACAACCTGAGTTGATGCCCTATTTAATAACATTGATTGATGTTTTTAATAACCTGTTTAATCATGACATTTTAAGGATGAAAATCTGTATTGTGGCCTCCATTTTTTGATGGAAGTTAAACTAGGTTTGCTGCCGCTAATTGATAACATAAGTACCCTTCTGTTAAACGCAAGATATTAGTTTAAACCCCGGATAACTATGATCGTTTTATTTGAAGATGGTAAAATGTCACTCATTTACTTACCTGCTGCAGAATCTAGATTACTCGTAAAATGTGCTCATTCAATTGCAAACATCAATGAAACAAATAGAAGTCGGGTATGCCTTAACAACAAGTAAGGGGTTTATTGAAAACATTGCCCTTCAACTTAGTGAGGCGTATGATGAAACGGTGTATGTGGAAGGCAACAGCCTCATTTTGCCTCCTTCCCTTGGGCAAGGGAGGTTTGATTTTTTCTGTATTGAACCGGGTTTAAGCGTTTGCCTGATGGATTGTGTTTTTTTCAAAACGATCAGATTTAAGCGGCAGCCCCTTCTTATCAATGACTTTCACATTATTCACCTTAATCTCAGCATTGTTCCTGTGATGGTGAAAAAAGATAACCAGGAGACAATCGACATAGGAACGGATTGGCAGAACGCCATTTTCTACAGCACCTCCGCAAAAGGCGCTGAAATGCTGGCTATTGCGGGCAACAATGTACGGTCTGTACTGGTAATTTATACAAGGGCGTGGCTGCTTTCTAACTATCAAATGGAAAACATTCCAACACATGCCATGTATGTGAATGAATTTAAAAAGGACCAGCCAATGCAGTTTAGCATGGATCTCGACATCAGGCTGTTGTTGCTGGCACATGACATGCTCACTTTGCAGGCGCCCGGGTTTATGTTTAATGTCTATTTTGAAGGGTATGCAAGAAGGGTGATTGCATTGGTAGCTAACACGTTGGCTTCGCTCCCGCAAGATGAAGTGAAACCGGACTTTGAAAAGATCATGAAAATTCTGGCGATAAAAAAACAGATTTCGGAAAGCCTTGACCAACCGCTCCCCTTGCTTGAAGAACTGGCAGAAGGATGCAAGATGAGTAAGTCAAATTTTATCCGGTTATTCAGGATATTGTTCAGGAAAAATTACTCCGATTATTTTGGGGAACTAAGAATGCAAAAAGCTTCGGACCTGTTGCTGGAGGGGATGGTTGTTTCGGAAGCAGGGCATGCAGTTGGTTATAAAAACCTCGGGCATTTTGCAAAAGCGTTTAAAGAATACTTCCATATTTCTCCCAAGCATTACAAAAAGAATATTACGCTGCCGAGAACATTTTAATGTGATAAAAATCATCTAAGAATATGATTGATGTTGAATATTACTATAGCTCAACTGAAAAATGGTTTGTTGATTTTGCTGCGTCGCTAAGCGAAGCAACAGGAGATCGTGTTTTGGTTGACGGCAAAAGGCTTGTTTTGCCCCCGTCCCTTGCGGAAGGCCGGTATGAATTTTACGAACTAGGCGACGGTATCGGGGTTTTGTTAACTGACTGCATTTTCCATAAAGAAATCCGCTTTAACAGGCACCCGGTTTCGGGCAATGAGCATTACAAGATATTGTTTAATATAAGTGAAGCGCCGCTTATCATCAATAAGCAGAGCGGAAGGACAGTGAATATCAGCAACAGCCTTGTTGAATCTGTTTTGTTCTCTTCACATACAACAAAAATAAGCATTAGCCCTGGTACGGAGCAGCCTATGCGAACGGTACAGCTTATTTTCGACAGGGGCTGGGGTGTTAACCATCTGTTCAAACATTCTGTGCCGGTTACCGTTAAAACGTTGCAGCAGTTTGCCAACTATAGCCCCATGCAGTTTATTACCAATATTGACACACAAAGCCTGGCGCTGGTAGAAGACATGCTTTCTGACGAGGTGCCCGAGTATACGCCCAGGCATTATCTTACAGGCTGCGCATGCCAACTTGTTGCGCTGTTTTTTAATCATATGATCCAGGAAAGTATTAATGATGAACGAGTGATGTCCGAAGATGCAATGCATGTTATTCAGCTCCGCGAAAAAATAGAACAAAACCTCGAAGAAGCCATTCCTGCCATGGAAGCAGCGGCAAGAAGCTGTATGATGAGCAGGACGAAGTTTGCCCATATGTTTAAGATGTTATACGGCAACAGCTATAGCAGCTTTTTCTATGAATTGAAATTGCAGAAAGCTGCCGAATTGCTTTCTGCAGGTAACAAGATTTCATTTGTGGCGGAGAAAATAGGCTACCACTATGTAAACCACTTCATCAAGCAATACAAAGATTTTTTCGGGTACTCACCAAGAGAGCATTTGCAACAAAGCAAAGGCGCCAAATAGTTACATTGTAAATATCGAGATGCACATCAATTGTTTACGGACAGTTTAATGTGCTACAGCAAAAGTATTTTGAGAGCTGTTTAATGCACGTTAACGCTACAGCTGAACAGGCCGACAAAATATCTTTGCGTCCCTTCGTAGCAAGTAATTATATGGAAACAGATAGGCAGGCAACTAACAATATGAAGGCATATGACTTTTTCGGAATGTGGTTCTAAGTTCAATTTTTAAAAGAATTGTTTCTATTATTTGCTTGTTTCTGGTCCACTTTTTTCTTTGGATATTGGTTTTCAAGCCTGCATTTCAATGCAGGCTTTTTTGTATTAATGCTTCGAGCAGCAGCGCTATCTGTTGTGCATGTCTGTAACGCACCATTTCGTTATACAACCTTTCCTATCTTTTTTGTGTCCTACTATATGTCCTTCTCTTTAGAATTGCATAAGTGCTATTCTTAATTTACATTTTAGCAGGTTAATACGAAGGTGCGGAAAGTGTTTTTAATGCTAAAAAGTGGATAAACATTACTGAAGACATGTATAAAAATGCCCCCTCTAAGAATAGAAAGGGCCCTTTTTATATTCTGAAAAACACTGGTATAAAACTACTCGTTGCGATTTTATTGCAGTGAATATGCGTTCATTTTTAGAACCGGTAAATTTTATAAAGAAACGTTCGCTGTAGAAATTGTAAACTACTGGATTTAAGTAGGAGCTCACCACTGACTTTTGCCGGATTACTATACCCGAAAGTATGTGCGGCTTTGTATTAATAAAAAGCCCGGGATAAACATCCCGGGCATAAGTTGATTTGTGCTGAAATGGTCATCTAAACTTAATGCTTGCATTCAGCCCTAATTAGGTTTAAATATCATTTAAAAACTCTCAAAATTTATTGCCCGGGAAACTGTTTGAGTGTAGCGGCTGCCACAATGGTTCCTGATCGTTATCCTTTAACAACGTCGCCAGGTTTTGCGCCATTTTTTGATGGGAAAACTTAATTTTTAAAGGATGGTTGTTTTTTGTATTTTATAGACAGAAAACTAAATGCCATTTGCATTGTTAAGGATGCAAGGAGTAGTTATCCCGATAATATTTTGAACCTATCCAATACTTCAAAGTTATAGCATGATTGAAATTGAAGTTAAATGGAGCACCGGCATCTCTGGTATTGAGGACCTGGCAGCCCAGTTCACCAAGGCTTTTAATCGAAAGACTTATGTAGATGATAATAAGCTGATATTTCATCCTGATGTTGCCAGGGGTAAATTTGAAGTTTTGACTATTGAGCCAGGGTTAAGCATTACACTTATAGACTGCGAATTTCTTGAGGAAATCATTTTCAAGCGAGTTGTTCTGCCAGTGAATGAATTTCACTCCCTCCATATTAATCTCAGTTTAATACCCTTTTTGGTAAAGACACATGATCGCGGGGCGATAGATATTGGAGGTAGCTGGAAAAATGCCATATTTTATTACACCTCGTCCAAAGGGGTTGATATGATTGCTACAATTGGGGGCCAACTCAGAACGGTTATAATTGTATATACCCGGTCGTGGCTGGCATCCAATTATAACCTTGCGCATGTTCCGCCAGAGGTTAGGCACGCTAATGAATTAATGAATGACCTGCCAATTCAGTTCAGCCTGGATCTCGATTTGCATCTATTGCTGGTAGCCCACGAAATGCTGTTTTCAGAAAGTCCGGAATATATCTCTAATTTATATTTTGAAGGCTATGCCAGAAGGATTATCGCACTTGTTGCTAATAAGCTAAGTGCAACACCTCAGGAAGAAGCGAGGCCTGATTTCAATAAAATTTTAAAAATACTTGCACTAAAAGAAAAAGTATCGGAACATTTGGAAGAGCCACTGCCCTTGCTGGATGTAATGGCAGAAGATTGCAGCATGAGTAAGTCAACCTTTGTACGGCTGTTCAGGGTTTTGTTTAAGAAAAATTACCTCGACTTTTTTGGAGAACTGAGAATGCAGCGGGCAGCGGACCTGCTAATGCAGGGAATGGTGGTTGCGGACGTTGGAAATGCCGTAGGATATAAAAATTTGGGGCACTTTGCGAGAGCCTTTAAAGATTATTACAACGAATCTCCAAAAACATATAAAAAATAAACACGGGTGCTGAATAAACTTTTTGGTTAGTGTTCATGTTTTCATACCTGCTATATGATTGAAATAGATTATTATTATAGTTCAACTAAAAAATGGTTTATTGACTTTGCTGCTGCTCTAAGCACGGCCACCGGTGAACAAACCGTTGTAGAAGGCAATAAACTGGTTTTTCCGCCAGCTCTTGCGGAGGGCCGCTATGAATTTTATGAGCTGGGTGATGGATTGGGCGTAATACTTACTGATTGTGTTTTTCATAAATCAATCCGGCTAAACAGAAAAGCCATTTACGGCAATGAACACTACAAGATTCTTTTCAATATCAGCAAAGCCCCAATTATTGTAAGCAAACAAAGCGGAAGGGTTGTTGATATGAGCCACAGTATCGCTGAGTCGGTTTTGTTCACTTCGCACACCACAGGCATAAGTATTTTTCCTGCGCCCAACCAGGCAGAGCGAACGGTCCAGGTTATTTTTGACCGGACATGGGGCGTGAAGCATTTTTTTAAACATTCAATACCGCTAAGGGTAAAAAAACTTCAAGAGTTTGCCAACTATGCACCCATGCAGTTTGTGACGAAAATTGATGCAAGAAGCCTTGCCCTTGTGGAAGAAATTCTCGCAGACGAAATGCCTGTAAATATGGTAACACATTACCTCACAGGATGTGCCTGCCAGCTGGTGGCATTATTCTTTAATCACACAATTGAGGAAGATATTAATGCGGAACGAATGATGTCTGAAGAAGCCATGCATATTATTCAGCTCAAAGAAAAAATAGCCGGCAACCTTGACGAACCTTTGCCAACAATGGAGGAAGCCGCCAGGTTATGCTTTATGAGCAGGACAAAATTTGCTTACATGTTTAAAACACTCTATAACAATAGCTATAGTAATTTTTTCTATGAAATGAAACTAAACAATGCTTCAGTACTGTTAGCGGAGGGGTACAAAGTAGCAGATGTGGCTGAAAAGGTCGGATATCATTATGTCAATCATTTTGTAAAGCAATTCAAGGATTACTTTGGTTACTCCCCTAAAGATTTTCCGAGGGCATGATATGATTATGTTTTATTGCGTAACTCAATAAAACAATGAACAAATCCGCGCCGCACAAAAATGCAGATAGCCCACCTCGCACAAATTACCTTTTCAATATCAAACCGTTAATCGTAAGGACGATATAATTGCATATACCTGAATATTTTATGAAACACCCACCATCAACATGGCGGGTGAAGTTGAACAGCTCAGCCGGACTGGACAATTCGCCTGATAGTTCAACATTCACAACATTAATAAACACCTTGCGTTTACCTCAGGGTACTTCCGGCCTGTTAAAGCCATATTCGGCTACAAGCTCCTTCCCTTTTAGTGAGTCGTTGCATATGCCAAGTGATAACCTGATCATCGGTGTCGTGATTTCTATGTCATCTGAATAATGTGAGAGAATATCATCAAGGTTATGAGAATTCCACGAATCAATCCAGTCTTTAGCAAATTTTTGTGCGTCCATAGTTTTAATTTAGTTAACCTGTCGTTGAATAACTAGTACCAATACATCGGGAATAAAGGCCTAAGCCACTGCGCTTGTATTAATGAACAACAACTTTTTTTAAAGAATGAATATCTTTCTTATATGCCTCAATATCCCAGATTAAATTGCACTCACGCAGATATTGTTCAATAGGCACCATTCCTATTTCTCTTCTTCGCTTGTCAACATTATCAGGATCTATCAAAGGCAAAAGGTAATATTCATCTGTCGCCATGTTCCATGAAACCTGCGTGCCATACACCTGCATACGTCCTTCTTTGAGTTCTATTCTGTCAATTAAAAGCCCAAGGCTGCTCGCCTTAGCATTACCGCTTGCAACAGCGTCTTTCATGATGGGCAAATACTTTTTTTGCATTGTTAAGCTGGCATGTTGAATTACCATAAACAGTGTTTCATTAGCCGTTGCTCCAATCTGTTCTACACCAGGCCATCCATAAATATCTATGATATGCCGCACTACCAGCATATTCGATGAATCGGCTCGCCGCATACTGTCCATCAACAATTTCATTTCAGAAGATTTTCCGCCATGCTTTTCGGCTACCTCATTCAATTGATTTCTGAAACGTTGATCTTCAACATCGATACTATCCAATAATCGACGAATTGAATCGGAAGGAATATTTAGATGAGCATTAGTTGCCTGAGATAAAAGCCGGAAGGGAAGAAACAAAGTTATAAATGTGCATGCAATAGTCAGCTTGCTAATTCTTGCCCGCGTCATAAGTTTAGGTTTACGTGCATGAAGCTACGCATCCACATTTTAAATGGATATTGATAGCAATCATTTTATAGCTCCAGGAAATCTCGCATTGCGTATATACACCCGGGGCCTTAATCTTTAATTACAACGATCCATCCTCCGCAAGGACCGGTAAAGGGAAATGCATTGGAAGAAACAGATGCCTGGTAATAATATGTTCCGGCGCTTGCGGTAGCACCATCCCAGTTATTATCGTAGTTCTCCGATTCATAAATGGTTGCGCCCCATTTTGTCAGGATTTTTAGGGCGATGTCCCCAACTGCAGCAACAGATTTTAAAACAAACTTGCTGGTGCTTCCAGGAATACCAGGCATAACCAAAAAAGGCGTGAAAGCGCCTGAAACAACACGTATAGAGGCCATAAAAAGCGTTTAAAATTAGAGATGGTTACCTGAACAAACACCCGTCTGTAACCAACTTCGGACTTTTGTAATTTTTGAAACTTCAGAATATGCAGTAGTTTTTCTCATGTGACTGCATGCTTAGCATGCGTCAAAAAAATCGTTATAGGACCGAAAGATTGCAGCGGGAGGACCCGTATAAAAACGTTCAGTGTTATAAAAAACACCCAAGCACATCTGACAAAAAATGCTTTCCTTCTTGCGTTTATAATCGTCGGGTCTCCGCTGTCTCTGGGGTCTAACGCTAAAACATCTAAGCGCTGCTGTAACTAGCCTGCACAATTCCTAAATACAGTGTTTTATTACCTTACTTTTCCATGGGAATGTGCCATGCATAGTTTCCATACTTTGCTATATTATTTTGAGTTCTTCCTATATCGTTTGCCAATCTGCTTTACCGGGCGTTTACTTTTCATTATGAACATTGTTTGAAATAGCCACGATAAATTTTCTATGCAAAGGTGCATCCAGCCTGTTGAATACTCCTATCCGCGCAATCAAAAAAAAGCGCTGATATCGGGATTTTTACATCTGCGTTTTGCTATACATAATTCAATATTAATTACAAAAACAGCTTGCAATCACATACTTAGAATTAAATCAGCTTTCGTTTGTACTTTCTTTTGTTTTAAAAAAACACCCGGAATTAGTTTATCCGCTCTTGACTAAAAGATAACTTCTCAGTACCTTATTGTGTAAAATAACAATAGCCAGCACCGGAATATGTATTTGTGAGGAGATGATGAACTGCATGGGTATTACTTCTATTTTAATCTGTTACTCCTGTATAACATATCAACCTTAAAATACAGGACATATGCTAATTAGTTATTCACTTACCCCCAGCCTGATTTACCTGGAAACAATTGCTGATGGTTTAAGCGAAGCTTACGGGAAAAAAGTAACCATAGCGAACAACAGCCTCATCTTTCCTCCATCGCTGGCGGAAGGGCGGTTTGAATTTATTCCTCTGGAACCCGGACTAAGTATCTGCCTGATTGATTGCCTGTTTCATCAATCTGTAATATTTCGCAGAAACCCTTTGGTTATAAATGATTTTCGTGTGGTTCATTTTAATCTTTCCAATAATTACGTAAGATTTAATGGCAACGGATCGGTCAAAAAGACCAAACAGGACCAATGGAAAAACATGATTGTATATACATCGTCCAGACAGCCTGCTGAAATAGGTTTTTCAAATGTAGGCCGCGTACAGCTGGTGTCCATTATTTTCTCCAATGAGTGGGCCATAAAGCGATATAATTTACAGGAAAGAAGCGCAAGCGTATTGCATTCATCTTACTATTCAAAAGATTTACCAGACAGCTTTACAATGCATCTTGACCTGGAGCTGTTGCATGTTGCGCGTAATATGTTATTCGGGAAAAGACCTAAGCATACTGCGAAATTATTTTATGAAGGATATGCCATCAGGGCACTTGCAACGGTACTTCACAGGCACTTATCTAATGATGAAAAAGCCGAGAAAGTTGATTTTGACCAGGTGAGCAGGATTATGGCCATTAAGGAACGGATAGAAAGCAGGCTAGACAATCAGGTTCCTTCGTTAGATCAAGTGGCAAGGGAATGCTTTCTAAATCAATCAACATTTGCGTCTTTATTCAAACTTGTCTACAAGAAAAACTACCTGGATTTTTTTACTTCGGCCAAAATGCAACAAGCAGCATCGCTTTTAATTACAGGCAAGCCGGTATCGGAAGTGGGAAAGGCGGTGGGTTACATTAACCTTGGCCATTTTTCCAAAGCTTTCAGACTTTATTTTAATGTAAACCCGAAAACATATCAAATGCGCACGCAATAGTGAAGCCCCGTATGTGCAGTAAATATATTAATCACTAAATAAGACAAATGGAAATAAAGCATTACTACAGCCTGGATAACAAATGGCTCGAAGATCTTGCAGATGAAATCAGCAGAATATCCGGAGAGCAAGTAACAGTAGAAAATAATACACTGATGATACCCGCCTCCCTGGGCGAAGGCAGTTACCAACTATATGAATTCAACAGTAATATTTCTGTAGTAGTGATGAAATGTTCCTTCGTGACCCCGATAAAAATACACAGGATCCCTGTTCCAGGAAATGTTAGCTATAAGGTCATTTTCAATGTGAGCGAGGCACCTATTATCATTTCTAACCAGTCAGATATTGATATAGACATAAGCAGTACGCGAGCAGACGGTATTTTTTTCGAATCGCATTCTACTGAAACTTTTATGAGGGCTTCAGCCAACAGACCTATTCGGCTTGTGTCACTCATTTTCAACAAATCCTGGGCGCATCAATATTTAGCTCAGGGACTGTCAGTTGCTAATTCGGGCAAACTGGAGCAACTGGTGAGCAATGCATTAATGCAGTTTACAGCGAGCCTCGATCTTGATATGTACAATGTGGTAGAAGAAATGCTTGCACATAACCCCGTTACCAATGCTTTCCCTAACTACCTGGAAGGATGCGCTTATCAGCTACTGGCTTTATTTTTCCAGGAGCTGATAATAAATGACCTAAGGAAAGAATTGAGCTATGCAGACGAGCGTAGCAGGATTCAGGAGTTAATCCATGAGATTGAAGGCCATATTGATGAACCTGTTCCGAATCTGCATTACGCCGCAAGAAAATGCATTATGGGCAAGACAAGGTTTTGCAGTATTTTTAAAAGCCTGAAAAACCAAAGCTATGGTGAATACTTTCAATCACTAAAGTTGCAAAAGGCGAGAAATTATTTAATGGAGGGTTTATCGATTAAAGAAGTGGCAGAAAAAATCGGCTATTCAAATACCAATTTTTTCATTAAGATCTTTACGAAATATTTTGGTGATGCTCCTGCTGTTTATCTCAGGAGTTTATAAAACAATGCTGGCTCGCCGAACGGCATCAGTTAGATTGCCCTAAATGCTTGCTGCCGATTCGGATGCTTAACCAGAATAATGTTATTGGGCGAAAACAGGTTAGTCTTATGCAGTCTCAAAATTTTAGAGTAAATTCCGTTGACAAACGATTCTTATGAAGCTTCGCTATTTTCATTTACTCAGCCTTTTGTTGCTGTCTTTAATAAGCTGGAAGGAAAGAACTCCGCGAACCGCCACATTGGTTATTGGCCATGGACAAATGCCCAATGCTGTTAATGATAAATCAGGCAACCTTCACCTGGTTTATGGCAGCGGAGATAGTATATTGTATTGCATGTCGACTGATGGCGGGCATAATTTTTCAAAACCTTCACTGGTTGCAAAAATCAACAATCTTATGATCGCCTACTCCCGTGGGCCTCAGATTGCTTCAACCGAAGCAGGCATTACCATTATGGCATCAAACGCTGCCGGTGATATATATTCATTCAATAAAAAGTTAGAACGATGGTCTTCGCCCTCAAGAGTGAACGACGTGGATACTGTTGCCAAGGAAGGATTGATGTCTCTTAGTGGTGACAAAAATTTATTGTATGCCGTGTGGCTCGATCTGCGTGAAAACAGGCGCAACAAAATAGTCGGCGCAAGTTCAACAGATGGCGGCAAGACATGGTCGAAAAACAGGCTTATCTATGCTTCTCCCGACAGCACGGTGTGTGAATGCTGCAAACCTTCAGTGTATGTAAAAAAACAGACTGTAAATGTTATGTTTCGAAACTGGTTACATGGTAGCAGGGATTTATACTTAATACAGTCTGTGGATAATGGCGCAAGTTTTGGCAACGCAGAAAAACTAGGCACAGATAGCTGGGCGCTTAATGGGTGCCCTATGGATGGCGGTGGCATTATCATAACCGATGATGGCAAAACCCAAACAGTGTGGCGCAGAAAGGTGACGATCTATTCAGACGAGCCAGGCAAACCGGAGAAGGCTATAGGCGAAGGCAAAAGCTGCACGCTTGCCGCAGTAGCAGGTAAACTATCTTATGCCTGGGTTGAAAATGGAGAGGTTACATGCCTGTTACCAACTGGCAGCAAAGTTTCGCTGGGCAAAGGAGCCTTTCCCATTCTAAAACCTGTAGATAACAAGACTGCGCTTTGCGTTTGGGAAGATAACAAGCAAATAAAGGCTGCTACTGTTGTAGTAGAGCAATAATAATGTGTAAAATATTAGCTAATGTTATACGCAGCCGGTTTGTAATGTTCCTTTTCGTACGATGTTCATAGCTATTGTTTTCCTGTTACTTTTGTCTTACAGGGTTTATCAATAGTAAGTTCAAAACATTCAAACTTGCATCGGTCGCTTTGTCTCCATTAATGTGGCAACCGGATTACATAAAACGAGTAAGGCTGCATAGTCAATTCCAACTCCTTTCCTATTTCTATTTCGGTAGAAACCGGCGTTGCATCTTTTTCAAATGGCTTGCCGGTCAAAACAGTTTGCATGGCCTTGTTGCCTGTAAAACCTGTCTGCCGCACATTCGCTTTTGCTTGTATTGTAACTGGTAGCAGATTTACAATCTTGACAATTACATCGCCGGATTTCGTGTCTCTTACAACAGAATAAGCAACGCGTTTTTTAACCGCATCTTCAGTGTTAGAAATTGCAGATGCAGCCGTTAGATACTCATTGCCTGCATTGTTGCCATATAATTTTTGTACATAGTAGCCCACGGTAGGCTTTATGGTGGAGTTATCAAAATAGATCAGGTCCGGGTTCCATTGCGTGTGGCCCTGCCTTGCCAGTAAAGGTGCGTAAGAAGTCATTTGCACTACATCGCCATTGCGTTCAACAGCTGTTAAATACAACGCTTCTGCCAAAGCTGTTTCAAGATTGCTGGTTGCCCTGGGAGCATGCGCTGCATACTCGCCCAGGTAAACCTTAGAAGCCGAGCGATCGTATTTATCATAAAAATCCTGGTTGTAAATAAACCATCCCGGGCTGCGGTAATAATGTTCATCAACCATTGGAACCTTCAGTTTGTTGGCTAGCTTCCACCCTTCTACATAGTCTGTTCCTTCTGAAGATGGCCCAACAGTACCTATTATCGTAATCTCCGGATGTTGCTTTTTTACTGCATTATAAATCATCGTAAAACGCTCTTCAAACACATCGGAGATTAGGTCTTCGTTCCCGATACCAATGTATTTTAAATTGAAGGGTTTTGGATGCCCTGCTTCTGCCCTTAGTTTGCCCCATTTAGAATTGGCATCGCCATTGGCCCATTCAATCAGGTCGAGAATATCCTGGATGTATGCGTTCATTTCATTTAATGGGATACCGCCTTGTTGCCCTCCTCCTGTTGGGCTGCAGACAGAATTTTGACAGGGTACGCCAGCTGCAACTACAGGTAACGGTTCTGCATTGATGTCCTCACAAAACTGGAAGTATTCAAAATAACCCAGTCCGGCGCTTTGATGATAGCCCCAAATATTGCGCTGAGGTTTACGTGCTTCCAATGGGCCAACCGTGTTCTTCCATCTATAAATATTATTGATGCCATCACCATGTGCGAGGCATCCGCCCGGAAAACGAATAAAGCGGGGATTTATGTCCGCTATCGTTTGTGCAAGGTCTTGCCGCATGCCATTCTTTCTGTTTTTGAAAGTATTTTCAGGAAAGAGCGAAACCATGTCAATCGCAACTTGTCCTGCAGACAGTGGCTTTATCTCTAGATGGCCGTTCTTTATATCAGCATTCGCAGTCAAAATAAGTGATTGTTGTTGCCAGTTTTTTGTATTAACAGTAAGCTGGGCTGTAGCGAGTATTGCGCCGTTTTTGTCAACCAGCCTTGTTTCAATTTTCGACGGGCCACTACTTAGTTGTTTCGTAAATAATGTAAGGTGATACTTTTCGCAATTTTTAAATGAAATGCTGTCATATCCACTGTTAACTAATGTAGCATTGGTTGCAACGGTTGTTAATACACCGTAATGAGGGTTATTGATATGAATCGGCGAAGTTGAATCAATTTCAAAAGTAGCACCCTCTCCTATAAGTGACCATGAGTGTTTACTGTTCCAATTTTTATCCCTGTATTCACGATCGGAAGGATCATATTCGAAATCTCGGTTTTGAATCAATTCCCCATACAGTCCGCCATCTGCAGCATAATTAATATCCTCGAAAAAAATACCGATCAGCAAGTCACTGATTTGTTTGGATTGAGTGGGATTGATATTGATAGCGAGCTTAACAGGCTGAAGGTTTTTAAAACGAACGCTATCTAGTGATGTTGTCTCAGCATATAATTTTTCTTTGGCGTTGTCGTCCTCAACTTTTTTCAATAGTTTTTCAACTACCTGCCAATTTACTTTATGCATTTGACCACTATACGGCGCACCGTTTAATTGTATCGTTTCATTTATGGGAGTGTATTGTTCAGCGCTGATATTCTGTGCCTTGCTGAAGGAATGGAGATCGGTGGTTGTTACGCGAAAATAAGCGCCGAGGCTGTCATGATAAACCACGCTGTATTGTTTGCTGCTAGCCGGTTTGGATAAAACCGGGCTCATGCAATTTTTTCCCTGATCCACCAGTTCGTAATGCTGGCTTTTCCAATTGATGAGATCATTTGTAGATGCAAGCGCAAAGATGCGTTCGCGTTCATTCAACTGCCAAACACAATGCCAGGCACCATTAGGCTCCATTACAAGGTAGGGACTAATCATTCTTTTTTCACTGCCCCATCTTCCATAATCGCTTCGTAAAAAACTGTAATCATTTCCTATAGGTGTCCAATTAATACTATCCCGGCTCCAGGCAAAATGCAGGCCCGTGTGGTTATTGTCTTTGTTTGTTGTATAAGAAAACAGGTAAACATGATCAGGTTTTATGTATGCGCTGGCTGATTGCACCATTGTAAACACTAGCAGTACGCTCACAAAAACGGCAATAATATTTTTTGGCATGTTTTCCTTTTTAGGCTTCTAATAATGACCGGTTAGTTCAAACTCATATCTAAACACATAAAACGAGCGCTGTTGAGGATCGGAAAATAGTTTAACCGGAATGCTATTAGTATGGCAAAACACTCGCAGTTAATTAGCAGAACACGCTTGTTTTATAAATTTTGAGTTATATAGATAGTTTGAATTGTAAATTTGACAATTATTTTCGAAACCGCAAATTTTTATTTTGGAATTGATTAAATTCGTAAAAAGAAGCCTCCTCAATAAAACCTAAATATTCCTTGCTTGAATAGTAGTTAAGTACCGCATAAATCGTTTACTACATCGATCCAAAAGACAAGCCTCGAAAACAATTTTCTAATGCACATGCTTTATTGGAGTCTATAGCAAGAAAAATTACTGAAATATTTTTATTACATCGGCCTGATCCATATTGCCTGCCCGCCAGATGCCAATAAATGTGCGTCTAAAATAGTTGACGCATCAACGGTAATTTGTTTCATCGAGACTTTAGTTCTGATTAATGAGGCGGGATCATCGTAGTAAACAGTTGCTTCGAATTTCTTTCCAGCAGGTAAAAATGAGCAATTAATTTTAATGTCTCTCGCGTCATTGTTTGTAATGCTTCCCACAAACCACTCATTATCGTTTTTGCGGGCTATTGTAATATATTTTCCAATTTCTCCATCCAGTACTTTTGTGTCATCCCAAACAGTTGGTACATGATCAAAAAACTCCAGCTCAGGCTCATCTTTTGAATCCTCCGGTTTATCATACCAATACATGAATTGTAATGGGCTATAATAGACCACAGACAAGGCCATTTGATGCATAGAAGTTGTCTTCAATACACGTGCATTCATTGTTTGGGCCAGTTTTGGTTTTAGTTCGGGCCGATGATAATAACAAATGGTATAATCAGCCGGGCCACACAGAAATCTTGTAAAAGGCAATACGGCGTTGTTGTTTGCTTCTGGCATTTCTTCATTGCCCTTCACTCCTTCCTGCGTCAGCAGGTTAGGATAAGTCCTGCTGTAGCCAGTGGGCCTGTATTCGTCATGTATATCTACCATCAGGTGATGCGCTGCGCACTTTCTCACGGCTTCATGCAGCCATTGCGTCCACCGGTGCGAGCCGACATGTACAAAACCGAATTTTATTCCTGCAACGCCCCATTTTTCATACAAGGGCAATAAGGTATCTAACTGCCTGGCGAGTGCGCGTTGATTAACATACAGAAAAACGCCAATGCCTTTTTGTTTTGCATAGTGAATAACCGCTGGCAGGTTCAAATCATTTTTAGGATTGCGGCGCGGATCAACATTTACCGCTGTAGCATCTGATGCTGTTACATACTCATAGCCATACCATCCGGCATCAAAATGAATGTATTGCAGATGGCGCTTCGCTGCGAAATCTACTACTTCTATGGCTCCTTTGGTCGACAACGAAGTTTCCCTGATAATTTTTCCGGGTTTTATCCAGCCCGTATTTTCTATCGCACAAGGATCGTTCAAATTCAATATCAGGTCATTGTTCTGCAACAGTTCTGTCGCTTTCTCGGCAATCATCGCTACATGCCATGGCGTTTCAAAAGGTGTAGTCAGATCAACTTTATCAAACATTGAACAAGTTATAGTGTTGGGTTTTGTTGCATGTAAAGCAAATTTAGTCCTGCAATAATCTACCACTTTTGCTTCGGCTAAAGAAACGAACAGACCATTGTTCAGTTGTAACGTTAGAGGGCGCTCTGCTTCGGTATGCCAGTCTTTCAAACTTAACAACTTATATTCGCCTTGTGCATGATCAGTAAACCATGCATGGGTATTTTCCGGCAAAGTATATTCTGTAAGGTCTTTGCTGATTACGATATCCGCGCCGCCTGTAGCATTTTCAGGAAACCTGTATCGGAATGCAATACCTTCGTCATAAGCCCTCACTTCAACCTGAATTACCTGCCTTTCATTATTGTTTTTCCGGAATGAAAAAACTTTTGCATTGTAGTGGTCGCGAATTACATTCCTTTCTCCATATACGGGTTTCCAAATGGTGTCTTGCTGGCTTGAAGCGACGCTATGAAGAATTAAATTGTTCCAACCCTCAATTCCCATTGCAGAACGTTGAATAACTTCTTTTTGCTGAAATAAAACCGCATAACTTATTTCGTTATTTGATGCAGATAAATGAAAACGAATTTTTCCGTTTGGCGAAGTTAAACGCAGCGAATCTTGCGCAAAGGTTGAAAGGGCAATTATTAAGAAACAACAAGTGGCAATAATGTTTTTATTCTGCATATAGCATCATCAGTATTCCTGGCGTCAGGATTGTTTTCAAAATGATTAATCGTTAGGCTTATGTGTGAATTATTATAGCAGCAACGCCTCTTGTAACAGAAGCGTTGCTTTAAACAAACTTAAACTATTCGCAAGATTTATAGAAAATTTTGTAGCCGTTATTTGGCGCTGAGCTGCTATCAAACGATGAAAAATTTTAAAAACCATTGGTTGAGAAATATCAGGTGATGGTCAGGAAAAATATAAATCCGCCTCCTCCTTTCTACGGTTAAGTAACCCCTGCACTTCTACTAATTGTCCATCTACAGTGGCTTTATCCCACATTAAAAAGGCATCCCGGATCGTTGGATCGGAGGAACTATTTTTTATACGTTTTAAAAGTGTGGAGTTTTTAAATCCGGTGATGCCAACGTTATAGCTAAAGCTTACCAATGCATCATACTGGTTTTGGTTGATATTTGTTGCGTTCAACGCGGCATTTACTGCTGTACTTTTTTCATTTACTTCTTTTTGTAGCAGAAGTACTGCACGCTCCTTTGTAATTACGTCTCCTTTACGCACAGGCGTACCATCTTCATAAAGAATAGTTCCATAGCCTATTGTCCAGATGCCGGCACTATCCTGATATGCCTGCAACTCCAGGCCTTCCCATTTTTTTATAAAATCGAAACATTTCTGATCTGGAGAAAATGCCGGCTGGTTTATTGCTGCGGGAGGCTGAGAAACAAATGTATTGGAGTCTTGTTTAGTTCCACCACTCCAAAAGTAGTTGTCATTTGCATCTTTGTACCATATAGGATTATTGTTCACGGGCTCTCCGTTTTGAATAATTGCTGTATATGCTACGGCAGTGTTAGGTGGAAGTACCTGTACTAGATCCGCGCGGGTATTGGGCGCTTTTCTAACGTTCAGCCTGACTGCTGTTGTAGCCGTTCCGGAAGCTACAGTTTGATTCAATACCGGTGCTGTTATATTTCCGGTACATTCGTTATACTCTGTTACTATATCGCGCAATAATTGTTCATAAGTTCTACGGCTTCTGCTAAGTCCCTTTATTGGATCATCACGCCGTTCAGGGTCAAGAAAAAAATGCCCTACAACATCTTTTGACGGATCAAGTTGAAATTGAAAGCAAATTTTTGCGATCACCCATACATATTTTGCATAAGCCTTATCAGCATCAATATTATCGCCAATGCAATATTCAACACCAATAGCAGCATCGTTGGCGTTTACGCCATACAACTCGTTGTCCTTCGGTACGCTATATAACACGTGCCATGCTTTTTCAGCCGGGGCAGTAAGAGCAGGCACGCATTCTCTTATTTCTTTGTCATCAACAAATAAATGTGCAGATACACTTTTCGCGTCAGGCGTATTGGCATAATGTTTTGCATGGTCAAGTGCTGTAGCTCCGGGATTGTCAGTATCATGCGCAACTACAAATCTTACTTTACCTATAACTGTTCCATGCCTTCTTTTGGATGGCTTGGGAATATAGTGCGGGATGACGATGAATTTTTCATTAAATGAGGAAGCCATTGTTGTAATTTTTATAAGAGTTCTGAAGATGTTAAGCAACTGCCTGAATAATATCCTGGTTAAGTTGCTTTGCAAAGCGGATTTATGATCCACAGTGATAAAAATGCACTAGAAGAATTATCCAACAGGAAGATCAAATTTTTCTTCGGCGTCTTCTTCCTTCGGTTTTGCATTATCAGCGGCATTGTCCGTTTTGCCGGGTTGATCATTGCCGCCGGGCAGATATTTCTTTATAAATCCTTCTATGAAATCTGTTCCGGCATAGCCGATGGCAATTAATTGCAATGCTACTTCTTTCACAGCTTTTGTAAGATTGCCATTGTCGTCTATGATGGTTAGTATACCAACTACGCCGGCAACAAAACCAATGAGTAAGCTTATTACTAATTGCCGGCCATCAAAGACATCTGAAAACTGTTGGGTGGTTTGCAAACTAGTGTCATAAGTTTTTTTAAGGCCCACTATCACACGGATGCTTTGCCCAACCAATCCAAGCAATCCGCCTAACCATAAGTTAGCGAGAAGAGTTGTTGTGTTCATACCGACTATTTTAAATGATTAACGTGCATATTTTGAGAGAAGGGTTTAGGAAACTTGCGTTCATTGAGTTTATACTTCAAACCTATATATCCCGGAGAATTTTTAAAACAGGAAAATCCTTCAAAAAGCAAGTATGTTTTTCCTGTTTATTTTCGGATGACCGGCACAGACGGGCATTGGTGCATTACGTAGTTAATGCTAACACTCCACTGGACTGATCAGTCATCTCTTGTAATTCTGCTAATTATATTTTAGAGAAAGAATCGAATATTGCGATGATAAAAAATAAAACTCCGGCACCAAATAACCACTCACTTATTATCAGTGAAATTTCAGAGCGCCTTAAGAATTTATAAAGGCCTTTTTTTTCTTTCTCAACTTTGATCTGGTCGCCGTTTTTCTCCGCGCGCAGCAAGCTTACATACCAGCTCATTGAGTCAGATGCATAGAACCGGTGAAACAAAGATATCCCTGCGCATAGCGCGAAAAAAGCCATTGACGTAAGAAAGAATCCCGGACGCTCCAGAAAATTTGCGCCTTCTCCTTTAAGCCTGGCTATCACCAACGCACCAAATCCGCCCATAGCCAATAAAGAAAGGCGAAGCAGCTCACTTGAGAACTTAATATAACCGTCGCAGATCATAAAGTCTGCTTTATATTGTGACTCATCAATTTCATACTTTTTCTCCATCGTAATCTATTTTTAGGAAACTGGCATTCATTGAGTTTCTATGTCAAACCTATACATCCTGAAGAATTATTAAAACAGGAAATTCCCTTCAAAACAGGTATGTTTTTCCTGTTTCGTTCGAATGTCGGCACAGATAAAACTGAAGAAATAAAGGACGTTTCCAGATAGAGCGAAAAGCCCTTTGGATTGGAGTAAAACAAAAGGCTATAAAACAAAAAAGCCTGGTAGTTATTAAACTACCAGGCCTGGTTACTTCTGAATAAGAAAAACTAGATCGCAGGATTCTCGCTATATGCTTTCCATAGCTCATTTAATGATGCTCCGGTTTCCTTTTTCCAGATATCTTCTGTATAGGTTTTCGTACGCATCGCATGATCGAGTTTATCTACAATCGCAACATTCTTGTTCTTTTCTATCCATACAAGGAATCTTGCAGTAATGCGATAACTGTTTTCATAGCTCTGTGTTGCTGCATATGCAGGCAGTTTCCATTTGCCAGCTTCGTTGTTTACACCAAATGTAAAACGAACGTAATCTGCAATTCCTTCAGTCAGCCAGCCCGGGCCGCTTTCACCGGGGTAAGCCTGTACAATATGCATCACTTCGTGCGTAACAACGTCAATATCTTCCGGATGATTTTTCATCCATTTAGGATTAACACGTACAATGCCGTCAGAAGCTGCTGCTACGCCTTCATAGCCTGGATCAATTATAAATGTCACTTTCTTTAGCGTGTTGGCATTAAAGCGTGCTGCTTCTTTCGGATAAACCGTAAAGAACGCGTCCATCATTTTTGTTCCTGTTAACTTATTAAAGCCTGTATCCTGGTTGATGAAAAGAAGTGTATATCCATTCTTTTGAATACTGTCTTTTGAAACCGTTTTACTTTCATCAATTTTTGTCCATTCAGACTGAGCCATACTCTTTGCGCCGAAGGTTAACAACGATGCAACTACAAGTGTTCTTTTAAATATCAATTTCATGTTTGTTTCTTTATTACCTCAATTATTGGTGATCATCACTGAATGAATATGGAGATGCGGCATCTTCTGTGCCCCTGTTTTTATTCGGCGTTGCACTCATTTGCAATTTGAACTCGCCTCCCTTCAATATCTCGCTATGGCTGATCCAGTTTTTATTATATGGCTTACCTGCAAATTGAGCCGATTGTATGTAGCGGTTGTCCGCATTGTTGGCAGCTGCTGTAATAGTAAACTGTTTGCCATTTTCAAGATTTATCGTTGCCTTCTGGAACAACGGTGCGCCCAATACATACTGATCAGTTGCCGGGCAAACAGGATAAAATCCTAACGAAGAAAACACATACCAGGCAGATGTCTGGCCGTTATCCTCATCTCCGCAATAACCATCGGGCGTTGCTCTGTATAAACGGTTCATAGCTTCACGTACCCAATACTGTGTTTTCCATGGCTCGCCTGCATAATTGTATAAATAGATCATGTGCTGAATGGGCTGGTTGCCGTGTGCGTACTGGCCCATGTTGGCAATCTGCATTTCACGAATTTCATGAATTACGCCTCCGTAATAACTGTCATCAAAAACCGGTGGCATTATAAATACTGAGTCAAGCATGCCGGTGAACGTTTTCTTTCCACCCATCAAACCAATCAATCCTTTAATATCGTGGAAAACACTCCATGAGTAGTGCCAGCTGTTGCCTTCTGTAAAAGCATCGCCCCATTTAAATGGATTAAAAGGTGACTGAAAGCTGCCATCCTTATTTTTACCGCGCATCAGTTTGGTTGAAGGATCAAATAAATTGCGATAGTTGCGGCAACGTTTTGCATACAGGTCAAGTTCTTCTTGTGGCTTACCCAATGCTCTCCCTAACTGGTAAATAGTAAAATCATCATACGCATACTCAAGCGTTCTGGCTGCATTCTCGTTAATCTTTACATCATACGGAACATAACCAAGCTCGTTATAATATTTCACACCATCACGGCCAACTGCGGAGATAGGGCCTTCATTGTTGGCCCCATGTTTCAGTGCTTCGTAAAGTGTATTGATGTCATAGCCTCGCATACCCTTGATGTACGCATCGCTAACAACAGCTGCGGAGTTGTTTCCAACCATTACGCTTCTATAACCAGGGCTTGACCATTCGGGCAGAAACCCTCCTTCTTTGTAATCATTGATCAAACCTTCCTGCATCTCTTTATTGATAGATGGGTACAGCAGATTTAGCAATGGATAGAGTGCGCGGAATGTATCCCAAAAACCAGTGCCAGCGTACATGTAGCCCGGCAACACCTGTCCGTTGTAAGGACTGTAATGCACAATCTTGTTCTGCGCATCAATTTCGTACAGTTTATTAGGGAAGAATAAAGTGCGGTAGAAGCAGGAATAGAATGTACGTATCTGGTCAATCGTACCACCTTCAATGCTCACCCTGCTTAATACTTTGTTCCAGGTATCCTTTGCTTTTTTGCAGGTGGTTTCAAAATCATCATTCGCCAGTTCTCTCTTCAGGTTCAAATCAGCCTGTTCAATGCTGATGAATGAAGATGCGATTTTCATGGTTACTTTTTCGCCTTTGGTTGTCTTAAACCCAATTACAGCGCCTGCATGGTCGGCAGAAGTCTCCAGCTGATCGATCAGTTTGTAATCGCTCCACGCGGAGGATGTGCTAAAAGGTTTATCGAAGTAAGCGACAAAAAAGTTTTTGAAATTAGTAGGCACACCACCACTGTTCCTGGTACTGTAACCAATTATTTTTTTCTCAGCCGGAATAATCTTTACATACGAACCTTTATTAAACGCGTCCAGTATAATAAAAGAACTGTCTGCGGCCGGAAACGTAAAACGGAACTGGGCCGCCCTTTCAGTTGGCGTAATTTCAGTAGTAACATCATGATCCGCCAGGTACACACTATAATAGTAAGGCTTTACAACTTCAGCTTTATGTGTAAACCAGCTTGCACGTTCGTTTTCTGTTAATACCAGGTGTTTGGTTACCGGCATCACTGAAAACTGCCCGTAATCATTCATCCACGGTGAAGGCTGATGCGTTTGCTTGAAACCGCGGATTTTATCAGCACTGTACTGGTACATCCAGCCGTTTCCCATATTCCCCGTTTGGGGCGACCAGAAATTCATTCCCCACGGCGTTGCTATGGACGGATAAGTATTACCGTTTGACAGGCTTGGTTTGGAGTCTGTACCCATTAACGGGTTAATCCATTCTACCGGGTCAGAAACTTTGTTAACCCATTGGCTGTTTGCAGCGTTCATTACAAATGATACGGAAGCAGCACAAACCAGTTTTTTTAATAAACCGGGAATATGACAGCAAATGTTCATGACGTTTATTATTTGAAATCAGAAATAAGATAAAGCTCAAATATATAGTGGAAAAACGTTTTAGCCAAAAGTAAACTCCTGGAAAGCGGCTTATTTTTTTGGGAAATTATCCATGCAGATTTTATTTTTTTGCTCAAATACGTGAACTTGCATAACGCTAACAAACAAAGATTAATTATGGCAGGCATTTTAGATCTTGTTGGAAACACGCCCCTTGTTCAGTTAAAGAACGTTCCTACTAATAAAAATGTGACTATTTACGCGAAGCTGGAAGGGAATAATCCCGGGGGAAGCGTGAAGGACCGGGCAGCATACGGTATGATTAAGGGCGCTTTGGACAGGGGTGAATTAAAACCCGGTATAAAACTAATTGAAGCTACCAGTGGTAATACCGGAATAGCGCTGGCGATGATAGCCAGTTTATTCGGAGTGGAAATTGAACTGGTGATGCCGGAAGATTCCACCCGCGAACGCGTTTTGACCATGGAGGCATTTGGGGCGAAAGTGATCCTGACGCCTAAAGAGCAATCGATGGAAGGCGCCATTGACTATGCAAATGAACAGGTTGCAAAAGGTGGTTACCTGATGCTGAACCAGTTTGGAAATGAAGATAACTTCTGGATGCATTACCGTACCACCGGGCCGGAAATATGGAACGATACGCATGGAAGGGTTACACACTTTGTTTCGGCAATGGGCACCACGGGAACAATAATGGGCGTATCGAGATTTTTGAAGGAAAAAAATCCCGACATCCAGATTGTTGGTTGCCAGCCAACCGACGGCTCTAAAATTCCGGGAATCCGTAAATGGACGGAGGCTTACCTCCCAAAGATATTTGACAGGACGCGCGTAGACCGGGTGATTGAAGTTGATGAGCAGGATGCACGCACCATGACCAAAAGGCTTGCTCGCGAAGAAGCCGTATTTGCAGGCATGAGCAGCGGAGGCGCAGTTTTTGCAGCCACTGAGCTTGCGAAAGAACTGGACAAAGGCGTTATTGTGTGCATTATTTGCGACCGTGGGGACAGGTATTTGTCTTCGGATTTGTTTGACTAGCGGGGTGTAAGGCGTAAGGTATAAGGTATAAGGTATAAGGTATAAGGTACAAGGTACAAGGTAGATGACACTATCTATTGATGGCTTCAACTTTTTGATTATAAGAAAACAGACTGGTGTCGCGCGTAGGAACAGTTTATCCATACTTATACGGATTCACTGTTGACTATTCACCATTCACTATTCACCATATATGACCAAATTATCAGTTAATATAAACAAGTTTGCTACGCTGAGGAATAGCCGTGGCGGAGATAACCCTAATGTTGTAAAAGCCGCAGTGGATGCACAGTTATTTGGCGCGGATGGCGTTACTGTTCATCCTAGGCCGGATGAGAGGCATATCCGCTACAATGATGTACGAGAGATTAAAAAGATAATTACAACAGAATTTAATATTGAAGGTAACTGCAGCGAACAAAAATTTGTTGACCTGGTACTTGAAGTAAAACCAGATCAGGTAACGCTTGTACCAGATGCATTGAATCAACTCACTAGTGACCATGGTTGGAATACAATTGAACATCAGCAGTATTTAAAAGACATCATCGCTGTTTTCAAAAACGCAGGGGTTCGTGTAAGCATTTTCGTTGATCCCGTGATTGAAATGGTAGAAGCAGCCGCAATAACCGGCACTGACAGGATTGAGTTATACACAGAAGGCTACGCAAGGAATTTTCTGGAGAATAAAGAGCAAGCTGTGGCACCTTATGTGGCTGCCGCGGAGAAAGCAAAAGAATTGGGGCTTGGCTTAAATGCAGGCCACGACCTTGATCTTCACAATTTGAAATATTTCAAGCAACACATTCCTCATTTGGATGAAGTCTCTATTGGCCACGCACTTGTTAGCGATGCCATTTATCTCGGCTACGAAAATACCGTTCAGATGTACAAACGGCAACTTCTATAAGGCCATAAGCGTGTAATACATCCGAAAAGACGAGATCAGAGAGATTTGAAGAAAATAGAATTACGGTTATTTAGGCAGGCCCTGGCTTGCCTTTTTCATTGTATTTTCTGCCTCCGCCCGATGAACGTAAAACTTACTACTTACAGTTTTAAGCTTTAAGCCTTCTCCCCTCCGCTCAAATAAACGTAAAACTTACTACTTACAGTTTTAAGCTTTAAGCCTTCTCCCCTCCGCTCAAATAAACGTAAAACGTACTACTTACAACTAGTTTTAAGCTTTAGGCTTTAAGCTTTCTTCCTCAGCTTCCAATAAACGTATAACGTACAACTTACAACGTACAACCAGTTTTAAGCTCTCAGCTTTACGCTTTAAGCTTGCCTCCTTCTGGCAAACATTTTGAATTACACAAATTCGCAGTATCTTAATTACACATTCATTATTAAACGCAATTCTATGCAAGCCAATGACTCGCGCCGCAGATTTCTTCGCAATCTTTCCCTGGGTAGTTTAAGCCTGGCTCCTGCCCTGTCTTCTCTCGCTTCATGTGCCAGTGTTACTTCGCAAAAGAAAAAAGGATTAGGGATTGCATTAGTGGGACTCGGTGGATACGCAGGCGGGCAACTTGCTCCCGCGCTGCAGCAAACAAAGAATTGCTACCTCGCCGGCATTGTGACAGGCACGCCTGCAAAAGAAAAAATTTGGTCGGACAAATACGGCATTCCCCAAAAGAATATTTACAATTATGAAACCTTCGACAAGATATCGGAAAACCCGGATATCGATATCGTATATGTAGTCTTGCCTGTTGCCATGCACAAGGAATATACCATCCGCGCGGCAAAGGCTGGCAAACATGTGATTTGCGAAAAACCAATGGCAGTAAGCTCTGCGGATTGCCAGCAAATGATTGATGCGTGCAAAAGCGCGGGTAAAATGTTGTCTATAGGTTACCGGTTACACTTTGAGCCATATAACATGGAAATGATGCGTCTGGGACAAAAGAAAGTATTTGGAAAAATTCAAAAGCTGGATGCGAAAAATGGATTTGTGTATGGTGGTGATCCCAATGCGTGGCGCCTTAAAAAAGCGCTTGCCGGTGGTGGCGGCCTGATGGATATGGGCGTTTATTGTATTCAGGGCGTTCGTTACACAACCGGGGAAGAACCATTAACCGTTAAAGCAAGGGAAGAAAAGCTAAAGCCGGAATTGTTTAAGGAGGTGGATGAAACTGTTTATTGGGAAATGACTTTTCCAGGCGGAGCTGTTGCAAGCTGCAAGTCAAGCTACAATGCCGAGGACAATAATTTGCGTGCCGATGCGGAAAATGGTTGGTTTGAATTGAGCGAAGCATATCGATACGGTGGCATGGCGGGCGCAACGAGCAAAGGAAAAATGGATTTCCCTCAAATAAATCAGCAAGCTGCGCAGATGGATGATTTTGCCAATTGCATCATACAGAAAAAGCCAACCATTGTTCCTGGTGAAATGGGCTTACAGGATATTAAAATCGTAGAAGCGATTTACAGAAGCATCGCCAGCGGCAAAGAGGAAAAGGTCTGAGCGCCATAAGCGATCAGCTTTCGATTCTTGAAATTTGCGAGGCGTTTATTGCCGGGTATCTACTCATTTGCATATTTGCCCATTCGCACATTTCACAATCACCTATTGTCAATTGTCCCTTTCAACTATCAATTGATCAATTAACTTTGCGCGTCCTATGGCAGAGAAAGCTAATGCATTACAATTACAAGTGAACACGAGCGCAAGGCAGATCCTGATGATCGCCCTGCCAATTGCTGTTTCCATATTAATTCCCCAGATCAATTTTATCACCAATAATATTTTCCTTTCACGGCTGGGTGAGCAAACCCTGGGCGTTGCGGGCATTACCGGTGTTTTCTACCTGGTATTTGCGGTAATTGGCCAGGGATTGAACAACGGCCTTCAGGCCTTAATTGCTCGCCGTGCCGGTGAAAACCGCATCACGGAAATAGGGAGCCTGTTTAACCAGGGAGTCCGCATTTCGCTCATACTGGCGGCCATGAGTATTTTGATTACCTATTTAATTGCACCAACCATTTTCCGTATGTCGCTTCATCAAAAGGAGCATGTGGATATGGCTGTACACTTTTTAAAGATCAGGATCTGGGGCCTTCCGTTCCTCTATATTTATCAGATGCGCAATGCCTTATTGGTTGGGATCAATCAAAGTAAATACCTGGTATACGGAACACTGGCTGAAACCGTCTCAAACATTCTTCTGGATTATGGTTTCATTTATGGCAATTTCGGGTTGCCAACGATGGGCTTTAATGGCGCTGCGGTTGCATCCATCATTGCAGAAGCAACAGGTTTACTTGTAACGTTCGCTGTAATGCACTGGAAAGGCGTAACCGGCCGGATAGCTTTATTCTCCAACATAAAATACAACGCTGCCAATATAAAGCTGATATTAACGCAATCATCACCGCTGATTATGCAGTATGCTATCAGCATCGTGAGCTGGGAATTCTTTTATATACTGATTGAGCACCATGGTGACAGGGACCTGGCGATATCTAACACCATGCGCAATATTTTTGGATTGTTTGGTTGTATATCCTGGTCATTTGCTGCAACAAGCAATATGATGGTAAGTAATATTATTGGCCAGGGCCTGCAGGATAAGGTGATCGGACTGATCATTAAAATCATGAAGCTGAGTGTAGGATTTGCAGTAATCATTTTTGTATTGCTGAATTTGAAACCTGATATACTGTTACAGGTGTACGGGCAGGACCAGGATTTTATCCTTGCTGCCATTCCCGTTGTGCGCGTTGTTTCACTGGCACTCGTAATGCAATCTGTGTCGACTGTGTGGCTGAATGCTGTAGTTGGTACAGGCAATAGCAAGAGAAACCTGGTGACTGAAACAATTGCCATTATCGTTTATTGTATCTATGTGTATTTAACCCTGGAGTATTTTAAATTATCGATTGTTGTGGGGTGGGCATCAGAGTGGCTCTACTGGATTGTGTTGTTTGTGCCGTCTTTTCTTTACCTGAAAAGCAATAAGTGGAAAGACAAGAAGATTTAATGTGCGAATGAGTAAATATGTAAATGTGCGAATGATATTGTAGGGAAAGATTAATTGAATGAGTGAAATAAAAAATGTTCCATCCTCTTTGTGTCTCCTAATTCATGTAGACTCTGCTTTTTTTGAATAGTGAGGTCTTGCTAAAAGTTGAGTTGCTGCATCTTTCACCATTCACTATTGACTATTCACCGTAAGAGAAATTAGTTGCCCGCCCGGCAGGTCAGTTATTGCGTCCAGACAAACGATCCACCGGAACGGGTCTTAAAATTTTTATGTCTGATCGAACCATGTAAGGCATATAAGGACATATAAGTTTCAGGATGCGGAGTCAAAAAAACTCAACCTGCCGATAATTCCCCCTGTGAGTTTTTCACAATTACCAACAGGCATAGCATCAAGCCTTATATGTTCTTATATGTATCATCTGGTCAAATATAATTTACTAAATCATGCGCCGGTACTTCTATAATCATGCCGCAAATAATCGCGTTAATAACTTTACTATTCCTAAGCCTCTATTCACATCATGCTTGAACCAAGGCGGCGATAACGTCTAACATCTAACCTCGTACATCTGACATCGTACATCTATAGCACTCTTACCGAAATACCTATTTGCACTTGTTTTGTTTTCCAGGTATATCTGTCATCAATATTGTTGATATTAGATAAGCCCTGGTAATACCTTGTAAAGAATTTGAATGACTCGGAAACGTTTAATTCCAAACCACCTGCAATTCCATAATCCAGGTCTTTAAATGCTGGCTTACCCGATTTCAACAACTCTTCATCATCAGAAATTTTAAATCCGAATTGCGGTCCAAGAGTAACGGTAAACAGTTTTGAAATATTGTATTTCGCCATGATGGGAACTACGATATAATTGAGCTTAACATTAGTTTTGTAGTCTGTAGAAACCTGGTTTACATAATACGTTGAAAAGTCGTCCGAAATTTTTGCATCGCGCCTGGAGTACAACACTTCGGGTTGAATGCTCCATTTCTTTCCAAAATTAACTTCCCCAAATGCACCGGCTTCATAATCTACCAGCATAGAATTACTCATGCCGTTTCCCGATACTTTTGTGAGGTCGATATCACCTTTTACGCCAAGATGAAAAGTTGTTTGCGCATGTGCTGACAATAAACAAAAAAAGCATGCAGCAAATAATAATGTAAAACTCTTTTTCTTCATAAATAGATCCGTAGTTATTGGACTGCAATACTATTCAGCGCGATGTTATTATTTTGTTATGGTGAGATGAGTTGCTATAAAGTGTCTGCTAAATCCGTTTTTTCTTCAGTATATAAAGACTATTTTCGATGATCGGAATCGTTCTAAACGACACAGCCTGCCATTCAAAATCCTCAAATAGAACCATACGGCCATGATAAACGTTATTGATCAACTCGACAGAAAAATACAACTGCAAGCACCAGCTCAACGTATCGTTTCCATTGTGCCTTCTCAGACGGAACTGCTTTTTCATCTTGGTTTGGATAAAGAAGTTGTTGGCATTACGCGCTTTTGTATTCATCCAAAAGAATGGTATGCAACAAAGAAGCGGATCGGTGGAACTAAAACGGTGAATATTGATGCAGTAATAGAATTGCAACCAGATTTAATTATCGCGAATAAAGAAGAAAATACCAAACAGCAAATTGAAGAGCTGGAAAAAATAGCGCCCGTATGGATCAGTGATATTAACAAGCTTGATGGGTCTATTAATATGATCAGGGTAGTTGGAATACTTACCGGCAAAATATCGGAAGCTGAAACTATTGCTCAGCAAATTATCAATGCGTTTAATGCTTTGGCACCTTCTGCTATTCCATTCAGGGTTTCTTACCTCATTTGGCGCAATCCATATATGACTGTGGGTGGAGATACTTTTATCAGCAGCCTCCTGTCAACATGTGGTTTCATCAATGTCTTCGAATACGCCAAAAGATATCCCGAAGTAAGTATTGAAAAAATAATAGAAGCACGGCCGGAGATTATCTTTCTATCCAGCGAGCCCTATCCTTTTAAAGAAAAGCATATTGAAGAAATAAAATTGCATATACCCGACGCACAGGTACTGCTTGTCGATGGCGAAATGTTCAGCTGGTATGGTTCGAGGCTGTTATATGCGCCGGACTATTTCAAGCAACTGATCAGTGAGATGAAGTAAAAGTCAAAATTTAAAAGTAAAAACTGCTGCCTGCATACAAACAAAAAAGAGGAACATTACGCTCCTCTTTTTTGCAACTTTTTATTTCAAGGACTTTATGGCCTACGGGATCAGGAAACTGGCTTCAAGCGTGATACCTGACACCTGATACCTCAAACCTTACGCCTCACTCCTAGTTCTTATTGATACAGTTAAGATCAGCAAAAGCTTCTTCCAATCTCTTAACGAAATTATCTTCGCCTTTTCTTAACCAAACACGTGGATCGTAGTATTTTTTATTTGGTTTATCAGCACCTTCAGGATTGCCTAATTGTGTTTGCAGATAACCTTCGTTCTTTTTGTAAAAGTTAAGCACACCTTCCCAGAATGCCCATTGCATATCTGTGTCGATGTTCATTTTGATCACACCGTAATCAAGTGTTTCATTGATTTGCTCTTTCGCAGAACCGCTACCGCCATGGAACACGAAGTATAATGGTTTAGAACCAGCTGCCAGGCCAAGTTTTTCAGCAAGGAAGATCTGGCTGTTCTTCAATATTTCAGGCCTTAACTGAACGTTGCCCGGGCTGTATACACCGTGTACGTTACCGAAAGAAGCTGCGATGGTAAAACGAGAACCAATTGCGGATAAAGCATCGTAAGCGTCTGCTACATCCTGTGGCTGTGTATATAATTTAGAATTTTCTACATCAGAATTATCAACGCCATCTTCTTCACCGCCTGTAACACCCAGCTCAATTTCGATGCTCATGCCTAAAGCATTGATGCGTTTGAAATAGTTAGCTGAAATTTCAATGTTTTCATGCAGTGGCTCTTCACTCAAATCCAACATGTGCGAGCTAAATAAAGGCTGTCCGTTTTTAGCTTTAAATTCTTCACCTGCAGTTAATAAACCATCAATCCATGGCAACCATTTTTTTGCCGCGTGGTCTGTGTGAAGAACAACCGGAACACCGTAATACTTTGCAACATTATGAACATGCTGAGCGCCGCTTATTGCACCAATGATATTAGCCTGCAGATTATCATTCGGCATACCCTTACCAGCATAGAACTGCGCACCGCCATTACTAAACTGTATGATTACAGGTGAGTTAACTTTTGCTGCTGTTTCTAAAACCGCGTTAACAGAGTCAGTACCCGTAACGTTTACAGCGGGCATAGCAAATTTGTTCTCTTTTGCATCATTGTACAGTGCTTCCAGCTCATCGCCAAATAGGACACCGGCTTTATATTTTGCCATTTTCTACTTTTTTTAGCTAGGTTATTAATTTTGGGTCGCTAAGATAAGCTATCTGTATGAATAGGCAAATCAGAACATTCGTTAGTTAAAATATAAATATGAATTGACTGCCAAAAATATATGCCCATTAGCCACAAATCCTGTTGGATTCTGGAAGTTTGAACTATAATTTTAATTTAACAATCAGATTCTTAGGATTAACACTACCTTTACACCTTCCAATTTTTCTGCTGTATGACCAAGCTATTACCTTTGATCGCACTAATTACCGTTTTTGCAAGTTGCACAAACGGGTATGGACTGCTTAAGAAAGCAGGCGAGAAAGTGAAGAAGTCGGTTTGCATTTTTTCCGAAAAGAGTACTGAAGAAATGAAATGTCAAAAAAGTATGGATGAAGATATGCCCGGCCAGCCAGCTTCGGCAGCTGGTAAATTGTCTGGAATAAGCAACTGGGATGCAAGAATGCTTCTTCAATAGATTTTAAACCAGGTTATAATATTTAATGCCTTTCCATTGTGAAAGGTTTTTTTATGCGTGTAATTTCTCGCAGCGAGCGCCACGGAGCAGCGACGCGGCGTAATACACTTGCATCATGATCTACGAAACAAGCATCTGTCGCAGCCGTTTATTTGCGCCCACCGCGTGAAATACTCCTCATAACTTGCCCGAGAATTACTACCTTTGCAGCCCTTATAAAAGGCCTTTTTTTTAGAAATTATTATATGGAACTGAGTAAAAATTTTGAACCTGCGTTAATTGAACAAAAGTGGACGCGCCATTGGTCGGATAAAAAATATTTTAATAGCAAACCGGATGGCCGTAAAGCTTTCACGGTCGTTATCCCTCCACCTAATGTTACAGGCGTTTTACATCTTGGGCATACTTTGAACGAAACGGTACAGGATATTCTTGTTAGAAAGGCACGCATGAGCGGGTTCAACGCTTGCTGGGTTCCGGGTAGCGACCACGCTTCTATTGCTACAGAAGCTAAAGTGGTACAAATGCTTGAAAAGGAAAAGGGCATTAAAAAATCTGATCTTACCCGCGAGGAGTTCTTGAAATATGCTTTCGAGTGGAAAGAAAAATATGGCAATATTATTTACAACCAGATCGAACGTCTTGGCTGTAGCGTGGATTGGGATAGGGTAAGTTTTACGATGGATGATCATTACTATAAAGCGGTAATGAAAGTCTTCACTGAATTATATAATAAAGGACTGATTTATCGCGGTGCGCGAATGATCAACTGGGACCCGACTGCAAAAACAGCGCTAAGTGATGAGGAAGTTGAGTATAAAGAATTACAGGGTAAGTTGTATCATGTAAAATACCAGGTAGAAGGCTCCGATGAATTTATTGTTATTGCAACGCAGCGCCCTGAAACTATTATGGGTGATACTGCTATTTGCGTTAACCCTACAGACGAACGATATGCGCACCTAAAAGGGAAAAGAGTGGTCGTTCCTTTAGTGAACAGGTCCGTGCCTGTGATTTTTGATGAGTATGTTGATAAAGAGTTTGGTACCGGCGCGTTGAAAGTTACACCGGCACATGATATTAATGACTATAATCTTGGCCTTAAGCACAACCTGGAAGTAATTGATACGCTGAATGAAGATGGTACGTTAAGTGAAGCTGCGCAGGTATTTGTTGGCCTTGACAGGTTTGTTGCGCGTAAAAAAGCAATCGCGCAACTTAAAGAAGAAGGCCTTTTAGTTAAAGAAGAAGAATACAGTACCCGCCTTGGTTACAGCCAGCGCAATCCGGATACTGTTGTAGAACCTCGTATTTCTACACAGTGGTTCCTGAAAATGAAAGAGCTTGCTGAACCTGCTCTTAAAGCGGTTGTAGAGGGTGATATTAAAATACATCCGGGCGACAAGTTCCTCGCTACTTATAAATACTGGCTGGAGAATGTAAAAGACTGGTGTATCAGCCGCCAGTTGTGGTGGGGGCAACGCATACCTGCATGGTATGATGAGCAAGGCAATTGCTATGTTGCTGAAACTGCAGAAGAAGCGCAACAACTGAATAAAACCGGCGGAACACTTAGACAGGATGAAGATGTATTGGATACATGGTTTTCTTCCTGGTTGTGGCCAATGGAAGTGTTCAATGGAATTACGGAGCCCGATAATGAAGATTTCAAGTACTACTACCCTACTTCTGTATTGGTAACAGGACAGGATATCATCTTTTTTTGGGTGGCACGTATGATTATGGCCGGCTTTGAATTCAAGCAGGAAAAGCCGTTCAGTGATGTATATTTCACGGGAATGGTGCGTGATAAATTAGGCAGAAAAATGAGTAAGCAGTTAGGCAACTCTCCCGACCTGCTTATGTTGATTGATAAATATGGTGCAGATGCAGTGCGCTTTGGGATTATGATCTCTTCACCAGCAGGAAATGACCTGCTGTTTGATGAAGCATCTCTTGAGCAAGGCCGCAACTTCAACAACAAATTGTGGAATGCACTTAAGCTGGTGAAAATGTGGGGCGCAAGGGTTGCAGATGGTTCGCAGGATGCTGCATCAACTTCTGGCTTTGCAATTAACTGGTTTAGCAATCGCCTACAGGAAGTGCGTGCGCAGGTAGACAGCCTGATGGGCCAGTTCCGTTTAAGCGAGGCATTGAAAACAATTTACTCACTGATTTGGGATGACTTCTGTAGCTGGTACCTTGAATGGGTGAAGCCGGGTTTTGAGCAACCTGTTGAAGCAGCGGTTTATCAGAAGACCATTTACTTCTTTGAGCAACTAATGCAATTGCTGCATCCTTACATGCCGTTTATAACGGAAGAGCTTTATCATTTGCTGCAGGAAAGAGCTGATGACATTTGTGTAAAACAGTTTGATTCAATTGAAGCTGCTGATAAGATAATATTGACCGAGGGCGAATTGCTGAAGAATGTTATTTCCGCTATCCGCGATGCCAGAAACAAAAATCAGATCAAGCCAAAGGAAAACATTCAACTTCATATTCAGTCTGAAGCAACAGACATGTATAAAGCGATCAGCGATATCCTGGCCAAACAGGTAAATGCTGACGAGATCTCTTATACTCAGGACGCTGTGGCAAACACAATAGTGGTGGCATTGGAGAAAGATAAATTCTTCATTAAGACAGAAAAAGAAGTTGATACAGTTGCGTTGAAAGAAGAATTGACGAAAGAACTGGAATACCAGCAAAAGTTTCTTGACAGTGTTTTGAAAAAATTGGGCAACGAAAGATTTGTTCAGAATGCCAAGCCTGAAGTAGTTGAACTGGAGAAAAAGAAGCAGGCGGATGCACAGGCAAGGATAAGAACGATTGAAGAAAGCTTAAGCACGCTTTAAAGTTGTAAGTGCTACGTTTTACGTTATACGTTTATCGAAGCGAGGAGACGAGTTTTTAGTTATACGTGTTACGTTATACGTTTTTAGCTATTTGAGAGCAGTGACTTTATGGCATGGTAATTACAACACGTTCTACAATTCAATCAACGTACAACGTAAAACTTATAACTTATTACTAAATGACAGGAATAACTTTGAAAAGCATCCTTTTAACAGGATGCTTTTTATTTAGCTTCGGAATTTTAAGCGCGCAGAATCTGGATGTTGATATTCTGAAAGGCATCAATCCTCAAAACCCTAATTCATTTGTGTGGAAAGGGGCTACAGCTTCAGCTTACCCTGTAAGTGTTGGCGTACCTATAGGCTTGTGGGTTACCGGCGCTATTAAAAAGGACAAGGAAACACAATTCAAAGCATATGAAATGGTTGGGAGCCTTGCAATAGCGGCCGTACTGACTGAGGGTTTAAAAGTTTCAATAAACAGGCCCCGCCCCTATCAAACGCATACGGATATTTATCCGTATCAATATGAGGAGGGAAAATCTTTCCCCTCGGGGCATACCGCAATGGCGTTCGCAACGGCCACAAGTTTATCGCTACAGTACAAAAAATGGTATGTTGTTGTGCCTGCTTATGTATGGGCCGCAGGTGTAGGTTATTCGCGGTTATACCTGGGCGCTCACTACCCAACAGACGTTTTAGGCGGAGCGGCAATAGGTGCGGGAAGTGCATTTTTAAGCCATTGGCTCACTAAAAAAATATTGCATCATAAATAGTAAGATTATGAAGGTAAGAAGGGCAAGAATTGAAGATATACCAGCGATCCAGCAAATAGCAAAAGATACATGGCCGGATACTTATAGCGGAATTATTTCGCAGGAGCAGATTGATTATATGCTGGATATGATGTACAATGCTAACACACTGACAGAACAAATGTCTGCAGATCATTATTTCTTTATAGCCGAACAAGATAGCAAACCAATTGGTTTTGCTGGATGCAGCCCTTATTCACCCTCGCTATCATTACGTTGGAAGTTGCACAAGTTGTATGTCCTGCCAACTGTTCAGCGCTCCGGCGCAGGAAAAGCTTTGTCGGAAGCTGTTGTTGCAGTAGCCAAGGACAACGGTGCTACAGAGCTTGTACTGAATGTAAACAAAAATAACCCTGCCTACGCCTATTACCTAAAGCATGGATTTACTGTATTGGAAAACATGATCCTGGACATCGGTAACGGATATGTTATGGATGATTATGTGTTGATTAAAAAGCTGTAAGCGATCAGCTCTCAGTTATCAGCTTTTAGTTTGAGCGTTATCACGCATTGATGATCTTTACCAATTCCGTTATCCGCGCCAAATGATGGTCATCATGTTCAGCGACAAAAAGAAAAAGATCTGAAACGCGCATCGGTGTCTTCAGCCTTGGATGAAGGGCAAATTTGGGAATGTCTTGTTCATCCAGATTTTCGAGTAGTTGAATGGTTTTCTTTCTGATCTGCCGAAAGTTGCCGAGAAGCACTTCAATTGCTACTGCGTCATGATTGGCCTGGCTTGTGGCTATGTTTTGAAGATCGGTCGGCCTTAACTCTTCTTCTCCATGCAGAATATCTTCAAGCCGCCCCTGCCACAGTGGTTCCAGATCTGTAAGATGCCCGATATTTTCTCTAATTGTCCAGGTGCCATCTATTCTCACCGACAAAATCTCCGGCGATATTGATAATAATTTTTCGTCCAATCTTGCGGGCGTTCCGGCCAACCGTTCGATGATTGAAGGAAAGATGTTCTGGCTGTTGCTAAAGTCAAAAGTCCTGCTAAACCATTTTGATTGTTGCATAACCGGGTATTTAAAGAATGGTCAGGTTGTTGTTCATTGCTAAAGATAGTTTATCCAGTTTAACAAAGACTGGCGTGAGCAGGCTCTGCTTATTATAAATACCAGATGACGCTGATTTTGTGGCGTTTGTTTACATTGTCTGTTTCGTTTTTTACTTTTGACAATAAATCATACCATTTGGATATCGTTCTACAGAAAATATCAAACATCCACCATTTGCCTGCCAAATCACAGTCAAGACTGGTGCATTTGCTTCAACGTGTCCAGCTGGAGAAGGGGCATATTCTTTTTAAAGAAAATAAGACTGAGACAGATATCTATTTTATTGAGCAAGGCGCAGCCCGCGCTTATTGTAATACAGAAGATTCAGAACTTACCTTCTGGTTTGGCTTAGAAGGCGATATTGTGCTCTCCTATAACGGCTATGTCTACAACAAACCCGGTTATGAAAGTGTGGAGCTGCTTGAAAACTCTATTCTGTATAAACTTAAAGGAGAAGAACTGCAGGAACTTTTTAACCACGACATTTCCCTTGCTAACTGGGGGCGCAAACTGGCCGAACAAGAGCTAATTAAAACTGAAGAACGTTTTATTACGCGTCAGTCAAAATCTGCCACCGAGCGCTACCAGGAGTTACTGGATACTACTCCTCACCTTATTCAACGCGTGCAGCTTGGATACGTTGCCTCTTATCTTGGAATTACACAGGTTTCTCTAAGCAGGATCAGGCAACAGAGATAGCCTTAAGCTGTCAGCTATTAGCTATAAGCCGTCAGCATCTGCTCGAAATGAAAGATAATTTCGGACGAGTAAAGAGCAAGAAGAATCCTTTTATTTTCATTTATTCCTGGAATTATTGTGTTGTGAGGCTTGCAACAGAAAGCTTATAGCTAAGAGGTGATTGCTCATTGCTTTTTATCCTATGTAAAAAAATAAGTCGTTACTATACAGGAACTTTGCAACTTCAATTTAAAGTATGAACTGGATTATCTTAATCATTGCAGGCTTGTTTGAAGTTGGGTTTACAACTTGCCTCGGCAAAGCAAAAGAAACGAGTGGAACCACATCTATGTTATGGATCATTGGCTTTTTTATTAGTCTTACCGTAAGCATGCTTCTTCTTTATAAAGCCACACAAACATTGCCCATGGGTACGGCATATGCTGTGTGGACGGGCATTGGCGCAGTTGGTACCGTTATCATTGGTATTATTTTCTTTAAAGAACCGGCTGACTTCTGGCGGATGTTCTTTATTGCCACCTTGATTGGTTCTATTGTTGGTTTGAAGTTTGTCGCACATTAAGCGCAGGTTTTATAGCGGAGCTAGCACTGCTAATAAAATAGCCGGATGATTTGCAATCACCCGGCTATTTCATTATGTCACCTGCACATTCGCACATTCACATTACGCTTTTCCCATTTCTTTCAGGAACGCAATATGTGATGCAACGGCCGTGGTCAGGTACTTGTATTCAATATAAGTTACATTGTACTCATTGCAAGCCTGCTTGATAATCTTACTTATTGCAGGATAATGTATGTGAGAAATTTTAGGGAACAGATGGTGCTCCACCTGAAAGTTCAAACCGCCTACATACCAGGAAATTGCTTTACTTTTTGTAGCAAAATTCGCAGTTGTTTTTAACTGGTGAACTGCCCATTCATCTTCCAGTTTTCCAGTCACCACATCGGGCATTGGAAACGAAGTGTGCTCAACTGTATGTGCAAGCTGAAACACAATACTTAGAATTAATCCACCAGCCAACGTCGCAGTTCCAAAACCTACAATGGCCGGTACAACACCTACTGTGATCGATGGAACAACCAGGAACATACTATAACTGATTACCTTGTGAAACCAAAAGTAGAAATGATCTTTCGCAGTCATTTTCTTCAAAGGAATGTCACCAATTTTTTTGCTGAAATATTTTCTATAATCGGAAAAAAATATCCAGAAAGCATGTAGCAGGGAGTATAAAAACCAGAAATACAAATGTTGGTATTTATGGATTTTGTATCTTTTTTGAGTTGAAGCCATTCTAAGAAAAGGCTTCGCATCAATATCATCATCAACGCCATCTACGTTGGTGTACGCATGGTGAATAACGTTGTGTTTCATGTTCCACATAAAATGGCTTCCACCTAAAACACTCAGTGTTACTGCCGCCGCCTTATTAATCACCGGGTTATTACTGAAACTGCCATGTGCGCCATCGTGCATCACGTTAAAGCCAATGCCGGCAATCAGGCAACCAACAATAACACATTCGCCCAATGCAAGCCACGTTGATGCTGGTGTAAAGAAAACAAGGTGAACATACATTGCTATAAATGCGACAACGAGGATGATTCCTTTTGTCCAAAGTTTATAGTTACCTGCAGTAGATATACCTTTCTCTGTAAAGTAATCATTGATCCTCTTTTTCAGCTCCGCGTGAAAGGAAGGGGTGTGTGTTGTGAACTTTGGCGTTTGCATCTAAATCTAATTTGAAAAGTGAAAATTAAAAGGGCATCAGGTGGTGTGTTGAATAAATGCGTCGAACGAAGTAACACCTATCATTTTGGTGGTTATATATCCTTCTGCATATCTAACGCCAATACGTTTGCCAAACATAAGTGCCCTTGATTTTATTACGTCAACAAAATCAGGATTCGATATATAGGTGGCCGGCTCGCTGGAATCTGTTGTATTAAACTGAGTGGTATAACTTAGAATCGCTTCCATCTTTTTATCCATACAATCTGAGATGTCGTATACAAAGTCAGGTTTCAGGTAGCGGTCCTGAATATAGTGAAACACATATTTCGGGCGCCAAGCTTCCTGGTTTGTACCATCAAGTTCCGTTTCTATTTTTCTTAAGCCTGCAAGAAAGGCTGCATCAGAAACCAGTTTTGAACTCCTTCCGTGATCAGGGTGCCTGTCGTCAGGAGCATTGCACAACACTATTTCCGGTTGGTATTTTCTTATTGCAGCAACAATCTTGCGGATGTTTGCTTCATTATGTTCAAAGAAACCATCAGCCATTCCCAAATTCTCGCGAGCATCAACCCCCATCACTTTTGCTGCATTGGCAGCTTCGTTTTTGCGGGTTTCTGCGGTTCCTCTCGTTCCTAATTCGCCTCTTGTCAGGTCTACTACTGCAACCTTTTTGCCTTCGTTAACAGCAGCGATCAATGTACCTGAACAACCAAGTTCCACATCATCCGGATGAACGCCAAAAGCCAGTATGTCTACTTTCATTAAGAATTAATTTAAAACCACTCAATTAGGTATAAGGACAACTTTTCATCCGGGCAAAGAAATAAACTCAAGACCCAGTTATTTAAATTGGCTGCAAAGGTAAATTAAGATGAAGGAAGGAACAAATAAAAGACGTTAACAACGGTAGATGTTATAAGGCATATAAAACAGTGAAATATAAGGCAATAAATGGTTTTCAGAGAAAGACATTATTTCAACAGAAGATTCAAAGGTTGGGATAAGTGTATATTTAACGTTTGCTTTAGAGTAATGTTATTCATATTTTTTACTATATGAACAAGATAGGTTGTTTTACCTGGAAGTATAGCCGTACATTCTTTCTACGTCTTTCACTATCATTTCCATGGCCTTGTCATCATTTTGGGGATCATAGTTCTGACGGAGATTGGAGCCGAAGACCAAGGCAACTGTTTGCCAGAAAGCGGCGTTGAAGGAGCCTTTGTATTCTTCAATTATTTCGTAGCAATTGTTGCCGGTTTCACGATAAATCAGCTTCATCAAAACTTTTCCCTGGTAGACAGATAACTGCGTGAGTTTGTCGGCAAATTGCTTTTTCAGGTCTTTTTCGCGCGAATGGATGATTTCCTTTCGCTTCTTTTTGTCGGTGACATTTACCAGCTGCCGGTTGATTTCATTCATTACCCTTGAAGCGGCTTTTGCATATGGATAAGTGACATACACCGCGTTTCTCAGCCTCGTCCACTCGGCCACCTGCCGCTTATATTTACCATACAATCGCGCATAAACATAAACTGGATCAAGCCATGAGCAGGGAATTGTGTCGCCGTTTGCTTCAATACAGGCATTTACACGAATAGTATCGTATGGGCCGGTTCCATTCTGCGCCTGAACATTATTTGAAAAAAATAGTGTACAAAAAAGAAGGATAGCAACAACAGGGATTATATTTTTGAAAGCCTTTAGCGGCATTGTTTAAATTTACGTTCTAACACATTATACCGTTGTGAAAATAAATGTAACCTTATTAATTGTTATCATTTTTATAAAGATTTTTTTAATAACGGCTTGCAATTCTGCTAATAATGCTGAAGATCAATTAATTTCTTACAGACAACGAATGGATTCTATCGGAAGCGCGCGAATAGACTCGGCATATAAGGCGATCCAAAAGCAATGTGACTCTTTTAAGCTAAGCCGCGTTCCGTTGGTGATTGATTCTTTACTTAAAAAAGATTCTGCTTTTCATGAATAAATTCCTGGCTTTAGTTATTGGTGTTACACTTCTTTCTGCTTGTCACGGATCCAGCGACAAGGACCTTCTTTTGCAGCAACAACTGGACTCCAGCCAAATGGAGCAAAAAGTAAGCAAAGTAGTACGGCAACTAAAGGCCGACTGCGACTCAACGATCCTTGAACTTGCCAAAGCAAAAGTGGATTCTATCCACAAAGCAAAACAAATGAGAAAAAAAACTAATAAATAGGGTTATTATTCCTTTTGTTGTTTCTCATTAGACAGGCCCGGTTTTCTTTTTTCCACAACATATACTGACGGCACCTGCCCAAAACAAGCTTTAAAATACTTGGTAAAGTATTTCGGGTTGTTAAACCCTACTTCATATGCCACCTCTGCAATGTTCATTTCCGTTTTCTCCAAAAGCTGCGCAGCACGTTGTAATCGGACAGAACGAATGAATTCAATCGGCGCTTTGCCCGTTAATGTAAAGATCTTTTTGTACACCGCTACCCTGCTCATGCACAATTCACGGCTTAATTCTTCTACCGAAAATGAAGCGTTGGATAAATTTTGTTCCACAATTTGCAACGCCTGTTGAATAAATCGTTCATCGGGCGAACCCACTTTTATTTCACTGGTTTTAGCTTCAACATGCTTTGAATAAGTACGTTTGAGCGCTTCCTGTTCGTGCAGGATATTTTTAATCCTCGAAAGCAATATTTCAAAACTGAAAGGCTTGGTTATATAATCCGTAGCGCCGGTTTGCAGGCCTTTCAATTGTTGCTCCTCGCCTATCAGTGCTGTAAGCAACATCACGGGAATGTGCCTTGTCCTTGAGTCCTGTTTTATTTTCTGGCAGAGTGCAATGCCATCCATTTCAGGCATGCTTACATCGCTAACCACAATTGCAGGATGTGCTGATAATGTTCTTTGCCAGCCAATACGCCCGTTCTCAGCCTCTACAATATGGTAAAATTCCTTGAGATTGTCTTTCAGATAAAACCTGAAATCCTCGTTGTCTTCTACCAAAAGAATAACCGGTTTATTATAGCCATTTGCAGCCACTGGCTGCATTGCTGGTGCATCATTCTTTTCAATCGGTGGCTCCTGTTGTGATGGAATAGCTGGATGTTCCTGCGAGAGATTTTCTACCACGTGTTCTACTGAAAAAGGAAGAAAAACAGTAAAACAACTTCCTTTATCCAGTTCACTCTTTACCTGAATATAGCCGTTATGTAACCGCACAAATTCTTTAGTAATTGATAAACCAATTCCGCTGCCCTGGTTCACCATTGTGCCCGGAATCTCATTCTGAAAGAACCGCTCAAAAATCCTTTCTTGTTTTTCTGCAGCAATGCCAATTCCGGTATCAATTATTTTGATCTCGGCAAACGCTTCTTTTCCAGTATGCTGTACGTTTACTTCAACATTCACCCTGCCTTTCTCGGGAGTAAATTTGAACGCGTTCGAAAGAAGGTTAAATAAAATGCGTTCAATCTTATCATGATCGAAAGAGGTAATTAAGTGATTGCAATTTGAAGTATAGCTGAACTGTATATTTTTATTCTCAGCGAGATCAGTAAATGAATATGATACATCGCGGATGAATTTTGCCAGGTCGCCTATGGCAGGATGCAATTTCAATTCATGCACTTCCATCTTTCTGAAATCAAGCAATTGATTGACGAGATTCAACACCCGCCGTGCATTCCTGTGAATGAGCTGGAATTGTTTTCGCTGATCATCATTGCCAGCCTGATTGATGATTTTCTCCATCGGCGTTAAAATCAATGAAAGCGGGGTTCTGAACTCATGGCTTACATTGGTGAAGAATTTAATTTTCATCATATCCAGTTCATGTAAGCGCTTTGCTTCTTTTTTCTGTTGCTGCAATTCAAAACGCATTTTAGCACGTTGCATGTCCAGTCTGCGTGCGAACCAGAAGAATGTTACAATTACAATGAAATAAAGCAGGTAAGCCAAAGGTGTTTTCCAGAATGGCGGCAATATTTTTATCGCAAGCTTTAATTCCTGGTCGTTCCAGATGCCATCGTCATTTGCCGCCTTAACATAAAATGTGTATTCGCCCGGGTCTAGATTGGTATAGGTTGCTCTTCTTGTTTTTGCATCTGTTGTTAGCCACTCCTTATTGAAGCCATCCAGTTTATATGCGTAGGTATTTTTATCCGCGTTAATGTAACTGAGTGCTGCAAAGTCAATGGAAAAAACATTCTCGTTGTATTTCAGCATTATTTCATTCGTTTCTGAAATTGCGCTGGAGAGAATAACGTGTTTATTGAATTTTTCGCCCACATGAATGCTTTCATTAAACAGCTGAAAGCCAGTGAGCACAATGGATGGCTTGTAGGTGTTGCGCGAAATACTGAAAGGCTGAATAACATTGAAGCCATTAGGTCCGCCAAATATCAATTCTTGTTCCCTTGTTTTAAATGCTGCGTTATTATTAAAGATGCGGGATTGCAGACCGTCTTTTTCATCGTAGTTTTTGCAGCTAAGCTTAAATATGCCATTCTTTTCAGTTGCAATTATTTTAGAAATGCCACTCGGCGTGCTTGCCCAAAAAATATGGCTGCTGTCCTGCAATAGTGTAAGCACATTGTTATCAGGCAACCCATCCCTGCTTGTAAACGATTGAAAGGTTTGTGTTAACGGGTTGAACACATTTAGCCCGTCCCTTGTGGCTACCCACATATTGCCATTCAGGTCTTTTCGTACGAATGTTACGTTGTCGTTACTCAGCTTGTTGGCAGCGCTGGAATAATGGGTGATTTTGCCTGTTGCTTTGTTGAGTACGTCTACTCCGTATGCCGTGCCGACCCATATATTTCCAGAGCCATCTTCCGTAATTGACGACACAAAATTTGATCCTGCCAGAGCAGCTTTATGGTGGTAAAAAATCTTTTTTGACTCATCAAATCTGTCAAAACCATTGCCCAGCGTTCCAACCCAAAGTGTATTTGAAGCGTCTTCAAAAATGTCCCAAATTCTATCGTCAGCAATAGTCGTGGAGTCTTTTTCGCTGTGTTTATAGTGCGTGAATTTATTGCCATCGAAACAATCAAGCCCTCCGTAATAAGAGCCCACCCAAACACGTTGCTTATGATCGATCCACAGGCTTACAATTATATCATTCCCAATTGAATTGCCGTTGCCGGGCTGATGTCTGTATCGTGTGTAAGTATTATTTGCGCGGTTAAAATAAATTAATCCGCCTCCGTTGGTGCCTATCCAAAGATTGCCTTTACTATCTTCTGCAAACCTGTTTACATCTTCAAATGGCAGGCTGTACTGGTCATAGGGATTATGTTTATACAACGCAAACTTTGCCTTGTTTTCGGCATAATAGCTAATGCCTTTTTTATATGTGCCCACCCATATAATACCAAGATCATCTTTATACAAAGAATAAATGCTGTTCTCCGCAAGCGTTTTGTTGTTCTCTTCTTTCGATGTGAGGATCGTGAGCTGAAAGTTGTTTTTGTTAATGATATTCACGCCTCCGTGATCTGTGCCTATCCATATGTTACCCTTGTTATCCTGTATTACTGAGCTTATAATGTTATTATTGAGCAAGCCGTTCTCCTTCGAGAGTTGCCTCGCTTCCGCTGCAAAAACAGGATAATAGAAAACGCCCAGTGCACTTGTAGGAACATATAGCCATGCATCATCTTTATCGTCTACAAACAGGCTGTATGTATAAGGCTTACTCCCCACAACTCTGCTGACCGCAGTCGTTCTAAAGCTAATCCGAAGCGAATGATTATCTACCTTTTCTAATAATCCGTTGTTATGAACAAGTACAATATTCCCGTGGCTGTCTTTTTGCGCGTCAGTTATCGCACTTTTATCCGGAGAGAAGGGGTCACTATCAACATGCGTGATCTTTGTTATCTTTCCTGAGCTGTACCGAAACACACCGTCGTTCGCATAAACAAACCAGAATTCGTCGTTGGTTTTTATTGCCGTAGTAAGATTGTAGGCGGGAAGCCCTAATGATTGCAAAAAGGTACTTCCATTTAAAAATTGTTCTTTGGAAGGATCGTAAATACTATAACCATTTCTTGTCAGGATGAACAGCCTGTTGCCCGGCGCTTCCGTGATCTTTAGAATATAATCGTCAACAAGTGAAAAAGAATCCTGCGAATTATGGCGAAAAATCTTGAATGTGTAACCGTCATACCTGTTTAACCCGGACATCGTTCCAAACCAGATAAATCCCCGCGCATCTTTGTACATGCAATTAACCTGGTTATGAGATAATCCGTCGAAAACACTGAGTTGTGAAAAGGGGTAATCATTTTGCTGGCTCTGAGAAACAAATGCTGCGCAGATAAGTGAGACAAACAAAAATGCTTGTCGCAGTTTACTAATGATCAGTTTTGGTATCATACGGCAGCAGTACTTTGTTTAAATGGCTAAGCTACTGCTCCAAAAATAGGGAATTAAGCAGGATTTACGAAGCTCATTCCATAATCATCGCAAATCCTGCTTTTATATAAAATACTTGAAATACATGGTGAAAAATACATCGCACAACGTACATCTAACATCTTACATTCTAGAGTACTCCTTTTGTGCTCGGCAAATAATTGCTGAGGGGGTCTCTTTTTACCGCCATTTTTATCGCTTTTGCAAACGCTTTGAAGATGGCTTCGATCTTATGGTGCTCATTTTCACCGTGGCATTCAATATTCAGGTTGCATTTTGCTGCATCACTGAATGATTTAAAAAAGTGATGAAACATTTCGGTCGGCATTTCACCAATCTTCTCGCGTTTAAAGTCAGCCTTCCAAACCAGCCAGTTCCTCCCGCCGAAATCAATCAACACTTTTGCGTCGGCTTCATCCATTGGCAATGCGAAACCATAACGCTCCATCCCTCTTTTATCTGCAAGCCCTTTGGCAAAAGCTTCGCCCAGCGCCAGCCCTGTATCTTCTATCGTGTGATGTTCGTCAATATGAAGGTCCCCTTTTGTGTTGATGGCCAAATCCATTTTGCCGTGGCGGGCAATCTGTTCAAGCATGTGGTCGAAAAATCCAAGCCCGGTATGAATATCTGCTTTTCCGCTGCCATCAAGGTTAAGCGATATTTCAATCTGTGTTTCGTTGGTATTGCGCTCATGTGTTACTTTGCGCATCCCCAATTTTAAAAACTCGTAAATGTCTTTCCAGTTCTTTGTTTCCAGGGCTATCACGGAAGACAAAATTTCTGCATTGTTTTTGATTTCTTCTGCGCCAAGCAATTCATCCACCTTTAACCAAATGGCTTTGCTGCCGAGGTTTTTGGCTAGCTGCACATCCGTAATCCTGTCGCCAATTACAAAAGAATGCTCCAGGTCATACATCGCGTTACCCATATAGCCGGTTAACATTCCGGTATTTGGTTTGCGCGTTGGTGCATTGTCTTTCGCAAAAGTCCTGTCAAAGTAAGATGCGGCAAAATGCACTCCTTCATTTTCAAAACTTTTTACGATGAAGTTTTGAATTGGCCAGAATGTATGTTCGGGAAAACTATCTGTACCCAAACCGTCCTGATTGCTCACCATTACCAGTTCATAATCCAACTCTGCTGCAATTTTTGACATGTAAGTGAATGCTTCGGGATAAAATTCCAATTTTTCCCAACTATCGATCTGGTAAGTTGGAGGAGCTTCTTTAATAAGCGTTCCGTCTCTGTCTATAAATAATATCCTTTTTCCTTTTACTTGTTCGCTTGAGGCTGTAATCGACATGAATTAGTTGGTTTATTGATTAAGTCAAAAGTAAAAATTCAAAAATAAAAACCTTACTATAGTAATCCTTTTGAATGTTGCCTTTTTACCCGAGTTGAAAATTACTTTACTGTTGCTCTTACATCCTTAACATCCGCCGATGTGATAGCCGAAGCCTTGTTGCCAAAACTGCTCCTGATGTAAGTAAGTACGCTGGCAAGCTGTTCATCACTTAAAAAATTCTGCGGAGGCATGTTGTTTGAATAAGTTTGTCCGTCTATTTCCACCTTATCCGTTGTCCCTTTCAACACCCATGTTATCAATTTCTTTTTATCACCGATAACGTAGGAAGTGTTGATTAACGGCGGATTTAGATTCGGCACCCCGTCGCCATCTGGCTGATGACAGCTTAAGCAGAACTGCGTGTAAATTTCTTTGCCTTTGGGTGCGGCTTTTTTTCCGGTTGTTTTTTGAGCGGATAACCCTGCTACGGTAATCATACCAATAGCTATAAAGAATAGTTTCTTGTACATGTGTTAAAGCTATGAGCTGTCAGTTATCAACTTTCAGCTTCGATTAATTTGTTAAAGCTGTCAGCTATCAGCCTTCAGCTGCTGTTAATTTATTGATTTTCAAAACTGATATCAGACAGGTTTAGTTTTAATCAAATCAGACGTCTTCAAATCGGCTATCAGCGATCTTGTTTTATTTGCCTTTGTATACGATCCTGTAAATAGAACCGCCTTTATCATCGCTGATATACAGCGAACCATCCGGGCCCTGGGCTAATCCGCAAGGACGGTGTTTTGCTTTTGCCGGAGAAATAAATTCAGGGCCGCCAGCAAAATCATCAGCAAAGATTTCCCACTTGCCGCTTGGCTTTCCATCTTTGAAAGGAACGAATGCTACCAGATATCCTTTCTGAGGTTCTGGTGCGCGGTTCCATGAACCATGGAATGCAATGAATGCGCCGTTTTTATATTTTGCCGGAAACATGTTGCCAGTGTAAAATAGTAGGCCGTTTGGTGCTAAGTGGCCAGGAAAAGCAACTACCGGATCGATAGCATCTTCGCCACCTGTCTTTTGCCCATCGCCACCATATTCGGGAGCTAGTATTTTTTTGTTCTGCAGCTCATCATAATAAATATATGGCCATCCTGCATTGTCTCCCTTCTTTATCTGATACATGCATTCTGCAGGAATTTCTGCACTTTTCTTGTTGTCATAATATTTGGGGAACAATCTTGCCAGGTCATCGCGGCCATGTTGCATAACAAACAGGCTGTTCGTTACTGTGTTCCAATCCAGGCCAACAACATTACGAAGGCCACTAGCATAGTGCACACCATCTCCATAAGTTTGGTTAGGCTTGTCGGCTTTAAATTGCCAGATACCACCGGCTGAATCTAAAATAGGGCAAGGCTTCATCCCCATTGATCCTTCCGTTCTGTCTTTTTCCTGGCAGGAGTTAGAGTACGCGCCTATGTTCACGTAGATGTTACCATCGTTATCCAGTGCTATAGATTTTGATTCGTGTTGGTGGCGATCCAGCAAACCCGTTACTATTTTTTCAGGGCTGTCAGGATTCGTAACCTTTCCATCCGCATCTAGTTTATACCGGAACACCTCTGTGTTTGAAGAAGCATATAGGTAGCCATTTTTAATAGCCATGCCAGTACCTCCGTAGTTGCCAAAACCTTCCTTGCTTTGCAGTTTACCATTATCTCCAACATGCAAAACAAAAATACCGCCGCCGTTTTTTGTGCCGGAGGTCTTTACGTAGATGTCTCCTTTTTCTGTAACAACTATGTGCCTTGCTCCATTAACGCTATCGGCAACTTTTAAAGCACCGAAACCTGCGGGAAGTTTTAACCCCGCATTGTTTGCATCTGCTTTAACCTCAGCAGCAACAGGAGTTGCAGTGGAGTCTTTAGCAGCGCGTGCATAAGAGGTTGTTATAGCTAACAGGGCAATGAAAAGACAACTTGATTTCATCTTGATATTTTTCATCATAAATGGTTTTAGCATGGCTTAAAATTAAATCAAAATGGTATCGGCGGCAAAAAAAGCTGAATAGCTATCAGCTATTATCGATCAGCTTTTAGCTGTCGTTTCATACTAATTTATTCCTGAGTAATAGGAAAAACTATCCGGCATTGTCGATTGTCAATTGTCAACTTTCAATTATCAATTTATTAAGCTTTCGCAGTCTGGCTCGCCGTCAGTTCAAACCACTCGGCCAATGCATCAACTAATACAGTGTTTTCCTGTTCTGTGCCTACAGTGATACGCAAACAATCTTCACATAATTTCACGTTGCTGCGATCTCTAACCACTATACCCTTTGTTAACAGAAACTCATATACTTTTCTTGCATCTTTAATTTTTACAAGGATAAAGTTAGCATCAGACGGATAAACAGTTTCAACTGTCGGCATTCTTCCAAATACTTCACGCAGCGCTTCACGCATGGCGACAAGTTCATTGATCATATCATTCACCTGCCCTACTTCTTCCAACGCTTTTAGCGCGAGTTCCTGTGTTACCTGGTTAATATTGTAAGGCGGCTTTACCTTGCTCAATATATCAATAATGTCTTTTGAAGCAAAAGCCATACCCAATCTAAGTGCGGCCAGCCCCCATGCTTTGCTGAACGTTTGCATTACAACAAGATTTGGATAATCAACCAGGTCCTGTATAAATGAACGTTGGCGAGCGAAGTTGATATAAGCTTCGTCTATAACAACTATGCCATTAAAGTTATTGAGCACAGTAAGAATATCTTCCCTGTTGAGAGAATTACCCGTTGGATTATTTGGGGAACAGATCCAGATAATTTTAGTGTTCTCGTCCGCAAGGTTTTCCAAATGAATCAGATCCAGTTGGAACGTATCAAGCAATGGAGCTCTTCTTAATTCAACATCATTAATGTTTGCACTTACTTCATACATGCCGTATGTAGGAGGGCAAATGATCACATTATCTTTTCCCGGGTTGCAAAAACTGCGGAACAATAAATCAATACATTCATCACTGCCGTTTCCCAGAAAAATATGTTCTGTCGCAATGCCTTTTACTTTGCTAAGCGCTTCTTTAACTTTTTGCTGGTGCGGATCAGGGTAACGGTTGTACCATTTAGGTAATGGGGAACCAAGGCTGTTTTCATTTGCATCCAGGAACACACTTGCTTCTCCGCTAAATTCATCTCTTGCAGAAGAGTAAGGTGTGAGCTTTTTAATATTCTCTCTTGTAAGATTATTTATATCGAACATGATGATTGTTTTTTCTAGTGAATGGTAAAAAGTGAATAGTCAATGGTGAATGGTGAATGGTGTGTCATCTTTACGTCCTCATATTCCTCAAGCCTCATACCTGACACCTTCTTCTATTTGATTCTTATCGAAACTGCATTTTTATGCGCTTCCAGCCCTTCGGCTTCAGCCATTAGTTCAACAGCTTTACCTATTTGATGCAGGCCTTCCTTAGTCAGTTTTTGATAGGTCACTTTTTTTACAAAGCTATCCACGCTAACACCGCTGTACATTCTCGCATATCCGTTGGTTGGCAATGTGTGGTTGGTTCCGCTTGCATAATCTCCCACGCTTTCAGGAGAATAATTTCCCAGGAAAACAGAGCCTGCATTCACAATGAATTCAGCGATCGCTTCATCATTTTCACAGCTCAGAATTAAATGCTCCGCTGCATACTCATTCACCAACTCAATAGCCTCCTGCATATCTTTCACAATGATGGCTTTACTGTTTTGCAACGCTTTTTCTGCAAGATCTTTTCTTGGCAACACTGCCAATTGTTTGTCCAGTTCGTCTTGAACATTCTTTACCACATCTTCAGACGGACTTACCAGTAACACCTGGCTGTCCGGGCCGTGTTCTGCCTGTGATAAAAGATCAGCAGCTACAAATGCCGGAACACAACTTTCGTCTGCTATCACACATACTTCACTTGGGCCGGCGGGCATGTCTATTGCAACACCGTATTGTTGAATCAGTTGCTTAGCGCAGGTTACATACTGGTTACCGGGCCCGAAAATTTTGTAGGCTTTAGGAATGGAGGATGTACCAAAAGCCATTGCTCCGATTGCCTGCACGCCACCAGCTTTAAATACTTTTGTAATGCCTGTTAGCCGCGCTGCATATAAAATCGCGGGATGAAGTTTCCCATCCTTGCCGGGAGGTGAACACAAAATAATTTCTTTACAACCTGCCAGCTTCGCGGGAATTGCCAGCATTAAAATAGTTGAAAAAAGCGGCGCCGATCCACCAGGAATGTATAGGCCGACTTTTTCAATGCCGATACTTTTGCGCCAGCATGAAACGCCCGGCATTGTTTCAATCACTTCCGGCGCGGAAAGTTGTTTTTTATGGAAGGCAGTGATATTGTTGGCCGCCAGTTGAATAGCATTTTTTAATTCATCTGCAATTGTAGAAACGGCTTCATCTATTTCCTGCTGAGATATTTGTAAACTGCTTAATACAATTCCGTCAAACTGTTGTGTATAATGCAAAATCGCTTCATCACCTTTCTCTTTCACATCCTGCAAAATCTTTTTAACTGATGCTTCCAGTTTTGTATTGTCCAGCTCCGGTCTTTGCAAAAGGCTGGCCCATTGGCTGCGTTGTGGACGTATTTGAACGTTCATGGCATGTTAAGCTTTAGACTTTTATACAATCATTTTTTCGATCGGAACAACTAATATGCCCTGTGCTCCTGCGGCTTTGAGTTTTTCGATAATATCCCAGAAAGTGCTTTCGCTAATTACGCTGTGAACACTGCTCCATCCTTTTTCTGCAAGTGGCAATACAGTCGGGCTTTTCATACCGGGGAGCAAAGAGATTATCTGTTCCAGCTGATCATTTGGTGCATTCAATAACACGTACTTGTTGTTCTTAGCTTTTTTCACAGCCTGAATGCGGAACAATAATTTATCCAGGATTGCTTGCTGCTCTGCAGAGAGCTGTTTGTTTTTAATCAGTATTGCCTGTGATTGTAAAATAGTTTCCACTTCACTAAGGCCGTTCATAAACAAAGTAGAACCGCTGCTAACCAAATCACAGATAGCCTCAGCTAATCCAATACCGGGTGCTATTTCGACGCTTCCGCTAATTTCGTGGATCTCTGCGTTAATGCCTTTTTCATCCAGGAAATCTTTTACTATTACCGGATAGCTTGTTGCAATCCGCTTTCCCTGTAAGAAAGAAACATCATTATATACATCGCCTTTCTGCACTGCGATTGAAAGCCTGCATTTTCCAAAACCCAGCTTTTCAACCAGATCTACTTTTTTCTTTTTTTCATACACAACATTTTCTCCAACTATCCCAATATCAGCCACTGCATCTTCTACATACTGCGGAATATCATCATCCCTGAGAAAAAACACTTCCAATGGAAAATTACTGGCTTCACTCTTAAGTTTGTTGACACCATTGCTTACGTCGATGCCGCATTCTTTCAGCATTTTCATAGAGTCATCATGTAACCTTCCGGATTTTTGAATGGCAATCTTTAAAACACCGTTTCCGGCTGATTGGTTGTTTGCGTTAGTTGTGCTCATTTTGTATGATTGATAGTGCTTTTGCTTTTTGTAAGATCAAATGCTCAGTAACGGACATAAAAAAAGGCCTACCACGAGGTAAGCCTATTTTTAAAGTATATGTTACTTGCACATAACAACACCGGCTTACCTACGGTAAGAAATGATGGTGATGATGTATGTGCAACTGATTGATCATTTTTTTTATTTGTGATTGCAAAAATAGTGCTTACATAATACTGACCAAATTTTTTATTTGATTGAGTTACAGATGAATTCATCTAAATACATGATGGAATTTTCTGATTTCGGACTTAAACATTATAGCGGAAGAATACTATTTTAAACAAAAAAATATACCCTTTCAGGTATAAATCAAACAATCATTTTCAATTTTCAACTCTCTATTTTCAATTAAAAAAAAGCTACAAGCCTCGTAAGCCGGATTCTGTTTTTACACTATCATTTATCTGGGATAAACATTACTGCTTACCTCCTGCTGCCTACCCTGGCCCTTGAACGAGCAGTTCTCAGCGGGCCTATACATGGCATTACAGCACCCAAGGTTTACCCATAAAGCAGGTCACCCTGCCCTATCGTGAGCTCTTACCTCACATTTTCACCCTTATCCCAATTGCTCAGGACGGTTATTTTCTGTGGCACTTTCTGTAGGCGTTTGCACGCCTCCCGGCTGTTCACCGGTGAGTTGCTCTGTGCTGTCCAGACTTTCCTTTCCGCTTGCGCGAAACGATAGTTCGGGCCTGTAGCAGCGGCAAAGATAATAGCTTTCAGCGCTCAGCTATCAGTCATCAGCTTTTATATTGCCTGAAATCAAATGAGTAACAAATAAATCAGTATATGAAAAACAGATAATGAGGTATAAAAATGGTTGGATAAAAGAATATGCACCTTCTCTGAAACTCCGGAAACGGCTGGTGGTTGAATAAATCAGACATCAGGAAATCAGCCAGCGAAGATTTTAGCTACATCCTTGCCAACACTTCAGCCTTCTTGGCATCATATTCTTCCTGCAGGATTAAACCATTATCCAGCAAGGTTTTTAATTTCTGTAATGTTTCAACCGGATCGGCATGCCTGGTTTTGTCATCCAATGCATCTGAGGATTGATTGGTTGAATGTGCCGCAACAACAAGCCTGTTGGCTGACGCTCTTTTATCTTCCAAATCAAGCTGGCGGCGTACTTCTTTTTGTACTTCTTCCTGTTCTTGTACAACAGCAAATAGCTTACGTGCCTGGGCTTTTGGAAGAAAGTCAATGATGTGTTCGGAACCTTTAACAGTTTGTACTTTAAACTCCGCACCCCAGATGTTTTCTTTAAGATGGGAATCTAATACGTCTTTCCAAATGATATCTTCATACTCTGTTGAAAGGCCCATATTTTTTGAGCGGAAGAAAATGATGCGCTTGTTGGTTAGGGCAATGCATTCGGGAGCAATAGTAATGGCGGGCTTTTTCTGAACAGCTATATACGTAACGGTTTCGTCAGTCATCATCATGCTATTCAGCTTATCCGCGACTTTTTCTACAGCTTTTGGGTCTTGCTCTTCGTTCAGAAAATTCTTAAGGTTGTTAATCATATATAAGCTTTCAGCAATGAGCTTTTTGCCGTCAGCAAACAATAAAATAGCTTACTGACGGCCTTGAGCCATTATAAATTATGCTTCGTTTAAGAATGAGTAGCGATAATCTGTAGGAGGATTAAACGTTTCTTTTACTGTTCTTGCGCTCAACCAACGGTATAAATTGATCATGCTGCCCGCCTTGTCGTTTGTTCCGCTTGCTCTGGCACCACCAAAAGGCTGCTGCCCAACAACTGCACCGGTTGGCTTATCGTTGATGTAAAAGTTGCCAGCTGCGTTACGCAGATGATTTGTTGCCAGTACAACAGCATCTCTATCCTGCGCAATGATTGAACCAGTCAATGCATAAGGAGATGTTGTATTTACCAGCTCCAGCGTTTCTTCAAATTTATCCGCATCATAAACGTAAATAGTTAACACTGGCCCGAAGATTTCTTCGCACATGGTTACATATTTAGCGTCTTTCGTTTCAATTACAGTAGGCTCAATAAAGTAGCCTTCAGATTTGTTGTAATTGCCGCCAACAAGGATGCTTGCTTTTTTATCTTTTTTAGCTGTATCAATATAGCTGGCGATTTTCTTAAAGCTTTTTTCGTCAATAACTGCATTAACGAAGTTGGTAAAATCTTCAACAGTGCCCATTTTCATGGATTTCACAATTGCCACCAATTTGGCTTTGATTTCATCTGCGATGTTGGAAGGAATATAAGCCCTTGAAGCAGCCGAACATTTTTGTCCCTGGAATTCAAACGCTCCACGCGCCAATGCAACAGCTGTTGCGTCTACATCTGCGCTTCTATGCACCATTACGAAATCTTTACCGCCTGTTTCGCCCACAATGCGAGGGTATGTTTTGTATTTAGGAATGTTTTCGCCAATTGTCTTCCACATCTGGTTGAAGACACCTGTAGAACCTGTAAAGTGCACACCTGCAAAATCAGGATGTGTAAAACATACTTTACCTAAAACCGGTCCGTCAACATAAATAAGATTGATCACGCCGTCAGGTAAGCCTGCTTCTTTTAAAATGCGCATGAACATTTGCGCACTGTATACCTGTGTTTCAGCAGGCTTCCAAACAACTACGTTACCACACATAGCTGCGCTTGTAGGCAGGTTGCCGCCAATAGCCGTGAAGTTAAATGGAGTTACAGCCAACACGAAACCTTCCAAAGGCCTCCATTCTGTGCGGTTATGAATGCCTGGAGATGAGATAGGTTGTTGCTTATATATTTCACTTAAAAAGTGTACGTTGAAGCGAAGGAAGTCGATCAGCTCGCAAGCACTATCTATTTCTGCCTGGTAAGCATTTTTGCTTTGTCCCAGCATCGTTGTGCCGTTCATGAAGCTGCGATATTTAGTAGAAATAAGATCAGCTGCTTTCAGGAAGATATGAGCGCGTTCTTCCCACGGCATATTTGCCCAGGCCTCTTTTACCTTCAGTGCTGAATCAATTGCCTGCTTTACATGTTTTTCATCACCTTTATGAAAATACCCCAACGTGTGTGACGTTTCATGAGGTGGATGGATGGCCACTTTATTGCCGGTTTTCACCGCCTTACCACCAATATACATGGGGATATCGATCGCCTTTTTCTTCAATTCAGCCAACGTCTTTTTCAGCGTGATCTTTTCCTGTGAGCCGGGAGCATATTGCAAAACGGGCTCGTTTACCGGTAAGGGATAGTGAAAATATCCAAAATTCATATGTAGTATTTTAAAAAATGAAATAGGACGCAAGTTAAACATTCAACCTGATATGGAAATCCCAATTCTGACTAAGATTTTACGTTTCTTAACCAGGATTAGGATTTTGTCTGGATCGGGATTTTGGGGATTTGTGGATTGACAGGATTATTCTTGAGGAAGAATCATGGAATTGTTGAAAGATGTTCGAGTTTCCCTGCTCAAAGCGGATAGGGATTTTTGTCTAGATCAGGATTTTTGAGATTGGTGGATTACTGGATTATTCCTGGAGAAAAATGACAGCACAATTTAAAGATGTCTGAACCAGCGGCCTAAAAGCTGAAAGCTAACAGCAAAAAACGGCTGTCTCTTGCGAAACAGCCGTCTTTTAAAATTACGTAAGCCGATTATTGTTTGTATTTGTCGTGCTCGCCATCATATTTAGTGAACTTAGCATCAAATTGATCGTAAGCTTTTACATCACGGCCTCTTGCCCTGTCTCTTTTCCAGCCATACAGGTTAGCCAGGTTATCAACTGATCTGTTTAAACAGGTTGCTTCAGTTTTAGACCTTTCAGCTTTGGCTTTTAAGATTTCATATGCTTTTTCAAGCCATTCAATTGATTTGTCAGCTAAAGGAACCTGCTGAGCCAAAATAGCATCTCTTTTCGCTTTCAGGTCAGCGCCTTCACCTTTATAATCATAGAATTTTTCATCTAATGCATTGAACTGGCTATAATACATTACGCCGGCATTATATGCATAAACGCCATTGGCATCTTTTTCAAAAGCTTTAGAGAAAGCATCCGCAGCAAGTTGTTTAATCTCAATCATTTGTGCAGTGTCTAATCCTTTCAATTGTTCTTTATCAGTTGTAGCCAGCATATCTGCATAACCCAAATATTGATCTGCGGTCGTTAGTTTCCCTTCGCCACTTTCTTTCTTATACTTGTCCATAATCTGTGCAAGTGAAGAAGAGCTGCTCATGTTACCCATTTCTACCTGGTTCCATATAGCAGACTGGTCAGGATACAATTCTTTGGCCTGAGCAAGCGTTGCTGCGAATTTATCAGTTTGCTTGTTATTAGAATAGTAATCAAGCATGTAGCGGTACATATCCAGGAAATCCTTGCCACCAATTTTCAGCGTTGCCAGTTTTTCATAATATCCAACTGCGTCACCCATTTTACCTGCGTTCTGTGCAGCATAACCAGTGTACAATACAGTGAAAGTGTCTATCGCAGATTTATTGGCGCTAAAGCCGTTCTTGTTGATAAAATCACCCATTTCCTCAGCTACCTTAAAGTATTTGAACGCTGAATCCCATTTGCTGCCCTGGAAAAAAGTTTTTCCATTGTCAAATGATTTTGCATATAAAGATGCAACCGGTGAAGCGCCGTATTGTTTCATAATCTTCAGATCTGGCTCCAGCTCTTTGTATTTTGCATATGCTTTATATGACACATCCAATGCTTCCGGATATTTTGTGCTTAGTGTTGGATCTGCATATAAAGAACCGTAAACAGTTGATATCCAATAAAAAGTTTCCGCTTTGTCCGCAGACTTTTTGTTGGTGGCCAGCGCGTCAACCTCTTTCTTAGCATCTTCATATTTTTTGGTTTGGTTCAGCAGGGCCACTTTGGAATAATCCTGGCTAAAAGCTAGTAGACCAAAACCTGCAAAAACAACCGATAAAAAGATTTTTTTCATACAAATTTTATTTAATTATTGATTTTCAGGGGCTTCAGAAGGATTGTCAGAGTTTACATCTTCCTGGCCATTATCGTTATTTGTTTCTTCCTGCGTATTTACCTGTTCATCTGTAAGCTGTATTTCTACAACCTCTGCCTCTGTTTCCTGTTCATCAACTTTAGAAATTGCTGCAATCTCATCGCCATCATCAAGCCTGATCAGCTTCACGCCCTGCGTAGCTCTACCAGCCTCTTTAATGCTGCTTACAGCAGTCCTGAGCGTAATTCCGGATTTACATGTAATGATAAGATCTTCTTTTTCAGTTACATCTAAAATTCCTACGAGCTTGCCTGTTTTTTCGGTAACATTTATGGTCTTTACGCCTTTACCACCTCTGTTGGTGATTCTGTATTCGTCGACCGGGGTACGTTTTCCGAAGCCTTTTTCGCTGACAACAAGAACGGTTTTAGAGGTATCGTCCTTATCTACACATATCATACCAATTACCTCATCAGTTTCATCATCAACTTCTATACCACCTACGCCAATTGCGCCACGGCCCGTTGAACGAACTTTAAATTCTTCGAAACGAATAGCTCTTCCGCTCTTTAAGGCAAGCATAATCTGCTCATTACCATTTGTCATTCTTGCTTCCAGCAGTTCGTCGCCATCTACAATGGTGATTGCATTTACACCGTTAGCTCTCGGACGGCTGAAGTCTTCAAGAGATGTCTTTTTGATAATACCTTTCTTCGTACAAAGAACGATAAAGTGATTCTCCACGAATTCTTTATCACTTAATTTTTTAACTTCAATAATCGCTCTAACCTTATCATCCTGAGGTATTTGAATCAAATTCTGGATGGCCCTTCCTTTAGCTTGTTTTTCACCTTCAGGGATTTCGTACACCCTCAACCAATAACATCTACCCTTTTCCGTAAAGAACAACATGGTGTCATGGGTTGACGCCACAAACAGATGTTCAACATAATCTTCCTCGCGGGTTTTGCTACCTATAGCGCCACGTCCGCCTCTTCTCTGCTGGCGATATTCAGAAGCGGAAGTTCTTTTGATATAACCTAAATGAGAAATTGTGATTATAACATCCTCATTTTCAATCAAATCTTCAATCTTCATTTCGTCGCCCACATATTGAATCTGGGTTCTGCGCGCATCACCGAACTTTTCTTTTATTTCAATTAGCTCTTTCTTAATCAGATCATACCTTAACTCTTCGCTTCCAAGTAACGCTTCCAGGCCTTCAATAACTTTCATCAGGTTGTCAAATTCTTCTTTGATCTTCTCGCGTTCCATACCTGTCAAACGCTGTAAACGCAATTCAAGAATGGCTTTGGCCTGAATCTCATCGATTCCCCAACCGGCATTAATCAGGTTATCTTTTGCCTGATCAGGTGTGGCTGATTCGCGGATTAATCTGATTACTTCGTCCAGGTGATCCAATGCAATCAGGTAACCCTGTAAGATATGCGCCCTTTCCCTTGCTTTCCTTAATTCGAATTTTGCCCTTCTGATTACGATCTCCATACGGAAATCAATGAACTCAGCAATCAGGTCTTTCAGATTCAGGATTTTCGGGCGGCCTTTACTTAAAGCTACATTATTTATACCGAAACTGGTCTGCAGCTCAGTATACTTATATAACTGATTTATAATAACATTGGCAACACCATCTCGTTTTAAATCTAAAACAATCCTGGTGCCATCACGCATGGTACTTTCGTTGTTTACGTGTGCAATCCCTTCAACAACTTTATCATTTACCAGTTGGCCGATTCTGTCTGTAAGAGAATCTCTGTTGACCTGGTACGGCACTTCTGTAATGATGATTTGCTCACGGCCACTGGGTTTTGTATCTACATGGCATTTACCGCGTAATACAACCCTGCCACGGCCGGTCATCATTGCCTGGCGCACACCTTCCATACCATATATAGTACCTCCTGTTGGAAAATCAGGGGCCTTAATATGTTTCATCAGGTCGTCAATGGTAGATTCTTTGTTTTCAATAAAAGCTACACAACCGTCCATTACTTCCGTAAGGTTGTGAGGCATCATATTGGTAGCCATACCGACCGCGATACCACTTGAACCGTTTAACAGCAAGTGAGGTACACGGGCAGGCAATACAGTAGGTTCTTCCAGAGAATCGTCAAAGTTCAACTGAAAATCAACGGTCTCTTTATCAATATCAAGAAGGGATGTTTCTGCGAGTCTTTGCAAGCGGGCCTCTGTATAACGCATGGCAGCCGGCATGTCACCATCCTGGTTACCAAAGTTACCTTGTCCGTCAACCAGCATATATCGCATGCTCCATTCCTGGGCCATACGAACCAATGCATCATAAACGGATGAGTCTCCATGCGGGTGGTACTTACCCAACACTTCCCCTACAATACGGGCACATTTTTTATGCGGTTTGTTATAAGCCAGGCCAATTTCATTCATGGCATACAAGATGCGGCGGTGAACCGGTTTTAAACCGTCGCGTACATCTGGCAGCGCACGACCCACAATTACCGACATCGAATAGTCGATGTAAGCGGTTTTCATCTGTTCCTCAATGTTCACCTGGATAATCCTGTCATTATCACTCGTCTCCTGAGGCAGTAAATTTTCTTCCATCTGTAATAATTCTTATAATTAATTGAACCCTTTTTAAAGTCTGCAAATCTAATTGTTTGCCATCTAATTAGGATAGAAAATATGTGAAAAATGGCACATAAATGGCGATTTTTCGCAAATAAATCCACTGGTTGGGGTTTTAGGCTATTTTTTTGAAAATGAGCGGCTAAAAAACAGAATTTGGCGTGTTTTGCCCTACACTGATTTGCATAAAAAAGCAGGATGATTTTTCCATCCTGCCTTTGTGTGTTTTTAGGTTATTTGAAAGTTTCCATTAGTTGATAGCACTGCCTGGCTATTTCCATTTCTTCGTTGGTGGGGATAACCAGAATTTTTACTTTGGATGTTGCATCGCTAATATCTTTTACACCACTGCCACCGGTTGAACGGTTTTTTTCTTTGTCCATAACAATTCCCAGCGCATCAAGATCGCTACAGATCCGCTCGCGCGTACTGATATCGTTCTCTCCCACTCCTGCTGTGAACACTATTGCATCGGCGCCATTCAGCGCGGCAATGTAGGAGCCGATGTATTTTTTTGCACGGTAAGCGTACATGTCCATTGCTAAAATGGCATCGTGATTATTGGCTTCCACAGCCTGATTGATATCCCGCATATCATTCGCGCCGGTTAAACCAAGCATTCCACTTTCTTTATTTAGTATATTATTGACCTGGTCAACGCTGATGCCCATTTCGCGCACCATATGGAAAATGATGGATTGGTCTATGTCGCCCGCACGAGTCCCCATGATTAATCCATTCATCGGCCCGAACCCCATTGACGTATCAATGCATTTACCGCCTTTCACCGCTGCCATACTACAGCCATTTCCCAAGTGAAGCGTAATCACTTTTATATCTTTTTTCTGCAAATAGTCCTGCGCTTTTTCAGAAACATACTTATGGCTGGTACCGTGGAATCCGTAAGCACGAATGCCATTTTCTGTATAAAATTTATTGGGGATGGCATAACGAAAAGCTTTTTCTGGCATAGTCTGATGAAACGAAGTATCGAATACAGCGATTTGTTTTGCGGAAGGAAATACTTTTTCAGCAACCTCAACCCCCCGGTAGTTAGCAGGATTGTGCAGCGGCGCAAGCGGGAACAGCTTTTTTATTTCTTCTTTTACACTATTTGTGATAATGGAAATGTTTGAGAACTTTTCTCCACCATGAACAACCCTGTGCCCCACGGCGCCTATTTCTGAAGTATCTTTTATTACGCCGATCTTGCTATCTATCAAAAGGTTTACAACAGCCTGCAATCCTTCAACATGATTGCGGATATGCAATTGTGATTCGTGCTTTTCTTTCTTTCCGTCCTTAAAAGTATTGTGCGTTATGGCGGCGTCTCCTGCGCCGATCCTTTCAACCAGGCCGCTGCAAGCCAACGTTTCTTCCGGCATTTTTATCATTTGGTATTTGATGGAGCTGCTTCCGGAGTTGATAACAAATATATTCATGTAAAAAATTGCGTTTAATAAGATTGGTTTCTATTCTAGCTACTGGGCCTGTATAGCCGTAATTACAACAGTATTAAAGATATCGTCAACAGTGCAGCCGCGGCTAAGGTCGTTAACTGGTTTGTTAAGGCCTTGTAACATTGGGCCGATGGCAACCGCGCCAGTTTCACGTTGAACAGCCTTGTAGGTATTGTTGCCAGTATTCAGGTCCGGGAAAATTAAAACGCTTGCCTGTCCGGCTACTTCTGAATTGGGTAGCTTTTGACGCCCAACCTGCTCGTCAACGGCCGCATCATATTGAATGGGCCCTTCAATTTTCAGATCAGGGCGGCGCTGTTTTACAATCTCTGTGGCTTTTCTTACTTTTTCAACATCTTCACCTTGTCCCGATGCGCCGGAAGAATACGACAACATAGCTATTTTAGGATCGATACCAAAATTGATGCTGCTTTCAGCAGAAGATATAGCTATCTCGGCAAGTTCCTCAGCAGTAGGGTTAGGTACCACCGCACAGTCACCAAACACGCAAACACGGTCCGGCAGGCACATAAAGAAAACGGAGGACACCGTTGATACACCCGGCTTCGTTTTTACAAACTGTAGTGCGGGGCGTATTGTATGCTGTGTAGTATGCACCGCGCCGGAAACCATACCATCTGCATGGCCCTTGTAAACCATCATGGTGCCGAAATAAGAAACATCGGTCATCAGGTCCCTTGCCATTTCTTCATTGATGTTCTTGTTTTTTCTCAGTTCATAAAGTGTATTGACATAGTCCGGATAATAGTCCGATTCGGCGGGATTAATAATGCGGACCTGTGACTGATCAAAATTCAGGTTGAGCCTTTTTATAGATGCTTCAATTTCTCTCGGATCGCCAAGGATGGTAAGTGTAACCACTTCGTTAATGATGAGTTTGGATGCTGCAATCAGTATTCTGTCATCATTTCCCTCCGGCAATACAATATGTTTCTTGTGGGCTTTTGCGCGGTGCACCAGTTTATACTGGAACATGCGTGGCGTAATGCCTGACGGTTGGAAGTTCAGCATTTTTTCTTCCAACGCTTCCACGTTTATATATTTTTCAAAAGTGGAAAGCACAAGTTCTATTTTCTGAACGTTGCCAGGATAGATTCTTGATTTGATGGAGCCGATAACATTTGTTGTTTCAAACGTACCTTTTTCTACCGCTACAATAGGAAGCAGCGACGGAGAGCCTTCAATGAGGCTGGCTATTGGAGGTTGGGGTTCCAGGCCGCCGGTAAGAACCATGCCGGCTACCATGGGATAGTTTTGTGAAATATTGGCGAGAAGCGCACCTATTATTATATCGCCCCGGTCTCCCGGCGTTACAATAAGTGTATTTTCCTTAAGCCTTGTAAGGCAGTTTTCTAACTGCATGGCACCTACAATAAAATTGGAAACCGGATTGCCCAGTTGGCTTTCTCCGAACAGTACTTTGCCTTTCAGGTTTTCTGCTATCTCCTGCATGGTTGGTGCGCTAAGTTTGGGATCTTCAGGCATCACAGATAAAATAACGTCTGCCGGCAACTGTTGCGAAAGCAGCGCTTCCACATCACCCACCTGTTCAGGGCTTACCTTATTCACAACAATCATCAATACTTTTACATCCCTTTCCGCAAAAGCATTGTAAGCGCTGGTAACGTTGTTGATGATGCCGGCAGTGGATCTGTTTCGCCCAGATTCAACCACTATTGCAGGAATGCCGAGGTTTTTCGCAATATGTACATTAATATTAAATTCAAAGGCAGCTCCTTCACCCAAATAATCACTTCCCTCTACGACTGTAAAATCAAACCGCTCTTCCAGCTTTTTGAATTTTGCGATAACGGTATCAATAATCTCGCTTCTTTTATTTTCGTCAGCATACTTCAACACCTCGGTTCTTGTAAATGCATAAGCATCTTCGTAGGCAAAAGGTAATTTGAAGTATTGTATGATTGTGTCAATGTGAACGTCTCTTGCAACGATGGGATCAGACTCAATAACCGGCTTAAAATAACCGATCTTTTGCGCTTTGCTCAGCAGGAGATTCATCAGGCCCAGGCTAACCACAGATTTACCACTGTAAGCTTCAGTTGTGGCAATATAGATGGCATTTGACATATATGGTAAAGGTTTTTTAGAGATGCAAAATAGAATCAATCGGAACGAAAAAAATCTGACAATTGTCAGTGGAAAATTCCATCCGGAAGCGTAGAGCGGTTTCCATGTGTTAGCATTTAACAGTATGCCCGGATTTACAATCCCACTAATATCAATCCTATCCGGATATAAATAAACAACCCGATACACTAATGGTTGTTGCGTTATATATGTAAGATATGATTTTTCATTATTTTTTTTATGACCGGTAGTAACTCAGCATGAAAATTGCTTTATCTTCAAAAAGTAATTTTCACTTTAAAACACACACTTTTATGAAAAAACTTTTTGCCTTTCTGGCAATATCAGCGGTAGCTTTATCCTCTGTAAAAGCGATAGCACAAGATGATAAATCAAAAAGACCGAGCCCTCCTGCAAAAGTTTCTCAAAAAATCGCCAGCGGCGCAACTATTACAATCGACTACAGCCAGCCTTCAGTAAAAGGAAGGACAATTGGTAAAGACCTTGAACCAATGGCAGGCAAAGTTTGGCGCACAGGCGCAAATGAAGCAACGGTTTTTGAAACTGATAAAGCTGTATCTGTTGAAGGAAAATCATTACCTGCTGGAAAATATGCTTTTTTTACAAAGCTGAATGCAGACAATACATGGACTTTGATCTTTAACAAGGTTTGGAAAACCTGGGGTGCTTTTGATTATGAATCAAAAAATAAAGACCAGGATGCATTACAAGTAAATGTTAAGTCCGGCAAAGCTTCTCCGTTCGCTGAGCGCCTGACATTTAATGCTGATAAAAGTGGAAAGGTTTCATTTGTATGGGGAGATTACCTTGTTGCATTTAACGTAAAATAGCAGAGGTTTCAAAATATTAAGAAAAGAGGCGGTAGCAATATCGCCTCTTTTCTTGTTTATACATCCATATGAAAGAAAACAATTTGAGTTAATCATGGAGCTTTAACTAGTTTTGCTGGCTGTAAACGCGATGATTATGTTGATATTCCGAGAAATTACTTTTGATTCCGCTCACTTTCTTACGAATGTTCCTGAAGATCATAAGTGCAGGCAGATGCATGGCCACACTTACCATCTTAAAGTTTTTATTGAAGGCAAACTTCAGAAAGAAGGCTGGGTGCTTGACTTTAAAGTGTTGAAAGATGTGATGCTTCCAGTAATAGACCAACTGGACCATAAAGTATTGAATGATGTTAAAGGGTTAGAAAACCCAACCTGTGAAAATGTGATTGTGTGGATATGGAATGCGTTAAAGCCTCAGTTGCCCGGACTGAAACGCCTTGAGCTGAACGAAACACCCACCTCAGGGGCTATATACGAAGGCGACTAAGACGATAGGCAAAACATCATATTAAATAAATAATAAGTGTGCTGAAATTTATTATAGGCACACTTTTTTTATTTTACATTCGCGCTTTATTTGATCCAAACGTAAACACGTACCTCCAATTTATCATGAAACAAGTTCTAAACTGCACTGGTTTCGCGATGTTGTTATTTGCAACCTCATGTAAAACCGCCAAGTCTTCTTACGCAAGGGTTGTCTACGACAGCCAGGTGGTCAGCACAGATGACCCACATGGCCACGCCGTTTTAGTGAATCACTATACGCAGCGAAAAGCCAAATGCTATGTGATTAAAAAAATAACAACCGGGGATGGTACCTTTATTTTTGTTGATTTAAAATCTGCTGAACAATTAGGGATCAAATACACCAATTCTGCTCCTGTACAGGTGGTAAGCATGAATATGCAGCGCTGAGCCACAGGCATGAAATGAACCTCATTACTTCTACGATCTAACGCCGCCCCGCCTTATTATTTCAGATAATTGCGCCGCCTTGATGGTTTTACGGGAGAACAATGCCTATTATTGCAAAATGGCAGCCATACAAGTGGCTGGGCCTTAAAAAGAGCTATTGCATGACAGATGTTTTAGGCGAAGCAATATCAGATTATTATCATAACCGAATGTCCGGAAAACTTTGGATCCACAATAAATACGGGCCCAGGGAAGAAATGCCGGTTGACACCTATTTCAGATCAGGAACAAATTTTTCTGATTTGGAATCCTTCGCTATGTCATTATGCAAGGGTAAGATATTGGATATTGGTGCAGGTGCAGGAAGCCATTCACTCGAACTACAAAAGAAGCATTCGGATGTTTCTGCGTTGGAAATATCGCCCCTCGCAGCAGAGGTGATCAGCCAACGCGGCGTTCACAAGGTTTTGAATGAGGACATATTTTCGTTTACCGAAAAAGGCTTTGACACCTTACTGCTATTGATGAACGGCATTGGGTTAACAGGAAGCATTTTGGGCTTGAAAAAATTTCTTGACAAGGCAAAATCATTGATAAACAAAGACGGGCAGCTTCTTTTCGATTCGTCTGATATCGCCTATTTATATGACGGCAAACTCCCGGAAAGGACTTCTGCATTGTCCGGATATTATGGTGAAATATTGTACCGCTACGAATACAAAAGACAAAAGACCGATTGGTTCAGCTGGTTATATATAGATGAGCAAACATTGGTGCAAATAGCCGCAGAGTCAGGATGGCAATGCGAAGTTTTGTTTGAAGATGAATACGACCAATACCTTGCACGGCTCACAATGCCCGCTTAGCTAAATACTAATTCAACGCTTTTCAACGCTGCTATTTTTACTACTAACAGTGGCTTTGTGGACTATCATCTACCTTCGCCGGGTTAACAGATTAGCCATCGATATTAGCAATTTATGCGACGTACATACAGACCTGCATTGTTTTTCCTTTACCTTTTATCTTGTTTTATTGCAAAAGCGCAATCGTTCAAGGTGGTTCCGCTGGGTGTAAAAGGCGGAATTGATGAAAGTAATCTTTCCAGCTATATGATAGCCCCTGACACATCAGCCAGCTTTGTATGCCTCGATGCCGGCACATTGCATTATGGTTTAAAGACTGCTATTGACAAAAGGGTCTTTACGGGCAATGCGGGTAAGATTATGAAGGAAAGTATTAAAGGCTACTTAATCTCTCATCCACATCTTGATCACGTTTCAGGCCTGATTATTAATTCACCAGACGATACAGCAAAAGCTATTTATGCCCTTCCGTTTTGCCTGGATGTGCTGAAGGAAAAATATTTTACATGGGAGGGCTGGGCCAATTTTACCAATGAAGGCGACAAACCAACCCTAAACAAATATCATTACGTGCCGCTTTCTGAAGGCAATGAAATGGCTATCGAGAACACATCCATGACCGTAAAATCTTTTGTCTTAAGCCACTCCGCTCCTTTTCACAGTACTGCGTTTCTGGTAAGAAGCGGCAATGCTTATGTACTATACCTTGGTGACACCGGCGCTGATGAAATTGAACAATCAGATAGATTATCCCGCCTGTGGAGCCAGGTTGCTCCGTTAGTAAAAAGCAAGCAGCTCAAAGCCATCTTTATAGAAGTTTCATTTCCCAATGAACAGTCTGAAAACCTTCTGTTTGGCCACCTCACGCCCAATTTATTCATGAAAGAAATGAACAGGTTGCAGTCGATGGCTGGGGAACAATCACTGGTAAATTTTCCTATCGTGATTACCCATATCAAGCCCGCGGGAAACAACGAGGCGTTGATAAAAGAAGAGCTCCATCAAATAAATAAATTGCAACTAAAGATCATCTTTCCTGTACAAGGTGAAATGCTTAAGTTTTGACAATGCTTTATCTGCGCTTTTTTGTAGCCCCAAAAACATTGTAAACAAATACAATAGTGGGCAAAAACAACAATATGGCTACTGCCACTGCAAACCAGCCGCCGATGAAGCTGTGCCCGGTTTGAGCCAGGCGGATGGAGTTTATTTCTATCGTTAGAAAAATGAGTAATATCCCGAATTTAAGATAACGGATCAGTTTTGTAGCCTTCGTATATATATATCCTGCATTCTCAGTAGTAATCTGCACCGGATAATTAAATAAATGCGGATACCTATTTACGAAAGACAATAGAAGTACAATTCCGGTGCCCACTGCAGGTAAGATCCAGATAGTAGATTTTGGGCCAAAGCCGTCTACAACGCCATTGATCGTATAATGCGTTGGAATTTCCGTAGGTAATTTGGGATATTGAATTACTGCATAAATCCAGCTGATAATGAGTAAGCCAATACAGGCCAATTCGATTATTGTGTCCTGTGGTGATGGCTTAATATTCAATACTGGCCGATTTGACCTGAAAGAGAATTGCATAATTCTATATTAAAAAGTTAATAGCTCCGTAAATATGATTTACGGAGTTCCAAAATATCCTCACCAGGCTTATCCTTCTATATTCTGTTTAAACTACTTGAAATGAATAATTGGTATTGGCCTGGAATGGCCCGCTAACTGAATAAGCTTTGTAAAGGTAATAACTGTATTGAAAAGCTCTTATTTCCTTGCAACTGCCACATTTATTCTTCCGCAGGCAACATACTTTGTCTTCCAATAAGGCAACTGCAGGCTGGCAATACTCACACCTTTGGAGGAAGATGAGTTTACAAACATTCCATTTTGCAGGTATATCCCCACATGGGACACTATTTTATCCTGCATCGTGCGAAAGAAAATAATATCCCCCTCCGCAAGGTACTTCGGAGAAGAATACACCTCAACATATTTTGCCAGCAGTTGTTCAAAAGATGTCCTGGGAATTTTGATGTCGTACACATCATTAAACAGCCTTTGTATAAAGGCAGAACAGTCGATGCCCTGTTCATCCATTCCTCCCCATTTATAAGGTGTATTCAGCCATCTGTCAATAAAGCTATACAGTTTTACATTGCGGATAGAATCCGGGATGGTACTTAAATAGGCTGCATACTTTGTTTTCAGCGCGAGCAAAATCGTATCAACCTGCTCTTTCACTGGCCTGGACTGTTGAACAGGCACGGGTACAGAAGCTGGCGGAGGTGTAACCACAGGCGCCGGCTGTGCATTGTCGTTTGTTGCTTTTTTGGATGCGCTACACGCGGCGAGTAACAGGCAAAACACCAGGAAGGCCGGGTATATATTTTTCATGACCATTGTATTACAAGTATATACCCTGAAGAGACAAAATGTTACCAAAAAAAAGCTGACCCGGCGTAACATTTAATGTGGTTGCCAGATATAACATCAAACAGCAGACAATGCTGCAAACGTAACAAAGAATCACAATCATAATATTCGTTTCTGTTTCGCATGCAACTCTAAACTCTTTATCCCCCCTAAACCTTTTTCTGATTAAATACATCCTGTTTACATACGCTTCGAGGTTTGTTTGATGTAGCCTGCGGTCGTTACTGACTGCAGGTTTTGTTGTATTAGATACCATTTCCCTATGTCCTAATGGCTGCTTACTTGAACTGGCTTGTAAACATCTGTGAGCAGACAAAATACACTTCGTAGCGTAGAAAATCATCGATGTGGTCTCATACAAAAACGAAGGGTAACAAAATGATTTCACCGTTGATGTATTTGTAAAGAAACCAGTTCACACACACATAAATTGAGTGTCATGGAAACAAATTCTAACAACCAGGAAATATTGCTGCTCACCGCTTCAAATTTCTCAAGGTTTCAGCTAGTTGACAAGAACTTCTCTGTTAACAATGATATTTTTTCCAACGCAGACAAACTAGAAGAAGCCTGCTGGAATGGCTTGCTGGATGAAATGTTGCCCGAGATTATTACAAAGTCTACAGACGGAAGAAAACTTCCGCTGGCTCAAATATGGCAAGGCATCTCATTTTTACAGATTGAGCTAAAGGAAACTTACGACATTGTAGAAATGGAATCTTCCATCAATCCTTACTTTTTTATGCATGTGATTAACTACAACTAAGTCAGCGCTACGAAAAGGGTTCATCTTTTAATTGCATCAAAATGAAAAGAATTATCAACAGGCTCTTCACTTGTTTTATGGTGACAAGAAACGCCTCAGGAAGATCCAAAGGAAACCAGGACCGCTTACCCGGCATCTTTATGTTGATACCGGTTCCGGTTGAAGTGAGCAAGGGGCATGTAACTCCGGGCGGATTCTTAGCACGACGTGTGTTTCAGTGTGATTTCAACCCGAAGATTGTACTGTTGCAGAAAGCATCGTCCTCACAATAAATAAGAATGCGGCGCCTACAATTACAATCCCTAATGCAACATACAACCACCAAAAACTAACATGTGCAGCAAGCGTAACAGGCTGTACGTTACCCATAACTACCATATTGGCCCAATAGTAAGGCAGTTGTTTATCTCCTTCATTTGTATCCAGAAAAAATAGCTTTGCTTTTTTTAAAGCTTCATCCTTGCTCAGCCCTTGTGAAATATATTCATTGAATTTTTGAGAGATAATATAAATACTTTCTTCATCAGCCTTCCAGATTGTAGCTGCAACCGCGGGAATACCTACTGATGCAAACCCTCGTGCCAAGCTGTAAATACCTTCACCTGTGGCATTTTTCCCCGCGTTTGTCTGGCAGGCGCTCAAAATAATTAATTGTGTCGCCGGCTTTCTTAATAATTGCAAATCGGCTAAATGAATTACAGAATCATACATATAAAGCAATGGCTCGGGATTTAACGAGTCAGCTTTCGCATGAGAAAACACGTTAACAACCGAGTAGTTTGCCATCGTGTTCATAAAACGCTGACGCGTAGCATCGTTATTTATATACAAGGCTGGCGAAGGATAGTGAGCTGCTACATCTGAAAGAAAAATAGCAGATTTTTTCAATGCTGGCATCCCTAAATATTCTTTGAACGAGACTGGTGCAAATCCCGCAAAATTACCTTTAGCGTGAGCGCGCGGAAATGCTTTTATTAAATAAGAAGCCGAATAGGCATAACTGAAGGTGTAATCCCTTAAAAGAAAACTTCTTCCCTTTTCATCACTGCATAAAGCTTCAAATGGGATCAAAAAATTGTCCGCGCAAATAATGATCCGGCCCGGCGCCAATGCCAACGGCGCAAACAGTGAATTGTACAATTTGTGCGACAGCACCGCAAATGAATCATAATGATTATTAAGGCGCTGTTTATCCTCACAAAAAAGAGAGAAATCATTAAGCTCGCTGAATATGGTTTCTTTTTGCGTAAGCCTGATAAAGTTTGTTTTGCCGTTTCCAATCGTTAATACAAAGCCGGTTGTATCGGCCAAAAAATAATGAACAAGCAATTGTTGATGTCTGCCCAGGTATAATTGCAGTTCCTTCAACGGAGCGATAGTTTCTGCATATTTATACTGATAGTAAGTGGGATATTTTTTTTCGAGTGACCGGATAAAAGCATCTTGTTTATTTAACAGTTCCGCTAACGAAAATTCGGCGTTAGTATATGTAGCCGAAGGGTTTGGAAGGTTTCTCAAAACGGCTTGCTGATTGACAATGGCAGTCTTAAGCATCTGTTCTCTGATAGACTCCGACTCTGGCAATGTTGCTGTTGCTCCCAACTCATTAAGTTTGTCTGCCAGTAATACTGCTCTGCTCCTTTCCATAAAGTAATAAGCCTGGGTATTATTATTGGTCAAAAAACACAGCTCGAGCGCCATTGCATAGAAACCGCGTGTCTCATTCCGCCAGAAAAGTTTGCTTTGTTCGCCAAGTTGCTGATGCCTTATCTGAGTGATTACAGAATCCGCAGTCATGCTTGCATTTAATGCTGCAACAGCATACTTATTGGTAACAGTTTGCTTGTATAACCGAAGCAACATTCTGCTTTTGTCAGTTAGTATACCAAAAGAAAGGTCTTTGTTTTCAACAAGGTTAAGTTGAGATGCGGTTGGGGAGTAAAAAATACTTGTATCCGCGTCTTTAATCTTGAGGCAACTCCACGCTTTGTAAAAATAGAAAGATGCTTTTTGTGCATTGTGCTGCTCCATGTAACTGCCTGCAATATGATGGTAAGCCCTCGCCATGCGGGCGGAGTCGTTGCCTTTTGCCGCATATTCCACAGCTGTAAAAAAATAAGTGTTTGCCTTTGAATATTGATGCACATAGTTGAGATAGAAGCCACCAAGGTCAATGTAATCAGCCGCTATTTGTGCATATTGCTGTGTAGGAATTCTTTCTGACACGGATTGCTGCAGCGCCTTTTCAGCCGCTGCAAACTGGTTTTCCTGTTGATGGATGAATCCCTTTATTTTTAATGCACTTGCTATATCATAATGTAGTTGCAGTGGAGTAGCTATATCCAGAATCTCATTTATGGTAATGAGCGCTTGTTGCAAATCATTCTGAAAGAACAAAGCCTGTGCTTTCTGATTCAGGAAACCGATGTAATAATCAATGTCAGCATTTTTATCACAATCCCGCATGCCAATAATTGATTCCCTTACAGCCTGCTGATAGTCGGTCTGCCTGAAGTAAATGAATGCCTTATTCAATCTGCAATCAAAAATAATTTTGTTGGCTGGTGAATATTTCTTCACCAATTCAATAGTGCTGTCATAACATATTAAAGCGCGGTCAAGAATATTCAGCTTATCATAATAGTAACCCAGCGCGTAATAGTTGGTGATAGCCGCCTGGTACGACGCGGTGTTATTTAAAGAAATATTGATGCGTGCGGCCTGCCGCATATATTCAATGGCCGTTGCAGCATCATGGTTTTCCCTGAATTCCAGTGCCCCTATTTTGTGCAATATCAGGGCATACACTGAATCGCCTGTCTGTTCCTGCCTTTCAGCCTTGCTTTTTAATACAAATAATTGTTTTATCTTGACTGGACCTGGTTGTTTGCTGCTATCTGTGATTTGCCTGACAGTAGTTGTTGTTATCTGTGCTTTAATTTGTAAAACGCACAACAAAGCAAGGGCAAGAAAAAAACATCTTTGCCCTTGTGATATAAAGCATATTTGTGACGCTATAATCATTCAATGTTTATAGCTTAACCATCTCCGGCCAATACGACATTTGATCATCAAAATTAATCTTCTTGGGATAAGGGGTAAAAGCGCCGGCCATCATGCGAAACAATATCACATTCAGCAAGAACAGCTCCCGCTATTGAGGAACTTTAGTGCTAGGTGCACTACTATCAGAAGAATGTGTGGTAGTTGAACGGGATGATGTTTTTTGAGATGATGAACAAGCGTTGGTAATAACCGTTACCAGCATTACCAATAAAAACAATAAAATGAATGTTCTTTTCATATGTGTAAATTTTAGTAGTAGTAAGCTGTCAGCTATAAGCTATCAGCATGTGACAATGATAGCTGTATCAAGATTGCAATTCTTTCACGGAAAACGTGAACTCTTTCATTCTCACTAGCCACATCTAAAATCGTATATCTTACATCGTACATTTTATCATTCTTTCCATTTCTTCAGCCATTCCTCTGCATTGCGATAGCCTTCCTGTTTATCATGAACAACTCTTTCAAGCAATTGTTTGGCGTTGGAACGGTCACTTTGTGCATCTCGTTGCAATAACGTTACGGCCTGCAAAAACATTCCGGGGTTACTGTATAAACCTTTGATCGCAGCCAGCTCGCTAAACGTATTCAGCGCATGCGTGTAGTCGTCCATCATCAGATAAGTTAAGCCGGTATATTTTTTTGCATCAACATTATCCGGATGTGCGGTGTAAACACCGGAAAACATGCTAAGCGCTTTGCTATACTCTTTGCTATTATACGCCGCAATGCCCAGTTGCAGGCTATCGCGCGAACCATCCATTGTCTGGCTCAACTGGCTAAGGTTTCCAGCAATGTATTTCTTAGCAAGTTGTTCGGGTGTAGATTGATTAAAATAGTAATAACCTGCAACAAAAAGCAATAGAGCTGCCGCTACCGCGTAAGCCATCCAGCGCCGGTCCCCCATTTTTCTGATGGGAGCCGAAGCCATCTTCACGCTTTCGTTTATTTCCTCGCTAAAATAGCGGGTATTTAGCTTTTGCAGAGACTCTTTGAGAGCCATTTCCTGCTGCCTGTCAGCATCCGTGTATACCATTTCCATATCTACAGTTTTGTAGACTGATAATAAAGATGCGAGCTCCTCATTGGCTGCAAGTTCTTTTTCAAATGCTTCTAGCTCCTCTGTACTCATCTCGTTGTGTAGATAGCGTTCAATATTTTCAAACCAATTGTCTTTCATACTTTACCATTTCAGGGAGTTAAATTGCGATGATCCTTTTACAAGCGTTACAAGCTTACCCATGCATTCAGATTTTTTTTTCCTGGCATAGCCATAACTTACTTTCAAAATTTCTGCCACTTCTTCCATGCCTTTTCCACTCCAGCTTAACTGTAAAATTTCACGGCAACCTTCTCCCAGTTCTGTAAACTTCTGCATTAACAATTCCTTTCTTTCTTCCAGCAATATTACATCTTCGCTTAATTTAAAACTATCTTCTCCCATGTCATTATATCCGTCGTTATCACTGAGTGTTACCTTGTGTGTTTTCCGTTTGTTTAATTCGTTCAGCCATTTGTTTTTACAAATCAAATAGAGAAAGGCGTCTAGTGGACAAGTTAATACAAAGCCTTGTGTTTTGGCTTTATGGTAGATAGATATGAGTGCTTCCTGAAATATGTCTGCTGCATCAGTTTCCGTACCGTTATTTTGTAACACCATCCATTTTATTTTGCCGGAATATTTTTTGTACAGCTCGTCAAGCAGGGAAGCATCATTATGTAATAGAGCAGTTATATATTTTTGATCGGGATGCATAACAATTTATGCTTTAAGTTAATGCATAAAAATCTATCTGGCAACAAAATCCCCCGGAATTTCTATCATCACAATTTTATGAGTCTTATTTGAAATTGAGAAAAAAAAGGCGGCATTGCAACGTCTTGCTTCAATACCGCCTTAAACCGATCCTTGCTTTAAATAGCAAAAACACAAATATGAAATGCGTTTTACTTAGCCTTTTGCAAAAATGCAGCAAGTCAGCACTCAGCAATTCTCAAATAGTGCATGCTACTTCGCCACTTCTATCTTCACTTTTTTGTTCTTTATCTTTTCATTTTTTACCAGGTGCAATGCTGTGCTTGCTTTCGTTTTCCGGATGGCCACAAAAGAAAAGAAGTCCTTTACTTCAATCAGGCCTATGTCTTCTTTTTTAAGCTGCCCTTTGTTAGATAAGAAGCCCACAATGTCCACTTTATTCACCTTGTCTTTTTTGCCTGCGGCGATAAAAAGCGTGGTCCATTTAGGTTTTTCGGGAAGTACTGTTTTTTCTGGAAGATTAATTTGTTCAACTGGTTCGGCTATGTAGCGAGGCAGTGTTTCTTCCGGTGATAATATGAGGATAGCAGTACCGCTTGCGTCCATACGGGCCGTTCTGCCATTGCGGTGCGTGAAAATATCTTCCGTTGCAGGCATGTGATAATGAATAATGTAGCGGATGTTAGGTATATCAAGTCCGCGTGCTGCCAGATCAGTCGTAACCAACACATTCACTGTTCCGTTTCTAAACTTACAAAGTGCACTATCGCGCTCACGCTGTTCCATTGCGCCGTGATAAAATTCATTTGCAATCCCTTTTTCAGAAAGGATTTGGCTGGTACGCTCAACCGCATCGCGGTGGTTACAGAAAACAATAGCTGAACGCCCTCCCAGGTGGCAGACCAGTTTAAACAAGGTTTCCGCTTTGTCTTTTTCATCTGATTGAAGCCATTGTATTGCAAGCCCCGCTGAAGCTTCATTTTGCATAGAAAGAAAGTTCAGCGTTTTGGGTTCCTGCAATCCAACAAATTCAGGTATATCAACTGCTGTAGTAGCTGAGGTAAGAATCCTGTTTTTTATATTTTTCAGGGATTCGATGATAAATGACATTTCTTCCTGAAAACCTAGTTCGAGCGACTTGTCAAATTCATCCAGTATCAACGTCTCAATAGCGTCAACTGTTATATTTTCGCGCCTGATATGATCCGCTAGTCTTCCTGGAGTACCGACCAGAACGGCTGGCGGCTGGATCAAATTGTTTTCTTCAATTTCTCTTTTATGCCCGCCATAGCAACAGGTGATTTTCAGGCCAGTGCCCATTTGTTTAAACACCTTCTCTATTTGTAATGCCAGTTCGCGCGAAGGAACGATGATCATCGCCTGGGTTAATTTGCTATTCCAATCAATGTGATCTAGCAATGGCAATAAGAAGGCGAGTGTTTTACCTGACCCGGTTGCAGAAAGCAGAATGATGTCCTTATGCGCTTCACTTGTTTCAAGTGCCGCGTTTTGCATTTCATTCAATTCTTCAATGTTCAGGTTGGAAAGTATCTGGCTGATGGAGTAATTTTTCTGTTGCATCGCGTCAAAAGTACAAAAAGTTAGTCGCTTCCAAAGTTGCTGCTCGTACACTTCGTATCAAGCTAGATAAATTGTATGTTAAACAAGCTTATACCGCTTCCCCGGTAACGTTGCCAGCATTCCCTTTAATTCCATTGACAGAATAGCTGCAGCAACAGTACTACTGCTCAGTCCTGTTTCCTGGTAAAGCATATCAATGTGTGCTTCCTCTTTTTCCTGGAGAATGTGAATGAGCATTCTTTCTTCATCGCTTACATCAACAAACAATTGGCGCTGTACTGTTTTCTTTTTTCGTTGCTCCCATCCCATCATATCAACAAGGTCGGCAGCATTCTGAATGAGCATTGCCTTGTTGCTTTTGATCAGGTGATTACAACCTGCACTTTTCACATCAGTTGTTTTACCAGGAAATGCTAATACATCGCGATTGTAATTATTGGCCAGCTCTGCGGTTATCATACTGCCGCCTTTCAAAGCTGTTTCAATAACAACGGTAGCATCAGCCATGCCTGCCACAATGCGGTTGCGTTTGGGAAAATTATGTTTATCCGGTTTGCTCGCACGCCTGTTCTCAGTGAGTATGCCACCATGCATGATCATTTCTTTGGCGAGATTGGTATGCTGAGAAGGATAAATGATATCAAGGCCGTGAGCAAGCACGCCAACAGTCGGAAGACCATAGCTTAGCGAGGCTTTGTGTGCAATGCCATCAATGCCAAACGCAAGGCCGCTAACAATAAGTACCTGCTGCTCCTGCAGATCATGTATCAGGCTTTCTGTCAGCTGCCTGCCGTATTCAGTATGGTGGCGAGTGCCAATGATGCTGATGATCCGCGAAGCATTTAAGTTGGCATTTCCTTTATAATATAACATGGTTGGACAATCATAACAATGTAACAGCCTTTTTGGGTAGGCTTCGTCAGTAATAAAAAGCGGTTGGATCTTATATTTTTCGATGAATGCTATTTCGTTTTCAGCTGCTTTAAAATCATCAAAAGACTTAATGCTCCTTGCTCTCACCTCGCCAATTTTTTCAATACTGCTTAGCTTTTTTAATGAAGCGCGAAAAATGTCTGTAGCATCACCAAAATGATCCAGAAGAATTTTTGCCTGAACACAACCTATATTAGGAATGAGGGTAAGCGCAATCTGGTGTAATAAATTACGGGCCAAAGGAAAAGGGTTATTTGGGTTTAGAAATTGTTAAGCCAACCCTTATGGATTGGCTTTCTTTTACAAATGCAATGATACGTAAATTTAAGAATATCGTATTGCAGAATATTTCGATACATCAATCAATTATAAAACACAATAAGCGGCTTAATACAATTGTGTTTATAACATCTCAACGCTTATGCTTTATATAATTAGCCCAGTAGCGATAAGTGCAGTGCGCCAAAGTTTTGAAGTGAGGAAAGTTTAAGATCAGAAGCGCCCCAACGTTCTTCTTTATATTGTGCGTGGTGTGGAACTACTACACATTTCATGCGGGCTGCTTTGGCTGCAATCATCCCATTAAATGAATCCTCAAAACATACGCATTCTGTCGGGTTTGATTGAATGGCAGCGGCACAGTCAAGATATACTTGCGGATGAGGTTTTCCATAAGCCAGGAATTCCGCAGACGCTGTAGCCTGGATATATTTCCTGATACCTATCTGGTCAATAACCATTTGTATCAATGCATCCGGAGATGAAGAAGCGATACCTATTTTAAAATTTGATTTGCTGAAGAATTCAAAGATGTGGTCAACGCCTGGCATCACTTGCCCGCGCTGCCCAATTTTATCAAGTACAAGGCTAAAGATATTTTTTTCAGCCTTAATTAATTCTTCTTCGCCAATATTAAAATGCCTGAACCACCATTGAACAAACTCTTTTGTTCTAAGCCCGGTAGTTGTTTTGTATTGTTCTTCTGTTAAATTAACGCCGTAAATGTTGAACACTTCACTTGCTGCTTCTTCCCACAAAGGCTCACTGTCGATCAGCAAGCCATCCATATCAAAAATAACCGTATTCAAATGCATAAATTCCTGTATTAAGGCCGCAAAGATATACGTTGTACGTTATACGTTGTAAGTTTTATGTTATACGTTCCTGGTTATACGTTATAGATTATCAATTTTTTAATAGTAATCAGATATTATGTTTTCATTGAAGTGTACAAATGCATACTTGAAGAACTACAGCCGCGCACTCAAACCGCTGCAGGTAGAAAACGTATAACGTAAATCTCATCCAAGTGTTTCGCTGTTCAACAGTTCCTGTTGCCTATTGATGTAGTGTGCAAGATGATGTTTTCCTTTGAGCATGTGGTCTTTGCTTTGCTCAATAGCCTGCATAACATCTTCCAGTATTTGGTCAACAGGTGCATCATAGTCAATAACCATAGGCTCTTTAATACGCACTTTTAAAAGCGAGCCCCGCTTTTTGAATGTAAGGCCACGTTTAGAAAATGCGCGCCAGAAACCATTAATCACCACTGGTATAACAATCGGCTTGCAGGTTTTAATGATATGCGCAGTGCCTTTTCTGCCTGGCGCAAAAGGTTTTGTTGTGCCCTGAGGGAAAGTGATCACCCAGCTTTTTTGTAGCGCTTCGGTGATTTTGCGGGTATCAGATGGATCTAACCCTCTCCTTACTTCAGTGCCTTCAGCGCGCCAGGTGCGTTTTACGGTTAATGCGCCAGCTATTTTGAAAAACCTGCTTACAAAAGTGCTATTCATCGTTTCTTCCGCAGCAACGAAGTATAAGTTGGTGAAAGGGTTTAATAAATAATATGGAAGGCCTAGTTTGTTATGTTTTCTCCATTTTGCGGCGCAAAAAACATGTATAAAAGTAATAACGTCTGTAAAATAGGTTTGATGATTGCTTACAAATAATACATTGTTGGAAGGAAGGCCTTTCAAATGCTCCATACCTTCAATCTTAAGCCTGTTAAACCAAACGAGTCCAGGGTAAGTTACCGTTCCCACCAATCCATAGATGGCAGACCTGATAACCCTTATATGCTTTAAGCGATCCTTTATCTTCATTATTCTGTTTATTTGAACAAGCAATGGCGCAAAATACACATTACAAAAGATTTGTTAATACGAAGTTCAAAAAAAATTGTATTATGTAATGAATGCTTTTCTTGCATCCTTGAGATATAAAATAAGAATTATGAAAAAGATTTTATTTACAGTTTTAACAGCAATCGTTTTAGTAAACAGCTACGGACAGGAAAACACATCTAAGCAAAGATTGATTAATGTAACCGGTATGGCTGAAATGGAAGTAGTGCCCGACGAGATTTATGTACAGGTTGAATTGAAAGAGTACGACAAAAAAAATGCGGGTAAAATCGATATAGAAACCATAAAGAACAAATTTCTTGAAGCTTGCAAAAGCATTGGCCTTACGGAAAAAGAGATAAGTGTGCAGAGTTATTCAGGATATGACAACAATTACTGGTGGGTTAAAAAGAATAAAAAACAAAACCCTGATATGAAAGCAAGCATCACTTATTCTATCAAAATTGCTACAGTTAAGAAAATGGATGAGTTGGTAGATAAGCTGGATGATGAAGCCACACAAAATTTTTATATCTCCAAAGTATCACACAGCAAGCTGGAGGAATACAAAAAACAATTAAAGATTGAGGCTTTAAAAGCTGCTAAAGAAAAAGCAAATTACCTTGCCGAAGCTATTGGTGAACATGCGGGGGAAGCAATTGTAATTAATGATGCCAACGAAATGTCTCAGATCCCTCAGCCACGCATGTATGCTGCAAACGTAATGTTTAAATCAGCAGACGCCGCAGGTGCAAACCCTCCATTAGATGTTGATTTCAAAAAGATAAAACTTCAGTTTGAAGTGTCCGCTTCTTTCGCACTTAAATAAATTACGCGAATAATCGCAAATGAAAGGCTGCCTGCTGTTTATATAGCTGGCAGCCTTTTTCAATATACTGAACGTTGAAAAAAATCTGTTGTGATTATTGTGCCGATTATTTCAAAATACTTCTTCCGATAACAATCCGCTGAACTTCGCTCGTGCCTTCGTAGATCTGCGTAATCTTTGCATCGCGCATTAATCGTTCTACATGGTATTCTTTTACATAGCCATACCCGCCATGTATCTGTACGGCTTCGGTAGTGGCCCACATTGCAGTTTCAGAGGCATAGACTTTTGCCATAGAAGAGCTCACACTATAATCCTGATGCTGATCTTTGTCCCACGCGGCTTTAAGGCACAATAAACGTGCAGCTTCAATGCGTGTTGCCATGTCTGCCAGTTTAAACTGAATGGCCTGGTGATGCATGATCTCTTTACCAAATGCCTTTCTTTGCTTTGCATAATTTACAGATAATTCATAGGCTCCGCTTGCAATGCCCAGGGCCTGCGAAGCGATGCCGATGCGTCCACCAGCCAGCACTTTCATGGCGAATGTAAAACCAAAACCATCCTCCCCTATTTTGTTCTGTTTAGGTACTTTTACATCATTGAAATGTATAGAATGCGTATCACTTCCCCTGATGCCCATTTTATTTTCTTTGGCACCGACAGTTACACCCGGCCAGTTTTTTTCTACAATAAAAGCATTGATCCCTTTTGGGCCTTTGGCTATTTCAGTTTGTGCCATAACCAGGTAAACACTGGCGCTCGAACCGTTGGTGATCCAGTTTTTCACGCCATTTAACAGGTAATAATCGCCTTTATCTTCAGCAGTTGTGTGTTGACTTGTGGCATCGCTGCCGGCTTCAGGTTCGCTTAGCAAAAACGCACCAATGTATAGTTCATCATCCTTAATGCCGCGTGCTAAAGGTGTGAGGTATTGCTGCTTTTGATCTTCGGTTCCGAATGCTTCAAGGCCCCAGCAAACAAGGCTGTTGTTTACACTCATACATACGCTTACACTGGCATCAATTTTACTTATTTCTTCCATGGCCAGCACATAGCTTATCGTATCCATCCCTGCGCCGCCATAGGCCGGGGCTACCATCATTCCTAAAAAACCCAATTCGGCTAGCTGCATTACCTGCTGTTTGGGAAATATCATCTTTTCATCACGCTCTATAACACCGGGCAAACATTCTGTACGTGCAAAATCGCGTGCTGCCTTCTGGATCATTAAATGTTCTTCAGATAATACGAATTGCATAATGTAAAATTTGTATAAAAGTAAAAATAACAACCATTAGTTGCGAACAGCAACTATTTTTAAAAATTTATTAATTTATTTTGCTTTGTTTGCAATTAAAACGTAATTTTACTGACGATACTGAATTCCTCTTCAAAAAGCTTGTCCAATCTCCTCGTTAACCATTGCTGAAATCTGATAAGCCTGAAATTTAACATTAATCTTATCCGTACGAACATACTGTTGAAGTGTTTTCAATTATGAACAAAAACAACTGTTTGGCATAATTAAAAATTATGCGAGGCAATTTATTATATGAAAAAATTTAATTGATCCTATCGATGAACCAAACTCCAAAAGCCACTGACATTTTTATGCAGTGGCGTTTTTTTTTGCATTTCGGTTGAACATTTTTTATGAGCGTTGCTTTCACTCATGTGAAAATATTTTAAACGACCAACATCATTAAGCCACAACTAAGACGCAATTTTTACTTTGCGGCATTCCAACAACTTAATCGCTTATTTCTTTTGATACACTCTTACATAATCTACTTCAAACTTATTGGGAAAGGGGGTTTCACTGGTTATATCTCCACCATTATCACCGCCCATGGCGAGATCCAGCAACATATAGTGTGGCTGATTAAAAGGATTAACACCAGAATTATCTTTATTAACGAGTTTATCAAGCGAAACCTTGTTCAGAAGTACATCGTCTACAAAAAGGCTGATGTTGTTTTCATCCCAATCCATGCGCCAGATATGAAAAGCTGAAGCCCATTGTTTGCCACCCAACGAATCTACTTTGTAGCGGTTAGAGTGCCATTCCGCTTTGCCGTTGGTATCAAGGCACGCAATATTTGCTAACAACATATTGCGGTAGTATTCCATTATATCAATCTCCCCGTTCGCGGGCCAATTGCCTTTTGTGCCCAACGTCCACCACGCAGGCCACAGCCCCTTGCTTATGTCAATACGGCCACGCATAACAAACCTTCCATATTGCCAGCTTTGCAGATGTGATGTATTAATACTTGCTGATGTGTATTCAATATGCTCACGCTGTTTGCGCCAGTCTTTACTTCCCGCTTCAAAAACAGGGTTGGCTTTATGTTCTTTACGCGCCTCTATAATCAGCAGGCCATCCTTGCAGTAAGCATTTTCTCCCTGGTACCATTGTGCTTCATGATTTCTTGCAAACCCCTTTTCATATCGCCAATTGAGCGAATCAGGCTTGCCGTCTTTATTAAATTCATCGGCCCATACCAATTTGTAGCCTTCACTATTTGTTTGACTTAAACTTGTTGCTGATTGTTTTGAGGAACCGCAGCTAATTAAATACATGCTTGCTATTACAAAAGCCAAACTACTTATTTGCATTTTTTCTAATTGGTATTGACAGAATATAAAATCAATTTGTTCAGGAGTAGCTAAGATATCACAGCTTATCTATTGAAAGGCTGCAAGAAAATAATAATCGTCGAAATAACAATTATTCTAGAGGAATAGAAAAAATAAATGACTCCCTAATTCAGTCTCCTCTGTACCCTTTGTTTCCTGTGTAATATTGTGTTCTTCCCACATTACTTGAAAATGCCTGTTTGAGCGCTTTTTGAATGGAGTTTGCAGCTGTTTATTGGCATTTTGCAGAACATATTTGACAAATGGTCGTTATTTTCAGAAGTGAGTTTTTTAAAAACCTAAGTTTAGTTTATAAAAAAATGAAAAACATCGTTCAATTATTTCATTCTACGACGATAGTATTTCGAAGTTTTAAACGCAACTTGTCATTATTATAAAAGTTCAGTTAACCAAAAAATGTGTCAGCTTATGAAAATAAACCAGTCGCAACTAACCGCGATCCAGTTTCTTCTGATCACCTAATCAATTCGCGAAACTCCCCTGCTACATATTTGAACCGAAAAATTGCTTTTTACCCTCCTTGCTGCAATTAAAGTTAGGCTGCGCAAACATGATTGAAAAAATCTGTTTACCGGTCGCACAGACGTGAGAACTTCTGCATTTAAAATCGTATTGTAAGTTGTTTTTAATAAATACTTACAATCGCTATTGCAGACAGTATCGCAGTGCTGTCGTGGTATACCTTTCTCATTCATGTTTTAAACACCAGCTGCTTTCTAACCACAACAAATAGTTGAACCGTTACCATTTTCATTTACTCACAAGCCTGGTAAATTATCGCCGGCGCCTTGTGCTTCGTTATGTGTATTCAAAAAAACAGAAAGAAAATGGGATGGATGATTTTTAATGAACCATTTGATGCATTAATAAGCAGCTGTGGTAACTGTTTCTTCCTGCTGCAAAAAGAATCCAGGTTTTTAATTCACTCATTCTATCTAAACAAATTGCTATGAAGAAAAAAACAATCAATCTACTGTTTTGCTTGCTGTTTTGCTCATGGTGTTGCGTTGTACATGGGCAACAGACGTCTGAAGTTTCAGGCACGGTCACAGATGAAACAGGAAAGCCTATTCCTGCCGTTAGTGTGTCGGTAAAAAACAGCAAAACAGCCGTTATCACAAATGAAAACGGCAAGTTTACGATCAGCCATTTTCCTGCCGGAGGCACATTGGTCATCTCCTATATTGGATATGAAACAAAAGAAATAGCATCGCCCGCGGATGGCTTAACGTTCAGCTTAAAGGCAGCCACCTCTGCATTGAATGATGTTGTAGTAACTACTGCCTTAGGTATTAAAAGAAATACAAGAGCCCTGGGCTTTTCACAAGAACAGGTAAAGGGCTCTGAAATAACAAGGTCAAATGCGCCTAATGTTGTGAATGCACTTGAAGGAAAGATGGCTGGTGTTAATGTTACCAGCCCTAACGGCGTTGATGGTGGTAGCACCAGGATTATTATAGGAGGAAACAATACACTTCAGCGAGATAACCAGCCACTGATCATTGTTGATGGAATGCCTATGGATAATACAATTCCCGATCAGGCGCAGGATGTTACTGCACCAAAGGATTGGGGAAGCGTCATTAACCTGCTTAACCCGCAGGATATTGAAGACATGACCGTGCTTAAAGGGCCTGCAGCCGCTGCCCTATATGGTGGCCGTGGAGCGAATGGCGTGATAATAATTACAACAAAAAAAGGTTCACCAAGAAAAGGGCTGGGCGTTGATTATAACGTGGGCTATAAAGTGATGGATCCATATCGCTTTGTAAAAATGCAGGATGAGTATGGTGCTGGTGGCATGGTATCGCTAAATGCTCCTCAATATGTAAAAGATGCGCAAGGCAACCCTGTGCTCACAGATGGTTGGGTTGGCATGTTTGCTGATCAAAAGTCTGGAACCGGCCCTTACGGAATTGATACGTGGAACCAGGTTAGCTGGCCAGGCTCTGGTAGCTCCTGGGGACATAAAATGGACGGCACTGTTATTAAATGGTGGGACGGTACCATGAAGGCAGATGTTCCTCAACCGAACAATGTTACCTCCTATTATCGAAATGGTAATCAGATCACCAACAACGTAGCTGTATCTGGCGGTAATGAATGGGGCTCATTGAGGGCATCCTATACCAATCTAAGTAACACTGCCATCATCCCTAACTCTGATTATAAACAAAACTCTTTTAACCTGGGAACAACGTTGAAGCTTACCAAGAGAGTGAACATTTTAGTTAACGCTTCTTACTTTGCAAATGTTTATCATAACGCGCCGGCATTGGGTAATACAGAATCGGGTTTGCAGTCAAATCTAATTTACGCTTATGGCAGAAACTACAGGGGCGCTGAAGACAACGGAGATTACCGCCTGCCTGATGGCTCGCAAAATAAATTCACAGGCTTTCCCTGGGCAGGAAATGGCAGTGCACAATATTTGTATTGGAACACCTATGCACATAATGAAACTGTTACCCGCAGAAAACTGATCGGGTCTGCTCAACTAAATTATGAAGCAACGAGTTTTCTAGACCTAATGTTTCGGGCGAGCCTTGATGCAAATACCAATGAGGATAAAGCCGTTAATGACCCTACCGATCCCACAGGAACCATCGGAGGTAATTATGCTAATGGTATGACCAGGGACAATGCTACCAACTTTGATTACCTCGCAACCTTTCACAAGGAAAAGATTTTTAACAGTGATATTAATGCAAAATTCTCTGCTGGTGGAACCTTTTATAAAAGATCATCTTACGGCATTTCAGGAACTACCAACGGAGCCATCTATTCTACACCTTACCTTACCTATCTGCGAAACTATTCAGGCGCAGTGCAGCCGGGACAGGTGCCAACAGAAACATGGTTTGACAGAGAATTAAATTCTGTATACGGCTTCCTGAATCTATCTTACAAAAACTTTCTTTACCTGGATGTAACGGGAAGAAATGACTGGGCGTCTACCTTACCTCAAAATCAATGGTCGTATTTCTTTCCTTCATTTGCCGGCAGCTTTATTTTTACGGATGCATTTCATATCGATCCAAGCATCTTAAGCTTTGGTAAATTAAGGGCTGCATGGGCCGAGGGCGCTGTGGATGTACCTCCTTATCAGATCAATACAGTATACACACCCGGCAGCTTTGGAGGCGTGCCTACGCTGGGCCTTCCAGGTTCATTGCCTACCAGGAACTATAAACCACAGATCAATAAAACCGCCGATTTTGGCGTAACGCTTGGATTTTTAAAAAACAGGATCAATGTTGATTTCAGATACTATCATGGACGGGCCACTAACCAGTTGCTTAATTCACCGCTGCCCATTACATCAGGCGTTTCAAGCATAATCGTCAATACCGGTGTGCTGGAAAATTCAGGTACTGAAATGATCGTAAAAGCGCGTGTTTTCGAACAGCCTGCATTTAGTTGGGATGTTAGCGTGAACATGTCTAACAACCACAACAGGTTACTTTCTTTAACACCGGGAGCAGACCGTGTTGACCTGAATAATCTATGGGGAGGTAGCGGCGTATACATATCAGCTGTAGTTGGAAAAGAGTTCGGCGCTATTTTATCTTATGATTATTTGTATGATGCCAATCATCAGAAATTGTTGCAGGATGAGTCAATGATCATGAAGAACTTTGGTGTAGATGCAGCCACTGCCGCTGCAATGAAAGGTACCATGTACCAGGCTACAACAGCCCCTGTGGTGATTGGTAATTCACAACCAAAATTCAGAGGAGGCATGACCAACACCTTTACTTTTAAAGGTGGTTTTTCTGTAAGCGCATTAATTGATTGTAAGATCGGTGGCGATATGTGGTCAGGCACTTACGCCGCAACCATGCAACAGGGAACAGCGCCACAAACATTAAAAGAAAGAAATGGCGGCGGATTACCCTACACATCACCTGATGGCAATACTTCTAACGTTGGTGTTATTCTTCCCGGTGTTTATCCCGACGGAAAGCCCAACAGTACTGTAGTGCACTATTACTACAAATATATGCAGTACGGCGTATGGAGCAGTGGGCCCAACAACAGCCAGTGGATTCACAGTACAGGCGTAATGAACGACACATGGTATAAATTAAGGGAAGTTTCCATCAACTATATCATTCCTGACAAATTCGTGAAAAAGACAAAAGCATTCCAGGCTGCGTCTGTTTCCCTCGTTGGCCGCGACCTGTTTTATTTGTATAGTTCATTGCCAAATAACATCAATCCCGAAGGTTCAAATGGTGCAGGCAATGCACAGGGTATTGAATTTGCGTCCCTACCCGGCGTTCGTTCATTTGGTGCTCAGTTAAGGTTGTCTTTCTAGCACTTGCAAACCCAATTATTAACAGAAAAATTGATCATTATATGAATTCTTCTAAAAGAATATTTGCATACCTGGTGTTGTTGATTGCGTTGGGATCTTCGTGTACAAAAGACTTCCAGACCCTGAACGCAACACAGAACGCACCTTCATCAACAACGGTGCCTCCCCTTGTGAACCAGGTAATCAGTACGCTTTTCTTAAAAGGTACTGAACAAGCCTCAGTACATAACGATTACTATTATGTAGCAACACAACTAGGTGCTATCTCCAGCGTTTCGGGATATGTACTCGGCAACGGCGCAACAGAGATATGGAATGATTATTACAGCACATTACAAAATGCCAATCTCGGATTAGATATGAGTAATGCTGTTGCAGATAAAGAATCAGCGAATAATATTAAAGCGGTGTTGTACATTTTACGTGCATACAAAACATTTCGTGTAACCGATCAGTTTGGTGATATTCCATACTTCAACGCTGGTAAAGCATACACAGGAAATGTAGCGAATTTCAGAGTAGCTTACGACCCGCAACAACTGATCTACGATTCGCTGTTTTCTGATCTGGCATGGGCTGTTGCCAACATCAATACAAATGCAAACCCGGTTACCTCTGCAGGCAACCCTTATCTTGCACTAGGCGCGTTTGATACATTTTTTGGCGGAGACATGACGAAATGGTTGAAGTTCGCTAATTCACTGCGTTTGCGTTACGCTATGCAAATAGTTGAGAAAGATCAGGCGACAGCTACTCCTATTATCCAGGATGCATTGAGTAAACCCTTAATAGCAGATGGTGAAGATGTAGGTATGTGGCCAGCATCATTAGCCGGATACGATCTTTGGGTAAGATGGTGGAGCTTCTCTTCAGGCGGTGCTGGTTTTGTGCGCATGAGCTCAACCATGTGGAACATGGTATCAGACGGCACAACCGATGCTTCCATATTTGATCCACGTGCTAAACTTTTTGTGGAACCTAACCAGGCAGGTGTGTGGGCACCTTATGTAATAGGCAAAAGCACAGGCGATGCCGTTAATGCTTATTACTCTGCAACAGATCCCACAGCTAAAAACAACTGCCTGTACTCTCCTTTTAACTGGTACATGGTAAGGGATGAATGGTATATACCGGAGGTAATCTTCGCAGCGTCAGAAATCCACTTTTTGAAGGCAGAAGCTTATGCACGCGGCATTGGCGCAACACAAAGTATTCCCAATGCTCAAACTGAATATAAAGCAGGTATTACTGCATCTGTTAACTTTTGGTATGATGTTGTAAGCAAAGCGGATAATGTAGGTGGCTTTAAATGGGCGGCTGCAGCGCCAGCTCCTCCTACAGCCGATCAGATGAATGTTTTATTTGCCAATAAGAAAGTTGCGTTTGCAGGATCGGCAGCAGATGCGTTGACAAAGATCTATGCACAAGAATGGTTATCTTATTTCAGGCAGCCGTGGCTGGCATTTAATTTGTGGAGAAGGACTGGCAATACGCCGGTTGATCCAAATAGTGCACCATCGGCTACATATAAAACATTCTATCGTTTACCATACGCGCAGGACGAAGCAGTGAACAACGCTGACAACTACAATGCTCAGGTTGCAAAAATGGGTGGTAATAATTCTGATATTAAAGTGTGGTGGATGAAGTAACGATGTTAGTTGTTTTAAAAATGAGGCCGTCTTAACTTGTTAAGGCGGCCCTTTTTATAATAGAAAATCGTAAAAAAACATTTACGAGCATGTGGCAATTTGCCAGAAATTCATTTTTCTTCTTCTTACAAATCCTAGTTTGTTGTAAAGATGAATCGCGCCAATATTGTCTTCGGCAACATGAAGAAAAGGGATTTTACCTTGTAAGAAAATATTGTTGACAGCATGCGCGATTAATTGCCTGGCATATCCTTTACCCGTATGACCAGGATGCGTTACAATTGCGCTGACTTCTGTATATTGTTCCATCTTCATCCTTTCTCCCGCAGCAGCAACAAGCCGGCCATCTTTAAAAATACCATAGTAGTTGCCTAATGCAGATGTCTTTGGCCCGAAGTAACCTGGCTGCACCAGATTAACAAGCTCCAGTAATTCTGCGCCATAGTTATCATTCAATTTAATTATTTCTTCATGTATAGCTATGTCAGCTTTCTCGTAAAGAATCATTTGATCGCATACCAACAGTTTACGTAGTTTGAGATTATTTGGGAGCGCAGGCCTCTCTCCTACAATGTAAAATTGGTCAGTCAACTCTGAATAGGCATCTGCATCAGCTTGTATGCTTTCACTATTTGTAGTTCCTCCAAACGGGCAAAAGCCGGGATGATAAAATTTTGCGTTACTAAAGCCTGCAGAAAAACCACTGTGCACTTCAGATAACGCATGCCAAACGGGATTGTCTAATTTATATTCATACTGAAGAACCATTATTTGTTTGCAGCTATTGCAGCCTGCACGAAGATAATTTGTTGTAGGATATAATGTTCGTTGCTAATTAAAAGAAGATAGCTCTGGCGGTATTTTTTCAAACCATACTTCAATTTCATAACCGTCTGGATCAATGATAAACGCGTAAGGCTCACCAGGAACAAACATCCCTTTTTCTTTGATTATACCACCACCTGTAATTACATCTTCAGTAAGCCTTTCAATATCTTCCGGGTTAATTAAGCGGAAGCCAAAATGCGTAACACCGACAGCATTGGTCGGTACAAGTTCAGCCTGCTCAAAAACAATAATGTCATTTGAGCCAGGCGTTTGAACTTGTACAAAATCCGTTTTTTGATACATTTCCCTTACACCAAACACTTGTTGATAAAAGAAAAGCGACCTGGCGATATCTTTTACCTTAAGTGCGATATGGGTAAGTCCATAAGTGGCAATCATAGGGTACAAAGGTAGCATTCAAATGGATAGTGGATAATAAGGGTCATGGGGTTTGTATATCTTTCGTGTTTCCTTTGTTCTTTGCTATGTTAACGTTAACAATGTGAAGTTAGAACCAGTGAACAATCATAACAAGTAGAAAATAGCTTCTTTTTGATACAGGTTTTTCCGGTATTACGAGGGAAAAACACTCATAATGGGTTTTGCGCTTGAAAATCCTAAAAATGTGGCCTAGCTTTATCCTGCAACTCTAAACAAACAAAAGCGAATATATCTCCCCAAAAGCATTGCTGACTCAGCATCCGACCACAGTGACGAAAAGAAATTTGCTCAAAGAATTATACCAGTTAAATGAGGAAAACTAAACACAATTATCAACATGTCATTTTGCAGGCTCAACTGGAAATCCAGGAGCAATTTTTTCTGCATCTGAGCAGTGAGCTACATGACAACCTGGGACAAATTGCCAGCCTTATAAAGATCAATCTTCACACGTTGCAGCTGAATGATATTGCAAATGCGTCGCGTAAACTTGAAGATACAAGAGCGCTTGCAAAACAACTTATTTCGGACATCAAATCTCTATCGCTAAGGCTTAGTAGTGCACGTTTAATGCAAGGCGGTTTAATAAAGGCGCTTGAACAGGAAATTGAGCAGATTAATAATACCGGGGCTTTCACCGCTATGCTCAACATCTCGGGTGATGTGCCTGCAATTGATAATAACAAGGCAATTATTCTTTATCGTATTATACAGGAAACATTAAATAATACCGTTAAACACGGCCTTGCGCAAAATATCCATCTAGGCATCTTAACCCGCGAAAATTTCGTTATATTTACTTTGACGGACGATGCTAAAGGATTTGATGCAGCAGAGAAAATGAAAAACACAGAAGCCAGCCTGCACAATCTCAAAAAGAGGGCCCGGCTAATTGAAGCAAACATGTCTGTCGAAACCAACCCCGACAAGGGAACAACAATAACCATAGAATTTCCTAACACTTATGTCCCAAACACCCCAAGTAAAGCTAGCCCTGGTGGATGATCATACCCTTTTCCGCAAAGGCCTTATCAGTCTGATTGACATGGTTAGCGACAACTACACCATCCTGTTCGAAGCAGACGATGGTAAAGACCTTCAGACTAAAATCAGTAAAAAAAATGAGCCTGATATCATACTAATGGATATCCATATGCCCAACATGGATGGCTTTGAGGCTGTTGAATGGCTCAATATACATTACCCTCTTGTTAAGGTTCTCGTAGTAAGCATGATAGAAAAAGAAGAGACGATAGTGAAGATGTTGCGATTGGGCGTAAAGGGGTATTTGTGTAAAGATGTAGAGCCTAAAGAAATGGGCGATGCGCTTCGTTCTGTTATGAACAAAGGCTTTTATTATACTGATTTTGTAACCGGAAAACTAGTGCATTCACTGCAGTTTGAAGGCAACGGTAATTCACATAAAAATCCGCAGGTGTTAATCAATGACCGCGAAAGAGAATTTTTAAAACATGCCTGCAGCGAACTCACTTATAATGAAATTGCTTCACTCATGTACCTCAGCCCCAAAACCATTGATGGATACAGAAACGCATTGTTTGAGAAGCTGAACGTGAAAAGCCGTGTAGGCCTTGCGCTGTTTGCTGTTAAGAATGGATTTGTTGAATTGTAAATCCGGTTTGAGCTGACGTTGCAACACTTCAAGACATCCGGCTTCATAAGTCTTGCTAGTGATACTTTTTCCAAAGCTTTCATAATAATATTGGGGCCAACATTGGCTATGGCTTGATATTATCTCCTCTTATAATAAAATGTCCTTAGAATTGTTGCGTAACTAACGTTAATGTAACTTCTAAGGACATTTATTCATGAGCTCATCACCCTTAATAATGAACTATTGGGTTTGATCGTTATCAGCCGGAGTAGCATTATTTTTAGAAAATAACGATATTCCGATAGCAAGGCCGAGCCACGGCTTTCCCTGATATACCCATGTTCGTCCAACAGAACCCGGAACGAAATCTGTACCAAGAAATAACCCAACCTGAAAACTATCAAATTGATACATTACACCGCCATGCAGTGTTAATGCAAGCGAATTCTTTCCATCATACATGCTTACATCTTTCAGGCTTATACTATCAGTCTTAACATTGGTAATCCCAAATCCAACTAAATAATTCATGCTTTGTTCAACATAGCCGCGTAATTGTTTTTTCATACCGAAGGCAAAACCCAAGTTCAACCGCTCTTCAAAATCAAAAAACTTGTCATCATGATTTCCAAATCTTGCTTTTATCGGAAGCGTCATTACGCCCCATGTAAATTCAGTTTTGCTTCCAAAATATTCCCGTGCTGAAGAGTTTAAAATCCTGGGATTGATAGCAAAACGTTTATAGTTTGCCCAGGCACCAATAAACTGCAAGCTATCCTGATAATCTGCGAAATATTTTTTGGTTATGGTATCGCTGTGGACATAACTTTTGGCACTTCCGTGCCAAACAGGATAGCGCCAAAAAGTGATTAATACATTATTCTGTTCATCAAAGCCAACCACAGAAAATTTTGAGTATCCGCGGGCTGAATAGCGTCTGGAAGAATCAAGGTTCCCTTTGTCGTCCAACCCAAAAACAGCTATCTGATCTGATGTTGTTATATAAACCTTACCTATCAGATTTTGGGCGTTTGATGAATGATGGCAGCATAAAGCGACCGTGCAGGCAATGATAAATTTCTGGAGTGTCCTTTTCATAATTTAAGAGTTTAGAGTGGATGTTTACAATTCTGCAAGAATAATTTTCTTGCGTATTTGGTATAATAAGCCGTTTGAGTGTGTTGTATTTATCAGGCCAACCTTCTCTCGCAACTTCGTTTTCAAATTGAAGCAGTACCTATTGGCTAATGCGAATTAAGCCACAGTTTACTTGTGTGATAATTGATCTGGTAAACTTATTTTCCAATATAAAAATACTCCGGGCCATAAACAGCCCCAACAGGAAAAACACCGAATCCGTTTCGGTAATTTCCTGATCGCTTTACGTAAATATTGAGATGTAATACTGCTGCGAGGTTGCAGCGAAGAATTGCAATGAATTGCTTTGCAGCTTTAAGAATAAGATAGCTATTTTTCCTTGTCCTTCACATTGTCGAACTCCAGTCCGCTATCAGCTTCTCCCCTTCCGATATATTTTCTTCTGCCAAGCCATGTTATCACTGAACCATCCAACCAACGCGTACGCTGCCATGTGCGTTCTATGATTGCGCCGCTACGAGGCACTTCCTCTTCGAAGATGGTGTAGGCGCCCCATGTGTTGGTTGTTGTATCATAACCCGTGCGTAAGAGTTCTGTGCGTGGCCTTACTCTTTCTATTGTTCTTCCGGGAATAATGCGCGGCATAGCAGCACGGCGCAGTTGTATTTCGCGGCTCGTAACGTTATTTATTCTCTGTGGGATAAAAGGTATCCAGTTTTCAGGAACCGTTGTGCCTAATTGGTATTCAACGGCCGCTGTATTATTCGCAGGGGGAGCTGAAGGCGGCGCAACCGTGATACTTTGAAGATACTTAAGTAAACGCCTCGCTGCGTCCCAACCTTCGATGCCGATGCCTTTGCCATTAGGTATAATATTTTCAATACCCCACACCAGGTTGGCCATTTCGTCACGCATCAAACTGACTGATTCTAACGGTTCACTTTCCATTACTTTAATGGTTGAAGGAGGTATGAACAACCTTGTATCAGCAATACCGCCTCCATAGTTGCGCCGGAATAAATTAAACATTGTCCAACGTTGCCAATCCGTAGTATCACCCGCTCCTGCAGGTTGTATGCTCGTATATTGGCCAAACACGTCCTTTACAGTAAGGCTTTGTGTAGCGCATATATTTCCCGCATCAATTGAAAAAGGCAACAACATCCAGTCATTGCTATAGATTAGCGCAAACTCTGCCAACAATAATTTTGCAGGTTCCGTTGTGTCTGGTTTTATGCCGCCAAGATCAACTTTATAATCTTCAAACTTCCACCATCTTTTATTAGGCATACCGGGGAATTGTAAATCTCCAGGCAATACGGTGATGACTTTCCGGCCAATCATATCCTGCGTATAACCAGCCAGTAAGCCTGCATCGTAGTTACTGCTTTTTGTTTCTATATCAAAATTGTACCAGTCGAGATGGCCAGAGGCATATTCGTCAGCAGCCAATACCGTTACCGCGGTTGCATTATTCGGTGTAGATGCATGAAACTGGTATTCGAGTTGCGATGCATTCCATGCGGAACCTGTTGTGTTTGATGGCTGGCTATAAATATTTTCAAACCATTGTTGAAATTCAATGGCTGTATTATTGATCAATGTAGTAATTGCAGGAGAAGGCGATGTAATAAAAGAGTCTGCAGCGGTGCCTGCTTTTAAGGCTTTATAAAGCACATTGCCGTCGATGGCGCGACCGTTACCAAGTGCCGCGTACCAATGCAGCATTGAATTATCACTGTATATTTCAGGAAAGGCACTCCCGGGTGCTGGCAATACAAAGTGTAATGCCGCATTTGCTTTAAAACCATTCAATACAGCAGTGATTATGGCCGGTGCAATAGGCGTCGGATCTGCCGAGAGCTTTGCTTCTAACAACCTAAGCCAGTGCTTACCCATCTCTAATCTTAAGGTAAGGTCAGGCTGCACAATTTCCCGCTCAACAATCGTTTCCAATGGTTGTTGGTTAGTGAGAGTTTGTGCCGGATTTTTATGCAATGAAAATTTGCCCACAGGTGAAGTTTGCATATCCACGCGCATCTCAATGGGTGTGCCTGCATCTTCTGCAGCAAATTCACCCATCTGCCACTGCCGGCTTAGTATCCACAATGCATCCCTCATCTCAGCGCGTAATACGCGTTTAAAATTGTTGGTCCGGGGCCGTGGCTCAAAGCGGTTCCAGCTTAATACAGCGGGCACATGAAATTCCATACTCGCACCTGTAGCAACAACGTCCACAAACTTGGTGTACATATAATCCGCAGATGCGGTGTATGTTGCGTACAAAGGATTTTTAATGCCGTCTCGAAGCATTACATCCACGTCTGATTTCTTCCCACTATCGAGGTTATACAACATGGATGCACCAAGAATATTATTCACCTGTTTGCTTTTGAAGTCCGCATTATTGTTGTCAAAGCCGCCTTCTTTATAATTACCCAGGCCAATGCGTTTTGCAAAATTGTTATAACTGTTGGAAATCGCGCCTTTGGTATTGGTGTAATAATTCAACAAATTATTGCTAATCGTATCCTGCATATTGTAGTTCATACTCAAGACATCTACAAAAGCAGTTATTTTATCTGTACCGGAATACTGTGCGTAATAAGTGTCTAACAGTGCAGGGTTGGCTTTGGGAGGAGGTGCTCCGGGAATTGTGGGAATACTTGCTTTTTGCATAAACGCGAATATGGCTTGAGCAAGTGTGCCCTGAAAAGAAACCAGTTCCAGGCTTGAACCCAACCTCAACCTACTGTCTGGTGAACTAACCTCGGGCTTACTAAACCTCGCTTCAAGGCAGGTAAGCAAATAGCTGATGTTCACAATGCGATAGCCAATCCTCAAACTGGATGATTTACGAATTATTCCAGCTGCCTGTGATAATGTGGGGTCGGTTAGCCATTCCGGCGGAGTAACAACATTTGCTGTTCCGGGAAGTATTTTATCCAGGTCAAGTTTGCCGGATAGCGGTGATGGAACGCGTTTATCCATTAGCAATTTCCTGATAGCAGAAATTGTGTCAATACCTTTCAGCCCTCGTTTGGCCGCATCAGTCTCCAGCGTACTTAATGCCTGGATGAAGGCATCAAACTCTTTTCCTATACCGGTTGGAAAGGCGTTTTTTTGAAAAGTATCGTTGCGCGTAATATCGTTTTCCATCTCAGTTATTTTAATGGAAAATTGACAATTGAAAATTGAAAATGATTGATTCAATCAAGCATCTGAAAGCCCTTCCATTTTTATCGTATTCAGAATTGCATTTGAAGATACAGCGTTGTTATCGTCATCCCTCATTGTCAATTTTCAACTTTCAATTATCAATTAATAGATTTATTTTATAATCATCAAGCTTTATCAGATCAAATCTTCCCGGTTGTGGCTTAGGTACTGCATTACGTCCAAAATCCAATGTAGGCGTATCAGCAGAACCAGACAATGCAGCCATAATTGCCGGCAACAGTTGCGCGAATGCTGAATTATTGAGCAAATCAGGGTCCACAGCACGTTTCTTTGCCCATAATAAGGTTTCCTCTAACGTGGACATTAAATCATCCCATGACCATGAGCCATTTAAATCTGGTGAAACAGCAAGCAGACAAACGTTGGGCGTTTCTGAATTCGGGCTGTTGTAGTTAACAGCCAAACCAGTATCCACTCTTGCAATTGGTATCTCTTCCACCCATTCATCTATTATCATTCCTGAATGCATGGCACTGGCATCAAACGATGCAGGATAAGAAAATGCCAGAGACAAATTATTATCAGGCACAACATATCCATCCGGCAATTTCATGCTTACCCATTTTGATTGCACATTTCCATTTTCATCAACAGGCGTTAATGGGAACTGGATTACTTTAAACGGATCTTTCTTTTCTATGCCTGTCAACACTTCCGCAAACAATTGCCATTGCTGTAAAGCATGCATTCTTTTACGCACCGGTACAAGACCCTGGATCCATTCTTGTATAGCATGCGGGCCTACATTTGTTAGCAAGCCAGTATAAGCATTGGCTGCAATGATTGCAGAAGGTGTATAAAAATTAAAGTCAGGATACAATTTAAATCCACGTCCGAATATGGCTTCACCTGCCTGTAATAACACTTTCAACTTCGCATCTTCACTGGGTTGTGTAGCAACGGAAGATAGTAACTGCGTAGCAGTCTGATTCTTTTTGTTAAGGATCGGCAATACTTGCGCCGCGTCTGCCAATAAAACTTTGGCATCTTCGAAACCATAGCTCAACGCCGTTGCCGGAATACTCCTTACTACACCGAAATAGTTAGCATTCAACATCGCGTTCCTCAACCGCATATATTGGTTTTCATCAAAGGTGTCCGCAAAAGAAGGAACGTTGGGAGAAAGGGCGTTCATCGCGTCTGTTAGTTCTGTAACAAGTCCGGACAATCCCTTTTGGCCGTTGCTCATTGCTGTACCTGCAACATTTTGCAACCGTGCCAGTAAACCGGCTGTTTTTAAGCCCGCAGTTGGGTTTGCTGCTATTTCATTGTCAGCCTCTGTTTCTAACATAAAATCTTTGGCGTCAAGCGGCTTTCCGTTTTGAACAATTTTCAATAGTGCATTGGCCAGCGGCTTCAATTCAGCTAATGTAATTTCGTTTAAGTCTAATCCAGTGCGATCTGCATTGTTGATTTTAATAGTGATTTCATCTGAATGTGCAATAGCTATCCTGATGTGGTAACTGATCAGTTCGTACAAATCAGATTCAACATCATCCTCCAATGAAATATCCATCAGGTAAAGAAGATCTATTGGTTCGATATTTAATTCGCCTGCATTTACATTAAAATCTGTAACGATACCAGATTTAGTTGTATAGCTGCAATTGATAACGATCTTATCTTTCGCTGGTAACTCTCCTGTCAGCCATCTGTTAAGTTTTGGTTCTGCCCAAGATCGCGCTGTGCCACTTGTAGTCCAGCTTATTTCTCCACCTGCCGCAGGGTCAAAGATGACGCCTAGCCTATTTGTCAGAGCATGGAAGTTACGCGGTGTTTGCACCACATGCGGTTCCGGTGGTACAGAACTTCCGGATATTGCATTGAATGCGGCATTGCTACGTGAGGTATTTCCCTGAACTGCCTGATGGATGCACTCAGTCAACAAAAGGTCATGAATGGCGTCCATCGTGTCAATTAATCGTTGTATGGATTGTTCAACGGTCTGCTGGTCTGTTGCGGGATTAAAGACAATACCATCCGCCCAGTGAAGTTGATTGTCGCGATAAGCCTCCATCAACTTTAATCCATCCACTACATTATATGCTTCGGCATCATTGATGTCTTGTGCGCCGGTTGAGTCTGTTACTCTTGCTGCAACAAATGGATATTTCAATCGTATGTCGCGAATGTATTGATCAAGATTTAGATTGAGGTCATGCAATTCCCTTTCAAACTGATACCCGAGCAACGCAGCCAGCTCTTGCCCGTTGCGAATGCCTTCCAGGAAACTTAACGCGCGACGAACGCGATCTGAAGAAAGATTAACCGCAAACGCGTCCGCATTTGATCCCGGATTTAGCTTATGTGATTCATAACCGGAACGCAGTAATGCCGCCGTTGAAGCGTGATTAACAGATGGCGCATGTATATAACCCTGGTTAGACGGATCGATGCGCGGGTTACTAATAAATTTATCCATCGCGCTATCATAAGTTACACTGCCCGCATCAGCCGATCCAAGATAAATAAAGCCCGGGCCAACATTCACCAATTCGGGCACATCAAACAAATCAGGAAAGTTAACTAATACGGTATCTCTCGTTGTGTCCAATACCATGCTAACTCCACCGGAATCTATAATCGGATTGGGTGAAGCCAGTTCTCCCTTTTGAAACGTTAGTGTTTTGCCTTTTGTAATTGGCGACGGCTCTACGGCCTTTGCGGCTGCAATACCTTTCTTTTTATACACAAAGAATGGAGGCAAAGGCCCGGGCGCAACTGCAGCCGGAAGCTGAATATTTTGCAGGGTGACTTCGTGGATTCCCGGGATGGTAAATATTGTAGGCTGAATATCCACTTCCCTGTATGCGATACCTGGAAATACACCGGGCACAACATTCTCAAGCCATGAATAGGAACCAATATAGATACCTGTTTGCCGCTGGGCACCACTATTGCGCAAATTTTCAAGGCGTTGTGCTGCTAAACTAAAAAACCATGCATCTAACCTGTACGACGCAAGGTCAACATGTTCACTGAACAAACGCTCCAAACTTGCAGTAGATAGTTTGCTTATGCAGGCCAATGCATCACGTAATTCTAACATATCCTGCAACTCATTATCTACAATGGGTTTCTTAATGCCAAGATCAATGTATTGTGCAAGGTCAACGGCATCTCCAATAAAGTCATACTTATTGGCAAGCGTTCCTGTCTTTGAAGTAGTGAACTGAATGGTGTCTATTTCGTTTTGGACAAGCGTGTTTACATAGGTATTAAATGAAGGTGTTGCTGCCTTCTTCAACTGATTGTAATAATTAGTCCGGGCCGCTTGTACTGTTTTCGCGTTCATACCGGCAAGGCTTCCGGCATTGGCACGCTTAGAGAATTCAGCTTCAACATCAGCGGTGATGCGGTTATGCAGGTCGGCCCCTTCCTTCATTTCAATTCTTGTGCGTACAATATTTTGTATCTCGGGTGACAATGTTTTCGTAGCAATGTTGCCTAACTCAATATCCAGGATTGCATCGGGTGAAAGCAGCTTCCTGTTAATAAGCGTATTGATGCCCGTGTGTACATATTCCAGTAAGCAAGAGTGGCGAAGCATTAAGTAAAGCAATGCCTTCGGCGGAACTGTTCCGGCTGCACCGATATTTGTAAGGTCTTCATTAAAAATTGTATTGAAGTCACTTTTGTTTAACCAGTCAATATAATTTTCTCCATTACTACCGATGATATTCAGCGTTCTCTTTTCAGAATATGGATAGATGTCTATTACAGGGCCATCGAGGTATTTTTCTTTTTCTGAGTAAACCAGGTTAAACGCACGCGGCGGCGTGGTAAACAAAAAATTCAGGTTATGAAACATACCCGTAAAGTCAAGTATGTTGGCATAGTTTACACTGGTTGGTATGGTTGGTGTTTTTTGTATAAGAAGGCTGTACGAGTATATGTTCCAAAGAAAGTATGGGCCCGTTACATAACGCTGGTAAAACTCCACACTATCAGGATGCAGGCCAAGAATTTCAAGGAATGCTTTGTCTGTATTCGATGTAAATGCCTGGTCTGCGTGTTTTACCTGCAGCGCCAGTGTATCCCAGGTTACTTCCATTTTCCTCAACACATTATTCAGCATATTGCCGAGAAATATGTTATTGCCAGTTGCCGAAACTGAAGTATATACCAGTTTTGAAAAAGCGGTTGTGGGAAGAATGCCATAAGGCTGATCATCTACTCTTATTGAAGGCAATCGCCCTCTGCCTAAAACAAAACGGCTAAAATGATTTTTGGTATTCAGTACGTCCTGATCTGAGAACAGCGGCTGCATCATCTGTGACAGATAATAGCCAAGCGTTGCCGGCCATAAAGCTTTATTCATGCAGATAGCTTCTTTAATATCGCTTATGCCTGCATACCGTATATGTTGCAACTTATCATACCCTATACCCAATGCTTCGGCGAGGCGTTGCCCGTCTGTTTTATCTTCGTCAGCCGGAACCTGCGTAAACTGAGCCGCGCCTAGTTCTATATTAAATAACGCATCATCATCCGCATTATTTGCAGTATAACCAGAGAGGCTGTCTTCAGTGTTGTTGGTTGGTGTTCCCTGCGGAATAACTGAAAGCCCGCCGGGTTTGTAATGGTGATTGTCTATCAGGCCCTCAACCAGTTTTTGCGTAGCATCTTTATCCGCTGAGGTCTTTACACCAAGCACAAGCAATTTTGTAAATCCCTTTGTACGTTCAGCAAGTGATAATGGCACCCGGATGGCCATACCAATCTTCTCAGCCTCGTCGAAATCCTGCAGCCACCAAAGGTTTTCAGGCAATACCAATTTTCCGTCTGTATTATCCAGGCCTGTTCCATCGTCCTGCGGATCAAGGCTGACGGGCAGCTGATCAGGTATTGTTTTTCCGGCAACTTCACGAAATGTAACTCCTGTATAAAGGCGCACGATAAAGCGGTCTGGCATTACACGAGAGTGAGGCATTTGCGACCACGATGTTGCTTTTTTGGCCGGTGCAGGAAATTGTGGCTGCACTGGCAATGGAGTTGCCGGATCAACTGGTGCTGCGGGTGCCGACGCCTGGTTTACGGGCGTCATTTGCTTGCTGATCCATGCTGCTCGTTCAGGTGTCCGCCCATTTATCAATACACGCCACGCGCTTAGCCCAAGACCGTTGTCATTGCCCGCGTACCACATTTGTGTCCAGAATGATTGACCGGCCGCAATCTCAATATCGGTTAATTCTTCTTCGTGCGAATGAACGGCAATGTCGTCAGGAAAGATGCGTATCCATAGCTCATTAATATCTTCTACAACAGGCAGCGCAGTATAATTAGGGTACAGTTCCTTCACACCGAAATTTAATGGCTTCTCTACGTTTCTCCCTTTAATAACGGATAGCTTGCCCGGGGTGTTGGGCAACTTATCCCTGCCTATCCTCGCAATATGCTTGATGATCATAAAGCGGGTTTCCACTCTTACAGGCAGCAACATTACAGGGTACTGGTCATCCATAAGGCTTACCTGAGAACGGGGATCGGTATCAATTACTGTTTTACCAAGCAAGTCGCTCAAAGAACCCTTAAGCTGAGCAATATTATCTTTGATAGCATCAACTTTAGCGCTAACATCTTTTAAGTTACTAGCCTGCGCAGATAATTTCTGCTTATCAATGCCGAGCGCAGTATCTTTCTTTAGCTGTTTTTCTAGCGTAGTTTTTTGTGCAACAGTTTCCTGCAAGGCCTTTGATTGTTCTTGCAAAGCCGCGCGCTGTTTGGTGATCTCCTGTTGAAGATCCGTAAACTTTTTCCTGTTATCGCTTTCCTTGGTATCCATTTTTCAACGAATTAATGTAAAGCATCATGGCAGCATATCATCGGCATGCACCGCGAGCAATACAGGGTTCTGATATAGTATCTCGGCCATATTTGTTGAATTGAAACCCCAGGGTATATGCTTTCCGTTGATGGTATCATCAGTTGGTACTACCGCATTATTGGTTGCGTTTAAGTATGACAGCCTGAATGCCGCGTTGCCCTGGCTGAGGTCATTCCAGGAGCCGGGAGCAGCAGCGTTCGTATCTGTATCCAGGCCAAAGCGTATTTCACCCGGCCTTTCCTGGATCACAAAGAACCATCCGGCATCAGCAACATCCGGCGGCGTAGGGTTACGGTTGCCTTTGGCCGCGGCGGCTGTAAGGTCAAATCCTATAAATGTAAGATCAGGCGAAATGTGTGCGCTGAATAAAGGGTACTTCAGATCGGTACCCAGCACACGTTGCGCCTGCGTATCATTATTAACGAAAGCCGCACGTTGTGCATAAATAACCGTATCGGGGAAACGATTCAGTAACTCTCCTCTTATCACCAATATTAGTGGATTGGGTGTGCTCATACTGGCCCTTGCAGAATGTGTTCCGAGGGTTGAATCCGTTGGCCATAGATGGATCTTCTTAATATCCAGGTTTTGTTCAGCTTGTGCTACATCGCTTAATCCACCTGTATTTATAGCATCAGAAGAATCCCAGAACTGCCGGAAATAACTACCTCGCTGATCTGTTGGAAATTCGCGCCACAACAATTCCCTTCCGGTTTCATGATTTAAGCCAACCATAAAAGCTTCTATGAAGCGTTGATTACTTTCGAGCAGTGTGACCGTATCCTTTGGAATAAGCCCAAGGTTCGGGCAAAAATATTCAACACCAAGGTCAACGACCGATTGATAGGTTGGTGTGTTGAATACAGGATAAGCCATCACAGGCACAATCTTATCAGGCGGTGGCATTGTATAGCCAGGCATGAACTGCAGCTGTCCGTATATCTTTGCCGCAATGGTGAATATGGGATTGATGGCAGCAATAACATCTGTAGATAATGCATTCACATCCAGTGACGCCACCGCCGGAATGCCTTGCCAATTGGTTGAGTCAAAGTAATCATTATACTTCATCACCGCCGTCTGAAAACGTGATTCGCTTTCAAAGTCCGCCACTTCTTTGAAATTGATATTGCCAGGGCTTGTTGGCGCAAACATAGCAGTGGCCACTTTGTAGTTACTAACGTTTTGGACATCTATACTTATTTTATCTACCGTCAATACTGATTGAAGCGCTGAGACAACTTTAGGAGCCACTGCAGGAAATACATTGTTGGCAAGATTTATTCTTAAAGAGTTTTGTTTGAAGATCGTTTTTGCGGGATCTAATTTTTTCATCACAGGCCCGTTTGGCCTTTCTACTTTGCGATATGCATAAGAATACAACGCATCAGGAACCGCACTATCTTCCATTTTTTTGAATGCTGTAACGGAGCCTGATTTCACTTTGCGAAACATCTTATTACCTATCGCAGCTTTCTGTTCCGCAGGTTGATTTCTCAGGTGTTTGTTATAACCTGCATTGGAAACCTGTTGCGCATGTTGACCCCATTTCAACTTGCGGTTTGCTTCAATTACTTCACCCAATTGCCCCCATGCCTTGTCCATTATTTCTTCCTGGCGCTTCTTTACATACTTTACACCAATACCTGCAACTGCGCGGCTCCTGGGATCGAGGTTTAGTTCATATAACCATGAATTATTGTTATTCAACGCAGCGTCCGATGCATCCAATTTCCTGGTGAGTGCGTGCCATCGACCGTAAAGATCAGGGACAATTAAAGGGTCATCTTTTATATCAGGAAGCGGATCGGTATACCCATACGGATTGGTTGTGTAAGGCTGTACGATGGCGGGAGGAAATGTAGCTTCCATCATATCTTCTCCGAGATTCACCAGCCCGGCAAGTTTCTTGCGATAAGCCGTTGAAGAAGCTGCTGTGCTCCATGGATAAGGCAATCTTGTATTGTACGTACCGGGCGGCAATACCGCTCCTTCAAGCATTAATACACCGTTGTTAAATACTGGCCCTGCACCAAAGTTTACATTCATTCCAGGTTGCTGTATATCCATCTGCCGCGTGCCTACTTTGGGGTCAACTTCTCTTGGTTTTAGTTTGCGAACCAGCGTTTCAAAATCACCTTCCTTGCCAGTCATGAACTGCCATTGATAATACACCGGAAAATGATCAACGTAAGCCAGATGGCCTTCATCTTTTAAGTGTGCAATACCGAATGATGGCTCCTGCGCTTTATGCGTTTGTATAACGGATTCTTCCGCACCCAGGCCAGCCAGTCTGCCTGTCTCGTATGTTGGGATAAGGAAGCAATAATAGGTAGTGAAAGGTTCTAATTTACGCGGGCAAATAATGCGAGAATAAGCCCTGTCGGGATTTGAATCTACCAATTGCCTGAACCTGTCCAGTGCGGTATTTACATCATTGGCATTATCCGGGCTTAACAAATTGGTTGAATCAAGGTCCCCGTTTAAATGCACATGTGCCCACGCCCATAATTCCGCAACACCTGGCAGTGCACCGCTTTGTGCGCCGGTGGTTCCTGGCGGATCCGTTGGCAGTGGTAATATTTGGATAGAGGGCAACGTGCCCATAATGCCTGTATCATTCTTAAATTCATCTTCCTTCAATACCAGTAGCATGACCCACGGCCTTAACTGATGATTATTGGCTTTGGCAGGACTGTATTTCCAAGGAAGGTCTTCTTCATAAAATTCTATGTAAGGAAAATAGTTGGGCAGAAAATTTGTGATCCCATTTTTCGGCTCTGTCTTTACAATAACCGAATTGTTTAAGCCGGTAATATCTCCAGGTGCAACGAGCGAAACCTGTTGTGTAACGCTGTCAGCAAAATTTGTCGCGCCTTTGCTCGCTGAAATATTTGCAACAACATCTATTACTGCACGTTCAATTGTCCAGCCACCTGCAGGAGGTGTTGCGAAATTGCCGAGGTTCTCGAGCTCTTCTATTTTTGCAGCAATGCCACGCCTTGCCCAAGGAAGAAATGCATACCTGGAAAGTGGATCGCTCATAACAGATAATTAAAAAGATGATACAATATCAAGTTTGCCTTCCAACGCAGGATTCGCAGCAATGGCCTGCTTTTGCATACTTGCTGCTTCTGCAACAGAACCTGCGGTCATTCCGCCAAACACAGAAAGATCATCCGTATTCACCACGGAATATTTTCGGCCTTCAACTTTTACTTTCGGTGGAGATAGCGGTGAATCCATTTTTGCTTTTGTCCCGAATTTATTTTTCGCGGCCGCACCATTTTTTATAAATGCATTGAACCGTATGTTATCAAAAATGTGTTTGGGTAAAGTGTTTTTTGGTTTATCAAAGCCATCAATAATAATTTCTTCAAACTCAACATCTCTTTCGCGGAAGTAATCAGATGTTAAGATGTTAGACCCTGTTGCACTTAACCCACTGTTGTATTTTTCAAAAGAAGGGCGGCTGAGTTTTTCCGTTTCAGTAATATCAAAGAATTGCGCAGGTGCAAATTCCTCCTGCAAATTGTTCTTACCCATATCTGCCAATGCAATGGAGAATTTGGTGTAATCGGAAGGCTTTGCTGTGCCAAACAAATTAATTTCTATATCTAACGGAACAACCTTTTGTGAAACAGACAAGCTTTTGTCAGGATGTGCTATTATTGAATCTGCGGTGTTGGTGATCAACCGCAAGGTTACCATACTATCAGAAGTAACCGCGCCATCTTCAACAGGTGTAATCCAGTTGTCTTTATTACTCAAAGCTTCTTTCAATTTTGGCAGAACAGGAACATCTGGTATTGCCGTTGTATTACTGTCGCCCCATGTTGTTTCTACACTTGCACTAATGTTGATGATAAAGATGATCTTGATCTTAACCTTGCCGGTAATATGCCAAGGTGTTGGCCCTTCTAACGAACCGTTGAAGGAAATAGTCATCAGTTCGCCGCCCCACGCATACACTGTTAATCCGGCTGATAAAGTGATCTTGAAATAGAATGGATCGAACTGGAACAGCGCATCAAAATTGAACCAGCCTTTTATTTCACATGGACCTGCTGTAAAATGAAAATCAACCCCGGCACCAAATTGTACGGTATTAGATGTTACTGCAAAGTAAGTTGTGATAACGAGTCTCGGATTGCCGGTGAGCAGATTGATCGTAAGCCTTTTCAATTGCGGCAAATCCAGTGGTGGTGGTGTATAGTCAGGGTGAAATCCGCCAAGTGTAAACAGGAAGTTGCTGTTATCGCCCCATTTTATACGCAACGCCATATCTCCTTCCAATGTGAATGTAAGCAGCCTTGAATCAAAAATAGCTGCATCAAAAGTGATGTATTCGGCTTCAAAATCTATCGTACCTACGAACGCAACTTTCAAACTAAGAATGGCAGCTTCTTCTGTAGGAAGAACCATTTTGATAATACCGATAAGCGCCAGGCGAATAGGATTCGGCACTTCCAGCATCAATCCTATTTCAAGCGAAATTAATGTAGGTGTCCCCCATCCGATAATACCCATTAGTCCAAATGCATAACGGTCTTGTTGTTGCGGAAAGATAGTTTCCAATGATGAGATAATCTGTGTGGCATTGGCGATTGGATCACTGGGAAACATGATGTTATCGATGGCATTGTTTCTTACGCCATCTCTTAATGCATCTAATACCATTGTACGGTTTACGCCAATTAATCCTCCTACTCCATTCAGCGTAAAGCCAAAGCTTAGTTGTATCGGCGTAAACTCAGCAGTGATCATCAACAACATGCTAAAGCCAGGTGAACCATCAGGTGCTTTTGTTGTGATAATCGCGACAGCAACAACATTCACCACCTCTTGTATGGATAATTGTGCAATGCCCTCATACTTGCCTTCATCAAACAGGAATCGCAGGAAGCCTCCCCCCTTTACAATACCAGCATCCAACGCCAAACCAATGCCTGTCGGCGGCTTAAAATCAATGCCAACATTCATAAAGCTCAGGTTGCCCGAGTTATCTGAAGGAAAGCTAAAGTTGGCCTGCATACCCATATCCTGTACCACCGCCTGGAATGGCCCCAGAGATACGCCGATGTTGGCACCTATTCCAATAGGTATCGTATCATCCTGCGCTTTAATGGTAAGTGTAAGCGCTGATATTAAAATCGGGCCGATTTGTATATGAAGCGGAATTTGAATCTCCAATCCTCCCGAACCATCAAAATAAAATCCACGCGCACTGTCATAGCCCATGATCAGTTCAAGATCTATCACAAAACCATCTGCCGGGAGTATAGATGCTAAGAATCCATCCGGGTTTGAAGGCTTGATTACTATCTTACCGCCTTGCAGTTTTCCTTCAATACCAAATCTTCCAGATGCTTTATTGTTATCCCATGTAAGGCCTACGGTTCCTGTAATGCTTAGTTGGGTGAACTCAAACCTGCTTGCATTTGCCGTTCCTATTGCAATAAAAGGTTGGCCTGCACCGTCTGTTCCGGGAATACTAAATGTTACACCGAGATCGCCTGTAATGGGAGAAGGATTACTCAACGGAATAATACTCACCTGTAAACCGGGTTGCAACGTAAGCCCAAATTCCAGCGGCAACACCGCATTTGCGGTAACCGCCACTTTAAAATTTGGCGTATTTAAAGCATAGCCGCCATTCAACCGGAATGATTCAGTGAAAAGAAAATCAATACCACGCGGAGTAACTGTGGTATTGGTTTTAATCTTGAACATGAACAATTCAAGCTCCTGCGGGGTATTTAATATCGCAGGAAGATTAAAGCTTAACGCGATCTTTTGTAGTTTTTGAAGTAGTACAATACCATCAAATGCAGGTGTATCCCAGCCATACAATGTCTGCATTAACGCTCCGGGATCCTTGAATAGTTGAGGAATATTGTTAAACAGAACGCGTTTTTTTACATAGGCTGTTGGTGGCCCCTGCGTATTAATAGTTGTTGCATCCGTTCTTTCGATAATACCTGCGAATTCAAGTCCCGCAGCAAGTATAGAGCTGGCACGTTCAAGATAAACGACTGTAAGATGTTGTAATAAATTACTTACAAAATTGGTAAGAAAGGTCTGAATCTCTGCTTGGTTAGGAAGGGACATGCCTGATAAAAAAGCATTTAAAGCCGTTTTTATATTGAGGCAGTCGTCAATAATGTGCGCAACTTTTTCTATTAGTTGGGTTACAATATTTCCACTCGTGTTCCAGTCTTCCGCATTAACAGCATCGATGAGTTGCGAAATTAGTGGCGGCAGGTCATACAGCTGATCTACCACGTCAGACACAGCATGATTAAACTGGGCATTGTTTTCAAGGGAGTCGGGAGGGTCAATGCCTAGCTCTGCAAGAAGCAGCATCACTTCTCCCTGCTCAATCCTTTCCCTCAGCGGGTCAAAGACTTTGACCAGCTCCATTGAAATTACTTCAAGCGTTCCTGGTGTTTGGTTAGTGGGCATTGCTTTGATGAATTGAATTATGGCAATTGGCAGAAAGCGGGATCTTCTTCAATGCTTTTGTCAACGAATCAATATTCTCGTATTGATCTGCGAAATTGAAAGCAAAGGCACTGTAGTCATCTACCGCTTTTGCAAGACTGATACTGCCATTCTTTTCCAGCACCTCGCTCATTTTTATGAGCAGGTTTTGAAGCGAATAGCCATTGATGTCTGCGGGCACCGTATGCTGAGGATCGCTAAAATTTTTAATGATATGGCCAATATATTCGGGGCCGTTCATTCTATGCCAGGCAACTTTTACTTCCCTGTTATCGTTGATGAGGTCCATTACTTCTTTGCGGTGATCGTACAAAATGTTTAAGAACATTTCTCCCTGGGGAATCGCCCTGAGTTGTTTTTCAAACGCATTGATATAGTTGCTGGCGCGAATGGGTTTAACAAGCGGCTCACTAATACCGCTAAGCGGGATAGAGTTTGCGGTGCCACTGCTTAAAACAGATACGCCCAGGCGGCTCATTACATTCATAATGGGAAATGCCCTGGCTTCGCCCGTTGGTGTTATGGACCCGTCTGGATTACGGTTAATCGGCACAGAAAATATAAGTGCAACCACCTGGTTCTGGTTGTTCACCACCACAGAGCCAGAGTCTCCCTCATTAGCCATCAAAGCATTTTCAGCCAGGGGAACAATCCTGATGGTAGCGTTGGTATAGACAATTGAACCTAATGACGGATTTTTTTTATCGATCAATACAGATGATGTAGAGCCTATTGCTTCCACTGATCCGTAAGTCAGCCCTGTAGTTCTGCCTCTTTTTCTAACACGGTCATGCAATGCCAGCCCGAGCGAAGAGCCAAAAACAGGCCCAATCTGCTCAATGGAATTTGAAAAATATACCGTCTTGCCATCAGTGGCGTCCTGCCCTAACAACTTAGCTATAGCAGCATCAACAGCGTTTGTAGTAGGCTGTCCGGCAGCAACCGCACCTGTACTCACTGCGGTGTTGTTTGCACCACCAACCTGTCCGCTAAACACCACACCAATATCATTACACATGCAGCATTTGCAGCTACTTGGCGCAGATGGTTGCCCTACACGCGTACCTACTACGCCTGTTGCACCGATGATGACATGGTGGTTGGTAAGAAGATAAATTTTTTTAGAAGCTGCAGGCTCAGCGTCAACCGTAACAAAACATCCCAGCGTTCCTGAGCCAATGCCAGCATCAATCTGGATGCCTCCGGTAAGCAGATCATAGCCCGATTCATCTGAACAGTTAACCAGCAGTTGATCTTCGAGAACATCAGTAGGAATGCCTCTTATTTCAGCAGGAATCAATTCCTCTTTTTTTAAGTCAGTTGTGTTTACCTTTTTTGTGACAATAACCCTGAAGCAGATCACATCGGTCAATTCACCAAGCTTACGCTTCAGCCCAACCTCCACACTTGTAACGTTCGGAAAGCTACTTTGCAGCTCTGCCTGCACTTCCGGAAGCATAGCCAGCAATCGTTCCTGCATGTTCAATATTTCCTGGCGTGATTGTTCCATTTTACGTTGTAAGTTTTACGTTGTACGTTTTACGTTGTACGTTATACGTTGAAGCCTTTAGGTTATGGCTTCAGCGCATTTTCGTAACCACTGCTCCGCACATTTTCAATTATCAATTTTCAATTGTCAATTAATTTACACATTTGCATATTCACACATTCGCACATTTTCAATTCATTTTCCCGTTCAAATATTCCTTCGGTAGCGCTTCCATTGCTTTTAATTTTTCTAATACATCGTGTAAACTTTCACATGCGCTTATCCATTCCATAATAATGCTGATATGATCGCCGATGGCCTTTCTCAGCTGAGGGCTACCTGCATCCTGTAGCGCCGCAGCCATGCGGCGTATTAGTGCAGTTAAGGTTACTCCGTTAATTTCTCTTTTCCATTTAATGCCCGGTTCCATTCCGCTCTCCAGAAAAGCCGACACAAAGGCTGGGCCGTTGTTTCTTTGCCACGCTACAATTACCTGCCTGTGATGCCCGATCAAAAAGAAAACTTCATCCACATGCGCGTTGAACACTTTTAATAGTTGCGTGCCGGCAGCTGTTTTTCTCAGCGCAATGTCTATTGAATCAATATCGTAGGTCATACGGGCTGTGGTGTTGTGTCTGAAAAAAGCCATTGGCCTGTTTCCGCATCTATAATGTGGCGCATATGGTTACGCGCATCAACCGGAATGCCCACGCGCCGTGCCGCATATCCTTCGCCTTCAAGATCAATCCCTCTTGTCTGTATAATCCACACAGCCCTGGCTGAATATCTTATTGTTGAATGAATGACGTAGTAAGCCATTACTTGCTTTGCTTTTGTCGGCGATACCGGCCCTGTAAGATCAAGCTTCTTCAATGCCGAATAAAAATCAACTGGTGGCGTTTCCGCTGGTAATGCAATAAATTTTTCACCTTTCATTTTCAGCTGTTTCTCTTCTTCTGCGGCACTGGGAAAAGGTGCTATGGCCGCTACATTCTCCGGCCATTCGGATGCTATTTTCAATATTTGTTGTGTGTGCGGATTGGTGATGACCGAAAGCGCTTTAATGTTTGGAAACCTTGGCCTGCCATTCCGTTGCGTAATGTTCTGCAAATCGTTAAACTGCATGCTTACAGCCATCTCTTCGTTTTTAAATGTTGACTGATCTTCCAGTGATATATTGAAAAACGGGATTAAGTGTGAAGCAATACTGGTTTCTTCTGCCTTCACCGAAGCGTCTTTTAGTTCAAAGCCCAGATTGGAAGAAACCTTTTGTACTATTGTTTGTTCAACGGCCATAGCATAATCTGTTTAAGCATTTTTATCCCATATATTAATTGCGCTTCCGTTCACTAAATCACAACCGTGTGTGGTGTTGTCCGTAATATTCACATTAGCAGCTACAAGGCCTGCCCCAACATAAGGCCCGGGCGTTCCTACCGGCCTTGTCGAAGAACTGCTCGAGGGCCTTCCTGATGAACCGGAACTACTGCTTGAGTTATAAGTAACCACTTTAAACATGCAATTGGTAAAACTGCATTTGGTGGCAGCGCTTCCTGCCATCCTGCTATCGGGGCTTCCAAATACTTCTCCTGTGTAATCAACACGTTGGCCCACATCATTTTTCCATCCATCCCTTGCAAAACTGTGTATCACCGTTCCATCAAAAGAGTAATCCCAGCGCCCCGTTGCCTGATCAAGTGCGCACTCAAAGTCATGCGTGGTGCCAACTGCAGGAAACGCAGGGAAGCCCGCCGGTGGTGTTATTGTGTTGTCATAATCTGCGGCAGCAGCTCCGGCTTTGGTTTCGCACTTTATATATTCTGAAATTGCTGCAGCACCTGCTGATCGCCTGCGTGTTAAACCCATTTGTGCCCACTTGGTATTGCCGTTTTGTGTTACGCCCGTCCATACCGTACTGAATGTTTCAAACGTGGCATTGGGTTCGCATGCAAGTGTCATATCGCGCCTGTCAATGGTGGCTTTACACGCAATAAGGTTTGCTACGGATTTTATTACACCGGCATAACGATAGTTGTTTGTGGAAGTACATGAAGCCGAGCTTGAACTTGAACTGGAACTTAACGATGATGAAGAACTGGATGAAGAACTCACGCCAGATCCGGATGAAGAACTTAAGCCAGAACCAGATGAAACGCCGCTAACGGAACTAGATGACCGTGCGCTTGTTGATGATGCCGGCAGCTCTGGCGCGCAATTAATCGTTGGAATAGTTAAGCCACTTGAATTTTGCCCGGCGATTGTAATTCCCAGCGCGCCCATGACCGCGCCGATATGATTGGCTACACCTTCCTTTCTAAAAAACGTTCCTGATGAAGAGCTATTGGGAAAATCCATAACGTTGCGATTGGCAGCCCATACTAACCCGATAATCTTATTGGCATCATTCAACAACACCGCGCCAGAATCACCAAAGTCCGCAAATACATTGGTGCCCGCAATGGGCCTTATCAAAATTTGGCTACCATCAAACATTACTTCAACCACGGTACCTTCCGTTACCTCTGTTGCGGCGCCACGTTTCTTAACATGTTCAAAGCATACAGCCTGTGCCACACCATTCACTCCGCCAATGCCTTCAATAATGTTTTGCATGGAGCTGCTGGAGATGTCATCAACAAGGTTTTGTTTAAGATCAATCAACGCACAATCAACATTCGCATCTTTCTGTACTTTAAACACTGTTCCAATATCACCACAAACGCAGCAACAACAAGTGCTGTAAGTAGGCTGCCCTACCTTCATCCCTATTACCAGGTTAGGGTTTGTTGGAGCAAACACGCCTTCAGACACAACATGCTGGCAGGTAAGCGCCATTAACTTACCAGAGCTTGAGCTAATAGAGGTTACCAATGCGCCAATAGTACCGGCCAGCCTTGGCCTATCGCCATCCACTCTTTCCGTTCTTAATTGAATACCACCTCTTAATGGCCTGTGACGGCTTCTGTCTGAAATATCAAGGATTTCAGACCTGCGGATAACATCCGTTTTGGCGCCGAATATTTCAACGGGAATAATATCAGAAGATTGTAAAAACTGTTTAGCTTTTTTTTCTTTTACGTAAACACGGAAACAGAGGTCGTCGGAAAGTTCATTATTGACTTCTTTTACACCAACACCTACATGATCCACATTCGCAAGTTGCTTTAATTGCGATTCTACCATGGGGCGAAGCCTGATAAGCCTTTCCTGTTCCAGCAATATGTCTTCTCGTGTTGGGCGCATACAATAAGTTTGCGGGAGAATGCTGCTAAAACCAGGCAACTGGATTCAAAAAATTACATTGAGTGTATAAACTGTTGCTAGAGATTTATTCCGGGATGAATAACAAAATAGAAAACTTTTATTTAAGATACAATAAGAAAAAGTTCTATTTTTTTTATAACTTCTTGTGCAGAAATGATGTCCATACATTTAGGTAAAAAACCAACAGGATTCAAACAAAGTTGATCTTCATTGTCTTTCTCATCACCATCTCCTAAAGGTAATACACGAGAACGCCAGCAACCGCCTGTTGCACAGCATGGTAATGCACCAATGGTATGTATAAACTGATGGTTGGGATACGCTTCCCATTGTACTGGCTCTCTCCCTCCTGCAATAACAACGCAAGGACGTAATCGCTGAAGCTGCGGATTTAAAGGCACTGCAGCCGCGAGGTGCATAGGTAATGATACCGGCGTAAGTATGCCTGCGCTATGGTATACCAGCCGCAAAAGTTGCCGCAGATCTGTTTTACCGCGCAGGTCAACCACATTCTTTAATAGCGGATGATTATGTGTTGCTTCTCCTATCTGTACGAACTGTATAGTACCTGCAAAGTAGTCAACTACCTCCTGATAACGCGCTACATCCCACCACTTACAGGTGAAATCAAATTTTCCGCCTGCAACAATGATCCAGAAGGGCTTGTTATTTCCTGTGATTTCCTGTACCTGTGACATCCAGCTTGTTTCTTCTGTTGTCAAATGTATGTCGCCCTTAAAGGCTGTTGGATAAATAGCCGTACCAAGCTCAAAATTGAGGTACTGTATAAAGCCGTGAATGAAATGATAAGGCAATGTGTTGCTTTGATGAATAAGCGGGTAATTCATTTGTATGTGCTGTGCTTCCGGGTCATTGTCATCAATTGCCGTGATATACGGATTGTTTTCCCAAAGCATCGGGCAATGCGTTCTCACATCCGTAATATATTGTGCAGGATACAACGCATGAAGGTCTCTTACTGCCGCAGTAAGCATTACAGCGTCGCCGGGCGACTGATAATTTTCAAGTATGAGCTTCTTCAAAAAGACAAGTTGTACGTTATAAGTTATACGTTGTACGTTAAAGTCTATCTCTCTCTTATCCCTATAAAAGATCCATTCTATTTTTTATTTTTTAGTTTTCAACACTGAATTATCCATTCTCCCTTGAATTCGCTTTGAATTGGTCATTCAAATTTCAATCTTTGTAGTAACAAGCCCTTAAAGCCATTATGCTTGTTAAATTATGAAATCGTTTTTTATTATTTTATTGATGATGATAAAAATATATTTCAGTGATGACATGAATGCCGTTTCAGGTGAACAGCAGTCAGTAATTGGAAGGTTCCAAATAACTGAAACAAGCAATCCTGACCTCTGGAGCAAACGAACGCTTTTAATTTTTTTAGATACAACAAAAGGCCAAACGAATAGTTACACCCTTACCGGATTTACCAATCACGGTGTTAATGTCAGGGGAATATTATCTTATCCTGAAATAACATTCAAACGTCAATCTGTAACCGTGATACCAGAAGGCGGTGATGGAAAAGTACAATGGAATATAGATATGGATGCGCATGGAAGATTTGACAAGAACACATTTACGCTTGAATATATGGTTTATGAAAAAGACTCAACAGTTGTCTCCGGAAAGATAAAAGCTGAAAAAATTGAATAACGTTTTTTGAACCATAATAAGGCACATGACGCCACGCAAGGATTATTGGTTGCGTTTTTATGATGATGATTTAGGCGCTTTTAAATATTCTTATATGCCTTATATGGCTTTAAAAAAATCGTCATTACTAAATTATCCTGTTTAAATATTTATGCAAAGTAGCTACGGCATATATACGGTTGGCGATGATAATTTTTTTGCTGGAATTGTTGCGGCCATCAACGCGCTTAAATATTATGGATATGACGGGCCAATAGCTGTAATTGACATCGGCTTTGAACAGTGGATGAAAAACTATCTCAGCGATTTTGAAAACGTAACGGTATTAGATATTGAACCGGTAAAACGGCAGATTCGTTTTACAGACGTAGATTCGGAAGAAAATCCTGTAATGACCGGGTGGGCCTATAAGGCCTTTGGCATTGTATATTATGACCTGTTTGAAAAATGGACATTCATAGATGGCGATTATCTTCCCTTGTGCAACCTCGAAAAGGAATTGATGCCGTTGATAAATGAAGGGCGGGTTATCTCTACAGAAGACGGAACCAACTACTGGGGGAGCGAGCATGAGTCCGCAACAGGCGTAATCCCGGGGAATTACATGAATATTAACGCCGGTTTTCTCAGTCTTGATATGAATATTTATGGTGCTATTGTGCACGAATGGCGAAACCTAATGACAAGAAGAAAGCCATTTAATCTTTGGTACGGCGACCAGGGAGCGCTTAATATTGTGTTGGACAAATATCAAATTGAAAAGTCCACACTGGATAAAGTATTATGGAACCAAACATGGCTAAATAACGAGATGGCCCGGGAAAACCGATGCATGTTAATTCGCGATCCGGATGATATGCATGTGTTGTACGAACCGAAAAATGCGCGGATTATGGGCTGGCACGGAGCCGGATGGTACAAACTTTGGCACCAGGTAGGTGTGGATCATTACAGGAAAGATAATCATGAAGAAAGAGAAAAATTCTACAAGGAAAGCCAGGAAAAATCACCCTGGCCGATTGTTGAAATATTCGAATATTTTTTGTTCCTGGACAAGTTTAATACACCACTGAAAAAAGTTGAATACTTATTAACGCTATAGATTATGCGAAAAGTTTTTGTCGATTGCGGCGTTAGAGAAGGCGACGCAATTGCTGCGTTTCTGGGAGATACCGAGGTTGGCGGTGGTGAGTACTACAACCGCTTATTACCACGCAATGATGCGCATGAGTTTTCTTTTATCGGCTTTGAATCGCCTGATTTTAAATTCAAGGAAGATACAAGAAAACGTTTTGAGCGCCTTCCTTTCGAATTAAAAGAACAGCTTGTATGGACGTTTGATGGGGTTGTTGAATTTGATACTGATGGAGAATCGTATGACTGCCGCTTGCTGGAAGTGAGCCGGACGGAAGACGTTGAACCATGGCGCCATCCGAATCCGCTCTCCCAAGTAAAAATGCTGCCTTGTATTGATCTCGCTGCATTTATAAGGAACAATTTTGAACAGGAAGATTATATTATCCTCAAACTTGATATTGAAGGTGCCGAGTATGATGTTTTGGAACAACTTATTCAAACAAATACCATTGGCTGGTTAAACGAGCTGTATGCAGAATATCACTGGTGGGGACGAACAAGCCTGCGGCCACAACTGGAAGATGCAATTACAAAAATAGATGGCTTGTATTACAGGAACGATTGGCCATAGAAGCCACGAACAGCTTAATGCGGAGGTGCTACTTCCGTATTGGGTAATGCAAACTTTGTATGCTTAACCATAAACGTAGCTATATTATAAATCAATTTACATTCCGGTTTTCTTAAGAAATTATCCAGCCAGATGGCGTTCGCGTTTTTATACATATTATCAGAACCTTTTTCTTTCAATATATGATAAGCAAGAACACTGTAGTAGTTAGCCTCATCAGTGTGTGATGTAGAAGTAAAATGTAATGCTATCAGATTATTTTTATCTCCTTTTTCAATGCTCAGTTTATCCAGGTAAACAGATGTGGATCGAATCGCTGGCCGGTGAAAATCCTTCACAATTTCAACATAGCCATAAATGGTGTCGTGTATACTATGCGGCGCATTGGGCAGTACGATTTCAAGACGGTATTTATCCCTGTCCGGATAGAGTTTAAAACTTCCCTTTGATGATATCAATCGATGAAAAAAAGAATCTGTCTTATTTGGCTGATCATTTGTATAGGTAAGAAATTGAATAATGCTGCTGGCGGGATATCCGTAAGATGTCGATATATCTCCCGTTATTTCCAACCTGGCAGTGTCAATAGTTTTGGTTTTAAACACCATATATCTTGCGCAATGCTGGCTAAGGCATTTAACATGCTCAGTGTCGCTCATGTTTTTTTGTGGAGATACTCTATAACCTGAATTGATTATTTTTCGTTTTACATCTGCATATTGGGTATTGGACTGATCAATATACACGCATGGAGTTTCGATTGACTCAAAGCGATAGACAAACATAGCTGAGTCGAACGCATTTCTGATTAGCTGCAAACTGGTTTGTGCAATATCATATGCCGGGTCTTGTGCAGAAGCAACTGCAGTAAATCCGGTGCATGCAAAGAATATTATAAGCTTATAAGCAATCTTCATACTTCTGAGTTTATGGCATGGAAATATTAGCCTGAAAACCTCCTCCAATAAAAAGGCTTCTCATATTCATATCAAAATTATTTTTCCCTCCGGCTTCAAGATTGCCAGGCACATTTGTTCTTGGTAAGAAATAGTGAAGCTGCAAATTATTGGATGGATCATACTTGATTGTAGTGTGAATCGCGTTCTGCGAAAACATTGTCCATGGCGCAGATGAGCCAATAAACATGTCTATGTTAGGTATGTAGGCAACAGGGCGGTTAACAGGAATCTGTGGCCCGGTATAACTTAACCTGGCAATAAACCATGAGCTGTTAAAGAATTCTTGTCCCTGGTTTTGACTTGCGAAATTTTTCAGCTTCCAACGACGGCCTTTTTGCCTGTAACTGATGATATCCGGATGTAAAAATGCATTTGGCTGGTTGGTTCCTGTGTATACTTCTGAATGAAGATGTAAAGTAAATTCATCATTGAACCTATACCTGATAAATCCTCCACCAGTGTAGTACCGGTCATAGTTATCACCTAGCTGTAAGAATGTTGTAAATACAGGAAAATAATCGTCAAACATAGTGAAGTTGAAGTTCTTTATGTTGATGGAAAACATAAAGTCCTGCTGCGTTCTGTTACGCACCGTTGCTACATTGTTGTATGTGCCTCTTGGGGAAATAACAAAAGTAGTTCCGATGGTTGTATAGTATGCGTACTTGCAAAAGACAGCGTTGGGAAGGCCCAAATAAAAAGGTTCAATTTCCTGGTAAGCCCATCTTTCTTTTGAAAAATTTACCGTTAACATGGGCGAGAACATGAAGTTCAGCTGGCTTCTTGAACGTGGGTCATTTTTGTTGGCCCGGTCGCTAAAGTTACCAAGGAACCTTTTGCCCATGCGCAGCATTAGCCCTGCGTTTAGTGAATATTGCAGGCTGGGGTTTTCCTGCCATATTCCGTAACTCAAGCCGACTGACGTTCCTTTCTTTAATGCGAATATCAGCGAGGCTTTAAACAATCCGTGTGCGTTACCTTGTGATTCCAGTACGGGATAAACATTGTTGTTAAAGGCGCTCACTCCTTTCTGCGCAGTAGTTACGCCGATCATTAGGAAGTAAAGGGCAGCAGAGAAAAAATATTTACGACAGGTTAACATAGGCAATGCTGATATCGTTAAGTATGTTCACCGGCAATTTTCAGCTTACACGTCTATCCTAAAACAAATATTTAGCTTGATTGCAAGGTGAAGATGACCAGGTTGCGTGAGTTTTAAACAAGGACACTAACCGGACGAAATACTAATCGGAAAGCGTTGCATAAAGTGCATTTTGTTTTTAACGATTTGGGAGCTTTACTAACAAAATAATCAATCAATCCGAGTATTGCAAGCTATGCAGAAAATATATAAGCAACAGAATAGCATTGGCGTTGTTTCCATGTTTAAAACGTCTTTATATCTCTTATAAAGCCCCTATAGCAGTGTATGCAAAACTGAGCTACAGTGAAAAGAACACCAGGCAAGCTCCTATTTCTCCCAGGCCGCACCTCTGACTTCTTTTCGTTGTGATAAGTCGTTGCCAGGAAATACAACCGCAACCCATGGTATTTGCTTGTTCTCTATTTTGTATTTCCATTCGAGTGTTGTTGTATTATTTGATTGAAGTGTTACTTCCTTTGCGGCTGAGCTAAGCATCAGGTTATCTGTTCGTATGTTGAATGTATGTTTACCTGTTCCGGTTGCTTTAACGATAATAGAAACCTCACCATTCGCCGCTGTTGTTTTTGTAGTTGCAAAGTTTACCGCGAGATCTGTACGTAATTCGAGTTGGTACGAAGCGCCGGGTAACAGCGTTTGTGTTTGTTGTGCAGAACCACTACTTACTACGTACTTTCCTTCGGGGAGCATTGCCTTGAAATACCCATCAGCACCTGGAGTTACAGTTATTTTCTCTCCGGTCGAAGCTTCCTTAAATGTGACAGTGGTGCTGGCCATGCCTTGTACAAAAGCATTTCCACTAACATCTTTCAACAGCCAAACCCAACGCGCAACAGGATGTACCCAAATCTCTTTGTATGTCCAGGTATTTTGCACCGGCCAATAAGGAGCATCATCATCCCCCCTGCTTTGTATACCTACCGGTAACGCGCCAACCATATCACCGGACGATGGCGTATATAACGGAACAAAATCGTGGCCTTCTCCCCACATGGTGCTTTGAGAGAAGGGATTTCGCCCGATAATCCATTCAAGCTGATGTTCAGAAAGCTGCGCAGCGGCCAGATCACCACGTAGTTTCGCCGCATTTGCCAGCGCCTGTGCCTGAGGTAAGATGGTTCCGAAATGCCCGCGATAATCCATCCAGACAGGAAATAACCGCAGGTAATGCCCTTTGCCTAATGGCACTCCTTTTAACACCTGATTCCTAAAAAATGGCTTCCTGCTTTCAGGTACATGTAAATATTCTGTATCTGAATAAACCGAAGCCGGCATTACGTTGTAAGGCGCGGTATAAGTGGAAATACTTTTAAGGTATTCAGAATAAAGTGTGATGGATGAATACCATTTCATCCAGTCGGCATGATCTGGAAAAGCGTTGCAAAGCATGGTGAGTGCCAGCGTTGGCCCTTGCTCCCTTCCACGATGGCAATAATGCAAAAGGCGGTTTTTTTCAGACGTCGTATAATAAAAGCCTGTCATAGGCGTATCCCAATCTGTGCGTTCTTTTTGTTGCGCAGCCATAATTTTTTTCGCAAAGGCAGCTGCGTTGTCTGCGTACTGTGCATCTCCGGTTGCACGCCACAAATCAACGGCTGCAATAACAGCCTGAGATAGTAACTCATGCTCTACATTATCAGAATCAAAAGAGCCTCTCCAGATTTCTTTGGATTTTTTTATTGATGGCATTCCCGCAATGGCAAATTGCCAATCCTGCCTGGCCATTTGCAACGCTTGTGCCGCAAGGCGCGGATCGTTATCTCTTAACACACGGTAAGCCAATGCTTCAATCGCCGCACATTCAAAATTAGTCATGGGATTGTTTCTGGCAGTAGCCGTGATATCATCATCGTCGCCGATAATATTGTTTGTCCTGCGGCTACTAATAGACCCCTGGTTGCGGAAACCATATCCAAAACTTGTTTTCATTACCCAATCCAACCCCCAACATGCTTCCTCTACAACACGTTTATATAAGGCATCATCTTCTTCTCTTGCATGTAGTTTTTCCGCGGTACTGAATAAAGCATAAGTAATCTCTCCGGTATTTTCTAATCCCTGAGTAAGGTCGCCCGCATCGTGCCAGCCTCCATTAATGATCATTCTTTTATTATCATGAACTGCCGTCCAATCGCGGTGGCATGGCCCATGTACGCCAGGAATATCCATGCCGCATCTTTCGGCATAAAAGAAATTTAATGCCTTCCAAAGGCTGCTATTCCAAACATCGCCATCTATTTTGAATGGTGCTGTGCTTAATTCCCCGGCTTTCAGTACATATAACCCCGGAGCCCTGACTTCAGAAAAATCCATTACCTGGAAGTTGCCGATATGCGAGCTCACCGGTTCAATGGGCTTAGACAATACCACTTCGCCATTTTCCTGGTTGATCACTTCAAAATTTTTTGCATTGATATTATTTGCGATAGCCGTTTTATTTGCGCCGGTTTGGTAGCCAGCATGGCTGTATGAAATGCGTCCTTGCCAAACATCCCAGCCCTCAATCTTATCAGGATCAACGAGCTCAAGATCCATCTGATCAAAATAAAATTTAATGGAATCGGCTTCACCAGCCATGTTACCTGATAAGCCATAAGACATTTCAAATGCTGTCACCTTATCTCTTGCAACATTGCTTATCTCCCAAACAACATGGTTCCATTCGTGATTTCGTAATATCAATGAAGTCTCGCCTTCCTGGCCAAAAAGTGCAGGCAATTTTTGAACGCCATCGTTATATAAACGACAATCCAGCGCCGTTGTGTAAAAGCCTGGGAGGTCGGGGTAGATCCAAATTGAGATACGATTAAAGTGCGTCCAGTCCTCATCGTTAAAATGCCTTCTCACACCAGAACGCCCCCAACCTCTTCCGCTTGAAGGAGCCGGCCCCGCAAGGCGTACAGGCGTTTTCATTAAGAGGCTGTTTGTTCCATTATGTACTTGTTCCCTGCTTAATGCGAGCGAAGCAACAGAGCCGCTTGAATCCACGATTTTTGTTACTACCCTTGCATCTACAACAGCTCCACCAGCCGTAGTAAAACTGTGCCAGGTATTGAGGCTTTCCATATCATCCAGCAAACGGCTTTCCAGCACCTTTTTATTCAGCCAGCGATACGATGCAGACCCTTTAAAATCTACGGAAAGCGGGTTTCTTTCGTTTCTAATTTTAAATGCAAACAAGCAGATACCTGTAATAAGAAGGGCAACCAAGTATTTCATTTTGGTTTGTTTGAGTGGTTGTGGTGTTGCTTAAAATTAAGCATTTAAGTATTATTGAGAGAATATCGCACGCGACAATAGATGAAACTCACCGCTAACTCATTCTATTAAACTATATCAATTTAATTTGATAGTATTATATCACTCCCCGATGCCGTTTTAGGTAAAATTGCTTGCCCTTCAGCGAAAGAAAATAACCACTGTTTTAATTCTACAAAATGAAAAAAACAATTATTACCAGTCTGTTTATGTGTTTAGCTGTAGTAACGAACGCCCAGATGATTACAGATTCCACCAGTAGTCTAAAAATTGACTCGAGCCAATTGGCGCATTCATACCTTAAAAAAAGCAGAAATCAAAAATTAGCTGCATGGGCACTTGTATCAGTTGGTTTTTATATCACACTAAGTGGGATCGTCGCTGGAGTATGGCAGGGGACCTTTACTTCCGCCGGGGAACCGGGACACAACAATAACCCGGCAATAGCAACAGCAATCGGCGGAACGATTATGTGTAGCAGCATACCATTATTTATTGCTGGCCATAAAAACAAGCAAAAAGCACATTTGTATTCTAACGGCCATCATGCAATGATTAGCCCTCGTATACAAGTTGGAAGAATTTATTCAGCTGGTATGACCGTTCAATTATGATGTAGCCCGACACAGCCAGTGGATACTTTTGTCCGAATAAATATGTTTGTCTGATACGTAAATTCTAACGCCAACACCATAGATGTGCGAAACTGTGAAAGACTGTCCAGCCCTTACTGTCAGCGGCATTGATCATCGCAATCAATACTCAGATAGTCCCAATAAATGAATTACACCGTTGCCTCAATCTGTTTGAATAATTGTAAATAATTAGATATCTTATATATAAGACGAAGTTGCATCATAAGCGACATGCGCAACTCCCGATGCGGATTTTTAGTCACCTCTTTAATCCTGCAAGAATGAAAAAGACAGTCCTATTTAGCGTCGTTATCTGTTTTACAATTGCCGTCGCAGGCCAGGCAGTAACAGATTCAAGCAACATGCTGAAACCGGACGCTTACCAACTTGGCCAGGCATATCTAAAGAAAAGTAAAAACCAAAATATAACCGCATGGATCTTATTATCCGCAGGTGGTATTTTAACGACAGCCGGCATCCTGGTGGGAAGACAGGACGCAATCAACTCGGCCGAGAATTTAGTTGTACCGGAGGTTTATACAGAGACAGTGTTAGTGTTATCCGGAGCACTGGCAATCATAACCAGTGTCCCGTTCTTTATAATCAGCAAAAAAAATAAACGAAAGGCGCAATTGTATTTAAGTGAACAGCATGTTCTGTTCAATCCGAATATAACAATGGGTAAGCTCTACGCTGTTGGCGTGAGGATAACGTTGTGATTCGTGCGAGCTTGTCACTACCATCCACCCGTTTTAAATTACCTTTTAAATCCTGGAAAATGAAAAAAGTAATCCTTGCCTTTTTGATTATGAGTCATGCCGTTCCAATGCATGCACAGGTAATTACAGATTCAACTAAAATTGAAAAGATTGATACTACAACAAGCCTGCGAGTGGATTCCACTCAACTTGGTTTAAAGTATCTGAAAAAAAGCAATACACAGCAAACGGTTGGAACCATCCTGTTTTGTACCGGAAGTGTTTCGGCACTTATTGGTTCAATAATCGTGTTAAATCAGCTCAGCCATTGGGGCGACCATTCGCAGGTAAGTAATATAGATGAAGTTTTGGGATATACTGGCTTGGTGCTGATGATCAGTAGTGCACCCTTTTTCATATTATCAAGAACGAACAAACGTAAAGCGCAGGTTTACTTAGGCAATCAACATGCATTTGTTACACCTAAAATAATGATGGCCAGTTTTGTTTCAGCAGGTTTAAAAATCAGTTTGTAATACAGCTGTTACCTGAGTAGGTTCTGATATCAAAAAACAGTAGCCCACGTAATTGTCGTGGTGAGAAAGTGAAAACGGTAAACTAGTTTGCTGATTATCAATCATTAGTAACGGAATACCAGCATCACTTTTGATTATGTCAAGTTTGCTATTGACGAAGGATGTTCGAAGCTGTGTTAACAGTAATGATCTAACTGATGCGTACTGGCTTTCATAGCTATCGTCATCAATAATTGCCAGGCCCCGATTTATTCCGGAAAAATCTGGTGTGTTGCTGGCGATCGTATAAATCAGTTCCCGGAAAATAATCGACTGGCTATAGAAAGAATACTCGCCAAAAGTTGCTTTGCACGTAACCGATTGCGTATCATCCATGGCATTCTGTTCCAATTGACTGGATGCAAAAGCGACAACAGGCTGAGCTTTTGGAAGCTCAACCTGTTGTATGGTTATTTTCTTTGGAGAAAAAACGAGTTGGGTATTGTTTCTCTTATGACATTTATAAACTGACTCTTTTACTGACCACAAGAGCCAGGCAAAGTGTTCGAAAGGAAGAATTGCTGTAAATTTTTCATCATAAAGATCAACTTCTTCCGACGTAAGAAATTTCGTATAAAACTGAGCCTGTTTTGTTCGTGCGGCGTCTATGCTTTTTAAGCTTATAATATCATTCCCGACACTTATCAACTTTTTTCTTTCATCTTTTCCAGTATCACATCAACACAACTGCCAACATTATGAATTTTTTCTGCAGCATCCATGTCAATCTCAATATCATATTTGTTTTCGGCATCAATAATAATATCAACCAGGTTAGCAGAGTTAATTTTCAGGTCTTTTATCAAATCAGTTTCATCAGTAATTGAATTGAGAGCCTCTTTGTTAACCATATAGGGCGACAATACTTTCTTAAGTTCATCCAGGATTACTTGTCTATCCATTTTATAAATTAAATTTTGAAAAAATTAAACATGTGTTCACATCTCCAAAGCCAAAATTAGCTTTCGCCGCAATATTAATCTCTTTATTTATACGCTGGGTAGGCAAAGAATTAACACTTACAATATTAGTAATATCCGGGTTGGGATCTTCTAAATTGATATTTGGGTGAACGAACTGATGCATGATTTGCAAAATTACTGCAACTATTTCAATAGACCCGGCTGCGCTAAGGCAATGTCCAATCATTGATTTTAATGAGTTGGTCAACGGAAAATCGTCGCCGGTCCTTTTTAAAGTATTGGCCCAGTTTTCAATTTCCATTTTATCTGCAGCAGTCGCCGTTAAATGGCCGCTGATCAAATCAATTTGCTGTGGCTGCACACCGGCATTGTGCAGTGCGCTTGTTATACAGTTAGCTATGCCTTTGGGATTGGGTGCAGTCATTGTGCCGCCATCTCTCTGTCCGCCAGAATTGGTATTTCCCCCGAGTATCTCCGCGTAAATAGTTGCATTGCGTGCCAGTGCGAATTCCAGGTCCTCAATAACCAAAGCGCCAGAGCCGGAACCAGGAATGAACCCATTGGCTGTTGCACTCATAGGTCTCGATGCACGTTCAGGTTCATTATTGAATTTCCTGGCGAGCACGCGCATGGAATCAAAGGCGCCAAAAATATAGGGATCAATATATTCATTACTGCCCACAACCATCCTTTTGGCAATACCATTTTTAATGTATTCATAGCCGAGTAAAACCGCCTGGGAGCCAGTTGCACAGGCTGCAGAGTTGGTGATTATCCTGTTACCAAGGCCCAAGAGGCCAGAAATGTATGCTGTTGCACCGCTGTTCATTAATTGTTCCACCATGCGTGATCCCAGTTTTCTTGCCTGTTTGGCATCTACATGGGCAATCACTCTTTTCATGGCTTCAGTGTCTGCAACACTGTTACCAAAAACACAACCGGTTTCCCAATGGATCTCTTCCGAATCAAGCGTATTCCCGGCATCAAGCCAGGCATCGGCAGCGGCTTTAATAGCATAACCTATTGTACTGGCTTTCAGGCCGTACATAGCAACTTCCGAAAGATAACCTTTAAGGTCCTCCAGTTCAAATGGCGGTACACCACAAACCTGCGAATTAAAATTGAGCTCTTTGTATTGTGGTACGAATTTCAAACCAGAGATGCCATTTTGTATTGCATTCAAAAACGCGGGAACTCCTACTCCATTTGGAGAAACCACGCCTAAACCTGTTACAACCACACGGCGACTCATATAATATATTTCTCTTTTTTAGACTAACTTTTTAATTATTCCCGAAAACATTCCCCTGGCTATCAAATCTTTGTCTTCATTCATCATTTCTACATAACATTTCAGCTTGCCGAAACGAAAATATTCTTTTTTAGAGATTACTGTCACTTTTTGCCCGGGCAATACCATTTTAAAAAATGAAACATCTGTAGATGTTAATAGCGGTATTACCTGCTCATTTTCGTTTTTTAGCTCTTTTTGTATAAAATAAATGCCCAACACCACCAACCCTATCTGCGCCATTATCTCCGTGATGATAACACCAGGTGTAACCGGGTTGCCTACAAAATGATCTTCATAAAAAAAAGCGTCGGGCCGTAGTGTATAATTTCCCGTAACGCCATTTTCATCAATAGCCTGAATGTGATCAACAAATCTGAAAGATGATTTGTAAGGCAAATAATTTAAAATGTCATTATACATCGGGACGAATATTTGAGATTTGAAATTCGAGATTTGAGATTTCATTGTTCAACATTACTCCTTTTGGGAAAACTATTTTACGCCCTGAACAATGCCAACTTGAAATTTTAAATTTCAAATCTCAAATTATTTGCAATGCTCTCCACCATCAACATGTATCAGCGCGCCATTAACCCATAAAGCTTCCGGCAAACACAAAAGATAAACAACATTAGCAACGTCCTGTGGCTTTGTAATTCTTCCCAACGGGTTGCGAGCCGATGTAAACGCTGCAAGTTGTTTACTTCCCGGAATCATTTTAAAAGATGGAGTTTCGGTTACCCCTGCCTGAATAATGTTTGTTCTTAATCCAAACCGGGCAAACTCGACAGCCATATAAGTTGCCAGGCTTTCCAGGGATGCTTTTGCAACCGAAACTGCCGCATAGCTATCCCAATATTTGTGCGCACCTTCACTGGTTAAGCCAATGATTCGTCCTTCATCACAAAACAAATTTTCTGCAACAAGCAGTCTCGCCCAATCAAGCAGGCTGTTACTCATTGCGTAAGTTGTAAGTTGAAGGTCTTCTGCAGATAGTGTTTCACCTTGATTGCCCTCATCCACTGCTAATGGCTTCAGGTTGCCACGTGCTATAGAATGCAGCAAAAGCTTTACTGATTTTTTGGGAACATCTTCGTTATATATTTCCTCAATAAAAGATGCGCGCCCATCGTCAGTAAGCGCGTTAATATTTAAAGGCACAATCCTAACATTTCTTTCCTCAACGATCTTTGAAAGCTGCAACTTTAATTGCTTCTCTACTGCGTGTGTTTCCCTATACAATAGAGCAACATTCATTCCGTGAGCCGTGAGTTTTTCAATAGCAGCAAAACCAAAGCCACTGGAGCCGCCAAGTATTACTGCCCACTGTCCGGAAAATTGTTGATTCACGTTGATTATTTAAGCTGTTAGATAATGCGTTTTACCCAAACAGGCTGCAAGTAAATGAATTTAGAGCTAAAAGCCTAAAGCTCAGAGCTTAAAACTTGAGCGTCAACCACCAACCTTTTAGATGGCCGCCACTAAATTGTTTCCATAAAAGAGTAGTTCCTTTTTCGTGGCGCCGTTGCTGGCTGCAAGCCCGTTAGACGAACGTACAATGGCAACATCTCTTAGCTTAAGCATTGAGCTTTAGGCTTTAAGCCTCACTAAAACCTTATATTTGCCACCGATATGAAAGGGAAAATAATTTTATGTTTTTTGGCAGGAGCTATATTTTCATTGAATGTTATTCATGCATTTCCGTTAGTCCAGGGTTTTGATAAGAATGTTTTTTACAAGGTGATAAAAGCCGGCAGTGTTGATGATATTGACACCGAATTATCACATATTGATGGTGCTTCATTCAACGAGAAAGATGCCTACAAAGGAACGTTACTGATGAAAAAGGCGGGTATGGTTAAGAAAGCCAAGGACAAAATGGACTTATTTAAAAGTGGCCGTATCAAACTGGAAACTGCGCTTCATGGAGATCCTAATAATACAGAATATCGTTTTCTACGACTGATGATCCAGGAGCATGCTCCCAAAGTCACCAAGTATAAAGCACAGCTGGATGAGGACAGCGAATATGTCAAAAAGAACTATACCAAACTGAGCCCCGACGTTCAGGAAATAGTTAAGGATTACAGTAAAACTTCAACCATATTACATCCGGAAGATTTTTAACCGCCCCAGGTATGCAAAAAAAGATATTGGCTGTTTATTATTCTCAATCCGGACAATTAGAAGAGATCATCAACAATTTTTGTGATCCGCTTATTCAAGCCGGCGCCTCTGTAGAAAAAGTCAGGATAAGGTTAAAAAATGAGTTTCCTTTCCCATGGACGGGCAAACGTTTTTTCAGCGTGATGCCAGATTGTGTGTTGGGAACCATTGCAGAGCTTGAGCCTTTCCAATTGCAATCAGATGCTTACGATCTTATTATTCTAGGTTATCAGGCATGGTTTTTATCACCAAGTATTCCTTTCAATTCAGCAATGCATCACCCTGTTTTGTTAAAAGTATTGAAGGATACGCCGGTTATTACAGTAACGGGTGCGCGAAACATGTGGGTAAATGCGTTCGATAAAATTAAAAAGCTGATCAACAATGCTGGAGCGAAGCATGTTGGCACCATTGCGCTGGTTGACAAACATCTTAACCTCGTAAGTATTTTCACCATTTTCCACTGGATGATCGGCGGAAAGAAAACAAAGTATTTAGGATTTTTCCCGCGGCCAGGCGTATCAGATGAGGATATTGCGAATACAAGAACATTCGGAGAAGCAACACTGTCCTATCTTCAAAAAAATGAATGGGACGGGTTGAAAGAAGAATTGATTGAAAAAAAGGCGGTGGTACCCAAATTCCATTTGTTATTTATGGAATCCAAGGCTGGCGTTATGTTTAAGATATGGGCCAACATCATTGCGAAAAGCAAAAAAAGGGATATATTGCTTGTAGCATTTAAATATTATCTTTTAATTGCGCTCTTTATATTTGCGCCCATTGTATTTATTATTGACCTGTTATTCTTTAAGCCATTCCTGTCAGGATGGGTTAGAGCAAAAAAAGAAGCTTGTCTAAAATTGAATTAATTAAAAATACTATGTCTCTTAACGAGGTTTATATTACAAACACTTCCATTTTTCTACCCAACGATCCGGTTCCTAATGATGACATGGAATTATATCTCGGTTATATAAATGGCAAGCCATCCAAATCCAAGAAGATTGTATTGCGCAATAACGGTATTCAAACCAGGTATTACGCGTTGACAAAGGAAGGAAAGGCTACCCACACCAATGCAGAAATGACGGCGCAAGCTGTGCGTAATCTTTTCGATAACGATGGAGAGAAGTTGAAAGAAATTGAGTTGTTATCATGCGGTACATCTTCACCTGACCAGATGATGCCTTCTCATGGAGTGATGGTCCATGGCAGCCTTCCGGAAACAAGGGCAATTGAAGTTGTTTCACCTGCTGGTGTTTGTTGCGCGGGCATGCATGCATTCAAATATGCATATATGGCGGTTAAAACAGGTGATGTAAAAAATGCCGTTGCCACAGGGTCTGAAAGGTTTTCCGGTTCTCTTGTTGCCAACGCATTTGATGAAGAGGCGCATAAACTGGAAGCTTTAAATGAGAATCCATTTATCAGCTTTGATAAAGAATTTTTACGCTGGATGCTTTCAGATGGCGCTGCTGCATTCGCAATGAGCGACAAGCCAAATGAAGAAGGATTGAGTTTGCGTGTAGACTGGATTGAAGGTGTTTCCTATGCCAATGAAATGGATACCTGCATGTACATGGCCGGTGAAAAGCAGGCTGATGGTTCTCTCAAAGGATATCTTGATTTTACACCTGAAGAAATTATGAACAAATCTATCTTCAGCATTAAGCAGGATATTTCTTTGTTAAGCAACAACATTGTGCCGCTCGGTGGCAAAAAAATAAAGGAGATAGCTGACCGCAGAGGTTTTGATACAGATGATATAGATTATTTCCTGCCTCATATGTCGAGCGAATTTTTCAGAAGCAAAATATTCGACATCATGGGCGTGCTTGGCAAAACTGTGCCTTTTGAAAGATGGTTCGTTAACCTCACCAAAATGGGTAATGTTGGCGCTGCCTCAGTATACTTTATGGTACACGAATTGTTCAAAAGCGGCCAGCTGAAAAAAGGGCAAAGGCTTTTATTGCTGGTGCCTGAAAGCGCAAGGTTCTCTTATATGTACGCGATGCTTACAGTTGTATAGTGCTACGAAATCGCGGCAGTGGCAATTGAGAATTGAAGAACTTTAGCTTTAGGCTTTGAGCGTTTTCGCTTTGTGCTTCTTTCGGCCTTTGTGCCTTCGTGGCAATAAAAATCGCTGTGTTTCGTAGTGCCTCCGTGGCCCCGTGGTTTAAAAACTCGTTATGAAAAAAGAAGATGTCCCGCAAAATGTAAGTTCACTCGGTAAAATAACAACAGAAGTTTGTTATGCTACTGATGCAAGTGGCAACTACACCACGCAACAAAGCCGTGGCTGGGATGTGAAGATTGATGCGCTGAATGTAACATGGGATGATATTCAAAAGAAAATTGAAGCTGCAAAGCAACGCGTATTGAATAAAGAAGTTAGCCCCATTGTGTTTTTCATGGAAAGAAGCGTGATGGACATCAATATTCTCGCGGGATATACCGGCTTTTGGAAATGGCAGATCAAAAGGCATCTGAAACCATCAGCATTTCACAAATTATCACAAAAAACATTGGCCAAATACGCTGAAGTATTTAATGTTTCGGTAGATGAACTAAAAAGCATGGATGTGCATGAACAATAATTTTGAACATATACAGGCTGCACATTGTGAGAGTGGCGTAACAAGAAATTTATTAAAAAACATTGGGATAGCTAAAATGACCGAGCCACTGGCTTTCGGTATCGGTTCAGGGCTTTTCTTCGTTTATATTCCTTTTATCAAGATCAATAACGGTCCCGCGATAGCATTCCGATCGATGCCTGGTATCATCTTTAAACAAACCTGCCGTTCTTTAGGTATACATGTTGAGCGCAAAAAGTTTTCTTCACGGGAAAAGGCACAGCAATTTTTAGATGACCGCTTAGCAGAAGGTAAAGCGGTGGGTTGCCAGGTAGGCGTTTATTATCTCCCCTATTTTCCAAAAGAATACCGGTTCCATTTTAATGCGCATAATTTGATCGTCTTTGACAAACAAGGCGATAATTATATAGTAAGCGACCCGATTATGGAAGAGGTAACCTCAATGACAAGTTACCAATTGGAGCGTGTGAGGTTTGCGAAGGGAGCTTTGGCGCCAAGAGGGCAACTCTATTATGCCGAGACTACTCATGAGGTTACTGACGAGCAGATCAAAAAAGCCATACAACACGGCATTAAGAAAAATGTATTTAATATGCTTCGTATCCCCGGGCCCATTGCAGGCGTAAAGGGCATACGATTTACAGCAAATAAAATAAAGAACTGGCGCGATAAACTGGGGCTTGAAAAAGCTGGCTTGTACCTTGCCCAACTGGTGCGCATGCAGGAAGAGATTGGTACAGGCGGCGGCGGATTCAGGTATATTTATGCGGCCTTTTTACAAGAGGCACATGCTTATCATCCTAATGACGAACTGTTAAAGATCTCTGGCGAGTTCACAAAATCGGGCGACCTGTGGCGTACTTCAGCAGTGCAGGCTGCAGGCATTTACAAGGGCAGGCTGGGCAGCCAACAGGATTTTAATGTGATGAGTGATTACCTTCTCGAAATTGCCGAAGTTGAAAAGCAGGCTTTTGAAGCTTTATCCAAATTAAAATGGCAGTAATGAGCGAATATCCAGCTGTCAAAATATCCGGCCTGGGATTTACCTACCCTTCACAACAAGTACCGCTCTTTGTTGGCCTAAACCTTGAAATCATGCAAGGTGAAAGATTTGGTTTATTCGGGCCAAACGGAGCTGGCAAAACTACCTTAATGAGCCTGATGACGGGCTTACTTCCCTTTAACGAAGGTTTCATTGAACTGAATGGCCAATCTATTCACACAAAAGACAAAAAGATCAATCAGCTCTTCGGTTATGTGCCGCAGGACTTTTCCTTTTACGATGAATTAACGCCTGTAGAAAATCTCGAGTTTTTTGGGGCATGGTCGGGATTGCAATCAAAACAAATCAGGCAACGCACAACGGAGTTGCTTGAGGTTATGAATCTTAGTTCTGTTGCAAACAAAGCTGTGCATAAATTTTCAGGGGGGATGAAACGTCGCGTCAACCTTGCTATCGGAGTAATACATCAACCCAACATATTATTTCTTGATGAACCAACGGTGGGCGTGGATGTGCAGACAAGGCATGATATTTTAAATTACCTGCTTGAGCTAAATAAAGACGGCACCACACTTATTTATACTTCACATCAGTTAAGTGAAGCAGAAGAACTTTGTAAACGTGTTGCAATGATAGATAGCGGAAAGATCGTTGCTCATGATGATTTGGATAAACTACTTCTCGATCATGAGCAGGATGGACTGGAAGGGCTTTTCTTAAACTTAACAGGCAAAAATTTTACGCAAAGATGAAGCTTTGGGCTACCATAAAAAAAGATGTCCGCATTTTGCTGCGAGATAAGGTTGGCCTGACCTTCATGTTCGCGATGCCGATTGTATTGGTGATTGTTGTTACGGCTATTCAGAACAATACCTTCGACTTATTGAACAAGAATAGCATCTCATTGCTGGTTTGCAATAAAGATACCGGCAGGTTCAGCAAGGAATTTATGCAAACCGTTGATAAGATGGGAATGTTTAAAGTAGTAGAGATGCCGGTTGCATTAAATGATAATGAGGTAACCAGTCAACTTCGTAACAAAGATGCGTTTGTGGCTGTAATTATTCCGCCTGATTTTTCTGTGCAGCTAAATGAAAAAGCAAAAGGCATTACCGATAAAGCATTGAATTCATTTGGGCTGGAAGGAGATTCAACAGCTGCAAAAGCAGGCAACGCGAGTTCGTTGACAATGTACTACAAGCCGGAGATACAACCTTCGTTCAAATTATCCATACAAAGTGCATTGACAAGCGCCTTACAGATGGTGCAGAGCAGGCAGGTGCTGAAGACGTTGTATTTTTCAATCAACGAAAAAACATTACCCGATTCACTGGAAGATGAAATGCTGAACAACCGCATGGCTATTGATGAAAAGCCGCTTACACGGTCTGGTAATAAAGAGACTCCAAATGCATCGCAGCACAATGTTCCCGCATGGACAATCTTTGCGATGTTCTTCATCGTGATATCGCTTGGCGGAAGTATTGTAAGGGAAAAGTCAAGTGGAAGTTTTATCAGGTTAAAAACATTGCCAACAAGTTTTCTCACGGCCCTACTATCAAAGCAAATCACTTATCTTTTTGTCACTTTATTACAAGCGCTTGTAATTTTTTTAATAGGTGTCTGGATCTTTCCTTCTCTCGGCCTGCCTAAATTAAACATGCCTTCTGATATATTGGGCTTACTGATTATTACACTTGCCTGTGGCTGCTGCGCAGTCAATTATGCCATTTGTATTGGCGTGCTGGCAAAAACACAGGAGCAGGCAAACGGCTTCGGAGCAGTATCTATTGTAATACTCTCGGTTATAGGCGGCCTAATGGTACCATCATTTGCAATGCCTGCATCGTTCAAAGGTGTAATGATGCTATCGCCTTTGCACTGGTGCCTTAAGAGCTACTACGGGCTATTTCTTGAAGGCGGAAAACTAAAGGATGTACTGATAAATATCCTACCTTTAATTTTGATTACGCTTGTAATTCAGGCGGTAACACGCATCGCGCTAAAAAAGAAAAATCTTATTTGAATTTATATATAATGGAAACAGTAGAATTAAAGCAGCAATTAAAACAGCAGATCATAGAGTTTCTAAACTTAACATCACTTACTCCTGAAGATATAAAAGATGATGCGCCTTTTTTTGGTGCGGACGGGCTTGAACTGGATTCAATAGATTCACTTGAACTGATTGTTTTACTGCAAAGGGTATACGGTATTTCAATTAAAGATCCCAAAGAAGGCCGCAAGGTATTGGTTGATGTAAACACAATGGCCGACTACATTGAAAAGCACAGAACTAAATAAATTCATTTTTATTGAGCAGGATTTTTGTTACAGGTGTCGGAATTATCAGCGCCATTGGCGATTCATTGGATGAAAACCACGCTTCATTACTAAATAGTAAGTGTGGTATTTCGCACGTCAACAACTTTCCCTCTAAATATGCTGCAGAGTTGCCTTTTGGAGCAGTACAAATGAGCAACGATGTTTTGAAAAAAAAACTTGGGATTTACAATCCCTCGGTTACCAGGACTACACTATTAGCCATACACGCAACCAACGATGCGATTGCTGATGCTGCACTTTCCACTGAAGAAATAACATCTGGCGATACCGCATTTATAGGCGCAACGACTGTGGGTGGTATGTGCCTGACCGATGAGCTATACCGCGACGCAAATAAAACTTACAAAGAGTCACCTTACCTTTCTTCATATGATTGTGCATCTGTGTTTCTTTACTTGCAGGAACACTATCATTTAAATGGAATCGTTAACACCATTAATACCGCATGCTCCTCATCGGCTAATGCCATTATGTATGGAGCACGGCTAATAAAGAATGGTTTGGCTAAAAGAGCTATTGTTGGTGGTGCAGACAGCCTTTCCAAATTTACAATCAACGGCTTCAATGCCCTTCACATTCTTTCGAATGAGGTGTGCACACCTTTTGACGAGAGGCGTAAAGGCCTTAATCTCGGCGAAGGTGCTGCTTTTCTTGTGCTTGAAAGAGAAGAGGATGTTGCGGATAAAAAGATTTATGCTGAAGTAAAAGGATATTTTAATACGAGTGATGCTTTTCATCCTTCATCATTGTCAGATAATGGCGAAGGCCCATTCCTGGCTATGCAGGGTGCGTTGAATAATGCGCAGCTACAGCCTGGTGACATTGATTTTATTAATGCACATGGAACCGGTACGGAAAACAATGACGAAGCTGAAAGCATAGCTATGATGAGGATCTTCGATAACCCACCGCCTTTTGCTTCTACCAAATCCAACACAGGCCATACGTTGGGAGCAGCTGGTTCTGTCGAATCAGTTTATGGTATTTTAAGTATTGTTAACCAGGAAATTTATCCGGGGCTTCATTTTACAACACCTATACAACGCACGGGGCTTGCCCCTGTTGTTGTAGGAAGACAAATGCCTGTGAGCCATGTTATGTCTAACTCATTTGGTTTCGGCGGAAATTGCACTTCACTCATCTTTTCAAAACCCTGATCAGCATGTTGTATATCCATCGCGCAAGCTGCATATCGCCACAGCAAACGTTTTCCGAAATAAATGTTGAGCATGTTGTAGCTCCGTTAAATAATAAATTGCATGTTATCGAACCGGCGTATGAAGCTATTCCCAGGAACATGTTACGCAGAATGGGAAAGGCTGTGCGCATCGGTGTTGGTGCTTCTTTACCGGTGTTGCATGATGCCAGGCTTGATGGTTTTATTATTGGCACCGCGAATGGCGGAATGGAAGAAAGCATTCTTTTTTTAAAGCAAATTATAGATTACGATGAGGGCATTTTAACACCAGGAAGTTTTGTGCAAAGTACAGCGAATGCAACGGCGGCGCAGCTGAGTCTTTTAATGGAGAATCGTGGTTACAATATTACGCACGTTCATCGCGGACTGGCTTTTGAGAACGCGGCAATCGATGCGGCAATGATGGTGAAAGAAAATAAAATTACAAGTTATTTACTAGGCGGGATTGATGATATATCCAACTACAACTATAAGCTTGACTATATGGATGGCTGGTATAAAGAAGATGTGTTGAACGGCCAATCTCTTTACGATACAAACACACCGGGCAGCATAGCCGGAGAAGGCGCTACAATTTTCCTGGTAAATGACAATGAAAAAAATGCGCTTGCAAAACTGAGTGCAATTAAAACATTACATACGGCTGACGTTGATTTGATAAAAAAAGAATTCAGCCTTTTTCTACAACAACACACTGGATCAAACCCATTCCTTTTCCTAAGTGGTGAAAATGGAGACAGCCGCCTGCAGCCTTTTTATACATCGTGCGAAGAGGTACTTGCGACAAATACAACCATTGCGCGCTTTAAACATCTTTGCGGCGAATATCCAACCGCTTCTGCTTTTGCAGTATGGCTTTCATGCCAGTTATTAAATGGCTTGCCAATGCCCGGGCATATGATTAAAAAGCAAGCATTCTCTGAACAAACATCTTCTATTGTTATTTACAATAATCACAAAAATGTACAACACAGTTTTATGTTAATTGAAAATTGACAAGGGACAATTGAAAATTAGCTACGCAAGGGATTTAAATTGAAAGTTGAACAAATATTCCAAATCATTATGTGCTTGTTACTAGTGCTACAATTACTTTTTCTGCTAGGTCAGGATCGTCATGTCGAGAACAGGAGACATCTCCCAAATCGGAAGATGCCTGCCTCAATAAACGACGCCGAATTGACAAATTTATAATGGGTAAATTGCGATTGTTTTTTTTGCTGATAACTCACATCTACTCTACCGTCGCCTTGCATTTAAAGCAAATGTCTTCATTCTTTAAAAGCGTTGCATTAATTTTTATTTGTCCGTTGTCCGTTGTGGTATACTTAATGGTTATGGTAAGACTATCATCATCGTTAGGATTAATGATAGAGAGGAATTTGAGATCATCAGCTTTTGATAAGCGAAGGGATTTACCTACGGCAACCTCTGTTAATTCCTTAATAATTTGCAGAAGACAGGCGCCCGGAACCACTGGCTGTCCTGGAAAATGTCCTGAAAAGATGTGATGATCTTTGTTTATAGTCAGCGTTGCGTGAAATACTTCTGGTTCATTGGAGGAAGAAAGAATATGGTAAAAATTGTCTTTAAGCATTGCTTCTTTATTTCGGACGAAAAATGCAAGTTTATACTTGACTGCTATTGATTTTTTTAAACTTCTTTAACCGACAACACCATCACAGAATGATGTGTATGTTGATATTGATTATAAATCAATACTTTTTTTGGCTGCATATTTTGAACTTTTTCGTTCTTAACAATAGAAGGTATTTTTCCCGTCTTTAAAATGTTCGCCGCAAGCCATACGGCAAATGAAGTAGCAGTCGGGTATTCTCCACACAAGTGCTTAAATTGAATAGATGGTTTATTCTGGAACACGGTTTGTTGCAACTCGTCATAGATACCATCAGCCCTCACATCACCGTTTCTTCCATCAATAATAAAATCGATTTCATTGAGGTCGATAGATTGAGCGGCCAACGACTGCAAGATTGTTTCTTTTAGTTCTTCATTATCCTTCGGCTTGTAAACTGTTACCAATGCATTCAATTGAGCGAGATCGTTATTGGAGGCCTGATTCGATAAAAGAAAAAAGGCGGCGCCCTCTCCTGCTATCGTACCCTTTGTTGCGTTAGAAAACAATTCAAGATTAGAAATATCTTCTCTTTTGTACAGGCCAAATCTTTTTAAAATCTCATGGCTATATTTTGTGGATTCGTCCAATCCGCCAACCAACACTGTTTCGGCCTCGTTTTCTTTTAATAATAAAATGCCATCGAGCAGCGCGTTTTCAAACGAAAAGACCCCGTGTACAAACGTGTTGTTGTAATTGGTGCATTGAAGCATCAAAGCTATTTGTGCACCTACTGTATTGTGTGTTGACTGGATAAATGCTGTAGGAGAAAGCATTTGCTCTTCCTGTTCTATCATCCTGGTTACAAAAACACCTGTGTCTTCAAGGCAACCATAAGCTGTTCCTGTTACAATAGCAGAAGGTTGCTGAACACCTGCATCTTGTAAACATTGAGCAGCAGTAGCAACTCCCATGCGAATAATGCGGCTCATTCTACGAATCAGCTTAGCATCTATGTAGGCCTTATAATCTGGTTCTACCGCTTTCAGCAAGTTGTTGTTGTATTCAACAGCTTCGGTAAGAAATGACTGATCTCCGAATGTTTTTTGTGGTGATATGGCTGCCGATGCACGTATATAGATCTTCATCCCGCAATTGTTGAAAAAATTAAAGAAGAGCAATTACCGCCAAAACCAAAGGAGTTCGACAATACATGATTAACTGATTCTCCTTTTAAAAAATTGGTCTCTGGCTTAAAAGGAAATTCTTTCATAGGTGTTTGTAATCGCAGGTTGGGATAAATCAAGCCATGTTGTATGGCCAGGGCTGAAAATACAGCTTCCACCCCTCCGCTGGCTCCCAGCGTATGGCCTGTAAATGATTTGGTAGAGCTCATTTTTGGATAATGAGGAGCAAATAAACGCTGCACTGCAGTGCCTTCAGCGAGGTCATTGTTATTCGTGCCTGTGCCATGCAGATTGATATAATCAATATCTGAAGGCTGAAGCCCACTCATTTGCAAGGCCGCACTCATAGCTGCGAAAGAACCTCTGCCGTCGGGAGATGACGCTGTTTGGTGGTATGCATCGTTGCGATTGGCGTAACCACTCAAACGGCAATACGGTTTTCTATGTAAAGCATCTGCAACTTTCTGAGACACCAGCACTACGTAACCCGCACCTTCACCAAGGTTTAAGCCCTGCCGGTTATCATCAAATGGTTTGCAATACTCCCGATCAAGGATCATTAATGTATTAAAACCGTTTAATGTAAATTTTGTCATGGCATCAGTACCGCCAGCTATAACTACATCCAGCATATTGTGTTTAATCATCCTTGCCCCATAAAAAATAGCATTAGCAGAAGATGAACACGCAGTGCTAATGGTTGATACATAAGAACGAATGCCTAATGCGTCAGCAACAATTTCAGTTACTTTGCCGCACTCATGATTGATAACATCTCTCAGCCGGCCCTTTTGCGCATCTTTCAAAAAATCAACAAAAAAGTCTTCGGTTTTATCCATGCCTCCAACAGTGTTGGCAGAGATAAATCCGGTGCGTAAACTACCTATGTTATTAATGTTTGCGTCTTGCAGTGCTTCTCTTGCAGCAATCATGCTTAGCAAAGCCGTACGGCTAAGTTTATTAGATGCGCCTGCTACAGCAGCAAGTTCGTCATTGCTCATCTTAACTTCAGCAACCGGAATTTCACCGCTGTAAAAAGATGAAAGATATTTCATCGGCCCCATTCCGGCCAGACCGCTTTCCAGCGATTGCAGGCTTTCTGCCACATTATTTCCTATGGGAGAAATAACGCCCGCTCCAGCTATATATACTGGTGTGTGTATGTTTGTGTTATTCTCCATTTAGATTTTCTCCCCACTGAATATTTTATTCATATTCTCTTTGTTGAATAAAATCTTATCGTCGTTGCCGGTGTTTCCGATCAGAAACAAAGTGGCATTGTAATCTTTACCCAGCACATCAACCCAACCGCAGATACAAAGTTTCGTAGTACCGGTATCCAGCAGCCCGCGCACGTAAGTTTCTACAAAACCAGCATCAAACTGGTCAAAAATAAAAAATCCGTTTTCACCCTTAAACCGGTTTCGTATGGATATTTCACCAATCATAATGTTTGGCAATGTATAAACAAACAAAGCCGGGCTCGCGATCTCTTCAACAGTTTTATAATATTTAAAATCTACATCCAGGCTTGCGTTTGCGTTGCTTAATACAATGGCAATTTCTTCCGGCGCAAAGTCCTTCACAGATGATTCATCTTTCAACAATACTTCCGATGCTAACCATCCAAGTTTGCTCAATGCATCCATTTTATAAAATTTGGGGTAATCTATACCCAAATGAGTATATGCATTGATAAGGAATGCCTGAACATCTTCGCATCGTTCGTCAAACAACTTGTGTCCATTTTTAACAACAACACTATCCTTAATGACACAACTCGCAATGATATGTTTTTCTATGCTCAATATTTATGATTTATTGTTGATCGCCTTCTTCTTTACTAAACACCACGGCTCCATTACAGCCACCAAAACCCGACGCAATTTTAAGGCAATGTTTCAACTCCTTCGTAATTATGTCTGCTGTTATGTTTACAGGATTTGTAACGCCTATCTGTTGAAAGCCTTTCGTTGGGATAACCAAATTCTCTTTCATTTGCTGAAGCGTAATGATGGATTCAATCAATCCAGCTGCGCCAAGCGTGTGTCCATAATATCCCTTGAGGCTATTTACCGGCGTTTGCTGCATGCTGGCGATGGTGATGGCTTTCGCTTCCATTTCGTCGTTATACATAGTGGCGGTACCGTGGGCAGAGATAAAATCTATATCCGCATTTTGTATCCCTGCTTGCTTTACTGCGTTTTGTAATACATAGCTTAACTCCAGTCCTGTTCTGGAAGGCCCTGAAATATGATTGGCGTCATTGCCGGTTGCCCCTCCTGTTACTTTAAAACCATTTGCTATTTTTTTGTTGGAGGAAAGAATAATTGTTGCGGCGCCTTCGCCAAGGCTGATACCGGTTCTCTCTGCATCAAATGGTTTGCATGGTTCAGCGCTCACAGCCTGAAAGGACTGAAAGCCGGACAGCACAAACCTGGTAATAACGTCCGCACCTACCACCACTGCATTTTCATAAGCGCCGGACTGGATCAACCGCAAACCGGTAATGATGCCAAGCAAGCCGGAGATGCAGGCATTCGAAACAACCAACGGCTTATTTGCAACATGAAAATGGTCCGCGACCAGTTGCGCTGATGTATACAATGCTACGCGTTTTCTTAATGCATCATTATCTTCTTCCGTTTCTATGAGATTGATGTTACCCTTGGTGGAGGAAATTATCAGGATTGTTTTTTTATCTGTGATATCGAATGAACTGTTTTTAAGCGCACCTTCAATTGATGCAATCAACAACTGTTCGAACCGCGTGTATTGGCCGCCACCAAAAAGCTGACTTTCTAATGGAAACAAAGATGCATAAAAAGGTTCGTTGGCAATTGACTTATCCGTATGCAATTGAATGCCGGAAACAGACTGCTTAAGCTGTTGAAAATTTTCAGCGGTACTTAATCCGAGCGGTGAAATAATGTTATCAGCGACAATAAAAACTTCTTTCATAATAATCAGTCACAGAATGCGGCTAATGCCGGTCTGACGCCACAACTTCACTAATATCTTTGATGATGCTGATCGTCGCCAGATTCAAATAATTCCAGCGCCTTGCGGCTGCCAGTGTGAGATATTCTCAAAATCAAAAATAACTTTAATCATACCATTCAAACAAATATTTGGCATTATGTTGTACCTCAAATTTGGCCAGGAACTGCAAATATTCGGTTTTAAAGGAGTTTTTTTGTGATGTATCTCCTGATCGCGAATATAGTCATACACATTCTTTATGTGTGACTGGGAATAGGAAAAAGCACCGTATCCTTCCTGCCAGCAAAAATGCCCTTGCACAAATTGTTTCTTATTAATAAAGTTTGAAGAGTTGTTTTTAATATCCCGAACTATATCGGCAAGAGCCGTTGACGGTCGCAGGCCGATAAACACGTGAATGTGATCTGGCATTCCATTTATAATGATGGCTTTATGACCCTTTTCGGTGATGATTCCAGATATGTATTTATGAAGCTCTTCTTTCCAGCTGCTGTGAATAAGGTTTTGCCGGCCTTTTACCGCAAATACAATTTGAATATAGATTTGAGAGAATGTATCAGACATAATAAATATAGTTTAGGGGTAGTATATGGTTCAGGCGAATGTATTTAATTGCAAGCAACAAATTGATTTTTTGGAAATATTAAGACTGGAAATGCGATAATGCCACCCCTCTGGGGTTAAATGCCCGATCAATTGCAATGCTACAATAATACCATCCCTCCGGGATTTTGTTAGTTGAAAAAAAGATGTACCTGAAAGCAAATAAAAAATTCCATGAGGAATTAACTTCACTAGCAGCTATTGTAACTCTCTCAGTGGTACTGGAAAAGATATTCTTCGATTAAATTGTTTAGCTCATCACTTATCAAGTGATGTGAAAGACATTTTTGAATGCACAAAAATCCCGGAGGGATGAAATTATTATAGAAAAAACATTCTTATCAACACAAACCCCGGAGGGGTGACATTTTCAAAATATACACCCAATTCACACCCACTATTCGCTACCAATAAACAGCTTCATCTCACAACTTGCAATCAACTTTTCACCATCCCAGATTTTACCATCAATAATGGTTACGTTAAACACCTGGTTCCTTATAACAACTTCTGTTGTTATTTCATCATTGTTTGCTGGTAACGCAAACACTTCAAAATTTTTAACCGCACCGATAAAACCGCTTGCAATGGGATTGTTTTCTTGCTTTGCTCTGTAACCCGCGCCAGCTGCGGCAGTTTGCGCAATATTCTCCATCAATCCTGGCTCCATAAACAAACCATCTTCTACAAATACGTGCCCTTCCTCAATACGAAAACTGGTTCTTGTAATGTTGTCGTCAGCATACAAAAGCTGATCTATCATTACAAAAGGCGGTGCTTGTGGTATGAGGGAAAGAATGTCTTGCATGTCTAAATATGAATCGTGACGTGTAGGAATGAGATGTGAGGTGTAAGGCTTGGGGAATACGGTTTAAGGTGTGAGGCATTTGGTTCGAACCCTTATACCTCACACCTCATACCTCATGCCTTAAGAATATAATCCTCCGTTAATCGAAAGCACTTGCGCTGTTATATATCCCGCATCAGGGGAAGCGAGGAAACCTACTGCATGCGCTACTTCCTCTGGCTGGCCAAAACGTCGAGCAGGCACCAGTTTGTGAATATCCTTCTCGTCAATGCCTTCAATCATATCCGTTTTAATAAAGCCCGGCGCTACGGCGTTTACCGTAATATTCTGGCGTGCCACTTCCTGCGCAAGGGCTTTTGTCGCACCAATAACACCAGCTTTTGCGGCAGAGTAGTTTGTCTGGCCCGGCAATCCTTTCAAACCGGAAAGAGAAACCACGTTTATAATACGGCCATATTTTTTTAGCATCATGCCATTCAATACAAGGCGCGTTACATAAAAGAAACTGTCGAGGTTTGTCCTGATCACGTTATCCCACTGTTCATCCTGCATCCAGCTCATTAATACGTCTTCCTTAATACCGGCATTGTTAACCAGCACTTCAATATACTTATCCTCATTAACTTCGATCCAACCCGCGAGCACTTGCTGAATTTGTTGCTTGTCAGAAACATCAAATTGCAACAACTCTCCTTCTCCGCCCGCCTGGTTCACTAACTCCAGCGTGTTGCAGGCTTCCTTTTCGTTGGACCTGTAATTGATAAGCACATAATAACCCATTGCGGCCATCTTAACGCAAATTGCCCTGCCTATGCCCCTTGACCCTCCTGTTACTAAAGCACATTTCATCGCCGTTAATTGTAGTTTTTAAAATGTTTGCCGTAGCGTGCGTTTTATTTAGTTTTCATCGTGCGCTTTAAATGAGATCAGTTCACACGATGATTCCAAAAACCTTCTCACATTTTGCAAGTCCTTGTACTTAGGAAAATCTTCAACAAAGCATGGGAAAATCTCCCTGATCTGTGTGTAAACTTTATGTGTTAGCGGTGACAGCTTTTCCTGGCAATTCAGGTAGTCAATCGCCTGCATAATAGCCATGGCCTGTATGCTCAGCACTGTATAAGAATTGTCGATCACTTTTTTCGCGATCAATGCCGCATTGCTTCCCATGCTAACTATATCCTGGTTGTCGTTGTTGTTAGATATGCTGTGCACATACATAGGAAACGACAATGTCTGATTTTCGGCCGTAGTTGAAGTAGCCGTAAACTGCATCCCCTGCATACCAAAGTTTAACCCCAGCACACCAAGGTTTACAAACGGTGGGAATTTCTGGTTAAGCTTATTGTTAAGCAAATAATTTAACTGCCTTTCTGAAAGCATAGAAAGCTTGGTGATGGCGATTTTCAGCTTATCCATTTCCAGCGAAACATAATCTCCGTGAAAATTGCCACCATGGAAAATATTGTGATTTATATGGTCAACAACAGGGTTATCATTTACTGAGTTCAACTCATCCACAACTGTTTTTTCTGCGTTGAGAATAGTATCATACACCGGCCCAAGCACCTGTGTAACGCAACGCAAAGAATAATACTCCTGTACTTTATCTTCAAAAACCTCTTGCAAAATAACATTGTCGCCGTTATACAAATGCTCCGAACGGTTGCGGATCATTCCGCTGCCCTTTAATACATCACGCATCATTGTGGCAATGCGGTTTTGCCCTTTGTGGTGCTTAACAATATTTAACTCATAAGAGTAATGATCGTTGTAGGCTTCCACAATTTCATTCATCATGGCAGAAAGCACCACGGACCATTCCAGCAATTTACGCGCCTGCATAACATTGGCCATGCCAATACCCGTCATCGCGGATGTGCCGTTTAATATTGCCAGCCCTTCCCTTCCATGTATGGTAAGGGGTTTAATGTTATGCATATTGAAAACATCAATGGCAGGCTGCACTTTATCTTCATAAATAACTTCACCCTCGCCTATTAACACAAGCCCCAGATGCGCCAGTTGCACAAGGTCTCCACTTGCGCCAACGCCGCCGTGCTCAAATACGCAGGGATAAATATTTTTATTGATAAGCTCCTTAAGCAGAATTACAACATCGGTATGCACACCGGAATACCCGCGCATCATGCTGTTAAGGCGTGCTATCATTAGTGCCTTGATCAGATGTGGCTTCAACAGGTTGCCGCTTCCGGAACTGTGGCTGCGGATAAGGTTATACTGGAGCTGTAGCAGGTTTTCGGTGCTCACTTTGTATTGAGCCATGGGCCCAAAACCAGTATTAATGCCATAAATAACTTTGTTAGCCGAAAAACTTACCAGGAAACGAAAATTGGTATCAACCCTTTCCAGGTCTTCCTTATGCAATACAACTTCTTTTCCGTTAAACAGAATATCAGAAAAATCTTCTAATGAAAGCGTGCCTTGTCCAATAGCTATCATGGCCAAAAGTTAATTTATCAGGATTGCGGGACACCTTAAGTACGAATTATGAAGTTCCAGGTACATGCTTTCCTCCAAGCAATAACGTGACTTAAAGCCCTTGATTAAAAGCGGTAAAAATATATAAAAGCGGGCAAATTTAAGGCGTGCAGGCTTTAGAACCAGCCTGAATTTTAGCAAAATGCACTTGTCAATTCCTTTTGTCGATGAATTTTGTAACCTTTCTGCTGGTTTCAGAAACCTGCATTTTATGCAATTCCTCAGCAGTTACATATTTTACAAAAGGCGTAACGCGAAGCTTGGCCTGCAGGTAGGCCCTTATTTTGTGATCGTTTTCCTCACTTTTTACTGCAGGTAGCAGGTATAATAAAATTTCGTCAAGCCCCACATCGTTGGTAGATACTTCAACAACGTAATCTAAAATCCCGTTCATTTCATTCAGCAGGTCAAATAATGCGGAAGGATATAATGTTGTTCCCTTGAACTTGATCATTTGTTTTTTCCGGCCCAGGATTGGCGATAGCCTTACGGTTTTTCTGCCGCATGCACAGGCATCATCAAAATACATGCAAATGTCGCCGGTCTTATATCTTAACAACGGCATGCCTTCAACACCAAGTGTAGTAATGGTAACTTCACCCGGAACGTTAGCTGCCACTGGCTGATTATTTTCATCCAGCAATTCAACAATTAATAATTCCGGTTGATGGTGCCCGCCTTTGCCTTCGCTGCATTCAGTAAACGCGGTTTGCATTTCTGTTGAAGCATAGGTTGAATACAGGTGTATGTTCCATGATTCAGTAATCTTGCGGCCAAGAATGTTTAACGTACAATCCTGGTTACGAATGTTTTCACCGATGCAGATGGCTTTTTTTACGGATGATGTATTAGTGTCTTCACCAATACTTTTTACGTACTGGATCAATTTTAAAATAAAAGAAGGGACTGCTACAATGGCTGTCGGGTTAAGCCGCTTGATTGTTTCCCACTGCAGCGATGGCACGCCCGGACCTAACCGTATAATGCCCGCTCCCATCTTGCGAATGCCCATGTAATATGCCATGCCCGCCATAAACTGACGGTCTAGCGTGAGCATGAGCTGGTAAACATCGCTCGCCGATCCATCTGCAATCGTGAACGAATTATATTCATTCTGCGCCAGCCGGTTCAAATCATTTTCAGTAAGCGCTATGGTAACAGGGCTGCCTAAAGTGCCCGATGTTGAAGTATATTCAATGATGCGGCTTTTGTCAACACACAAAAAGTCTTCGTTGTACTGTTGCAGGTCCTCTTTGGTGGTTGTGGGGATTTGGGAAAGATCAGCTACTGTTTGAATGGAGCTTGCATCAATTCCGGCCTGTGCAAACATGCGCTTGTAAAAAGGCGAAAAATGGCTGAGGTAACTCATTAATTCCTGCAACTTTTTATCCTGCATTGCGTTTATCCTGGCCACGGACGGAGATGTAATTTCCTGTAATATCATATCTATCTTTCTATAATTACAATAGCTGTTGCCATTGATTTTACATGCGACAAAGAAACCGAAATTTTGACGATATTCAAAAATACAAGCGTTTGCCGGGTTTCACCTAAAAGCTGCAGAACAGGTTTGCCATTTTCGTGGTGAACAATTTCTACTTCGTTAAACTGAGTACCTTCTGACCAGCCCGTGCCCAGCGCTTTAAAAAAAGCCTCTTTGGCTGCAAAACGAGCCGCATAATGTTCAAACCTGTTTTTTTTGCTCTCGCAATAAAGTATTTCGTTTGTTGAAAAAACATGTTCAACAAAACCGGCGTTCCGTTCAATTGTTCCGGCTATTCTTTCTACCTCAACTATGTCTATGCCTACACCTTCAATCATCGTATAAAAAATCAGTTAATTATTTTTATCAGGCAGCTAAAATACGTTTTTAAACGTCACTTTAAAGATTGGTTAAGGTATCGTTAATCATCAAAAAGCGCATTTGGTTCAATTGCCTTTTTTCAACTATTACAGCCTTTTTTTGTTACCCCAATATAACCCCATGAATATGGTTAAATATTTGACCGGCCTGCTGTGTTGCCTGGCAATGGCAAAAGTATCGAGCAGCCAGAAGAGTGATTCTGCGAGATACAGGGACATTATCTATGCTGAAGTAAATATCATTAAGGATCTCTCTTATGCCAAACAGGTGCCCAGCGATGTAAAAAAAGAATACTATTCTTACGATTTGTACCAGTCTTTTGGCGACAGTATTCGTAAAGGCCGGCCGCTGATCATATGGATGCATGGCGGTGGGTTTAAATTTGAATCGAAAGATGCCGCTGGCATTCAGCTTTGGTGTTCCAGCTTTGCTAAACGCGGTTATGTATGTGCGGCGATAAATTACCGCCTTACAAAAAAGAATACGCTTTTTAAATTTAAAGCATTGGTAAGCGGTTGTGCCGATGGTGTCGAGGATGCCCGGCAGGCCATTCGTTATTTTAAGGACAATGCACGCAAATTCAGGATTGATACCAACCATATTATTCTTGCAGGAAATTCTGCAGGGGCAATGATTGCATTGCAGGCTGCATACAGTACACCGGCGGAATTGGCTAAACTGGCGGACGACAGTACATTGAATTTCCACGAGCCGGATCCAGGCAAAATAGCAGGTGTAATAAATTTTTGGGGAGCGATGTTTGATATTGACTGGCTGAAGAATGCCAGGGTACCCATTGTAAGCGTGCATGGCAGAAACGATAATACAGTGCCAGCCACACAAAAGGGTTCCAATTTTTATGGAAGCCTACCTATCCATAAGGAAGCTGACACATTACATATTCCTAACAAGCTGAAAATTTACAATGGCTATTCACATGAGCTGGAGAGGGTATTTACACCATTCTATGCAAGCAGAGCTGCGAGGCAGCGTTGGCTGGAAGCGGGCCAGTTTGCCGCTGATTTTTTGTACGAAACATTATTTAAAACTTCGGCTAATTAGCTGTTAGCACTCAGCTATAAATGCAATCGGTCTCATATGAATCCGATATGTTCAATAACACATCGTATATCGTGTGTCTAAGGTCATATCTTCTACACATCGTACACCGTACATCTAACATCGTACATTATCTGCCGCTTGCTTTTTTAACAACATCAATCAGCACATCCAAATCAAAAGGTTTTTCTATATAAAAATCTGCTAATGCTTCCGATGCAAGTTTTTCTACATTACTACTTGCACTGAAAAATATTACGGATATACCTTTATGAACCTGAGATGACTTTATAGCCTGTGATGCAACAATACCGCCAGTGTCGGGTATCTTGTTGTCAAGCAAAACTACATCGGGTTGGTGCTTGTTCAGCTTGTCAAGAATCTCGTCACAATTCGTCTGGCCTGTGACTTCGAAACCTGCTGATTCTAGTGCGATGCTGCACACTTCCAGAATATCAGGGTCGTCATCAAAGATTAAAACCTTTTTACTCATTCTTCTATTTTGATACAAGATAAATTATCTTTTTATAGTGGATTCATTTACTTTTACCTATTCCATATTAAGTACCTTATCCCAAACACCAAATTTGGGCGCTTAATGTCACAGTAAAAAAACCATTCGATGGCTATTGATATCACCAAGATTTTAAAAACGAAGAAAAAAAAGATTTTCGAATCCTGGATGCGCAACCAGCTTGCTAGTGATGCATTACGTGAAGATTTGATTAGTAATGAAGACCTGCGCGGACAGTCTGAAGAACTCATCGATGTGCTTACCAAGAACCTCACACATGAAAACCTTATTGATGTTTCTGCAGAATCATTTGAACCGGTATTGGAAATATTATCGGGCATTTCAATGTTGCGTGCAAGGCAGGGTTTTAGTCCCAGGGAAACGGGCATGTTTGTAATCGGTCTCAAAGAAGCATTGCTGAGTGAATTGCAGGAAGAGGTAAAAGATGATCCCAGGGCTTTGTATGAAGAAAGCCTTAAGCTAAGCCGCTTAATGGATCATTTTATCATCACTAGTTTTGAAACGTTTTTAAAAGGCCGTGAAGACGTGATACTACGCCAGGTGGATGAGATAGCTGAAATATCAACACCAGTTATCCAGATTTGGGATGGAATTCTGGCGCTGCCAATTATAGGTACATTGGACAGCTCACGCACACAGGTTGTAATGGAAGCATTGTTGGAAAAAATTGTTGCAACAGGAAGTTCAATAACGATACTGGATATCTCCGGCGTACCTGCTGTGGATTCACTGGTTGCACAGCATTTGCTTAAAACTGTTAGCGCTACAAGACTAATGGGTGCTGAATGTATAATAAGCGGCATAAGGCCTGAGATAGCTCAAACTATTGTTCAATTGGGCATCGACTTATCCGGCATTACAACCAAAGCTTCTTTGGCTAACGCATTAAAGTTTGCATTTCAATTATTAAATCTGCAGGTTAAAAAAGGCACGTCAAACGGCTTAACACAGCAGGGATAATTTCTTAATACCGATGGATAAAATTCCTATTTTAAGAATGGGACCATTTTTATTGGTAACCATTCAAATCGACCTATACGACAGGATAGCACTTAACCTTGAAACTGACCTGGTTCAAATGGTGAGCACTACAGGGGCCCGGGGTGTATTGATTGATATTTCTGCAGTGTCAATTGTAGACTCCTTTATGGGGCGCATCATTAACAACATTGCCAGCATGTCTAAAATATTGGATGCGGAAACAGTTGTTGTTGGCATGCAGCCCGCTGTTGCCATCACGCTCGTAGAACTGGGCCTTTCTTTAAGAGGTGTACATACAGCCCTTGATGTTGAAAAGGGTATGATTCTGTTACGTTCCAAAATTTCTGAGGATGAGGACCTCTCAGACGACGAATGATATTATCTCTCTCAAAGGACAGTATTTCCATAAAAAAAGAACAGGACGTTGTGCTGTTGCGTAACCGCGTAAAAGAAATTGCCGTTAAAATTAAAATGGGCCTGGTAAACCAGACCAAACTGATAACCGCTACAAGCGAGCTCGTAAGGAATATGCTTAAGTATGCAGGCGGTGGTAGCATTTTAATTGAGGTAGTTACTAAAGGAAGGGAAAATGGCGTACGTGTAATCTTTGAAGACAATGGGCCAGGCATTCCTGACATTCCGCAGGCGATGAAAGATGGCTACTCCACCGGCAAAAGCCTTGGCTTGGGATTGCCCGGCGCCAAACGGCTGGTGAGTGAATTTAATATCACGAGCGAAGTGAATAAGGGTACCATCATTACAATTATTAAGTGGGCAAATGGTTAGCATGCAACATAAGAGTTACCGGGCAGATGACAGGAGTTATTATGCGCTGATAAAAAAAGACATTCATAAACTGGCCACAGACGCGGGATTCGATAAAACAAAAGTGGATGCAATAGACCTGATTGTTTCTGAAATGACTTCAAATCTCGGCAAATATGCGCAGGGAGGCGAGTTGCTGGTAGCTGTGGCAACAGAGAATGACCGGCAGTACATAGAAATTATTAGCCTTGATGACGGTCCAGGCATTTCCGATTTATCAAAAGTGGTTGCCGATGGGTATTCTTCTACCAATACACTTGGGCACGGATTAGGCAGTATAAAAAGATTATCAGACAGTTTTGACATTTACTCTCTAAAAGCATGGGGCACGGTTGTATTATCAAGAATATACAGCGAAACCAAACCGCGCTCAAGAAAAAAAGTGATTGAACTACGTGGAATAAACGTAGCAAAACCCGGTGAGGAAGTGAGTGGCGATGGCTTTTGTTTTGTGACATCCAAAAGCGGTGTAAGGGTAATGGTTGCTGACGGGCTGGGACACGGCAATGACGCTCACCTGGCTGTTGAAGAAGCCTGCAAAGTATTTCTGAATGACGGCGAACGGCAGCCATCAGATACCATTCGTTTGATGCATACCGCAATAAGAAGGACGAGAAGAATTGTTGGCGGATTTTTTTTCCTCGATTTTGCGCAGAAAGAATGGACTGTTGCAGGTGTTGGTAACATCGCCGCAAAATGGATGGGGAACGGGAATAGCAAAAGCTTTACTGCGTACAACGGTATTATTGGATTAAACATTCCGGGAACAATAAACAATGTAACAATCAAACAAGATGACTTCCCGGCCTTTATTGCTTGTTCTGACGGCATCCGTTCGAGGTGGGACCTCGCAAAATTCCCGCTTATTATACGATATGATGCCACAGTTATTGCGGCTGTTATTTATAAAGAATTTGGAAGAAGAAGCGATGATATGTCGGTTTTGGTTTGTAAAACATTTTAGCGATGATTGAAGTTACACGTGTAACACTTGAAAATGAAATGGACATTGTACTTGCGCATAAACAAATGATGCAGGTTGCAGCGTTATTTTCACTCACGCTCTCCACTCGTACCACTATCTCTGCCGCAGTTGCTGAAATAAGCCGGGTAGTGATAGACAAAACTGATTCAGGTGTTTTAATCATCGGCATTAGCGAAGACAAAGGCAAACACTTTCTAACCGGCGATATCCGCTTTTCATCGGAGATAGACGTTCCTGTAGATGAGGACGGACTGATGTATGCAAAAAAGCTGGTGCCGGAATTTAATTTTTCCAAAGATGGAAATACCGCTTCCATCATTGTAAGCATTGGTATCCCACGGTCCTTCAAGATTACCCGGGACAAGATACTGGATGTAAACAAGTATTTTAAAGAGATTAAACCAGGTTCTCCTTATGAAGAACTAAAAATAAAAAACTCCGTACTAAACCTGCAGGCACGCCAGCAAGAAGAGCAACTACAACAGAGCCGCTATTTAGACGAAAAGAAAAATGAATTTATTTCTATAGCCAGCCATGAATTAAAAACTCCTCTTACATCTATAAAAGCTTTTACCAAGCTCGCTCTTGATGCCGGCGTAAGTGAATCGTCTCAACGGGTGCTCCGCTATCTTGAAAAGATCAACGGACAGGCAGGCAAACTCCAGTTGTTAATTCAACAGTTGCTGGATGTTTCTAAGATAGAGTCCGGCAAACTTGATTACAACATGCAAACAGTTGTATGGAATGACTATGTGCATGAAGTTATTAGTATCCTGGAACAAATGATCCCGTCTCATCCGATCATTTGGGAGCCATGCGAGCAGAATGTGACAGTAATGATAGATGCGCTGAGAATTGAGCAGGTATTTACCAACCTCGTAACCAATGCAGCAAAATATTCTTCGCAGGATTCTGCCATCACCATCCAATGCATTGTTGAAGATGGCGTTCTTTGCATCTCGGTTATTGATGAAGGAATTGGCATAGCCGAAGAAAACCTGGCAAAGATTTTTGAAAAATATTTCAGGGAATCGGCTGTCATCGCCAAATACAGTGGTTTTGGTATGGGATTGTACATAAGCGCCGACATTATTGCCGAGCATGGAGGTAAAATCTGGGCCCTTCGCAATGAGCAGGAAGGCTCTACATTCAGGTTTACATTGCCTGTTCTTCCAGATTAATTAATACAGCCACCGGAAAATTATCATACATCCGGTTAATCTCTATTGCATTTCCAATTATGTCTTCAAGCGTAAAAATATTTTGCCACTTAGCAGGCGCAGATTCAGGTAATATAAGTGTTAGTGGCTTGCCTGTGTTGGCCACAATGCCCAGCGGCAATACAACCAATATCCATATTTTCTGATAATGCCGCAGATAGGCAATAACAACTCGGTCCCCGCCTTCCGCATAGACCGGAATATAATCTCCTTTTAGAAATACATCATTATACTTTTTTCGTAGCTGAAGAACTGTATTGGTGACAAATAATTTTTGTGCGCCAGTTTCCCAATTATCTTTTGCCCATTTCAATAAATGTGCAATCCCTTTTTGTCTTTGTGTTGTCAGCGTAGCAAGCAACGATTTTCGAAGTGGATAATTAACTGGCCGCCTGTTATCAGGGTCAACATAACTATTGTCCCACAATTCGCATCCCCGATAAATATCAGGAATACCCGGCACTGTTGCTTTTATAATTACCTGCTCCATAGAATAGATGTTGGCATACGCTATGATTTTTTTTACAAAGGGCGCAAACGATTCAAGGAACGCATTATCTGGATTCAACAATTCATTTGTAAAATTCAAACAGGCATTTTCATAACGGACGTTTGGACGAATGTGTCCAGTCATCACCTTTGCCTCGCGCAAAGCTTTGATGAAATATGTTTTGGTTCTATCGCGAAAGTCCTGATTCATTTCTCCGTTTTGTGGAAAGGCCCCGATAAAAGATTGGTAGAAAAAATACTCATCGTTTAGTATGGGCGCCATTACGTTTTCAACTTGCTGCTTAAATGGCTTATTAATGCTTCTCCAATACTCAACTAATGTCAGCCATTCCTCTGTAAACTCGCTGAGCAGGTTAATTCGAATACGTGCATCTTCTCCCCTCTTGGTGTCATGCGTAGAAGTACAGTTAAACGAAAACGGGTTATTTAATTTACGCTGCTCCATTTTTTCGTGAAAGGTTTTCACCGGTATCCCTAACATGCATGGATTATCTCCTACTTCGTTATGCGAGATCAACGCATTATAACGATAAAAAGTACAGTCTTCAACACCTTTAGCGGCAAGCGGCCCTGTGAATTGCATTAATCGCTGAATGAATAAAAGAGAGTTATTATTTCTGTTTTCATCAGCACCCGGTTTAAATATTTTATTCAACGTTGCGAGCTCGTACTTCAGCTCCGGATGCCTTTTAACAGCAGCATCAAATGCCCTGGTGATTTGTGCGAAATCTTTTTCAGTCAAAGGAAATTCATCTATATAAGCCCGGTACACCGGAAATGCGGCCATAAAAACACCCAGCGCCATTTTTAGTTTTTGCATTCGTATTTCTTCGTCCTGAATAATGTTCAGAGAAAGCAACAACCTGAGGAGATTGTCCCACTCGCCATTCAAATAAGATTCAAGGTTATCAAGTTTATTCAGAAACACCATCGTATCATAATCCGAAAATTGTGGCACATAATGATTGTAGAGTGCTAACAATTTTTCTGATCCTTTGCGATCTGTTATTACCTGGTTGATGTAGGATAGAAACTCATAACCGCTTGTGCCTTGTATCCCAAAGTTTTCTGGCAGGTCTTCCTTGACATCCAGAATCTTTTCAACTATAATATAACATTCTTCACCAAACAATTCCCGCAGGCGGTGAAGATAGTTGCGCGGACTTTTCAAGCCATCTATGTGGTCAATTCTCAGCCCCTGTATATGGCCTTCTTTATAAAGATCATAAATCAACCGATGATAGTCTGCAAATACCTGTTCATCTTCCACTCGCAAACAGATCAATTGGTTTACGTTAAAGAAACGCCGGTAATTTATTTGAACGAAAGATTCTTTATGAGTGCAAAGCACATAATATTGCGACGATAATAACTGCAATAATCTTTCTTCATTTTTGTTAATGTCATCTACTTTTTGCCTGATATTCTTAACTATTTGGCCGTCTGTTAACTGCTTTAATAGTTCCTGTTTAAGACTTGTCCAATGTTGCTGTGTAGTATTTATATTGTTGACCAATGCGCTTAGCGTAGCATTTACATGACTCATTTCATCTGGAACACATTGTGCAATCAGTTGTGAATAGCTTTCGATGTTCACCGGGTATAAGCTGGAATAGCATTTTATGAAGAAGCCCGACTCATTAAACCTGAGTTGAACATTTTCCTTAACAATGCTCTCTGTTAAGCTTTCACCAAGAAAAGGCGCCATTAATTTTCCGGGATATGAAGGATGATTCCAGTCAATATCAAAATAATTGGCAAATGAGGAATTTATTCCTCTTTCAAGCACATCATTTAGCCACACGTTTGTTGTGTCAAAGGCCAGATGGTTGGGCACAATATCCTGTATCCATTGCATTCCTTTGGCTTTTATGCGGGCTGCCACGGTTTTAAATTCTTCAAGCGTTCCTATTTCGGGATTGATTACAGATGGATCTGTTCCGTCATAACCGTGATCGCTTCCGGCGGTAGCTTTTAAAATAGGTGAAGCATAAATAGCGGTTATACCGAGTTCTTCCAGATAATCAAGTATTTCAAGCAGATGTTTAAAAGTAAAGTTGCGATTGAATTGTATGCGATAGCTGCAAGATGGTTTTGTCATTCAGGCTTTTTCAAATTGTGTTTGCCATTAGTTTGCCAATCTGTTTTCCCTTGCAAAAAACGCTTGCAGCAGATTCGATTCATGAAGCATGGCACGGTTTTCCCACTTTTACAGCAAACAATTGTTCCGTTTTCCATTTTTGTTAAAAATCCGGAGTACGATTTTTAACTAATAATAAACGGGCGCTTATATAGCATTTCCTTAGTAGAGTTACTAATATCAATTTTATGATAAACAAGTTTATATCTGACCAGGTGATTGTTATCACCGGCGCATCAAGTGGTGCAGGGCGCGTTATTGCGCTTGAATTGGCAAAATATGGTGGCCCGCTCGTTTTAGCCGGGCGGAATACAGCTGTACTGGAAGAAGTTGCAGCTGAATGCAAGGAGTCCGGCGCTGAAGTACTTATTGTTGCAACAGACGTAACTGATTCAGCCGCGATGGTTCACCTTGCAGAAAAAGCAAACGAGTGGAAACAAAGAATTGATGTATGGATAAACAATGCAGGCGTTTTGGCCGCGGGAGACTTTGACAAAATACCTATGGACGTAAACGCCAGGGTTATAAACACCAACCTGCTGGGTTATATGAATGGCGTGCATGCAGTATTACCTATATTTAAACGCCAGCAGTATGGCATTATCATCAACAATATTTCAATTGGTGGCTACCTGTCCGTTCCATATGGCGCCGGATACTCGGCGAGTAAATTTGGCTTACGTGGTTTTTCTGAGGCATTAAAGGGCGAATTGGCGGGCTGGAAAGATATTCATGTTTGCGATCTTCACCCGGGCTTTCTGGACACGCCGGGCATTCAGCACGCGGCAAATTATACAGGTAAAGTCTTAAAACCTGCACCGCCTGTATACGATCCTAAACAACTGGCTATTGCTACAATTGATGTAATAAGAAATCCTAAATCAAGCCTGTATGTAGGAGGAGCATCGATGCTGTTGAAAGCTGTGCATGCCATCGTTCCTGAGCTTACATCCAAAATTGCCGGAGCCATTATGCGCAGATATTTTAAAAAAGCTGATAATATAGCTACCACTAACGGAAACCTGTTTGAAACAGTTGACTATAATATGAGTGGAAGCGGCGGATTCCCCGTTGTGAAAGCATCGAATATAAAAAGAGATTATTTGGCCATTGGCATACTGGCCGGAGTTGCTATAGGGCTTTACCTGTTTGGCCGTCCTAAAAAACAAGTAAAAGCTGCGATGTAGATGATAGGATTATGATGGATTAGCACGCGAAGCAGCGAGCTATATTGACTTGATGGAAATATTAAACATAGGCTTGATATCGACAACCGGCGTTTGATCCAGCGCTTCTAATCCGGTTACTTTTATCTGTCCGTCTTTTGTAATGGATTCAATCTTTACAAAGTGAATGCCGATGGGGTTGGGCCTGTCTGGCGAACGCGTTGAAAACACGCCTGCAAACGCGCCTTCTTTATTATGACGCGGCCTGCATTGCAGCACGCTTCTGTCAGCTACATGAAGCCAGGTGAGTAGTAATATTTCCGACCCTTCTTTTAAATCTTTTATGCCCTGAAGATATTCCGGAAAGATCTCCAGCGTTGCAGATGGCGAATGTTCATTTTCTTGCAAGGGGCATTCATCTATGCTTTTTAACACGGAATGAACCTGCCCTATAAAATTTAATGTCGCTTCCATTGCAAAAGATTGTATTATAGTTTATCGATTTTCTCAAGAATACCCTGTTTTTCCGTTTGCGTTTTTGCGAGAGCATGTGCTCTTTCAAAATTTTCTTTTGCCTTATGCTTATCAATGCTGGTATATAATTCCCCAAGCAACATAAAGTAAAAGTGATTACTGTTTGCGTGAAGATTTTCAGCCTCTTTCAGCGCAGCCTCCGCTCCCTTTACTTTGTACAATGCAAACACTCTGTTAAGTGCAACACCTGGTGAATAGTTGATTGTTAGAAGCTGATCGTATAAATGTAAAATATCCTTCCATTTTTCGGTGCTATCTTCTTTAATGCAATGCCAGTAAGCGATTCGCGCCTCAATGTGATAAGAACTTACCTCATTACCGCGAAAAGAAAGATCTAAAAAATGCATGCCCCGTTTTATTAAATCAAGATTCCACAATGCTTCATTTTGATCATCATATAATATTAAACCATCCTCTTTTGTTTGCCGCGCATCGAACCTAGATGCGTGAAAACACATAAGCGCAATAAGCGCATTTGTTTTAGGAAGATTGGTTAATTCATAATCAGTAAGCATCAATCCTAATCGCAAAGCTTCAACGCAAAAATCTTTGCGCAAAACCTCGTTCTGTGTTTTGGAATAATAGCCTTCGTTGAATAGCAGGTAAATAATATGCAACACATTGTCCAATCGCTTATCAATTTCGCCCGGTGGCGGCATTTCCATTTTTACATTTTCTGTGCGTAATTTTTCTTTGGCTCTGAACAGCCTTTTATTAATCGTTTCTTTATTGCTTAAAAAAGCTTCAGCTATTTCTTCTATACCAAATCCGCATAAAATGCGCAGTGCTAATCCTATTTGAGCTTCGCTGGCGATGGCCGGGTTACAAACAGCAAAGATCATTTGTAGCTGACTGTCTTTTATATTCTCTTCAGAAAAGATTGTATCATCCATTTCTTCTTCACTTTGTTGTGCTGCTTTAACCTGCGGTAATACTTTTTCTTCGAGGATCTTATTACGCCGGAAATAATAAAGCGTCTTCTGTTTGGCTACGGCATATAACCAGGCAGCAGGATTATCGGGCATTCCTTTTATGCCCCAGGTTTCTGATGCAAGGAGAAAAGCTTCGCTAACGATGTCTTCTGCCACTTCTATATGTTGCAAGCCAAAAAGTTTGCTTATTACGGCAACCATCCTGGTAAATTCCTGCTGAAATAATTGTTTTAATGATTCGTGTTCTCTTTGCATAAAAGAAAAAATATAACTACAATTTACGAAGTACGAAGTACCTAATTTCAGGCTTGCTCAGTTTCGCTTAATCTTAAAAAAAAAATCGAATTGTGCTTTGCCTTTCAGCATGTTTCACAAAAAACGACAAGTATAAGATTAGGGACTTCGTACTTCGTAATTCGTACTTGGATTATCCCACTACCGGCCTAATTTCAACACTTCCATCGGCGTCTAAGGCAGGGCATCCATGTGCAAGCGTTGTAGCATCTTCCAGGCTTTCCGCTTTAACGATAATAAAACTACCAAGGCGCTCCCTTATCTCTACAAATGGGCCATCTGTTATAACACCACCGGCCTTCAATACTTTTCCATCAAGTGCAAGGCGCACACCAGTATTGCCAAATCTTCCCTGGGCAACTATTCCTCCCACCCAATCCTGCCATTTCTTTGATAATGCCTGCATTTCCGCCGGAGAAGCGTTACTGTAATCATAGCTGGGTTGTCTGAATATTAAAGCGAAGTCTTTCATTGTGTTAGTGTTTGTAATGATTGAATGTATGAATTAAATTAACAATAGCTGATGGCATTAGTTTGATTGCACCGCATGCGCTGGCACTTTATAACTTCCTGCCTGGACACGGAATGCAATATTAACACGGTTATAGATATTGATTGCATTTACCGCCATAGTAAGCTCTACCATTTCGTCTTCAGAAAACTGTTGAGATACTTCGTTGTATACTTCATCCGGTACGTGGCCCTTTGTAATAAGCGTAACAGCTTCCGCCCATGCTAATGCGGCACGCTCACGATCAGTATAGAAAGGCGTTTCGCGCCATGCGTCCATTAAATAAAGGCGTTGTTCACTTTCTCCCTTTGCGCGAAGATCTTTCGAGTGCATATCAAGGCAAAAAGCACAGCCATTAATTTGAGAGACACGATAATAGATCAGATTCAACAATTGTTTGTCTATTGAACAATTTGCCAGGTAGTTATTCAGTCCGTAGAGTGCTTTAAAAGCGTTTTGTCCTTTTGCATGAACATTCATTCTTTGTTCCATTGTGATAAACTTATGTCTGCAGTCGCAGACGGTTAATTAATGCGTTTTACATAATAATGATGACTGAGTTAAGCTGAATTGGACACATCGCCTTTCTTTTTTTTAAAATAAATCATCAAAGCCATCTTGCACTTGTTATACCGAATGTATATTTTACATTGTCTAAACAATTACTTCCCTCCAAAAACAAACAAGATGACCCCTGAAAAAATCGTCCCCTACGTGCTGTTATTAATAGCACTAAATGCTTGTAACGCAGAAAAACAGAAAGCTACGATACCGAAACAATACACGAGCGAACAATTAAGAAACAATATTTCACTGGGAACTTCCGGATTCAATGCAGATGAAACCAGCGTGCTGGCAACCAGCAACGGTACAGGCATTTATAATGTGTATGAACTGAGTGTGAGTGATACAACGCTTTCACCACTAACAAAATCGTCAAAAGAATCTTTTTACGCTGTCGCCTTCTTACCCCATACTAAGCGCTTTATTTTTGTGCATGATGAAGGCGGCAATGAAAATTACCATTTATACATCATGAATAAAGGCGACACCGCTGCGAAGGATTTGACACCCTGGCCTAAAAGCACCAATAATCTTATTGGTTGGAGCGATGATAAAAAATCCATGTATGTAAGCAGCAATAAACGGAATGAAAAATATTTTGATGTATGGAAGCTTGATACAGCAACCTGGACGCCCTCGTTGTTGTACCAAAATGATTCAAGCATTTCAGCCTCAGTAATAAGCAAGACTGAACATTACATTGCGTTGACTAAATACATAACTACAGACAAAAACGAATTATACCTGTATAATACATCCAATAAGACTTTAAAACGTATTAGCAACGACAATGAAGCAAACTGGAATGCCGCGGCTTTTGAAAAAAATGACAGTATTTTTTATTACACAACCAATGATGGCAGTGAGTTTAGTTACCTTGTAAAGTACAACATCAACACAGGCAAAGGTGAAAAATTCTATGAAGACAAGTGGGATGTATGGGGCATGAGCCTAAGTGAGAAAGAAAAATATCATACTATTTTCGTTAATGAGGACGGAAAGAACAAGATTTTATTTTACGATCATGCCACTAACAAGCCAATTGATTTTCCTGAAATAAAAGACGGCAGCGTACAGGATGTTACCATATCTCCTTCTGAAAGCAAAATGATATTATCTACGGGTAGTAGTACCAGCCCCAATACGATCTATTATTACGACATAGATAAAAAAGAGTTGAAAAAATTAGCCTCCACACTGAATAAAGAAGTAAGTGAAAATGATTTGGCAAAAGCAGAAGTAATCAGGTTTAAATCGTTTGATGGAAAAGAAATTCCGGCGATCTACTATAAGCCGCTGCAAGCTGATAAGGATAACAAAGTTCCGGCCCTGGTATTTGTTCATGGCGGCCCGGGAGGCCAGGCACGGGTGGAATTCAGCAATACCATACAATTTCTCGTTAACCACGGATATGCCGTACTCGATATAAACAACAGAGGCAGCAATGGTTATGGTAAAACATTTTTTAAAATGGACAATAAAGACCATGGTTATGGAGATCTCAAAGATTGCATTTGGGGTAAAAAATGGCTTGCATCACAGGATTATATTGACAGCAGTGCCATTGGTATATTCGGCGGAAGTTATGGCGGCAATATGGTTTTGAATGCTTTGTGCCTTCACCCCGATGAATTTAAAGTTGGTGTAGATTTATTTGGAGTGGCAAACTGGCTCAGAACTTTAAAAAGTATTCCACCATACTGGGAGGATTTTAAAAAAGCACTGTATGATGAGATGGGCGACCCCAATACAAAGGACAGTGTTTTATTGAAAGAGACTTCTCCATTATATAACTATCAGAAAATTACCAAACCATTAATTGTATTCCAGGGTGCGAATGATGTGCGGGTGTTGAAAATTGAAAGCGATGAAATAGTAGCCGGAGTGAAGAAAAACGGTGTGCCTGTGGAGTATGTTGTTTATCCGGATGAAGGGCATGGATTTGTTAAAAAAGAGAACCTGATTACGACTGATAAAAGCACGCTTGCTTTTCTTGACAAGTACCTTAAACCTAAGCCAGCCGGCCAGGCTAGTAATTAAGTATTCGTTGCGTGATGAAAAGCTGAAAGAGATGACTGATAATAATAAAACCTGTAAGAAAAATCTTACAGGTTTTTTAGTGTAAATCAAAAAAACATCGCTGTCGTGCCTGGCTTTTTTATTCTGAATTTCTATTTCACGCAACACCGAAATCATGGCTTGTTTTTTTGCTGCTATTGAGAACTTGCTGACTTTTGGTCAATTACAATAATCAACCCACAGACGCCCATAAAGTAATTGCGCTATTTGTTGCAGTTGGTTGATGAATTGATTATATTAACAGAGTTTTTGATGTGACAATCGGGCTTACAGCCAGCAAATACAAAATCTGAGTAATAACCTGTAATCCTCTAATATGAAACAATCGCTCAATACATTATATCCTTTGTCAAAGTTCCCTGCATATTTAATAATTTTTGTGTCGCTTTTTTTCGCGATAGCCTGCAGAAATAAAAGCAAGACGGATTACCCGATAAAACCGGTATCCTACGAAGTATTGCTTAAAAACAGGAACTATGATACCAACCAGGTAGTCATCTGGTTAAAAAGCGGTATTTCCCGCGACAGCCTTAAACGCTGGCTTTCGCAACATGGCGCTTCGATGACCCTCGATACCTCTTTCTGTAGCGTTTGTGACAGTACGCTGTTGTTACTAAAAGGCAACAATATCCTTAGCCTTATACAGACGGCCAGAGGCGGAAGCCAAAGCTCGGCACAAACAAAACCGAGCGGCGATGATGGGCCTTTTTATTATAGCGCCAACTTTCCTATGGACTTTAATGACCGGCCAAACAGGGATCAGCAACAGGTAAAAGCTGAAGAACCTCTGCAGCAAAAGAGCCCAGGTGGCAAAGCCATAGTTGTGGCGGTGTTTGACACCGGGGTGAAGAAGGACAGTATCGACAGCCGTTTCTTTTATCAAAGTAGTAAAACATCTTGTCTTGGCCCTGATGCCAACAACGGCTATAATTTTGCCAATGGGAACAAAAATTGGGATGACGACTACGGTTCACTTCACGGAACCGTGGTTACTAAATTTATTGTGGACCAGGTAACGCAGTATGGCTTGAATAATGTATCAATTCTGCCTGTTAAAACCCATAGTGCCAGTGGTGAAGGTAAACTCTTCGATATATTGTGCGGCTTCGCCTACGCAAAGGAACGCGGAGCAAACATTATCAACGCGAGCTTCGGCTACTACGCCCCGCGCATGTATATGGATGAGGCTGGCAAAGTTGTTCCGGATTCTTCCGGTTGGTTGCTGGAGAATTACATTGAAACATACCTTACAAAAAACAATATTCTTTTGGTAGCAGCTGCCGGTAATGAAGACCAGAGTGGCTATGAAGCAAGCATCTTTCCTACCTCTAACCTGGCAGCGCTGCGCAACCTGGATTACATTTGTTTTTATCCCGCATCATTATCTACAAAACTGGGAAATGTGATAGCTGTAACCACCGTGCATAATGGGCTTGTAAGCGTTAACCAGAATTTTTCACCGAAGGTTGTAAACATTGGTGTAAGCAGTGACATAGAAATGGGATCTACGTTTTATTTCTATAACCCATTTGTACATATCAGAACGGTGACCGGAAGTTCTTTTGCAGCGCCGATTGTTACGGGAAAAATCTGTGCAAATTATGACAGGATACAATCGCACATAGGTAGCGGGATACATACTGCTGATAAAATTTTCAACGAACTGATGAATTCGCCTGCCGTTGTTTCTAAGGACAATACATTGACCGGAAAAATCAGGAACCAAACACTAACTAAAAAAAGACTGTAATTATTATTCTTTCAATTTATGAAGACGTATGGCCTGATGTTACTGTGTATTTGTTTATGCCTGCTGAATGTTGGCAAAACACACGCGCAGCATGCCAACGAAAAAATGATTTGGGATAGCCTGCTAAAAATTGAAGACGACAGTATTCTTTCTATCCAACAAAAGCTACAGGCGGCAAATAATTTGAAGGCCGGTTTCGAAAAGTTGCATGTGCCACCTGATTCGGTGTACGCCAGAATTCTTCATCGTATAGGCTTATACCGGTACTTGCAAAACAATAATATACCCGATAATACAGCAATCACGTACACCCGGCAAGCTGCTGCAATCAACAACAGTAAAGCTAAAAGCGCATCGCAACGTTTTGCTTTCAGCAGCTACAGAAATCTTGCATTGTACTACCGCGCCCTCGGTATGTATAGCCGGGCCATTCATTATTTTGACAGCGCCATCATACTTGGAAAGAAATTACAGATGGATGACAACGCCGTTTTGACTTCCATAGCAAACAAAAACGACCTGCTTTTCCTTAACGGCGATCATCAAAAATGTGTTGAGGATGCAACACTTGCCTTAGAAGATGCTAAAAGAAAGCAGCTCCCATCTTTTGAATTGCTATTTTATAATCAGCGAGGCCAGTCGAATTTTTATTTAGCTAACATAACCCGTGCACAAAACGATGCCGACTCTGCGCAAGCCATTGCAACAACAGAAAATAATTCCTACGAACTGGCTACAGCTTTTAAAACAAAAGCATTGGCATATGCATACAACAAAGAGGCCGATGCCGCCAGAAAATGGTTCAACAACTGCGTTGCAGAAAGAAATAAAACAAAGGATTACGCGCAGATTGCAGATGATTACATTGACTTTGGGAATTACTATTTCAACCAGGAAAAAGATTTAATAAATGCCGCGAGATTTTATACAACAGCCAGACTTAACGCTGACATGGCAGGAGATAATGAAAAACTGGCAAAAATTTATACCAATCTGGGTGAAGTTAGCTTCGCTAAACACAACTATAATGAAGCAGCTAATTATTATGCAAAAGCGCTTCAGCATTTGGGCATAGATAGCAGTATGAATTTGTTGCATGTTCCTCGCCTCAGTAGAATGGACATGAGATTTAATGCCGACCTGCTATTGGAAATGCTGGATAAAAAAATACAATTATTGCTTACCTATTACAAGCTCAATCATGATCAACCCTATCTAACAAGCACCTTAGAACATGCAAGTGTGATGGATTCACTGATCACCCTTGTCCGGCACCAACAAAGTGGCGAACAAAGTAAATTATACTGGCGCAACCGAACGCAGCGGTTTTATGAAAACGCCATTGAAGCCTGCTATTTTGCTCAAAACAATTCCCGGGCATTTTTCTTTATTGAAAAAAGCCGGGCGGTTTTATTGAACGACAGGCTAAGTGAGCTTGGTGCATCTGCAACGCTTCCACCGGAAGAAATGCGAAACCAGGAACAACTTCAGTTAACAATAATAGAGGAACAACAGAAGCTTTCTTCTCTTAACCCAAATTCTCCCGAAAATGAAGCGCAGCAAATTAAGCTGCTCCAGGCAAAAGAGGCGCAGGATCAGTATCTTAAAACATTAGAACAAAAGTATCCGGCATATTATCAATATAAGTATGAAGATGCGGTCCCTACACTGCAAAACCTTCAGGTATACCTTCAGCAACAACAACAAAGCTTTATCCATTATTTTATGGGCGACTCAGCTTTGTATGTGTTAGCTATAACACCGGCCACGGCAAAATTAACACGCCTTTCTGACGAAGCAGTCAATGAAACAAGCCTATCTGAGTATTTAAAAATGTGTTCAGACAAAAGTTATCTCAACAAGCACTACCAGCAATTTGCCGGGGAATCAAACAAGTTGTACAATCAGCTCGTTGCCCCGCTGCAATTACCAAAGGGAAGGATAATTATATGTCCCGGCAGCTTCATGTTGCCATTTGAATCATTGTGCAGCGATACAACAGGGAAGAATTTTCTGCTGTACGATTATTCGGTTAGCTATGTATATTCAGCCCGATATCTTTTGAAGAAGCAGCTGTTTAGCAACAGCAGCAGCAACGGAGATTTTCTGGGTATTGCGCCGGTAAACTTTGCGGGTTACCTGCACCTGGCATCCTTATTATCTTCGGGCAATGCTTTAAGGAGCGCTTCATTGCATTACAAAAGCAGCAGGCTTTTATTGTTAAACAATGCCTCACACCAAAACTTTATATCAAACGCGGAAAACTATGCGGTAGTGAACGTATTCTCTCATGCACGTGCTGACAGTATCAATGAGCCACTGCTATATCTGAATGATTCTGTACTGCACTTATACGAACTGCAGTTAATCAACAAACCGGCCGCACAATTAGTTGTTTTAAGCGCCTGCCAAACAAATGTTGGCCTCAACGCAACCGGCGAGGGCATCTATAGCCTTGCGCGCGGTTTTGCCGCAACAGGCATCCCCTCAATATCAGCGACGCTTTGGAGCGCCGATGAAGGCGCCATCTATGCCATCACCGAAAAATTCCACCAATACCTTGTTGCCGGGATGCCTAAAGATGAAGCACTGCGCCGGGCAAAACTGGCTTACATGCAAGAAAATAGCGGAGAGAAATCACTGCCATATTATTGGGCCAACATGGTTTTAATAGGCGATGCGACACCTCTTCATCTTGCCGGAAAGCAGAAAAACACTTTCTGGCCGATTGAACTCGCCATCAGCGCACTTGCATTAATTGGGCTGGTAATCATTGTAGTAAGGCGCAAAAGGAAAACAGCCATATAGCATCATCGCTTCTTTAGAATCTCGTAACCCATAGCCTCACTCCCATCCAGGAATCTCTTTCTTAAAAAATATTTATTGCGACAGGTAACAATAAAACTATGTCATTGATATATTGACGTATAGCACAACAGTACATGACTTTTAGATTGTTATTTGAACCGGAAGAAATATTAAAAAGCTTTAGAAACGTTGCTACATATTAAACATGCACATCGTACGCCCACACAAAGTATAGCGCACCTGTACATGGTTCACTACATCATACATCAAACTCTAAACCCTGAAGCTCATTCAACATCGTACACCGTACACCGTACGTAGTACATAAACAGTTTCTTTTTTTAACTTTTAAAAAACAAAAACCATGTCATTTAATGCAAAACTTAAATTCGGCGGAAAAGATGGGATTGATGTGCTTTCCTGCGACTATGCATTGCGTCGCGATGTAGATGCCAAAGGCAGGCCTGCTTCAGGAGTTTACGGAGGAACCATCAACCTTAGTGTTGAATCAACAGACGACACTTCTATTGTGGAGTCTATGATGAATCAATACAAACCCATAGATGGGGCCATCACTTTCAAAAAGAGTGAAGAAGACGCCAAGATGAAAGAGCTTACCTGGGAAAAAGGTTATGTTATTGCCTTTCAGGAAAGCATTGACGTTAAGGGCTCTAAACCCATGCAGATTGATTTCACCATTTCCGCTCAGAAAATCAAGATCGGCAATGCTGAACACAAAAATGAATGGCCTGCTTAATGCGGCTATGTAACAGCGTTAGCCTTATGCGGGATGTTCCTGTTGACCTACACCAACAAGCTTCACGATTAGTTTCGCCCGGTATTACTTGCCCGTTTACAACCCGTAGCATGTGAGGATCTGCTACCCGTGCGGCCAATGAATAGCTGGCTATGCCTTCAATCTAGTAATTGTTTTTTATGCAAAACCAGGTAGTTGCTGATATTGAAATAGAAGATCAGAAAATAGCCTACTACAGTGCTATTGTTATACGCCAGAGCTTTAACGCGCATCATGAATTTGCTATCCGCATTAAGTATGATGTGTTGGAAAAGATTGGCTCTTTCAGTTTGAGCAATGCGCAAAAACTCATCGGTAAATCTGCAGTTATTAAACTGAAGCAGGCCGATAGCCTGGATGTTGCATATGAATTCAGGGGCCTGATCTGTGAAGTAAACATGGAACAATCTGATAATTTTACAAGCGATTTTGTATTAAAAGGCTACAGCCCTACAATCCTTATGGAGACAGGGCCTAACCTCAATTCTTTTTATAAGAAGAACCTGAAACAGATCGTACAAAAGATCACCAATCCGGCTTCGCAAAACTGCAGTGTAAAAATCAATCCATCGCATTCGGCAACGCTTAATTACATAAGCCAATACCGGGAAAGTTCCTTTAACTTTCTCAACAGGCTTTCATCTGATTTCAGCGAATGGTTTTATTATGATGGAAAAGACCTGTTTTTTGGCAGGCCTTCCTCCTCTCCAAACATTGACATCACATACGGAGAAGACGTGCATAGCATGCAAATAAAGCTTCAGATCCTGCCACTGACATTTAGCAGTTATTCCTATCTGTCAAAGGACGATAACTTTATTAGTAGCGATGCACCTTCTTCTGTAAGTGGCCTGGATCAGTATGCCAATCACGCGCTACAGGAATCCAATAAGATTTTTGCAGAACCTGTATCGTTCCCTATTAAACAACGTGTTGAAAGCAAAGGCGACCTCGACGGCTTTGTAAAGAAACAGAAAGCAGCTATGGCCGCGGACCTTGAAATATTAAGCGGCACAGGCGACAACCCGGCGCTTTGCATCGGCGCCATAGCCAACCTTAAGATATCCGCACTGGATAATATAACTGTAAACAAAGATGATGGTGGCAAGTTTTTAATCACAGCCATTGAACATCACATTACAGAAAACGGAAAATACTATAACAATTTTGAAGGTATTCCTTCCGGCATGGAAATAATACCTGTTAAAAACACGCAGACTGTTATTGCCGAAACGCAGATAGCCACAGTAAAAGATAACAAGGACCCAGACAACATGGGCCGTGTGCGCGTGCAAATGCTCTGGCAACAACCTATTAACGAAATGACCGACTGGATCCGTGTAATGACACCCGATGCTGGCGGTGGCAAAGACGGCGCAAAAAACAGGGGGCTTGTGGTTATTCCCGAACCCGGCGACCAGGTAGTTGTTTGTTTCCGCTACAACGATCCCAACCGGCCATTTGTAATGGGCAGCATGTTCCAGGGAAAGACCGGCGGCGGCGGCGGAAAAGGCAACAACAACAAAAGCCTTAATAGCAAAAGCGGCCACACCCTTGCTTTTGATGATGGCAAAGGCATTTCCATCATCGACAAAACAACCAATAACAAAATTGAAATAGACGGCACAAACACCATCACCGTTACCGCTGCACAAAAAATAGAATTCACAAATGGAAAGTCGACCATTACAATGGACGGGGATAAGATCACTATATCGGCGGCACATATTGATATCGTTGCTTCTGAAGATACCAAAATGCATAGTGGCGAACACGGCTTTAGCGCAAATAAAGATGGTGACGTTTCAGCAAAAGGGCTTTCAACCATTGTCAAAGGTGGAAAAGAAGCCACCGTCACAAGCCCAAAATCAACCTTACAAGGCGACACAGAAGCAACCGTAAACGGCGGCGGCAAAACCACCGTTAGTGCAGGAGGTAAAGTTGCTGTGCAAGGAGCAATTGTGGCGTTAAACTAATTCTTCAAATCGTAAAGACCATTTCATTGAAGCAAAGTAATCCCATACAACAGCGAATGGACCTATTGGTGGAAAAGTGGGAAGCGGCAGTGTCTCAAAATGATGTAAATATTGTAAGAATTCATCCGCAACACAATGAAAGGCGAATGGTTTCAGCCTTTTACACCTACTTACTCGGCTTTGATACCGGCAATCACGATGTCCCCATCATATTTGAAAGTATCTATCATGATGACGAGCAATACACCAACTCTTTACTCAACGAGCTACAACATCTAATAGAAGTTTGGAACAATGCCTACAAAGGCAACCTGACAATAAAAACAGAACAAGTCAACTGGCATGTAAATACTGATGCCATTACGAATATTCATCCTGCAGCGCTCTTCGTGCAAAACATGAACAGCCTAGCCGCTTACCTAAACCTTGCTGATAAAACATATTTGGTAGCAATACTAAAAGTGTCATCCGTGCAACCTGAAAAAGTTAATCGCTGGCTTGATGCTGTGCTAAAAGCTGGCATGCAGGAAAAGTTTAAAATATTGGTTGATGATACTGCAGATCATCCCTTCTTTGAAAAGCTTGCACTCAAATACCCGTTAAACATTATCACACTTCATCCCCAGCTCGATATGGACAATGCAGTGCAGCAAATGGCTGCCATGGGCAACCCTGCAGACCCGGGCGTGCAATACCGCCAGGCATTTATGAAAATGATGCAGGCAATAGAAAAAAGAAATGAAAGTGATTGCATAAAACATGCTGAGGATTGCATTGCTATAGCGGAGAAGCATGTACCACAAAACAGTTTCTGGATCGGCCCTGTGTTGGCTGTTTACTGTGCGCTGGCGAATGACCAGATTGGCCACAGGAACTTTAAAAAAGCCATCATGTATGCATCCAAAGGTGTTGACACTGCAGAACAATCGAAGGAAGTGGCAGATGAATTTATCTATCATAAATTATGCGCCCAGGCAAAGATGACGCGCGGCTCTTTATATACCGTGGAAAAAAAATGGGAAGATGCGGTTGCAGATTTTACCAGTTCAGCAACGCATTACCTCGCGTCCAGCGACATGATGCTTGCCATGGAAGCCTACAGAATGACAGGATATTGCTATGACAAATCGGGAAACAACGATGCGGCCTGCAAGGTGCTGGACCAGGCATTGCGCTTATCAACCCGGTTCCCACCACACATGTTAAAACTCACCACCTTTCCCGGCGTATTGGAACTACTTATAAAAATAAATAGCTACAAATATACCAGCCAGCAGGAGCTTGAAGATGCAGCTCGCACTGTGTACGGCGATGATTGGCTACATGAATTAGCCAATTGGAAAAAGCCCCATTACGAAGCTGTAACCGACCCTGCCCAAACTGTTATGGCCTGAAAATTATTAATACACCCACTATTAAACCCGATGTTACATGGCAGATGTTGCACATAGAAACAGACAAATTGAGCGGGTAACCAAACAACCTGAAAAGGCTGAACAGCCAGCAGAACAACCAAAAAGCACGCTTGGCCAGGCCGTTTCCGGTGCTAGTACTGCGCTGGAAACTTATGGAAAGGTAATGGGCTTTACCGGCTCATTGGCAGAAGATGCCCTGATGCCCATCTTTCAGTTGCTCAGCTTTATGCAGGGGCTGGCGTGCCTGCCGGCGTCATCTCAGATGGATCCCGTTATGGGCGTAGATGTGCATATGGTGGTTGTTCCTCCATCACCTGCTGTGCCATTACCACATCCATACGTTGCGGCCGTGTTTGACGAAAAAGATTTTTTGAGTTGCAGTGTTATGTCCGTTGCAGCAATGGCAGCACCCACGCCCACCGGCGATGAAGATGCCGATGCGGCTGCGGCGCTTGCTTTTCAGGTTGGCATGATGGCGCTTGCACAGACTGGTTTAAGCGCCACTATTAAGCTCGGTGGTTTTACACCCAGGACAACAACGGGTGTAACCAACAAACCCATTCCACACTTTCCATTAGGCACAGGCTTTACACCAGAACCTGTAAAGAAAGATGTTGGACATGTCCAGTTTGGCAGCCTTTTCTTAAATGCAGATGGCAACCCATTCACGGGAGCAATGCATCTCAACAATGACTGCTGGGATATAGGCATCACGCAATTAATGCGCAAACAGTACAAGCCCGAACCAATGGAATTATTTATGCCAACCGGTTTTGTTACTGCCATACCTTCCCATAATGTAATTGTGAACCCAATTCCCACGCCTGTAAACCCCGTTGCGGCATTCACCAATATGCTGAATGGCGCGTTTGCAAAAGTGCTGCACAAAATAGCCAGCAAGTTTCCAAAAGGCATAAGAGAAGGTTTGCACAAACTAATATGCCATGTTACCGGCCACCCTGTTGATGTAGTTAGCGGCATGCTGTTTACTGATGAAGAAGATTTTTGCCTTCCGGGTGTTATACCCTTGTCATGGGAACGCACATGGTACAGCGATAGCCAATATAAAGGCCCGTTGGGGCATGGATGGTACCACAACTATGACGAAGCAATTTCCATCAATGCCGATACCAACGAAGCCCTCTACAGGATGAACGACGGGCGTGGCGTTATTTTCGAACTACCCAGGCCTGGCCAATTTACATTTGACAGAAAGGAAAAACTTTTCTTACACCATAGTGCAGAAGATCATACTTATTACATAACAGATAAAGGGGGGCTTCATCACAGATTTACTGGCAAGTTATTTTATGACGTTAAAACCGGCAATGGTTATCAACTCTTAAAAAGCATTTCTAACAACAATGGTTACGGCATCCGGTTTGAATATGACCAGGAAGGCAACCTTACTTCGGTCATAGACTGCGCTGGCAGATTGTTGTCCGTTATTAATGATGGCTATGGCCGCATCACAGATATTTATGCCCCCAGGCCGGATGACCCAAAGGCTACGTTTGTTATTGCGCATTATGACTATGATGACGATGGCAACATGACCTGCCATGAGGATGCATTAGGCCAACGAATGCTGTTTGAATACAGTATTCATTTGTTGGTAAAGGAAACCTGGCGCAACGGGCTTCAATGGCACTTTAGATTTGATGGAACTACTACCGGTGCCAGATGTATCCATACATGGGGCGATGGCGATCTGTATAATCACAAACTAACTTACGGCGAAGGTGTAACGCTTGTAGAAAACAGTCTTGGTTTTGTTACAACTTACTATCACAAAAACGGGCTTCCTTACATAAAGGTTGATGCCAACAACGCGGAATGGAAATACAGATACAACCGGTATAATGAATTGGAATGGGAAACCGACCCACTGGGCAATCAGTACAATTATTCACATGATGAATGGGGCAATATCATTACTACCAACGACCCTGCAGGTGGCTTTACGGCAACCGAATATTTTAACCCCGGATTTCCATTTTTAGCAACAGAAGTAATGGATGCTGCGGGAGGCAAATGGAAGCTGGAATATGATGATCGTGGCAATCTGGTGTTAATCGTCAATCCACTCGGCGCAAAGACTACCTATGCGTTTGCAAACGGTTTGCTAAGTAGTATAACCAACGCACTTGGCGCAATAACCAAATTTGAATATGATCGTCAGCAAAATCTTGTTTCAGTACAAGCCGATGATGGTGCTTTAACACGTTATGAGTATGACCTCGTAGGAAATTGTACCTCGGTTATCAATCCGAACAATATAAAGCAAAGAAGATTTTTTGACATTAAAGGACGAATTGAAAAAGTATTGAACTTTGACGGAAATGTGATTAACCTCGAATATAACGGGCTTAACAATCTAATACATTATCGCGACAAGCAGAAGGATATAGAATATACATACAGAGGCAGAAGCAGGCTATCCAGCCGCCGCGAAGCCGGTGCCACGATCATTTTTAAATATGATACAGAGCAGCAATTAACGAAAGTTATTAACGAACAGGGCTTGGCTTACAGGTTCAATTTAGATGCATTAGGTAATGTATTTGAAGAAATTGGATTTGATGACATTACCCGCCGCTATGAACGCAATCAAGCCGGCTGGGTTAACCGTATCCTACGGCCAGGTGAAAAAGAAACAAGGTATGATTACGATGGTTGTGGGCGCGTAATCAATGTATTTTACAGCGATACCAAACAAGAAACATACGCATACCGCCAGGATGGCCAATTAATGCAGGCAGTAAACGAATCCGCTGTTGTTAAGTTCGAGAGAAACATATTGGGTAGTGTGGTTAAAGAAACACTCGACGGTGAATGGATTCGGAGCGACTATGATTTGTTAGGAAGCCGCACTAAAATAACCAGCAGCCTTGGTGCAAATATATCGCATGCTTATGATAACATGGGCGAGGTCTTACAAATGGAAGCTGGCGGTTGGCAGGCAACATTTTGCTATGATAACCTTGGGCTCGAAACAGAGCGTAAACTTCCCGGCAATATCATAAACACATGGCAAAGAGATACCATAGGTAGGCCGGTAATGCAGACGATCGGTCACACAGCTGGCAATACATTCATTTCGAATAAAAAGAAACAATACCAGTGGGACGTTAATTATCGGTTGAAACAAATCAGGGATGAAAAAGGTGTCACCCGTTTTGAACATGACCAATGGAGCAATCTTGCAAAAACAATTTTCCCGGACGGCGAGGTACAACTGCGCAACCCTGACGCGGTTGGTAATCTGTATAAAACAGAAGACAGAAAAGACCGAGTATACGGCAAAGGCGGCCAGCTTAAAAAAGCGAAGGGCTGGGAATACAGCTATGATCTCGAGGGCAATCTCATTGAAAAGAAACATGTATGCGGCGATATTTGGAAGTACGAATGGAATGATGCAGGCATGCTAATCTCTTTGACAAGGCCTGACAAAGTTACCGTTAGTTTTAGCTATGATGCACTGGGTAGGAGAATAAGTAAAAAATATAAAAATACTATTACTAAATTTGTTTGGGATGGCAACATTCCTCTACATGAATATAAAGAGCATGCGACTTCTGGCGAAAAATTAAGTGATATTCATGTTGGGGAAAATGGCATTGTTACCTGGCTCTTTGATCCAGATAGTTTTGTGCCAGCAGGTAAGATAAAGGGTGATAAACAGTATAGCATTGTAAGCGATCACTTGGGAACGCCTAATCAGATGTACAAGGATGATGGTACATTGTTTTGGGAATGTGAGTTGGATAGCTATGGTAAGATGCGGATAGAAAAAGGGGAATTGGGAAGTTGTCCGTTTAGGTATCAAGGACAATATGAGGATGTAGAAACAGGACTGTATTACAATAGGTTTAGATACTATAGTGTGGAGGAAGGAATGTATGTGGCTCAGGATTTAATTGGGTTACATGGTGGAATCGATCTATATGAGTATGTCCATGACACAACTTCATGGCTCGATGTGTTTGGTTTAACCTCAGCGCCTACCGATTTGCCAAATTCGCCAGGCGTCTATGTTATCACAAATGGTAATCAATCTTACGTGGGAAGTGCAGGTATTGGCAAGCAAGGAATGAATGACAGAACTTCCTGTCTTGGGCATAACAATGCGCAAAAGCTGTTAAAGATGGAAGGTACAAAAGTTGAATTTGTTAAGGTTGATATGGGAACTGCGGCTTCAAGAAGCGATAGGAATAATATCCTAAGACATTATGAGCAACTTGAATTTGATAAACAAAAAGCCGCAGGATTTAAAATGCTCAATGACCCAAATTCGCGTATTCAGTCGCTAGACAAAAAAACTCACGCCGAAGACTTAATAAAAAAGCACGGGGTGACAGCTGACGAGCAAAGAACAACATGTAGTTAAAATAAATAAATAAAATGAATTTAGCTAAAATAAGAATGACCTACTATCCAAATGGGAATGAAGGCGTGCATTATTACATCGGTGATGATGTTTTTTTTGCAAGCAAGACTACTTATAAAAATGCCAGACACTTACAGTGGGGAGAAATTATAACTCGTAATGAATATTCTTCAGTCATTTCTGTTACTTTGGTAGGAACCGAAACCCAAGTCTCCTCTAGTATTCTTCCTAATTATATCAAACACTTGAGGAATTTAAAAATACTCTCAATTCCCATTACCTTTATAAATATTTTAAAAAAAGAAGACCTTCCTGATGGACTCGAAGTGTTAATATTCGATAATCGAGAAGGTTTTTTAGAGATAACCCCTGTGGTAAAGTGGCCTTCGATACTGGCTGTCAATATCAGAGCAGTGATTTTTTTTAATGCATATGGCGCATCTGAGCTAGGATCATTATTAGGCATTAAGCAGAATCACTTTCCAAATTTGGAATACCTGAGCTGTCGTATTGATAAAAAAGGAAAAATACTTGAAGATATTCATCAATTTGAGAGCTTAAAAATGTTAGAAACAGAGTTTGTCTACGACTATCCATTATTTGATAAAATATCAAGTTCACTAATTTCACTCATAATTGAAGGCGCTAAAATAAAATTTCCGATTCAAGATATTTGTAAATTAAAAAGCATTGAGAGGATAAGCCTGAATGGAATACAAGCCGAAATCGATTGTAAAATTTTCACTCACCTGCCCAATCTAACAGAATTAACTATATTAAACTCGAAGAAAATTATAAATATAGAAGCTTTGCTAAAGTGTAATAATTTACAACAACTTGAGTTATCAAATTGTAAAAATCCTTTCAAAGGAGTAGAGGAAAAATTCTACGAGAAAGGATTTGAATATCTTAATATAGAATTTGCATAGAGTAAAGCCTATGCGGGCATTTGCAAGGAACTATTCATAATGCGGCACTATACTGGGCCTTTCCGACCACTGTACGTCGATTAAATTAACCGGATTTGCATGGACATTTTGTAAACTTATTACTTAGCTCATCCTTAAACGCACAACTCTCAAACTCAAAACCTATACCCATGTCAAACAACTTTTCAACTCCTTCCCAGGCAACAGGAGAAGGTTATCTCACCAGAGAAGAAGTGCAAGAACTGCAATTAATTTCCAACAGATACAATACTGCTTTTTATGTAATCGGCAGCAGGGCTGCAGGTACTGGACGCAATATTAGCAGGCCGCATTTGCCTGCAGGAAAAGGCGCCGGCACCAGGAGTGATATTGACGTTCGGATTGATGGGCAAACGGATATTAACTCCGGAGGCAGATTGTCACATGAAATAAGCAATGTAAGCAAAGGTGCAGGTAACCCAAGGCCTTTAATCGGCAAGGAACCGTCGCCGCCTGCGATTATTTTTGAACCAAGATAGTCTTCTACGCACATCTTTTATGCGCATAAACATTCATACAAAAAAAACTCACATAAAAACCCAATCCCATGCTACAAAAAGTTCGCTTTCATAATGTCAAAAAATCACAACGCGTATTTCTGTCAAAAGACCTTCCAGTTGCCCAGGGCTTTGGAAACAGGTACCCCGTTAAAGAAGATTCACGCGGAAGTATTATGTCAGATGGCTTTGAAAACGGCCGTCTTAAAGTGCAGTTTTACTCCCATTCCAAGGGCTACGAAAATGTGGAGCTTAATGAATTGAGTGCCGCAAATTATTTGCTGGTGGATATTTATTGAAGTTGTAAATAAATAATATCGCCAGTACGCTTCCCGTTATTTTTCAAGCATTGGAACATACTGGCGATACCATTGAAAAAATTATCTTACCCGTCTATTTTAATATCTGTCCAGAGATGATCAACTATTAACCGTTGTGCAATAGGTCTCGGCCTTAAATGCGTTTCAAATTGCAAACCTCCTCCCATAAATCTGTTCGAAACATCAACGATCGGCGGCCTTCCTGGTTTGAAGGTACCATCATCTCGAAATTTCAACACACATTCAACACGCGAAACACCCAGCAACTGTTGAGCTGTATGGGCATGAAAATATTCTTCTGTTGTATACACCGGGTGCGTCGGATACATGCCGTCTTTGATGATTGATGCAACATGCCTCAGCTCGGTGTAATGATAATAATACTTCATAACAGGTTTTATAGTTGAAAAAAATGAGTAACCTAAATTTTATAGTAGCGCCGTCGTTCCAAAAACCATTGGCCCATGCCCGATTTTACAATTTTCGCCTCTTACCCATGGAGATTCAGGTGTGGCGCGGACAAGGTGAAGGCTATTGTGCCATGTTACTTTAAAAGAGACATCACTCCATGTTCCCTGAAAGCAGTCCATTCCCTCCACCCATGTTTTGAATATGTGTTGCACCCAGATCTCAGTGGCATTTACATGGCTTGCAACTCCATTTACCCGGAGAATCCTTGTCTTGGGTCCAACATTTTCATAAGCCGACCAACCCGGCGTATCAATCATACGGAAATAAGGAGGGGCCCACGATATCACTCCAGGAATGAGCGGATCATCAGGTGTGCCCGCCGGTTGACTTGACCAAGTATACCAACGACCATCTACAAGCTGAAAGTCTTTTTCTTCCAGTGTTTGCCGCATACGGTATTTACAAAAGCCTTTTAAGACCTTGCGGCCTCTTGCTGCCGCATCACTTTCAGAAAAGATAATTTCCATTCCATTAAGCAACTGCCCCTGCGGCATTATGCCAAGCTCCACAGCCCGGTTTGTATCAGCCTGTCCGGAGTTTTTGAATTGCCACCATGTCATCGCCATTGGCATATTAATGAGTTTATTTGAATGTTTAAGATGTGCAGCTAAAATGCAGGAAGAATTATAACCACAGAATACACAGCTTCTTTTTCACGGAGTTTCGCAGAGATATTCTTCGCGCGCCTTTACGTCTTTGCATCTTGGTGTCCCCTTCGTTGTGTTTCACTATGTCGGCCATGCCGGATCGGACGGAGTTCAAAGCCAGGTATCCGCGCCCAACACGCTATTTAGTGTATTGGCATCAGCCAGCCGCATAACACGGAACTTCTCTTCAACAATAAATTCTTTGACCACATCCATATGAACGGGCAACAAATAATCACACAACAATTCCAATATCTTTTCATTCTTTCTTCCGTCCATAAACTCGTGGCGTGCTTCGCTGGTTATCGGGCCAATAACCACATTTATTTCGTCTATTCCTTCATCATACACTCGGCTGCCGGTTGTAAGGTCAACGCCCAGCATGCTCTCTCCCATCATCGATAAAATGGGCGCTGCAGGATGTTCTGGCAAGCGTGGCGCAACATATATTTCAACAGGCAACTGAAAGATTGACTGCATTATTTCTTCAACAGAATGATGCACATCCCTCACATCATGAAGGATCGGAATAAGATGTAAAAAAATATTCGCCTGCCGCGGATCGAGGTATTCAAAAATCTCCCATTGGTCCTTAAAAATATTCAGCAACTCATCGTAGTGAGACCGCTTGTCCAGCTTGTTCTCATACATGGCCATCTGCATGCGCAAGTGATTGATCGTTGCCTCAAACGGCAGAAAGAATTTTCTTGCATGTTGCTCCTCTGCCCTTCTCTTCTTCATCAGCTTAATTACATCTTCTTCTGAACGCAGGCTCCTGGCCGCAGAATGTTCATGGAACAAACCTTGCGGAAGCATGTCGTAAATACCTTCTTTTGGAGTTTTCAGTAATGTATATTCTTTGTGGTCATATTCGGATATATCCTCTTCAATCGTTTCCACATCTTTACGGAAAGATCTTTTCAAGGCCCCGGTCATTAATATTAAGATCCGGTCAGCGGGAGTGCCATGCTCCACCATTTCGGCTGCAAGCACTTCCGCTTTAAAATCATTGTCAAAGTCGCTGAAAGCTGTTGATGGAAGACGTGCCATAAAGTTATACGTTGTAAGTTTTACGTTATACGTTTTAAGCAATAGATTGAGTTTGACGCAGGGAAAACTATCTGTTTAGTTAGAGATTGTAATTCTTTAGCATATACAGATCGTCACAATCAAATCTTTTTACTTCATTTTTCTTGAAAAAAAAGAAAGTAGCCAAAGAAAATTCAAGGCAAACCCGGTCGCTCAGCGCGTTTTGCCAGGCCACCACCTCTCCATGTGCTACCTGCATTATTAAACAAAATCAACTGTGTTAATCTATCTTTGGAACGATAGGAGACATCTCCCAAAATTGAAGATGCCCTTAGCTGCATGATCTTGCATTATTAAATTCTTCATTTTCAATTATCGGTTATTACCCTGTAATGCCCGCCCATTCCGGATCTTACCTTCAGCTTAGCTAACAAATCATCGCAGAGCCTTTGCCAGTGGCCCTTATCTAACATACCTGAATCAGACGGCGTCAACTTTATATCAATTGTTCTTCTGAAAGCTTCTTTAGCCTGCGTGCTTAACTCAAATCCCCGTTCAATATTTACTTTGCTCAGCCGTTCGCCCAATTCACAAAAACAGAAACTCCTTATATCTTCTTTTGTAATGATGCGGTTGCGTGTTATAATACCATAACGCAATGCATTCAAACGTTCTTCAGGTTTAAGCCTGCTTTTACCACCAGTAGTTGTTGTCAGCAAAAAAACCTGGTCCTTAAAATTTTTATCCTGTTTAACGCCGGCGCCTTTTACCAATTGTAATGCAGTGCCAGCGCGAAGATTATTCGCCATCTCTGCCAGTGTTGTCCAGTACTCAGCATACATCATATCTTCATTTTCAAAAGGTTTTACAATAATGTAGTTGGGAAGTTCAGCTGCATTATTTGCATAGCCTTTTGTTTTTTGTTCCATCAACGCCATCTTCTGGTTCATCTCTTTTAACGTGATGGCTATGTAATCATAACCATACGTTGAGAACGCAGCACTCTCACTGCGCAACAATTCCAACAGGTAACCTATCAACTCACGCGCATTCCTGTTATCAAATCTTTCAACGCCGCCAGTGCGCAGCGTAAATGTTCCACTCTCCTCTTCTTCTTTATTTCTATAGGGTACTGACCTGTATTGATGAACACCGTCATCCAGGGATTTAACCGATAAAAATTGCTCCAGCAAACCCGTTTTAAGTGGAATGATATTGCTGCCGCCTTTCAAACGGAATTTCAGATCATTCGCATGCCTGTTTAATACGGGAAATGTGTTGGTATAAACATATAGTTCATCCAGGTATTCCTGTTGCATGGCGACCGGAAACACAATCCTGATCCACAATAATTTTTCACTGATTTTTTGCAGGTCATTCTCAGCGAATATTTGTGTAAATGCCTGCGGGTAAAACTGCAATTGTTCCTGCAACTTAATGGGCCTACTGTCTGATATATGCAAATATTTATGATGATAGTACTGCCGAATATCCTTTTCCATCAAGGCTGCCAGATCGTATGAGGAGAATACACTTTCATAAGTGCCATTTCTTTTTGTTGGCAATTCGGGCAATCCTCCGCGAACGGATACCTCTTCATCGTTGATCATCCAGCATGTAGATGGCAGGTACTCATAGACCCGCTGTGCCAGCCTCGGCTCCATATTTTTCCAGTCAAAACAAAAGAACAAACTTTCCAAAGATTCTATTTGTGGATTCACTTTAATTCCAAGCCAAAGCCCATTAGCTGACGACGTTTTATGTTTTCCCTGGGCAATTATCTGCCTGGAAAAGGCGGTATCATGGCTGTACAAATTACCTCCTGTAACACTATGCACAATCTGAATATCGAACAGATCAATGTTGCTTACGGGTGTAAATTGTATATCGAGTGTTGTATCAAGCACATCATTTTGGTTGGAGGATATTTTTCGCTGGCAGGAAAAAGCAGTCGCCTGGGTAAGCAACTGCACGGGCTCCGCAGGGCTGGCATACAATAATGCATGTGCGGGCGCAGGAGCTGTTAAGAAATCCGGAGAAAGAAGGTTGGCCACTTTTTCCAGTATACGCACCTGGGTATCTTTAATTTCGTTGCCAAGGTTATACAATTCAGATGACAAAGCCTCAAGAATCAGTTTAACTGCAGGATCAATATCGTCGGTGTTACTAATTCCCCAGTACGTAAGCGCATGTTTCAACATCCTGTTCTTGATAACTTCTTTTGAATTGTTGCTTTCTCCGATCATAAATACTTGTTGATGTATTGTGATGTGATATTGTAAACTTTAAATTCAGCCATTACCTGATACATGATGCATTCGTACCTTCCCTTCATTCCACTGATAACGGGCTCAAAAACATGTTCGTGTGAAATGCAAAAGGCTCGCCCGTCTTGCGGACCGTTCCAGCTACATGTATATCCACACGTTTTTTTTGTTCAGTAAAATTTTTAAACACATTGAACCTTTCAATGTCCGTAATGACCACGGTTGCAGAAACGTCGGCTAACCTCGATTCGTGTGTAATAATCGATTTCAGCAGCGACTGCCGAAGGTTTTCTTCCCACCGGGTGGTGCTTACAATTAATTCAAAATCCATATCCCAGATCTCACAACCAAAATCAGGGTCGCTTCTATGCTCACCGAACCGTGTCGTGATAATTAATTCAAGGCATTTTTCTACTGACTGCTTCAGGCTGCAGGTAGACAGCTCTCCTCCTTCCATAACTGCGCCGAGTTGCAAAGGAATTTTATAATAGATGTTACCCACCGCGTCTTTTTTTGATTTGAGATAACTATGCCGCTTTTGCATAGCACACTTTATTAGAGCGTGCTACCACTCATTTTGTTACCCCTGTTTTCCGCCAATTCCCATTTTATTTTCAGTGTTACAATTTGAAATTGAAGCCCATGGCCTCAGATCCATAGAAAATGGCATCCAATCAACCAGCCTTCACAAAAAATATCCTGTTTGGGTAACAAATTGGCCGTAAAAAGTATTTATAACCAAAACATGCCGGTGTTTGGTATATGAAGGAAAATATGGTACGGCTGTTATTACATCATCGCATAACACCATCGGGTTATGCTTTAATCATCTCTTCAACTTAATTACATGCCTACACTTGCCCTGAATGAATCGCTGAAGATGGCCGTTGAAATAGCACGGTCCCTCGCAAAAGAATACCAGAATGAATACTTTTCTCCTGCACATTTACTACGTGCTATGCTTCACAAAGATGTTGGGCTCGCTGGCTTTCTTGAATCAATCGGCAAAGACGTTCCCTACATATTAGAATGGGCGGAAGTGCGGATGGATGAATACCCCAAAGTCGCCAAATTAAAGGACAACGTAACAGGCGATGAAAAAATTAAAGCATTATTTGAAGAGGCCGATAACATCCGGATAAAATTAGGGCTTGATTATATAACGCCTATCTGCGTACTGGTTGCCATAGCAAAGCCAGGAACAGCTTTTACAGGCGAACAACTAAAATCATTCCCTGTAAAAGAAAAAGAAATACTGGAGATCTATTTTAAAGAAGACGGCATACAACAGGCTGTTAAAAGTGATGAAGTAAAAAATACCGCAAAACCTGCCGGCGCATTATACAAATATTGTGTTGAGCGAACTGCATTGGCAAAAGAAGGCAAGACTGACCCGATTATAGGCCGTGATAAAGAAACAAGAATGATGATGGAGATCCTGTGTCGGAGAACCAAGCCAAATGTAATAATAACAGGCGAAGCAGGTGTTGGCAAAACAGCACTGATAGATGGTTTTGCATTGGACGTGGTAAACAATAAAGTCCCCACACAGCTCGCCAATTCATTGATATTTGAACTCGACCTCGGGGCCCTAATTGCCGGCGCATCTTACAAAGGAGAGATTGAAGACCGGCTCAAAAACATTATTAAAGAAGTTAAGCAGTTTCCCAAAGCAATTATATTTATTGACGAAATACATGTGCTGCTCGATAATAAAAATGGCAGCATTGGCGCAGGCGCTGCCAACCTCCTTAAACCCGAACTTGCGCGTGGCGAGATAACTGTAATAGGCGCCACAACCAACGAAGAATACCGCAAATTCATTGAAGCAGACCAGGCATTCACACGAAGATTTGAAGTATTGGCCATCACCGAGCCTGATGAAGAGACCGCAGAAAAAATGCTCGCAAAGCTGGCTCCAAAATTTGAAGCACATCACAACCTTAAAATAGAAAAAGATGCCATAAAAGATTGTGTACGGCTCTCCAAACGATACCTAAAGGATAGAAGATTACCTGATGTAGCAATAGATCTCCTCGATAGAACGATGGCAGCCATTAAGCTAATGGTTGATACCAATAAGCAAGATTTGGAAGAACTGAAAGCAAACCTCTTAAAAATAACATCCAACGGAACTGCACCAAATGAACTACTGACTGAGTTAAGATGGCTAAACAATACTTTGCATAATAAGATAAGTCCAGTGCTGCTCGGCAAGCTGGATGATCCCGCACAGACAGATCAGTTTGAAACGTATGAAGAATATGAGACGTTTCTTTCAACAAGCCTTGATAAGTTAGGCACACTCGCTGAAGCGGAAAAGAATTCCGTTAATAAAGAAGACATAGCATCCATCATTTCTTACAAGACAGGCATCCCCCTTGGCAAAATCCAGGCACAGGAGAAAGAAAAACTCCTGAACATGAATGAATACCTTAAAAGGCGCGTTGTGGGCCAGGACCAGGCCGTAAAAGCTATATCAGAATCTATACTTGAATCAAGAAGCGGGCTGAATAAAAAAGGCCAGCCAATAGGTTCATTCTTTTTTCTCGGCCCAACCGGTACAGGAAAAACTGAGCTTGCCAAATCTGTTGCTGAATTTTTATTCAACGATGAAAAGGCCATAATCCGTTTTGACATGTCGGAGTTTAAAGAAGAACATTCCGCAGCATTGCTGTATGGCGCGCCTCCCGGCTATGTGGGCTACGAAGAAGGTGGCATGCTCGTGAATAAGATCAGACAAAGGCCTTATTCAGTGCTGCTATTTGATGAAATAGAAAAAGCGCATCCATCAGTGTTTGATACATTCCTTCAAATACTCGATGAAGGCCATATGCACGACAGGCTGGGAAAGGAAGGCGATTTCTCCAATGCACTGATCATTTTTACATCGAACATAGGAAGTGAATGGATTGCCGAACAGTTTGACAAAGGCAGCATCCCATCATCTAACAAACTGATGGAGATTATGACCAAATATTTCAGGCCTGAGTTCTTAGCCAGGCTTACAGAAATTGCGCCATTCGCTCCCATTAGTGAATGCAACATCGTACGCATTTTTGAAATTCAGATGAAGAGCCTTTTAGAAGCATTGGAAAAACAAGGAATAGCCTTCAACATTTCAGATGACGCAAAAAAACATCTCGCCCTAAACGGCTTTACACCCAAATATGGCGCCCGGCAAATTTCTGGTGTAATCCGTAACCAGTTAAGAAGGCCGATATCGAGGTACATTATTTCAGGTGAGGTAAAGAAGGGCAGCAAAATAACCGCAGAACTGGCCGACGAAAACATTTCATGGAAAATTGAATAATTTTTTTGCTGTAGACACGGAACATTTTTCTGTTTCTACTGATTTATATACAAATACATCATTCATTTTTAAAGCGTTTATTATGCCACAAGTTAAACCAGGGATTGCAACCACCATACTTGCTCCCGACCCGGTAGGCGAAGGATTCGTTGAAATATCGCCTAACAAAACATTGTTCATTCAAAAGTTAACATCGGAAGATCCTATTCACCCGGAAATTGTTGAGGGCCTTCAAACAGTGGAGCATGTTTTTGACCATTTTAAGCCCGAATGCAATGTTGAGCTCGATAAAGAAGATGGATCTACACTAAAGGAAAATTTCAGATTTGCAGGCCTGGGTGATTTTGATACAAAAAACCTCACCAACCAGAGCGCTTACCTGAAAAACCTTAACCTGGAGAATGATGCTTACTTAAAGATCATCAAGCAACTTAAAAGCAATACATCTCTGAAAAAAGTTATTGAAAATCCTGAAACCAAAGATGCCTTCATTAACGCATTAAAGGCATTGGCCGCGGAGCTGGAGGAGGGGGAGTAATCAACCCGGAACAAGATCCCGGTGAAGAGTCTGAAGCTCATCTTACTTTAAATACATCGCGCCGGGTTTCATTCACCAATTTCAAAAAATTTTTAAAAGCTATTATATGGCAACAGAAATAAACGAAGTAGCTGTGCAGCAAATGGCACAGGAGGAAAAGCTGGCAACGAAAGCGTTTCCCGAACTTTCTGACTCACTTACTACCCTGGCAAAAGTTGGCGGATATGATTTTCTTGAAGGAATAGTAGATGGGGCCGACAACCTGAATCCCGCCCGCAAAGCAAGAAAGAATATCTTTTTAACGGATAGCAATAAAAAGGGCCAGCGCAAAGAGCTGAAGAAAAAAATGCAGATGTGGATTGACCTTTTATCAGACCATGGTGCTGTAGCCGAAATGGTTGACAAGGCAGTTGACAGGGCCGAAGTTGCAGATAAATTGCTAAAAGGCAACCTGAAAAAAGTATTGGGTGAAACGAAAGAACTTGAACAATCATATCGTTCAGTCCACCTGTTCTATAAAAACACTGAATCAACCAAATTAAAAAATGTTGCGTTGATGAATGCACCCATGGCCAAGCTGACTGACCTTGATGAACCAAAGTTTATTGAGTTTGTAGCTGCTGAACTAAAGAATAAATATGACAGGCTTGATTTGAGAGAAAACTATTCCATGCTAGTGATTCCCGGCTACCTCAAATCAAATACCATTCTTGATAAATGGGCGAAGATGGCTTACAATAATAAAGTAATGCTCGTTACTGATTTTGAGAATATCGAAACACAGGATGATGTACTTAAAATGTTTAATGAAGCCAACCTGACAAGTGCCGATCCGCATAAAGCAAACGTAATTATGACCAGCAACTATATTGTTGGCAGAGGAAAGAAAACTGAAGTAGGTGAAGAAGAAGACGTATATGTTCCTGGATCTGCTGCACTCGCTGGCAAAATGTATTGTACAAAACTTTCACAGCCTGTTGCAGGCAAAACATATGGTAGCATTGATGAAGTTGATGCTGTACGCTTCAACCAGTTAAAGGGCGACATTTCTGAATTGGAAAATGTAGGCCTGATTCCATTTGTTGGCGAATGGGGAAGAGTGATGCCATTCTCTGCAAAGACACTTTTCACGGGCGATAACATCGGCATGCAGACTTACTCTGTAGTCCGCGTGTTCGACTTCATTGCAAAGGTGCTCTCTGACTTTCTTAACAGGCGTGCTTTTGAATTGTGGAACGTGAAAATGGAAAAGAACCTGCGCTCACAAATCGTCAAGTTTCTTGATGGCATCCAGGGCCCGGATAAGCTTATAGAAAAATTCCAGATTATACGTTTTGAAAGAGATGAAGATCAAAAGGACCACATCTTTCTTGATATCCATATTACACCCTTCTTCCCTGCTAAGAGCTTCCTGGTAAAACTGGATGGCTACAAGGGCGATGATGGTGAAGAATGGAAGGCTCAGTTTAAACAACAATAGAAAACCTGGAGAGGCAAAATAATTAGTTATGATTGGTAGTTGAAAAAAGCTGTAAGCCCGCCCTGAAAAATGATAAATGAAATAACATTTGCTGAAAGCTGAATGCAGATAGCAGATAGCCCCAAGCTGATACCTGAAACCTAATAGATATGTTGCTCAAATATTTCCTGATGTACATTGGCGTTTTCCTGGCTTTATCGATAACACTTTTTGCTGTGGTTGGTAAGTTCTCTGAAAGCTTTGCAGCAAGAGGTAAAAAGCCGGCAGTATATGGTTCATTTGCGGCAGTGATTGCCTCTGTAGCCGCCTACGCCATCTCGCTTATTTCAGATTATTTATTTACTATTTACTGGCTGTTATCTGGCTTGTACCTGCTGTTCGGTATCATTCACCTTTTATGTGTTCATAAAAAGTATTTTTCAACAGGCAATTACAATAAAAGTGAAACTATTTTTGGTGAGATATTTTTTGGTTTATCTGTAATTCTTTTCTCGATAGTTGTTTTTTCCGCACTAAAATATTTCATCAAAGAAAGCGGCAAGAATGTGGATTATCTTTTTTATCCAATGCTGATAAGCACACTGTCATTTTTTATTCCTTTTCTTTTCATGCATACGTTTGAAGCAGCTTACAACATTCCTTCTGCTGATTTCAAAACATGGCAATACCCGTTGCAGCCGATTGACCTGCCTGATGAAAACCCAAGAGAAAAAATACTGATCATGGGTTTTGAGATCGCTAAAAAAACGTCAGACAGAAGCAAAACTTTCTTTCGTGCACGCGGGCCGGAAGGTATGTCACTCGGGGACCTCTACTATCACTTTATGAATGACTATAATGAAGAACAAAGCGAAACACCTATTGAGTTTTCAGATGACGATCATGATCCACACGTCTGGTGGTTCCGGCTAAAAGGGCGCTGGTATCAAAATGCAAAAGTTTTGAATCCGGAGATTTCAATGAGAGAGAATGGTGTTAGAGAAAATGCGGTAATTATTTGTGAAAGGATTGATAAGTAATAATAATATTTGTTATGAGGGACAATCAAAAATACTTTCCGGTAAACTGGATTGATGGAATGAAGATCAACAAAGATCATTTTATCGCGCAAGACAATGCTTTTCAGAATGCGCTGATTGACCAGGGTTCATTGTCAGTTTCCCCAATCAGGTATGGCATCCTGCCTTCCTCTTATGATGGCGAAAACAACTTTAATGTAAAGATTGCCCTCGACAATCAGAATGTGCTACGCGTATCTGTATTAAGCTGCCAGGCTGTAACACCCGGCGGCGTAAGGATCAATCTTCCCGTTTTATCAGGAAGCGGCGTTTCTGATACAGATGGCGTACCTGCAGTTTCATTCCGTTTTTCGGACAATGGATACAATACTGTATGGTGGGTGGCATTAACTGTTCATCCTTATAACCGGCTTCCCGCAGGCAGTCCGGATCTTTCAGAAAACCCACCGAGATTCCCTTATGTTGTTCCTGCATATTCTGTACAGGTAATCAGCGAATCACAATATGATCAATACGCGAACAACCCTTATTCACTCATCATAGGAAAGCTTGTTGCATCAGCAAATGATATTCGAATAGACCATGACTATATTCCGCCCTGTTATTCTATAAGCTCGTATCCTGAACTCGTGAGCTTACATTCAGAGCTTGACCAGTTTTTTTCTACCCTCGAAATAAGGACACTCGCTATCGTTCAAAATATATTTCAGAAAAAACAGCAGAATGATATTTCTGAGCTTGTACAATTCCTATGTGATAGAATGATGCTCTACCTGAGCCAGGTAATTACTGAAATGCGCTGGATAACCATACATGAATCGCCTGCCCTTCTCTTTTCTTCCATAGCAAGCCTGGCGCGGGTTATGAAGAACGCTATTGATATGCGCATAGGGTCCGGCAAAGAAGAAATGATCAATTACCTGAGCGAATGGTGTGAACTGAACCAGGGAGAACTTGAAACACTCCTCGTTAATCTTGCCAACATCAGGTACAACAATAATGACATCAATAAAAACATCAGCAAGGTTACGCTGTTCGTAAAAGTTACGGCGAAACTGTTTGACACCTTAAGCAAACTCGAATTTATTGGAAAACGCAAAACTGAGGTTGTTAAAGCACTTACAGAAGACCGGTACGGATTTGCTGAAAAGCAGGCCAGTGCAGTACCACCGCCACCCAGGAGGCGTTTCTTTGGATAATATGTGTCTATATAACAATGCAGTTTGATTAGAGATTGCCATTCCAGAGTGCCACACCAGATCTATATCCAAGAGACCTTCCTATCGGCGAGGTAACGATGCGCTGAACACATCTCTATACCATTCGTCATCCAGGGAGAGCCAACCCAAATAGGCGAATCTTGCTTAACTAAATAATATCAACGCAACAATATTCAACAATAACTTAAACCATTTTTTATGAAGCCCGGTAACCAGGAAGAAAGAAAAAAAGCATTTTTTAATTTTCTATTTTTCTTTATCGTAACAGTCGGCATAATATTAACCACTGTATTCTTCAGCTTTAAAGTACCACTTAGAGAAAATGCACAATTACGAGCTGAAACTGTACGAATGGATAATGAAAGATCAATTCTCTCCCGCTTTGAAAAAAAGATGCAGGAAACTGTTGGATTATTAGATACCGTTAACGAAAGCGGCAACCGGGTACCTATAGTGGACCACCAGATATCCAACAATATTACCGACCTCACCAATATGATCTCAGATTCGTTAACTGCAAAAACTTTCTATCAAAGCCTTATTGAGAATTTGAACAGTATGCAAAAACTGAAACAACAGTTGCGCGAAGCCAACGGCAAACAAGATGACCGTGCTCAGTTGCTGGAACAGATTAACTCATTAAAGGGAGAGGCTGACAGATACCGCAACCAGTTAATACAATATAACGCAGCCTCACACAAATAGATTTTACTTATAACAGCAAGAAATGCTATTGTATGAAAACATCGGGCACATTTACGCGTAGGACTTCAGGGCTTGACAGAAGAGTTTGGCTAACAATGATTGTTACCATGTTGCTGTCTTTTACACTCGTCTCCTACAAACTAATAACAGGCAAACATGATACATCATGTATATCACCGCTGATCTTTGTTAACGGCCTTAAAGACGACGGAAAGAGAACGTACACCATTGGCGAATTGATTTGGTTCAAAACACCAGTGGGTACAGGCGGAAAAGCAATATGGGATTTCGGCGACTCCGCAAAATCATCACAAGGCTTTACTGCCGCTCACACCTATTTTCACAAGGGCGTATTTGAAGTGTCTGTAACATTGGAAGGCGGATGTATCACTCGTACAAGGCTCGTTATTAACGAACCGCTTCCCCAGCTTGATGGTGCCGGGAATATTATTGAACACATCATTGGCAACGACCAGGTAGCGCCGGGAAAATATGCATTCTCAACGCCAGACACTGCAAGCAATTACAAGTGGGCGATTGAAAACGACAACAACTTTGACCCACAATATTCCAGGGCTGGGACCTATACATTCAGAACAAGCGGTCGCTATATCATTAAACTCGTACTGAACAATGATAGAAACAGGACATACCGCAAAGAAATACTCGTAGTTGACGAATCTGACAAAACCAGGAAGCAGTCACCACGTGGCGGCGCTGAAGACATTATACTGCCGTTTCCGCAGGGCCCGACAGTTCCACCTATACAGCCGCCAGGCGCTCCGGTCGATACCGCGAAACCTGTTGAAGCAACACCAGTTGCACCAAAGCCGGCACCAATTATCGGAACAAGCACACAAACATTTAAAAGTTACCTGCAATCACTGGTGTGTGGAGAAATGGATATGAAAGAGCTATATAAATACCTCGCCGATCAGGGTGCGACAAAGGTCATTGCCAATAAAGCTTACACAACCTTCGATGCATTCTGTAAAGAAATAAAAGGAAAGAAAATTTCCATAGAGTCAGTAGACTTTAAGAAAGAAGGCGATCGGATTATTGAAATAAATGTTGAATACGATAAGAAGGGCCGGTTAGCGCGCAACCCATGCAAGGGATAAATAACGGGTTAAGGACATTACGAGGAAGCACGAACGCATAGAGAAGGATGAAGCATGGGCAAGCAAGATCAGAAGGCTTTAAGACAGGAACCAAGCCTTGATCAAAACACTAAGGACATACAACTTTAAACATCTGAAACCTCATACCTGATATCTAAAGAATGAATCATGCGTACTACTCACCACCATCTGTTTACATTGTTGTTAATGCTTATAAGCATGCAATCAGCGCTCGCGCAGAATATTAATGGCAAGGAAATTTTGTTGTCTACAATATACGAAGTGCGGCTAACCTTCCACTCTAAAATCGAGAACTACAATTTTGTTGAAAGTGGCGCAGATACACTATTCAATCCACCCAAAATAAAACAAAGTAAAAACAACAGCACTTTCACCATAATGGCAAAGGTTGAAGATTTTACTCCAGCAACAGTTACAATTGTTGAAGGTAAGAATACGCATAGGTTTGTGTTTGCATACAGAAAAGACCTTAATGCCGACTCCTTGATGTTTCATGATTTTTCTGATAGCAAAGTGCTTGCAAAAGTTGCCAAGGAGCAGGATGAAAAAAATAAGCAGCTGGCCCAGCTTCGCACTGCTGCACCAAACCCGTCTACAAATGCACCAACCAACAGCGCCACTCGTAAGGATACAACGGCAACCGTAAATGCTCAGGCCAACAACGCCAATAAGGCTGCACCGGCTACAACCGACAAAACCAAAGATTTTACATCATTGGTACTCGCCGGGCAACGCGCATTTTTACAGGGCAACTACGATGAAGCTGAGGAAGACTTTAAAAAGGCGGCGTATATCGATCCTAAAGAAGAATACGTACAAAAGAAACTGTCTGATATAAAAGTAAAGAAAGTCGAAAGAGAAAATCAAAACAAGAAAGCGCAGGATGACAAATACCAGGACCTGCTAAAAAGTGCTGTTACCGCTTATAATGCCGGGCGCTATGACGAGGCTGAAAAATTATACCAGCAAGCCTTAGCTGAAAGGCCTACAGACCAATGGCCGCAGGACCAGCTCAGAAGGATTGAGGGAAAAAGAAATGAATCGAAACTAGCTGAAGCCAACAAGCGGCAGGAAGACCTCTACCAGGGCTATATTACCGCTGGGGCAAAAGCCCTCGCTTCAAAAGCATATGACGAAGCCCGCGGAGATTATCAGCAGGCATTGAATATAAAACCTAAAGACGCTACCGCTGAAGTGAAATTAAAAGAGATAGACAAAAAACTAGCCGATCAAAAACTGGATGAGGACAATAAAAAGAGAGATACTTATTTCCTCAATTATATAACACTAGGCAATGAGGCCTTTTCCAAGGGGTCTTATGACGAAGCAGAGACAGCCTACAATGAAGCACTAAAAATAAAACCGGGCAACGCAGAAGCTTTGAAACTGCTTAACAATATAAAGAACACCCGTGATCAAATTGCAGAAAAAGAAAACCAGGAAAAGCTTGCAAAAGATCGCGATGAAAAATATGCGCAGTTGATTACCCTTGGCGACAAGGCCATCTTTACAGAACTATACGAAACCGCAAAAGAATATTATACAAAAGCAAGCCAGTTAAAATCAAATGAACCCTACCCTAAACAAAAGCTTGCTGAGATTGATAAAGTATTATCATCCCAAGCTTCTGAAAAAGATAAACACACAAAAGATTCCTTGCTAACAGTTCAATATAACCTTGCTATTGACAAAGGAGAGAAAGCGATTGTAGCCGCCGATTTTAAAAATGCCAAAGTCGCTTATCAACTCGCAGCAGGCCTTAAACCGGATGAACAATATCCCAAAAACAAGTTGCAGGAAATTGACATCCGCCAACAGGAACTATCCACACAAAAAAAGGCGGAAGCGGATAGCCTTCAAAAAGCAGCACAGGCAGACAAGCAATATAAAATAATCATGAGCCAGGCTAATGCGGCATTTGCAAAAAAGGATTATGAAATAGCAAAGAAAGGTTATACCGAAGCAAGCAATGCAAAGCCATCTGAAGATGGAGCAAAACAAAAACTGGCGATTGTGATAGCTAAACTTGATTCAATTCAACTGGAAAAAGAAAATAATGCAAAATATGACACGTCTATTGTTGTAGCCGACAGCCTTGCTTTTGTTGCCAAAGATTTTGTTGTCGCACTTAAATATTACCGGCAGGCAGCAGAACTTAAACCATCTGAAAGCTATGCCCAAAAACAAATAAATTATCTGCAAGGCGAATTAAACAGGAAGGCAAAAGAAGAAGTTGATGCGAAAGATGAAGAAGAACGCAAAGCAAAGTTTACCGTTGGAATGGTTTCATACGATAGTGCAATTGCGGCTACCAGGCAACTGAGATTTGAAGATGCGCGCAATTATTACAAGAAATTTCTTACGTATGTAGATAGTTCTGATCTTAATAAATATCAATATGGCTACCGTGCGCTGATAAAATCTGCTGTAGACAAAATAAAAGACATAGATGAATACCTGGCACGTACAAAACCCAAACAGGTAATACAAGTTGTAGAAACAGTTCCAGTCAAAGAAGAGGCAACCGGAAAAAAGAAGAAGAAAAAAGCCTAACCAATATTATATACAAACACAACAACAGGCCGTTACTTAACCCGAAACATACTGGCAAATTGATGATGGATTCAACAAAAACAAAACATCCCGCAGGCTATTTGCTTGCGGGATGCGCGTTTTTAAATACATTGCTAAACAGCTGCCACAGCGGCCGGAAGTACTTTTGTAAAGACTACATCAACAACCATATTTAATACTGTCATTGAAAATTGCTGAACACGAATTGCAGCCAGCCCTGAAGCCTGCAGCGCTTTCATTTGCACAAGGTCTTTTTCACTATTTACCAATATTTCAAACTCCTTTGTATCTATTTTTTTATTGGCAAGTAAATCAGTCCAGCGGATAAGGTCATCTTTCATGCTGGCGACAAGCGCATTGGCGTCCGCAATTGCCTGGTCGCGGTATTTGCTCACTGTACTTTCCGCCAGTTGTTTCACCTGGCTGCCTATCTCGTCAAATATTTGATTATAATCTGGCATAGCTTATATTTTGAGGACAATTAATTTATTTTTTGATCTTGAAATTTTCGTACTGTGGTATTATACCAATAATGGCATCTACCCTTTTCTGGTATTCAGCAATTATCTCACTGTTTAGTTTGTCTTTACTCTTCCAGTCAGCAAATGCCTGGTTAAGAAAACTGTTATCTGCCTGCAGGCTCTTCCACATATTAATGCTTGCCGCATTTGATTTTGACCCTCTTGCAGTTTCTGCGGCAACGGCATCGCTAATATGTGTCTTTAACGTAGCTACTTCCGCCTCATGCGTGGAATAACTCTCCGTTGCTTTCCCAATCAACGTTTTAGCTTCCGTAACAATATTATTACCGCGGTCATAAGATGCCTGATCAAAGTATAGGCCTTTATTACAAGCTGCCGAAATAAAAATTATTGTGATCAATAAAAATTTAAAAACTGATTTCATGGCATTGTTTTTTTCGCCTACTCTTTCATACCCTTTTCGGCAAATCGGGTGCTTACTATTTTGCAGGGTGTTCAGCAATTGCCCTAATTATTGAAGCGTTAATGCCCTACCAGAATAAATGTTGGTTATGCAATCGCAACGCCGTGTGCATTCACAGGTTGCGAAAGGTTCCAATTATTGTTATTCATCTGTTCCATTAAAAACTTAGTCCTGTATACAGTGTTGCGCAACAGTTGGTCCGAACTGGAGCCAAGCCAGTTATCTCTTGCCTTTACATAATTGGCTATCCATTCTTTTTCATCGCCGCCTTTTGCAGGAACAACTGTTTCAAATTTGTTTCTTAAAAAACCTAAAATGCCGCCGGAATGTATCTGGCTGTCATATATCACCAGCATACTTAACGGGAATGTAAAGCCATTCCTTGTAAACCAACTGAGCGCCGGCTGATAGTATTCTTTTTCAAATAGCCTATCCTGGCATATCCTCATTATAGGATCGTTCTTGCCCGCATTGATGAGAAAATTGCAGAAGCTATCGTCTGTTGCCAGGCTTGGTTTCACTCCAATACGGTTTATATACGGCCTGAACTGTTCCGCGAATACACCATTATTCATTACATAATCCTGTACAAGCGCTTTCAGATGGCTGAACTCAGTGGTTTGAGAGCGACCATAGGTTACCTGCACAATTTTTTGCCCCGTTTCAGGATCTCTATAGTCGCGCATTTTATCCAGCTCAGAATAATCACCTTCCGCAGACCCAGTTTCAAAAGCATTCACTATTTGTTCAATTTTTTGTTTAAGAGCCGGCGTTAGTGCTGTTGACAGTTCTACAACAGGGACAGGAACTGTTGTCGTTGTTGTAGAGGTGGTGTTATCTTGCTGGTTTTCGGCCGGAGCTTGTTCTACAATTGTTAACCCTCCTGCCCAATAGAAATAATTGTCCCTGTCTTTATACCATTTACCCAGTGCAGGATTTGGAACAGCCGCCACTTCTTCGCCCTGAAAACGGAAGCCATTCTTTACAATGCCGATAATGCTATCCTTCTCGGCAAAATTTGCGGGAATGCTGTTTCGTTTATTTAAGTTTTTTACGTTTACTTCCAGTAACATAATTTATCCAACAGCCTCCTCTCCTGTTTGAGCATTGTTAACATTGGCAGTTTGGCCAGGTTGAACCGTTTGCACAGAAGGTGGAGCTACGGGTGAATTATCACCAGCGCTATTCCCTTCCTTCTTACCCGCAGCGCGCAGGTTAACAATCTTATTCAGCAAGTCAAACCAGAATGGTGCACCCAACAACAAAGCAAAGGCAGTCAATATCAACCCTACAACTTTCGCCAACCATCCTAAAAAAGTAGATCCGGGAACATTATCTTTTGTCCATCCAATCGGTATGCCTGTGCTTTTCAACGCCAATACAGTCCGCTTAATATCTTCTTTCCTGAATGTTATTGAATCGCCTGCATGTTTGGGATCCGCAACCGTTGAGTCACCTGTATGAATGCGCGATGACATCACTACTGTTTTGCCATCCGGCGATTCAAAACTATAGATACCGGAAGAGTCTTTGATCTGGCTGAGAGACGATTGTACGTTGTTTGCTGTCTGCTTCAATGCATCAGGATCATTCCACAATGTTTGGGCTATGTTTATCGTGTCAGCATTAAGAATTACAGTAAGTACAAGTGCGATGCCAAAGATGGCTTTTTTGGTTGAACGGATATAACCTCCGGCCAGCCTGTCCATCGCCGTATTGAAATAGCTTTCAAGATTTGCCTGAAACAATGTTAACTGTCCGTTAGATCTTTCAACAAGGCTCAGTAACGTACGCCGGAGATCGCCGGTAACACCGTACTTCGCGGAGAGCTCATCGCTGGTAAGTATAGCCTGCACTTGCGCAAGGTCAAGCAAATTGCTATTGGTCCTAAACTGGTCGATAATTGCCAAAGCAAAATTTGAGTTAGGAATGTATGAAGGAAAAGATTCAGGAGATTCACTTTTACGAAGTACGTCGATGTGCACACTGGTCATCAACTTTTCTTTTACAAATTTTTTCCAGTCACCATCCAAAAACAGGCACTCAATTGATTGCTTCAAAAATTTTGCCCGCTTCGGTTCTTTTTGCATCAATACTGAGTAAATAAATTCGTGAATAGTACTTACAATAAGGCCGAGCAGAAAGTATGTAAAGGAAAGCGCAATCACCAGATCTAAAATGGGCGAATTAAACATAGTGAATAGATTTATCCGGAACGGCCTGCAGCCTAAGGCTTGCCGGTTTATTAAAAAAGTTTAGTATTCGGATGCAGCAGCATTTGTCCACACAGCAATTAACCATTCTAAGAAGTAATGCCTGGATTATAAATTCATTGGGTGTAATGCTTCAATAAAACTGAGGAAAAACATGCTGCCAGTTAAGAGAGATTGTTTCAAAGGTATTGAGATCGTCAAGTGAAAATTATAAACTGAATTCCATAAATGCAAGCGTTTCAGCCATTTTTTTAGAACTGTTAAACATCATCATTGTGGCATACCAATGACAAAGAAGTTGTGTTAAAGCTGCCGATTTTTTACAAGCATTTTATATTAAGCAACTTACCGTTTCGCCATAAATGCCTGGTAAGCTGCTTCCGTTGATTGAAAAGGTTGCCCAAATTCCAGCAGGGCTTGTTCAACACCGGGGCAAGCGGGCCATAAATAGTCATCCAATACAATTATACCGCCTGGCAATAATCGTGGCCAGAACCAATGCAGGCAAGCTTTTACAGATAGATAGAAGTCGGTGTCAATATGGACAAAAGCAAAAGCTTCGTTCTCCAGCAATGTTGCAGACGCAGGAAAAATTCCTTTTACAAGCTGCACATTGCTTTTGTGTTCACCAAGAAATTCTGATACCGCCTCCAGCGAAGTGTCACTGAATTCGCCGGGCTGATGAATATCCATATTTGTCCAGTGCTGCGCCGGCAACCCTTGAAATGAGTCGAAACCAAAGACGCGCCGGCCCGGAAATGACATGGCAAGCAGCTTGAGTGAACCGCCTTTGTATACGCCCACTTCCGCCATGCAACCTTCTTCAGGCGCTTGCCTTGCGAGGCTAATTAGCGCATCAAGCCTGTCGTTTGTAATAAGTGTATTGGTAATGGGAATTGTTTTTTAGCTGAAGGGAAACCTTATCACGTCCCGCATCAAGCAAGTGATGTTGTATTGCCTTATTAACAGTAGATAGCTGTTTATTGTGGTTATTTATTGCGCCAGTATTCGTGGTTGCAAAAATCTACGTTCCTGCAAAAGAGCGACAGCACGCGTGGCTTTTCTCTTGCCGAACTTATCCAAAATTCGCATCCCAGCCGCTTGCTGTGGAATGCATCCCATATTTGATAAAGTGGATGATTGTAATAGTAAGTAAAATCAGCAAGCTTACGCAGGTATTTTACTGATGCGTACCAGAAGTTACCGCAGAAATGAGAGGTAGGATACATCTCCCGCCAGTTAACACCGATGGCGTCATAATTAGGTAGCTGCAGCATGCAATACTCCCAGTTCTGAACAAGCTCTTTCATCATCAACCTGCGCCATTTTACCTTGGTATTATCTTCAGGACTACTTACACCTTTACTATGCAGGTACAGTATGTAACCATGTTCATTTTTTCTTGCATGCTCCTCTATCGCAAGTAGCGCCGGTGTTTCAAAACGTGTAAGTTCTTCAGCATGAAAGACAATCTCGCTTTTCACTTTATACTTAGCGCATGCATCATGCAACACATCAAGATCCCTGTTAGTACCAAGAACAGTCATATCAATTTTATAAAATCCATTTTGTTTCAATTGCTGTAACTGTTCCTCGAAAACATCCTCCCAGTTGCCCATGCAAGCCAGGTGATAGAAGACTTTTACCTGGGAACGAAGATATTCCGCTACCGACTGTTTATATTTCAACAGCCACGGGTAATGCAGATCATATTGCAGATTTACAGGAAGGATCCGCTGTCTTGGCACCTGCACCTCTGCAGTATCAATAATACCACAGCCCCAATCAGTATCAAGTAACGTACACTTATAATGTGTGCTGTTAAATATTCTCAATGCGGCTTTCCACACGGTACCATTCCAGTTTTCGCCGCTGCGGTACTTTTCAGCATCGCGCTGATGCCAGGCATCTGGTGGCATGCAGTCATGCAGAATGATAACGCCATTTTCTGCAAGGCATTGAAGAGCGTGATCAATATCTCTTAACACCTGTTCTTCAGCATGGAACCCATCAATAAAAATAATGTCGAACTTATCTTTGTTGGTGATAAAAAAAAGATCTGACGATGCAGGAAAATTTGATTTTTTATAACTGCATTGAATGTGTGCGAAAGTATTTTGTTTATCGTGAACGCAAATTTCCAGGTAGCTTTTTGCATTGCGTTGCGCAGCCAGGTAATTGATTAATCTGATACGATCCATCATTAAATAATTTCAATCATAAAATAGTTACTTAAATACTCGTTGCCACAAGTAAAAATGTATAACTTGATTGAAGGATAGATGCTACACCTGCCGCAGGGCAATTAATACTCATTTTCATTAATTATGATACTTCTGGAATGTAAAGATGGCTTAATCGGCGACTTCCTCGGTTTTATACCCGTAATAGCAGCACTTGCTAAACAGGATGAGTTGCACCTTGCCATACATTCCGAATCTGAAGAACTTTATGAGTTAATTCCAAAGAAATGGAATATCAGCAAGCAACAACAAATACATTATGACAAAGTTCTGAAATTGGATGCATATGAAGCTTGCAACATTTCGCACATCCATAATTACTACATGACCCAGGCACACTTTGCTTACCTGGGACTACCTGTTCCACACACGCCACCTAAAGCAGAATTGAACTATCCTGTTGTAGATGTCCCATCATTTGACTATATCATCGCACCATTCTCACGCTCGCTACCTGACGAACAACGATGGCCGGGGAGCTACTGGCAGCAACTGGTTGAACTTATGCCGCAATGTTCATTCTGCATGATCGGGCACGCAAGGGATGATCATCATTTCATTACTGCCGACAATGTAACAGGCATGTTTAATGAACACTTTGTAACCGTAATTAACTTGCTGAAAAAAGCAAGGCAAGGCTTGATAAGCGTGGTATCCGGGCCTTCACACCTGGCCTTTCATCTCGGTGTAAAAAATTACCTGCTTACCAATCAGGAAATGGCCTGGGGCAACAACCCCGATGCCATACAGGTTAGAGACTACATACCTGCCCTCAGTGCAACTAAACTTTTATCAATACTGCAAACAATATAAGACGGTTAAGGCGTGGGTAGTGCTGCACACGGATCTACAGCAGCCTCGACCTGGTTTGGGCCAAGAAAAATTTCCCTTAATGCATCTGCATGTGCTTCTAATTCCGTTTTTCTTTTTGCCTGTTCAGCAGCTGCTACATCTGTACTACGTTGAGCAAACTGTACCTCAACGGTTATTATGCGCATGGCAGGCCTGTTGGTTGCAGGCTTAGACGGATCACAAATGGCTGTTGTTCCCCATCCACCCAGAGAGTTTCCTTTTGCTGTTTCCCGTTTTTGCTTCTTACCCGCAGCCGCAGCGGCAGGATCCAGCGGATAAACTGCGTTTGTTGGCTGCCCATCTTTAAATTTATTGCCGGGTATATTGGCTCCGCCACCCTTCGCCTTTGTTGCCATGGCCTTCGCCAATGCTTCATCTGTATCATACCCTAACGCGATGCCCGTAGAGTCGGTTCTGGGATCGGCATATATACCCGCTTTATCCAAATCATGATTTGAGTGCACCGACGCTATTCTTGCGGGCCGGAACCTGTCAATCAATTCAAGCAGTATAATATTTTCCGGCTCAATCTCTCTGCCTTTTGCATCTTTCTTTGTTGATGGATCGTAGCCTTTTCCAAATGAAGGAAACTGCCTGTTTGGATCAGTGCTGTGAGCGGTAGATTCTGTCCCGGATGAATACCTGCCAACATTCTCGCCAGTTTCAATTTGTTTTGGTTTAGATTTAGCCACTGCCGCATTATCAGGAAACAAGCTTGGAACGATGATCACTGTATAGTAAGGCCTTGGGCCTGTCTTCAGCTTTTCTATTAATATTTCAACTACCTCTGTGCCGGATAATTCAGATCCGTGCACACCTGCAATAATCAGGGCATGATTGTCTGTTTGGCCGGGAAAATAAAATGATTTTATACTTTGCCCACCTGCCGTTGTGCCAATGGAACCCTCTGCAAAATCCCACTTATTTTTGATTGACTTTGCACGTAATTCCGCTGAAAGCGCCTGCGGCCAAAGGGCTTCCGGCCCATACTTTAAAAGGTTTGTAGCCAGCCAGTAATCATCGGTACCCTTTTCATATTTTTCATCGATCAGTTTTTGCAGGTAACTATTATCCTTCGTGCCGGGAAAACCGTTCCTCATAATATCTAAAAGGTGTTCCCGCATTTCAGCGGTATCCTTATCATATTCCTCCTGTTCAGGGGTAGAAACAAAGCCGAGTGGCCTGCCATACCTGTCCGTTGGCAGTGGCCTTCTTCTTATACCGGGTAGGTTTTGTGCCGTATGAGCCAACTCATGTGCCAGCAAATGTTTTCCTTCAATTGTTTCCGGTTGAAATTGGCCGCGATTAAAATAGATGTCATTACCTGCTGTAAAAGCCTTTGCATTAATGCGGCCGCTCATTTCACCCGCTTCCTTGTCTGTATGAATTTTTACTTTACTAAAATCTACATTAAACCTAGAAGACATAAACGCCTCGGTTGCCGGATTCAAATTTTCACCACGGCCTTGTGATGATGAAATAGTGCGGGCAAACAACTCATCAGCTCGCGTTTCTGGTTCAACACTGTGCGGCATCAACTCACTGAAATGATGTTGGTAGCTGGCATTAGAAATGGCTGCTGCGTTGTTGTTCTTTGAAGTCTTTTTCCTGTTTGTTCCGGAATTTTCGTTCGTGTTTTTTGTAGAGCGGTTATTTCTGAAAAATGCTTGCATGAACTTATGTTTACTATAGACACAGGAGCCACAGATGCCATAGATGATGTGCAATTGTATTAGATAGCATCACAACTACGCCAGCGCACTTATCGCTTCAATAAAATGTTTTAGGCAAAACGTGCAACTTCTATACTACTCCATTTTGTATGGAGCCGGTGCTTCGGTGGGGAGATCGGTAACGTTAACGGCAGCGGGAGGATCAACGGGCCATTTTAAGTCCCATTTAGGTGTTTTCAATTCTCTATGAATCAAGTCAGCTTCATTGGTGTCCCATTTTTGAGAAGTAGCGACAGATTCGACGGTCTTTTTAATATAGTCATCCGCATCTGCGCACTCGCATTTGCAACGCAGGTCTTTTACAATACCACTGATGTCTTCTTTTCCATTCTTCACCCAGTAATTAAACATGTTGTAAAACTCTTTAAAGCGGTCATTTTTTGGCTTGGCAAGTGCAGCCCTGTAATAGACATGCATCTCACTCAAATGAGCAGCCATTTCGGAAAGATTGTGTTTATGGTCAGCAAATTTGCAGGTGGAAGTCGCTGAAGGCGGCGGCAGCGGCGCACCGGTATTAAAACGTGCGTGCTCAGTCTCATGGGTCAAGGTTCCAAGCGTTGATGTAAGCCAGTTCTGCCTTGTTTTTCCGCCTACGCTTGCATTGCCTGATAGATACAATTTGCCCTGCGCTTCCAACACATCAGGCACAAACGTACATTGGCCGCCAGGCTTAGGCGGCACAAAAGCGCCGCAACTATATGTTACCGCCTCATAGGACGCGGGCATATCTTTATCTACATAAATACCGGTGATATAGCTTAGCCGTGATTTATAATTGGTATTAACGATAGAAGTTATCGCTGTCGCCTGTGCACCATGGCCATCTGATGTACATGCCGGATCTGGAGGCACTTTGCTGCAAACTTTTTTACGTTTATCTGCTTTGGAAATATTTTCAGGTTTGCTTTCCGTTTCCTGCACGAAGTTCTCTAATGTAGCCTGCGGGCCGGCACATTCAGCAGGCGGAAGGCATGCACGCTGAATATGTGTTTGCACGCCACCCTGTTGTATGGTGTGCACCAATTCATGGGCCAGCAGCCTTTTGCCTGCTTCTGCGGAAGGATTGTATTCGCCGGCATTGAAATAAATATCGTTTCCAGCTGTGAAAGCCTTTGCGTTGAGCTGCCTGTTCATATTTGCAGATTCATTGTCTGCATGAATGTTCACATGGCTAAAGTCAAATCCCATTCGGTCCGACATAAATGCTTGCGTGTTTGCATCTAATTTTGCACCGTTTCCCTGTGATGCGTTGATATGTTCGTGTAAAGCTGAAGTATCTGCTACCTGCTGCACTGAGTTGCGGCCAGCATTCAAGCCGGAAGAAGTTTCTTTTCGCTGCAACCCTTTTTCTTTTTCCTCACATTCTGCACACTTGCGCTGTACCTTTTTTTCTTCTTCTTCACAAGCCTTGCATTTACGTTGTGCATGATAATTTGCATGGAGAAAATTCAGCGGCTGAAGATTAGCTGGACTAACCATATTGACCACTTTATCCGCGATGGCATCAGCTTCTTGCTCATATATATCGCCCGGCTGATTGACTGATAATTTAGGCTGGATAATGATCCCTGGATGCAACGGCATCTGATCGTAATGATGCATTGATTCCGGACTTAGATCATGTGCACTTTGTTGCTCTTTGACACCTTTGTTTACAAAGGAGCTTGTGCTATCCTGCTGTGCAGTCACAACGTTTCTATTCAATGCTGTTGCATGCATGCGAAACAGTTTTAATACAATTTGTTTTTTATCCCCTGTTTATTTATGATTAACAATTAGAGTGAGTTGCACCGCGATCTTTCATGTTTTAAAAATTATACATCAATCCCGCCCGGGCCGTAAACACCAGGCTGTTTACCGGATCGTACGATAGCGAAAAATCCGCGCCAAAGCGGACTCTTTTTTTACCTGATTCAGTAATGTCTTTAATAGCATCTACGGATTTGGAAACATTATCTATATCGTCTTTATGTGCATTGTAATAAGCAAGCGGATCATCAAATGCGCCGGGCAGCCCTGTAAGCATACTACCAGCTGAGGTTCCGCCTGTCATAAATGTGCGCCCCATATCTGCGGGCGGTGGAAGCAACTTATCGCCTAACCTAAGCCCAAGGCCATATTTATCCTGCCCGGGCGTTGCTGAAAAATTAGCGCCAATAGGGCCATGAGATAAGCCAAGGCTTAATTTATTATCGCCCGGTTGCCATCCAAAGCTGCCGGTTGTTCCGCCACCTTTTAAACTTAATGTCAGGGGGCCGCCATATTTGTAAGACAAGCTGGGCTTAAGGCTCTTTGTTTCAAGATCCAGCTTCACCTGGCTGGTATCTGCTTCAAAAAGAAGATGCCAGAACCTGATCTTTAAATCGGGTGGCAATGCTTCAAAATCAACGGAAGGCTTCTCGTCTTTTTTATCTTTATCGTCTTTCTGAATGCGCAGTTGCTTGCCGTTTTGCTGTATTGTATGCGTTAATTCGTGGGCGAGCAAATGTTTTCCTTTTGTTGATGAAGGGCTGTATTCACCAGCATTGAAGTAAATATCATTGCCGACAGTAAATGCTCTTGCATTCAATTCTTTGCTTAAACTGGCTGCATGATGATCTGAATGAATTTGAATATTTCCGAAACTAACCCCAAACCCTTCCGACATAAATAATTGCGTTTGGCTATCCATTCTATGGCCACGCCCCTGCCCGGAATTAATGCTATCAACAATGGAGTTATTGGCGACCAGCCCACTTGTCAAATGAACACTAGCGGACGCTGGACTGGTAGATGCTGGTTTACGTTGTGCCTTCTTCTCCTCCTCTTCACACTCTTTACATTTTCTTTGCAAAAAAATATCCTTGTTGCCAGTTATAGTATGCGCAGCCTTACCGCTTTGGCCTGTCTGCACAACTTTATCAGCCATAGCATCAGCTTCTTGTTCATACACATCGTTGGGCTGGTTGATCGTTAGCTTCGGTTGAATTAGCGGCGCATGTATGTTCATATTGGAAAAAGAATAGCGGCCAGCTTCTGTAGTACAAAAAGCTCGCTCTGGCTGGCGTCTTGAATGATCACTTGACTTCAACGACACAGCTTTAATTGTATTGCATTGTTGCGGCTTGTTTTTCTTTGATACGAAAGATTGCATATTTATTATATCGGAAGACTTTTCAAATTTTTTAAAAATAGAATAAGTCTATCATCGTGCTACGCTTTCAAAGTGCATCATCTTAGGGCCAGCCTGCGTTTCTTCAATTGTGAACACGAGCGAATTATTTTTGCCAAGCAGTTGCAACAGATGATCTTTCAGTTGGGCAGTATTTGTTAGCGTTACTTTGTCAATGTAATCTGAAGAATCCGGATCACCCTTAACGGCAGGCGGTTGAATATTGATATGATATTTTTGAATAAATGAAAGGTATTCTTCTACCGCATTTATTCTTGGCTCATCTTTAATGTGAATGCCGGATATTTCTTTCCTCCACATTGGATCCGAAGGAAGTACGATGTACTGGCCATTTGTTTTGACAAAATTATATTGCCCATCCTTTGGCAGAATGTCTTCAAGAAAAAGTTTAAGGTCATCGGTTAACGGCCGGTCAATAGAAGGCTGCCGGTCAGCTTCAATAAAGCTAATGGGAAAGCCTTTTTGCCTTAGTTGATAAATGAAATCTTTAATAATATTCATAACTTAAAACAATGCACGCGTTGTATTGTATAGCCCGTCAAGTTCGATCTACCGTTCCTGAGCAGGTTTCACCTGACTTAGTAAACTTAAATGTTATCGTTCTTGTTTCGGCTAGAACGCCCCCTACAAATAGCTGTTGTGTATATATCTCGGTGCAACCACCTTCCTTAATACTTGCGCCGGATGTGCAGAACGCATACGTATCCGTGCAATGTTTCACTTCGCCATTATCACCGATATCGCAACCGGCACCTGTTTTAACGCCGCCTGGCGTGCAACCATTATCAGTGGTAACTGACTCGGTTACTTTTAATCCTTTGAGCGAGGGACATGTAGCACCTGTAGCTTCAACTTTAGAAACATCATAAATTATTTTTGCACCACACTTGCCTGCAGGGCATCCGGGCTTTTGTATGTTGGAGTAAGTTATTTTGTAAGTGCAATCATCTTTTTTCATTGGCACCGGAGGTGGTGGAACCGGGGCTGTTACACCAGCGGCCGGACCAGGAATAAAAGTGGGCGCTTCATCTGCAATTTTCATTTCATCTTCACTAGCGAGATCGGCCGGACCATCAGATAGCATTCCCCCCTTTGCTTTAAATGGATAGCTAATACTTTTTATATCTGCAATCCATTTCATTCCGGAATTGGATACATTGCCGTCAAGCATTTGCGTGCTTGTGCTACTTGCACCAGTTGACTGCAGCCTCGGTGCAGTTTTTGAATGAACACTCAAATCACTGAATTTATGCATCGCCGTTCCCACTGTTCCCATATTATTTGCAACCGGTGTTTTTAGCGACGCGTTCTGCTTCTCCTCGCGCTTTTTCTTACATTCAGCACATTCTCCTCCTTTTATAATCGGCTTACCGCAACTGCATTTATGCACACCAATATTTGACTGCTTATTCTCGTTTGAAAGGCTTGCTTTTTTCTTTAATGAGGAAGATAAAAACATAACGAAGGTTTTAGATAAACTTCATTGCTATGCACCTAACTATTGTATTATGTTCCGGGATGGAATGTTTAGCCAGCTCAAAGTTACCGCTTTGCTTTATTTCTTCATCAGTACAATCAATGAATCGGCTTTTTGAACTTTACAGAAACACCCTTTATTCAATAATTCATCTACAAAAGTTGTAACTCCGGGAAAGTATGTGGCATAATCGTGAAAGGCTACAAACGCATCTTTGAGCAAAAAAGGCTCAAATTGATTAAAATCGGCCGACACATTTTGGTAGTCGTGCAACCCGTCAATAAAAAGAAAGGAAACAGGCTGATGCAATTGCACATTTGCCGACCGGTCCTGAATAATTTCAACAATCTCCGACAATCCGGCTTCAATAATATTATGCCTGAAATCATTCAGTGAAGGAGGATATTTTTTCAGGCCCTGGTCTACTGCTCCCAATTTTCCGTCATGCGGATCAACCGACACAATCTTTACCCCCGGGAACAGATCTTTTATTATCGTTCCCAACAACACGGTAGACCTGCCATGATAACTGCCCGTCTCTACTATATAATGCGGTTGTTCTTGTTTCTGTAATGAATGCATACAGCAATTCGCCAACAATCGCGCTTCGGCTTCAGTTAACCAACCTTGTATCTTTTGCATTTTCGCTAACACAGGCTGCATGTCATAATCATTGCGTACGGCCAGCGCTTCAATGGAACTACTCTCGCTATCTATAACATAGCCATTACATTTGGTGCGGATGAATTTTCTGACAGGGTCATGTATTGAACGTGCAACTGGATGTGCCCAATGAACATCCGGTTTGTGAAAGGCGTTATTCAACTCATTAACATGTACTTCCTGCCTGTATCTCACCAAATCATAGCTGCATGGATTGTTAGCTATTTCATAGCCAAGCAACTTTACCAAAGTGGGCAAAATCACTTCTTCGCTAGCCCATATTTGTGTATGTCGCATTATTTCCTGCAACGCAGAATTGGTTTTGAAAAGTTGCAACAGGCCTTTGCATGCATCTTTTGTAAACACGGTAGATGGCCAGAATGTCCAATGCACAAAGCAGTCTTCACCATATTCGAATTGCCCGAGCAGCGGCTTCCAAAGATCATACTCACGAAAGGCCTGCAGCGCAACATGATTGCTTTTATTACATCTATCGACCCGCTGCGAATTACTGGAGAGCATGCCCACGTGCCCATCATCGTTAGAAAAAAAACTACTCATATAATTTGTGTAACCGGGCTTAATACTCAACTGATCGGAATCAACAATGGTCAGGATATCATTATTTAAATGATCCTGCGCATATTGCATACATCGTAAAGCAAAGTCATGCAAATAGCCATGCTTTACAGGTTTAGGAGCCGGGTGCACGACTGCATTATATTTCTTCAAGGGAAAATTTTCCGGTATAAGACTCGTATGTAAACTGCCATTATATAGCAGGATTGTGGATTGCGGATCGTTGTAATGCAAATTTTCAACCAGGTCTACAATGCAATCTGGTTGTTCATGCACCAGGCAGGCATAAACATTTTTTATACCAGGAATTTCTTTCTTATGCGTGGTTACTTGCCGCCCGCTATCTGCAAATGTAGGATAGCTAATGTGCCCGTTAGAATAATATTGCCAGTCGTCAGACATAATATTTCTGATCTTTTCTGAAGTGTACGGATGCCACCACGCGCCCGATGTATTTTTAGGGCTAACATTGCTCTTATGGATCATATGCACCGAAAACGCATATTCAGAGAGAACAGATACTTTATCAGGAGGTGTGTTCCATACAAACAATCCATCCATCCCCACATCAATATCAGCAAACTGATTTTTAGCCCATCGTGCTTTTGTAAAACACAGAGAGCTTCCAAGCAGCCACACACGTTGATTGCCGGGGTATATATATTGGTAACTTGCTTTACTATCAAGATCAAAATAAAGCAATGTATTGATGCCACATACTTGTATATCACTCCCCAACAATGCATTCACCTGGTATTGTAAACGCCAGGGCGCATACCAGTCGTCATCATCCCAATTGGCAATGATGTCGCCATTGGCATAGCGGCATGCAAGATTTAATTTTGCCCCAAGTGTAATTTTTTGCGGCAACCTGTAGTAGCGTATACAAGGCAGATCAGGCACAAGGTCGTGTACATCATCCTGCCCATCGTCAATTACAATAAGTTCCTTATTCTCATACTCCTGCCTGAGAAAATACCTTATTGCATGTGGTATAAAATCCCTTCGATTATAGGTAGGCATTACACAAGAGACCAGCGGAAATGACATTAAAATAATTGAAAGTGGACAATTGAAAATTGAAAATGAGAGAGCGTAAATAAGCTACAATACCGGCTATATAATGAGGTAAAGACTACCGCGGTAAAACATCTCAACTATCAAATCAAAGATTTTGAATCCACGCCCTAAAATAAAAAAACGAGGACAGATAAGACTAACCTCGTTAAATGTGCAACGCGGGATTCGAACCCTTCACCTGTTTCACAAACGTTACCATCAGAACAAACTTACGCATGAAGAGATTGCAACAACTGCTAACAACTGACCAATACCAAAGGAAAACGTCACACATTGTGAAGTTAAAAAATATTGCTGAAAGGTCAAAGCGAAAAATGCAATACTGGTAAGGTTTTTCGCTATTTTAATTTAACCTGGAGCAGCCTGAAATTTTGCTAACTCCAATCAGTTGATCCTGTTTAAAAAGCATTCCAAACTTTTGTTGACGAAACAACATTTGACGAACAAAAGGCTCTAAGCTTTGGGCTTTAAGCTTTGGGCTTTAGGCTTTAAGCTTCTCAAGTATTATTTTGATAAACCACGCCCGCTTTTACTGTTGTGCCGGCTATTTTACTGGGCGACACATTCCACATAACTACCCATTGAGCTGTTGACGGTTTTACCTGAAGTGGATTTACATTAATACCGAAAGAAAAACTTTTCTTCTGATCCCCGTCAAAGCTCGTTATCATATTTTGAGCAACCATTACCCTAAGGCCAAAATTACCCCACACGCGTATTCCATCTATGTCCGTATTATCATTGGCAACAATTCTTTCGAGTGTAAGTGTATTGTTTTCTATGAGGATATTATTTCCATTACCAGCAAATATGCCATAGCGATCCAGCTTGCCAACAGTAGAAGGCAGTGTTACCGCAATTGTATTACCAGCAATAGAAAGATTTGTAACACTATCTGGTTGTATTACTGTAGACCTGTGGCTTACACCCACATGAATGCCCTGTAGCACATCTGTTATAACGTTACCTGCTATATGCAGATTTTTCCCGACCTGGCCGCCAACTGTTATACCTTGTGCAGCAATGCTTCTTACCTGAGTAGCTGCAGCCTGAACAAGAATGCCGAACTGCCTGAACCTGTCTTGCAATGCGCTTTCTGTAACAAACCTGGTGGCAAGCTTTTGCACACGCACTTGTAATTCTTTCTCGGATTTTGCGGGCGTAGGATAAAGTGTATCCATTGCCCTTTTCCATTCATTCTGTAGCGATTGATCGCTCTTGAAGTTCACGGAAAAATTGCCGGAACTGATCACAACATTGTTAGATCCCGCAGGCGGACTGCCCGCTTTTGTTATCTGCAGGTTCGAAGAAAGCAATCTCCGGATGCCCAGCTCAAGTTGCCTGTTCAAACCACCTGTAGTTGCAGCAGAATATACTTTTAAGCTGTTTCTTTCTATCCAGCAATTGGATGCGTTGATCACCAGGATGCCTTGCTGCAGGTTACCCATCTGCAGGTCGCAATCTTCAATGCGGACAGGACAAGCTGTTGCTGCATCATTATTTACAGTTATGCAGGTACAATTCCGCAAAGCGCTTGATCCGCTCTTTACACTTAAATGATCAACATTTACCGCTTCACATCCTGTAAAACTGAAAACACCATTCAGGTGTTGTGCTAACGCGGGTTGATTAGGGCTTACATTTCCTCCTTCAGCATACAAGTCACGCACGTTAACCGTTTTGCAATGATCGAAAATAATGGCCGCTTCTGCATTTGCCAAAACAATGCGGCTGGCAGGGCCACAGCCAACCATTTTAAGGTTGCCCTTATTTTTAAGTACAACCGGATTTGCTAACGGATAAAGGCCGGCCTGAAAACAGATCTGTGCATCCATTCCGTCAGCCAATGTATTCAGCGCGCTCTCCCATCCTGTGCCCGGCTTTAGAACTATTGTGCACGTGCCGCCGCCACTACGTTGGCAAAGCAAATCCAACGCCTGCTGTACTGTGGTTGCGTTTGGGAAATTGCAGTTGGTATTATTAAAGCAAATATCTTCTGCACAGATGCCGGTTAATGAAGGAAATTTCGGGCGGCAATCTAAAAAATTTACCTGGCCGCCTTTAGCAGTCAACAGCCCAAGTTTTCCATAATGTCTTTTTATACCTGATGGCCACTGAGGAATAGAAAACTGCATGCCATCAATGGGCCATTCAATATTTCCGGTTGCTGTACGCGCCGGGATCAGCCAATAATCTCCTGTACGGTATGTGCCAGCACTAAATAAAACCTGCACGCCGCTTTCAAGGGTGATCCAGTCATTGGACATCGCAATGCCATTATCCATAGCTGTTCCTGAAACATCCCAGCGGCGCAGCTTCAGGCCGGTTTTGCCAGCAAACTGCGGGATAGCAGTTTTAAAAGCTACTTTCAGCAAATCCTGGTCAATAGTATCAATCTGCACCAATGTACCTCCAGCCATTGTAGGTTCAATCTCTACAATTTCTACCCACTGGCCATTTGCAAATCCAAGTACATCATCCTTGCCTATATCAGCAACAGTAACTGCGCTGTCGAAAACCTGGGTAATGTTTGTCTCAACGGATGCATTGTCGCGCGACCATGTGAAAGTTGCTACGCTGCGATCACCGCCTTTAACTATCTGAACCCTGTATAATTGATTTTCCAGTCCGCTATATCCGGAACTCGGCGGAAGAACACACGGCGTTTTTTGTGAAGTATTTTTTACTGCCTGCGCATTCATTTTACCTGTTGGCGTTGCAATCGCATTATTCCATTCGGTGAAGTTGGTAGCACAGGAAGGAGAAACAACATCGGCTACTTTCAAGATTTTCACCTGCCAGATATTCTGTAACCGTGTTGTTGTGTCGGCCTCACCTAAGGCCACCTCTTGTATGTGCGGATCGTCATGAAAATTTCGCTCGCGCTGCCAACCTTCAACATACACAATATAAGTTCCATCTTTTAAAGGTGGCTTTACAGGACTTGCGGGTGAAGTGGGTGGACTAGCAGGTATATTAAAATCAGACAGATCCGGGTTGAGGTAATATGGCTGCTGCAAATACGTTGTTGTACCAGGCTCAAGCTCAAACAGCAATCCATCAAGATAGATGCGGCCTGGTAGTATTGTAAAATCACTGCCATCGGCAAAAGGCACAATAAAGAAACCATTATTCTGTTTGGGTATACCGGTGGCGCCAATAACATCTATCGTTTCAGTTGAAATGCGATATTGCTGAATGTCTGCCTGCTCGTTCCAGTCAGCGTCAACCTGTACCCTTCCCTGCTGCTCAAGCACTGCACTGTAGTGCTTTTTAGCATCGAATAGTTTTCTTGAGTAATCGCCTGGCATAGTTAATTAGGTTTATGAAATAAAGAACAACATTCAATGTACGATGTTAGATATACGATGTTAGATGTAGAAGAAAATGTCTGATGTATGATTTAATGATGTCTGATTTGCTGATGTTTGATTTAATGATTTTTGGTCTATTGCTGGATTTTACTTAAGATAAATCCGATAAAGGAAAATCGAACAATATTGATTTAAATAAATTGCAGCGAGCCTGCACTAAATGAAATCAGACATCAGCGATCGTTTCTTGTCTGCTACGATGCGAGAAATATCCCGGCCTGCAAGCTGAAACGCAAGTATTCATTTAATCTCGTGCGTAAATTTGTTAATCGTTGAGGTTGATATAGATTGCGAAACACCCCCATCTCGGCTTCATTGTCGGCGCCTTCTGTTATTTCTACAGCACACAGCCTGCTTAGCTGGCAATAAGCGGCATCGCCATACCTTAACGAATTGAACATTGGCCGAACCCTTGTTGCATCTGCTTCGTTTGCTGGTTGACAATTAAATCTTCGCGGCAATCGTGCGCCTTGCGGAATATAAGAGTACCGCACACAACCCTCCTGCAAGCGTTGTGCTGCAACAGGAAGTATATCATTCGCATCATTCGGAGGAGCAGCGTAAAAGATTGTGTTTGATGCCAGTTGCATAATGCGGGTAGACACTTTACCAATGATAGTCGTGTTCTCCACCTGCAATACTGCACCGTAGCTATCAAGGCCATTCAGTCCACAGTACGCGACATTCGCATCGCTCAATGCATCAATAATCGAATCAGAAATATAGATAGTTGAAGCATCGCTCGCGCGGACAGCACCTGTTATCGATTTGGCTATTGTAACTGTAACATCCGTCATCTCTACGATTAATCTTGGCTGTTCCGGCTGGGCAGCTACTGATTCAATTGCAGCGCTTGCGCCTGGCAATAAGGTACAATGCGTTATTTGTAAAGTATTCAGTTGATTGATTTGTCCCGAGCCATCTGTTTCTGGCAAACGCAGACAGCCTCCGCTTATGAGCAGCCCATTCAAACTTAACGTCGAATTTTCTCCACCAAAAATCTCCATATCATCATTCAATACCAGCACCGGCCTTTGTTTATCCTGTGCTCTTATCTCAATCTTTTTTCCGTCTGCAATTTTTATGGAAGGCGTTTCAATGTAGTAAGCATTATCTGTTATTTCAATAATACCGCCCGTTTGAGCTAATGCATTCAGCGCCGCTTGTATGGTTGGTTGCTGGCCGGGCACCTGCACGATCTCTAGTTCTGACATAAAGCTATCCGAACGCGCATATTCGCCGCCACCTATTTTATCACTAAATCCGTAATAGTAATTAACTAAAACCTTTTGCGGCGGCGCCACCGAAGAAGGGAACGCAATACGGCCCAACACAGGATCTACAGCAACTTTTGTTTGTGGCATATTAACCCAATCACCCGAACCATCAGTTGCATCACTTAAATTGCATACACTTACAGATGCTTCGTCATCAACAAACACACTTTTGTCTACACTATAATAATCTTCAAGGTAGTTATACATCACCATACGGCTAACAGGAATCGGCACATTTAAGGGCGCAGCTAAATGTGTAATCTCATCTTCAGGAACGGGATGATTGTATAGCTGTGTATCTTTTCCCAATGCATCAAACTTATACCGGCGGTCATCCACTTTATATGCAGGTGCATTTGTGATGGAATAGCCGTCTATTCTCCAAAGGAATATGCCAATATTGGGAATATTGTATTTACCTCTGCGCGATTCAATATTGCGTACATCGAGCGTACGCGTAAGCTTATCAAACGGCGTGTTTACATATTCCATTTTCTCCCAGTTGCGCAACGCAGAAACGGATAGATTTGTTGGCCTCAGATGATTCAGGTATTGCGTTGTGGCAAGCAATTGAAAGTATTCTACAACATTGGCGGTCCATCCAGTAACATCCCTGGCCAGCTGTTCCAGCACAGCCGCAGTACCTTTGCGCCTGCGATACGAAATCGTGTTGGCAACCTGGGCTCTTTCGCTAAAAGGCGCGCCGGGAAATGTGATCAGGCCGCGTGTACCAACTAGTCCGCCAATGTACGGCACTACCCATTCGGCGCAGGTTTCGATAAACTGGTCATCATACAACTGGTCAAAATTTTCTTCCAACACTGCAACCTGCTCAGCAATCAACGCCAGCAAAGCTTTCAGTGGCCCATCAAATTCCTTACCCGGAACGAGGCTATTACCAGTCTCCTGATCACGCACCTGGTTAAAGAGCGGCAGTAATTTGAATATGGTTTCCTTCGTAAAACTCATGATATCACTTTTAGATCTACGGGACGAGGATCAAGCGTTAGCAATTCTGCACCCTTAACCGAAGTGGCAGTAATGACGGGCATTGCGGCTTCTATTACATCGGGAATATTTGTAGTGGGGTCTTCGGATCTTACTAGTGAGTTAATGTTTACCGCAATTACGCCAGGCGTTTGCTGCATGCATGCAACAACTTCACTATAGGTTACTGGCTGGGCAAACCGCCTCGCCTTAAACGAAAAGGTATCCCGTAGGTTTTTCTCCACGGCAGCAATTACGTTAGATGCGATATAATCTGAGTTTGCCACAATGTTAGCTGATACCTGGAAGTACCGTGGGCTGTAAGAAGCAATTTTAATTGCAACGCGCGGATCCCCTGCTTTGTTAATTGCTGCAAGCAGGTTCAGGCCAAGCTTACTGTCGTCGGGCACTTCTGCTCCATTGGTGCCTGCAACGGTAATATAAACATGCCGCCTGCCATTCACCAGCGTCCATGTAGCAAGTGTTTTTTCTATACCAGCAAATGCACGTGCAAAATCTTCATAATCCTGTAACGACACTACGCGGCCTAAAGTAAGAATGGTTAACGAAGCATTATCTCTTGCGCTATCCAGTTGCTCAGCATCCTGTGCGCCACTTGCTGCAACAGGGTTTATGGCTGATTTAACACCAAGTGGTTTTGTTTGTAATTGGGATAGTTGATTGGCTTTTACAAGTCCACCAACACCTATTCCTTTTCGATAAACCGCCTTTATATTTTGTTGACCTGTTGGCACTCTCGCGCCGTTGATGCCATCACCAAAACTTACGATAGTATTACCATCGTTATCTTGCCTTGTTATATAAATCCGTTCATTTGGCCCATGATCTAAAAAGTAAGGCACCTCGTGCCATAACAAGTCATTCACCCTTATTTCTAATGTGGACTGAACTCCACTATCTGTATCCGCCGTAATGAATGTTAACGGCGGTTGTTTTAGTTTGAATGCTTGAAATATAACACTTGCATCTCCATTGCCGAGCACTTCCTGCACCGTTTCACCATGCGTTGCCATCGCAACATTGGCATTAATGGTAACTGTCTTCCTGATGTAAGAATATTGAATACCTGGATCAACCAATGTGAGCTCCGTAAAACCTCCGACGATCTCTACTGTTTTTACAAAAAGCAGTTCACTGCTGGAAACCCCCTGCAGATCACTGCGCTCGCCGCTTATAATGATAGCCTGGCCTTCACGAAGGCCGGGATAGTAACGGTCGAGGGTTAATGTAGTGCCGGTAACTTCATCTTCGATGGGTAATTCGGCAAGATTTAATTGTTCACTTTGTGCATAAACAACTATGGAGCGCAAACTTGCAAGCGTTGTTCCTGAACCCCACCAACTGTTTGACGGATCGATCGACAGCTTGGTTGTTTTGCTGCTGATGCCATACTCTGTTCTTGATGTTACATTTACAGTACTTACCTCAAAGAATGAAACACCAGCGCTGCCTGCATCCGGATTTTGAATAGCAACATGGCTATCTTCTACAATTTCTTCGTACGCATTATCAAGATAGACGACACCATTATTTTCAATACCAGTTATCGACCATTCATCCCATTGCGTAGGAGTTAATGGAATTCCGTTAGCATTGAATTTTATTTTTTTTGGCGCGTTGTAACCAAATACCGGAACCCTTTTGCGAAATACAAATGCCGATGAAGTGGACTCAGGCGGAAGGCTTGTTGCCTGGGCATTTACGCTTTGGTATACATCCTTTGGTGTCCACCTGTTTGCATTAACCAGTATATTAAAATCTGATTCTTTCCATGCAACCTTATTAACCAATCCAAATACAACATTTTGATTTAGCAGAACAGGGTTGAGTATCTGTGCAAGGTTACCAAACGCGAAAAGCGGTTTGCGGTAGTTTGGTAATGTTGTTACTGTTTTAAGATTTAATCTCGTAGTCTTTGCATCGTTGTCGACAATGATATCAAAAACTGTCTTCAGTTTTATGCCGTTGCCGGGATAATTAACTCTCAAAACATCGCCTTTTTTCAGGTTGAGGTTATTCCCTTTTAACAGAATTATATTATCATCTTCATCTAATGGATCCTGCGGCTGTGTAAGGCGCGGCTTAATATTGTTCCATTCAGCTCTTGCCGTTATGTTTTCAACTGTTTCAAATGTCTGTGCTTTTTCTCCGGGGCCGGGAATACTTTGCAGTTTTATGCCTTTATCAATGGTGATAGGTGGAAGGCTCTGCAACAAGCCAGTGAGGTTATTTGAAGGCAATACCGGGCCTAATGCGCTTGCAGAATCATCCAGCGTAAATGCCACGTATGCTGTTGCGGCTACGCCGGGCCTGAGTTCGTAACCGATCAGCCTTGCAAGCTGTAATATGGAAAATCTTTCTGTCGCTGTTGCGAGATAAGATTCATTGGCTATTCTTTCCTGATAGAAAGTAAGCACATCCGCAACAACAGACCATGCATCCAGCAGCGCAATAGAAAAATCATTATCCTCCCTCGTTGTAAGATTTTTCAGCGCAGGTTGATCCGCGAGCGACAATCTTGCCAACAGGCTTTCTTTAAACTGCGGATGTGTGCCCACTCTGTAAGCAATCGCATTCAATCCCGCCCGGTTATAGATTTCAACCGGCGTTTGAACAGATAAACCTTCACAGCAATGACAAGTATCCATAAGAATGTACGATGTTAGATGTGGAGAAGAGTTTGAAGTTTTACGTGATACGTTGTACGTTTAAGCCCTTTTTACCTCAAGACGCGGATGCATCATTGTCAATTGTCAATTGTTAATTTTCAATTTTTAATTTTTTTCCCGTAGTTTATTACTTTCCACCTTCCAATGTCAAATTGAAAACACCGTGCTCCGGGAAATTAGGATCATTATCCAAACGCGCAATTTCGGTTCGGCCAATAAGCAACGTTCCGCTTAACAACGCCTCATTACTATCTTTTCCCTGCCGCTGGAACTTTGTTATGGTAACGGCACCAACACCGGCTACTTTTTGTAAGGCTGTATAGACAGGGCTTAAGTAAACAGGTTGCCCAAAACTAAAGTTATCAGGATGGAATACACCGAGGCTTCCATCGGCCAATTGGCGATTACTCAACACATTTAACAATGCCGTTTTAACCTGGCTTCTGAAATAGTCAGGCAATACACATACGGTGATATCAAGCTGCAGTGATACAAACACAGGATTTTCCACTTCGAGATCCTGCCCTGCCATGCGATACTTTTCGATGCAGTTACGAAGTTGCGTTTCAAAGGCATCCTTAATTTCCGCGCCACCCAATCTGTCTACAGTCAGAAAAACTGTACGCCAACTACCTGTCCAACGCAGCGTAGCTGCACTGCGCTGTATATCAGGCGAACAGATTCTCGAAACATCTTCATAATCCTGCATAGTTACAGCTCTTTCCTGGCTACGAAAAGCTATCGGAGCGCGCTTCCTGACAAGCTCTATTGTTTCAGGTTCCTGGCCTCCTACCGCTGCTAAAGGGTTTGTAATACTAACTATAGAATCGTTAGATATCGCACCATCATTGCTTACCAAATGTTTTAATGCCTGTGCACCGATATTCCCTGATAAGCCGTTGCCTGTTCGATATACCGCATCAAGCGGAACATCGCTCGATGGCAGTTTGCCCTGAAAATCGTTTCCAAACCGTAGATAAGAAACACCATTACCTTCCACTTCCGCAACAAAATTTTTATCATTTGCATTGCTGCTAATCAAATCACGCAAGGGCAACCAGCGGCTATTGTTATCCTTTTCTTCAAGATAGATGGCAGGCAACACATCTTTCATCTCCCATTGTAACACAACTGCGGCAGAAACAGGAGGAGCTTCCATATCATACGATGCTGCCTGTGTAAGCGGCCCTTTGTTTAATGATGGATAATAACGCGGTGCGACAGGTGTTATTGTTGCCTTTTCACAAGCACTGCAACCCGGTTCTACAATATTCAACTCAACATCGTCATTGGCCGCATCTGGCACTGCAGGAAGCAGTTCATTGGGCAACGTTAATCCGTGATCCACCAATACATTGTTACCCAGCACAACACTTACAACAACATCATTACCGTCATTATCATCCGATGTTACACAAAGTGGAAACGGCAAAGCGTCAGCATCGCTCCACGTAATTTCTGTTACGGGCCTCGGCGCAAATTGCGGAGGTGAGCTGTTGATAAATCCGATAGGATCTTCCGATAACGCAACCTCTGTCAGGAGAACAGCGTGCCTGTGTTTAGGATCTGCATCGCCAGGCTTTCCGGTTCGTGGCCCGAGAATCTCCTGGAAGATCAGGATTTGACCAGCTTTTAATGCTGGCAAATGTGTGTCTAATGTTGCACTGGTGGCGCCTTTTGGCAAACAGCAATTCTTTTGCGCCCAGGTGTAGAAATACATGGTATTGTGCCGCGCATCCAAAAGAGCATCATGCATCAGCTCAAATATTTCTACAGAACCATCATTGATAACGTTGTTAAATTCTTTATTGTTGGGCCTTAATACATTGGGTAATTTGAAGGACTTAGTCAATACTTTAGTTATAACCCCATTCGCCTCCTTTAGCAAAGGCAGCCCCATTATACCTTCCGCCACTTCTACATGTGCCCATGTGCGGGCGTTGCATCCATCATGCATATAATAGTCAACCAGCCTTGCATGCCTGCGTACGGATATCCTTTTTCTTGCGGTGCCGAGATAAGCTTCTGTTGCAATAGCATCCTGCCGGTAGCTTAAATAATCACCGACCCATGCAAGCAGTTCTACAATCATCACTCCCGGATCGGCTGCATTGTTTTCCCGCCATTGCGGAAACAAAAGTGCCATCCTGTCGAGCATTAGTTGCCTGAAGCCTTCATAATCTTTGACGAGATAATTAATATCCGGCGCCTGCTGTACTTCCGGCATGCAATTGCATGAAGGGCTGCAATCAAAATCAGAGGAACATAGTACTTTAAATGAAAAGTCAACAGACGATAAGATAGGATCAAAGCCACTGGGCGGATCTAAATGCCCTGCGTCCTGAACTACTTTGAGTGTGTAAGTAGAGAAGTCGCCCGCCTGATCTACTTTCACTTCGAGTATACGATTATCACTTTCAGGTGGTGACGCTGGTGGCGATAACGGTGAGGCAAGCAAGCCTACTGTTACGTTTTTAACCACTATATGCTGAATGCGTTCGCCGCCCTGGATTATGATGTTTGTTGCAAACAACTCACCTGGCGCCAGATCTTTCAGAAAATGGACCAGCAAAACAGTCTGGCGCACCTCATACGGATCTGAAGGATTATCCACCACTTCAAGAAAATCAATTCCATTTAACAACGGATGATTGATTACCGCAGTGCGGCGTTCATCTGTACAACACGAAAATTTCATATAGTTACCTGGTAAAAACTGCCTGAGTGGCTTGCTGCGTCAGGCGGATAGTATAAACAACAGTTACAGTAAGAGTACCCTCATCATTGGCAACCTGTACATCGTTCACATCTATCAGGTCGCCCAACCATTGCTGCAATGAACTTTGCACAAGAAACTGCGTAGTAGCAACCAGCTCGTCACTATTAGGCTCAAACACCAGCTGCATCAAACCGCTGCCAAACGTTGGCCGGTTTACACGTTCCCCCGGCGATGTAAACAATACCTGCTCAATCATATTGCGGATATGTTTATCATCGGTAGTTGCGGCCGTTTTGCCGTTGTGCTCAAATTGTAAAGGGAACTTGAGATTCATGAGAGAAAGTCAAAATTCAAAAGTAAAAATTCAAAAAGTTAACCTCTAACCTTCGCTCCAATAAACGTAAAACGTATAACTTACAACCTATCTTCAACTCCCTATCACTCTTACCTGTGTTGCTACAATCATTAAAGGCGTTGCATTCGGAATGCATGTAGCCTGGCTATCCATTAGCAGAACGGGCATACCATTCGATAATATTCTCGTCGCAGCGGTTACCCATTGAGCCGTAACACATGGCACGGGAGCACCTGAAACATTGAAAGGGCAACCTGCAATAACATATGGTGCTGGCTGCATTACAATCGGCTGGCCACTAACCAGCACACGCGGGTTAGGCGTTGTTGGTTGCGCCTGTCCGCCATGTGAACATAATACTGTTGCGCCTACATGAAGTAATGGCCCTGGCATGGTGAGAAATATGTTAGATGTAAGATTTTAGATGTCTGATTTGATGATGTCTGATTTGTTTAGGTGCAACAGTCTGATCAAATCATAAATGGATTAAAGATAGACAATTGCTGATAGCTGATAGCTGACGACTGACAGCTGATGGCTCATTTAAGTAACTGTCAAGGCTCCATTATTAATTGTAATCATGGGCCCTACCATATAAATGCTTGCGCCTTTTCCGTTGTCGATATAAATGCCCGTATCGTTCACTGTAAGAAATGCACCCGTGGGTGACTTAAGCATAATGCCGCCAACCGGGCCAGCAATCAAGTCGCTGATCACAAAAGTATTTTGACTGGTAGATTGCATGACGATATTTGGCAATCCCGGCACACCGGCAAGCGCCAACGCGGGTACTTCTGCGGCCGATCCCCAAAAGCCTCCTGTCCATATCGGATAATCCGGGTCACCTCCTTCAAACTCAACCCAAACACCCGCGCCAACAATCGGTAACACATACACACCCATTTGCGGGCCGGCAATCGGCACACAAGGCATCGCCCAGCTTGATACTGCGAGCCCCAACACATCAGGAACCTGGATCAGCAGCCTTGCTTTTTGTAAAGGATCGATATTGTTGAGAACGAGGCCGCGGTATTTGCCATAATATTTATCACTCATAAAAAATACAATTTATCAAGCCGGAACTTTTGGCACCGTAGAAACCAGTCCGTTCCTTGTTAATGTAAAATCCTGTGTATATGTGCCACGCTGAATTTTATGATTAACGCTCTTTACAAAATACAAGCCGTCAAATGCATCGCCTGCGCCTCTCACGCCCACAAGCCCGCGCGATTTCAGAATGCGGCCATAGCGCACAACGTTTAATGTACCGGTAGCCGTTACTACCTCCGATGAGCGTGAAGATTGCGCTACACCCAAAGCCAGCGCCTGCATGGGGCTAAGTTTCGCAGTATCTTTTAACTTGTCAAGCTGAACATCTATCGGTGGAATAAGCCCCAATGGTGGTTGCAGCGGATTCAGATCGGGAATTGGTATTGGTATTGGCGTTCTTGTTTCCTGTATTTGAATAAATACCAGCGGTATTCCTTTTGACGACGCATCGAAAGTAAAGTTCAACGATTCAATGTTGGTATGTGCATCCATGTTTATGTTCAATGCCGGCTGTGGCACACCTACTTTAATCTCTGGCCCCCAATATGCAACGCTTGTGCCTACTGCAGGCCCAGGCTCAAGATAGAACACGTATCCATTGTCATTTGCCAGTTGTTGTATGTATCCAAGATCTTTGCCTTTTTGAGTAGGAATTTTGTCTGTTACAATGGGTATATCCATAAAGAGCGTAGGTATTACCAAAGGAATAATGCCGAACAGCGCATATTTAGCCAAAATCAGCAGCACTCTTGCCTCCGCTGGCATGCATGGATATGGCAGGCCAGAGAAATCAATATAGCCCATCAGGCTGGTTAAATCAGTGCCCATGATCGTAAAAGTTGATTCACCCGTTTGCACGTTTGGCGTTAACTGATGATTTACGATCATGCCATCCATCAATACATTCACACTACCGTTTACGTTAACCGCAACTATGGTACGCACAAAAGGGCCCGCTTGTCCCACCAATAACAGCAGCGTGTTTAGCGGCGACTTATTGCTAAAATTAAACACCAGCGAAAAACCACTTGCCTGCCCTGCAGAAGAAGTAACTTCAATGCTGGACAGCGCATCAACAATCGGTTTGGGCACCGGCACCGGCACGCCAACACCTATATACAACGAAACACTTATTTTGCCCTTCAGCATCTTTTAAAAGGTACTTAAACCCGCAGGTTGTGTTATCCTTAAAACTGAGCCAGGATGATCAGTCAGCTCCTCAGGCGCAATTGTTACATTTGCATCTGCAATCTGCCAGAACTGTTCCGGATCACCAATAGTTGCAGTGGCAATATTATCCAGCCTGTCGCCCTCCTTCACTACATAAATCTGCATTAACTGAAGAGACTCTGGCGCAGGAATGAAGCGCCTGCGGAGATATGCAATGCTTGTTCCGTCTGGCTTTTGAAATGTCCCTGTTCCTACCGGATAGTAGCGGCTTGTTGGCGACAGGTTATTGATTGGCTGACTGCTAGCCTGCAACAATGTTTGTAGTGGATCTGCCATCAGATTGTATTTATACCAAGATCACTTAATGAGCCGGCGCGGAATAAACCTGCCAGTTTTTCTTTATTCTGTTGATAGCTTAAATATAAGCTGGAGCCTTTGTGATCAAATCCCAGGTCGTCAACGCTTAGCACGCGAAGTCCCATACTCACTTTTGCACGCACCGGGTTAAGATTTGCATCGAATGCTTCTTCGGTTACACTAAAATCGGTTATCCGAACAGGTATAATGCGGTTCTTGTTCCAGACAAATAATGTAAGCGGTGTTTCCATCGGAACAATTTCCAATGTTCCTGATGAGGCCTGGCTGTTGTTTGCGATCAGCTGTGTGCTTGTTGGGTAAATAATTGTTTCCAACGCTGCAAGTTGCGGATGTATGCCACTTTGAGCTGTAACCGAATCTCCGTTTTGCATCTGGTCTGTTGCATCAATCTCCGCATCAAACTTTATCGTCTCAATTGGCGGACCGGTTAACCGCAAAGGCTGAGACCGGTTATTCGCATCATGCAAACTTTGTGCTTGCAATGTCCTGGACAGCGTATCAGGATTGTATTGCAGCGTGATGATCCTTAATACTTTTGAAGTAGTTGGATCGATCAATACCAATCCGCCCCTGATGAGCTTTGGTGAACCGGGAAATGAAGACATTTAATGTACGATGTTAGATGTACGATGTTAGATGTATGACGTACGATGTGATTGATGCGGAATATTAGTGTTTGATTTGATGAAGGTCGATTAACAGCCACTCCATCACTTTTTACTTCCTCCTCCTCCTGATACCCGATACCCTATACCTGAAACCTTACACCTTACACCTCACGCTTCACCCCCTCACCCCTTACTCCCATTCAACGTTCCGTGTACAGAATTTGCAATTGCCTGACCAACAATAGCCGGCTTGCTATTCGACTGAAGTGGAAAACTCCCTGCATTCAGATAAGGGAGATCAATTGAATGTGTTAATGATGGCGTTATTCCGTTATTTGCGAGCGCCTCTGTAAGTGCAGCCTGGAGCGCCTCACCAATTTGCGTTTTATCATTATTAGCAAAGCCGTGTAAAACAAGTTGCTCAATATTTATCTCGATGGATTGATTCATTTGAGTAAACTTATCTCAGTATTGGTTAATGATTTTTCAATCTTGTCATATTCGCTTCGCAGGGCACGCTGTACATGTTGCATGCTTACCGCACCGCCTTCGCTTGCGGCGATAAACGCGGCATTCATCGCTATATTCTTAATGTTGCCGCCTGCGATATTCAGCCTGGCAAGCTTGGCCATATCCAGGTTATCCAACGGCGTAGCTGAAGGAAAAATGCGCTTCCAAATCTCCGCCCGTTGCTCAACATCGGGAAAGGGAAACTGCACCACAAAACGTATCCTTCTCATCCATGCTTTATCCATTACATTCTTCATGTTGGTTGTTAATATCGCAAGGCCCCGGTAAGCTTCCATACGTTGAAGAAGATAGCTTATTTCAACATTTGCATAACGATCGTGGCTATCCTTCACTTCACTTCTTTTTCCGAACAATGCATCCGCTTCATCAAAAAGTAAAATTGCACCACCATCTTCCGCCGCATCAAATATTTTTTTGAGATTTTTTTCCGTTTCGCCAATGTATTTATTTATCACCTGGCTAAGGTCGATCCTGTAGAGATCCAGCTTCAGTTCGTTCGCCAATACTTCAGAAGCCATTGTTTTTCCTGTACCACTCTCTCCGGAAAATATTGCAGTGATGCCTAACCCACGATTATTTCGCTGCGCAAAGCCCCATTCATTATACACCTGCGCACGGTATTTTGTATGAATGATGAGATCCTTTAAAATCTCTTTTTGCGCTTCAGGAAGAATGAGGTCATCCATACCCGCAACCGGGTCTATTCGTTGGGCGAGCTCACCAATGTCAGGGCGCGCATTCATACAACATACCACCCATAAATCATTCAACAGTTCTTTGGCATAGTTTCCGTTGATGTGTTCTTTTTTTCGGCTATTGAGTTGCCTGCTTGCGTTTGTTATAGTATTCGCGCTAAAATCAAACTGAGCTACAAGCCGATTGAGTTCCGTATCAGAAACATGCATTTCTACATCCAGGTTGCTTTTCCAAAGATCCAGCTGCTCGGCCGGAGTGGGCTTCACAATTTCATACAAACTGTATCGTCCGCTATTGCTGACCGTAGCGCGGTTTACATTCACAATCAGTGGGCTTTGAATATTACCGATAAAGCTATTCACTGCCTGCATACGTTGCTTGTCAGCAGTATCAACTTCGGTATTGTCTATCATCAGCGCGTAAGACTTAAGCGCCGCCTCCCTGTTCCACAGCCTCGCTAATTCAATAATATCTCTTGCAGAGGAAGGGATGGCATGCACCGGGATTGAATAAGGATAAAAACCAAGTTGCCTGCATACATACACTGCTATGTTATTTTTATCAGCCTGGTTATCGCCGCTTAATTGTATCGGCTGAAACCCGGATGCATTAAATTTTTCAAGGCAGGCCTGTATGATATTGGCAGCTAGTTCAATATGTGTTGGCACCAGGTCAGGCTGTAACGATGCTGGCTCTGCAATGCCCGTAAGCCTTTCGTCCAAATGATTTACGCCTGCGAGGTAGTGAAGGATATGTTCATCTATCCTGATAGGTGCTTTCGAAATAAGCTGATCGCTGTTCAATTCAATTAGTCGCCAGTAACGTAGCGGAGCATTGGGTGAAAGGGCACTCCAATGCGCTTCCGGAAGCGTTGCCAGCATGAAGCTGAAGGTTGGCAGGTAAGCGTTGATGCTGCCTTGCAAACTGGTAATTAATGAGGCAAAACTGCTATCCAGCTCCACACCTGCGCATGTTACCAGGATATCCTTTTCGAATGATGACAGGCTGAAAACATTAACTATATTATCCAGTGCCGGTGGTGCCTTCATCTCAGCAGTCAACATTTTCAACTGCTGCTCCAGGTTGTTTATTGCAGCTGCATTTTCGGCAACTACTTCACTATTGCTCTCCATTGTTGCCTTGTATAAACTCAGCCGTGCAAACAATAATGACATTGTTGCCGACAGGCATTGCTGATTGCCACTCACCCATTGAATATTTGCCTGCTCTGTCATGGAATCAATACTTTGGGGCCCTTATAAACACCTGTGCCCGGATCTGCTACAAGCTGGCTTTCTGCACCGTCTACCTGCAACCGCATCAGGTAGCCGCCGGAGGCAACACCTGCAACGGGAATATTAATGGTTTCTACCGGAGGCCCTGCAACGGCGAAACGTTCTACTTCAAAAACATAAGACCCGGTTGTTGGCGTTAGTCCGTTTAGCAACAGTCGAACGTTTTGCTTATTTACAATGCCGGGCTTTACTTTCACCTGTATGTTCCCACCAAAAAATCCGCCTACCGTACTTCCTGACGCCGTTCCATCCGCATTCACAAAAGGGCTTAACATAAAGGACTGCATAGGCGATACCTGGCCATTGTGCAACTTGGGCGGCACGCTAATGCCCATCGGAATTGGATGTATCACCTGCACGCCATGCATACCGGCCTTTAAGCCAACAGGCATAGGAAAACGTATGGTTGTATCTGTAACATCATCATCTGCAGGTGTTACCTCAACACCGCTCACGATCACCTTCAAATTTTCATCAAAGAGCCTTCTTCCTTCCAATACAAGAGTGGAAGAAGAAAAGATCAATTGATTGGGCAATGTTGGCTCCGGTGGTAGTGGAACAGAAGTGATGTTTTCTATTACCGGCTGATTAAATGGCACCACATATACCCGCCTGTCCTGAACAGGCAATGCTGTTTTTGTTGGCCTTGTACTTTGTATTAAAACAACTGACACCTTGTATGCTGCAGTGGGCCTGTATTTGGCGCCAAAGGCCGTCCAGAGCTTAGACATTTCTTCTGCATTCAGCAACTCAGGTGTTATTTTGAGCATTTCTACCTGGTCCGCCAACCCAGTGGAAGCCAATGCCTGTAATGTGGGTGGCAAACTTGACAGATTAACATCATCGGGCGGCGTTAATGACTTATTAATTGCGTCGCGCGACAATACGGGAGTCTCATGAAATAACTGCATGCCATACCCTAACAGGATTTCGGTGTGCAACTGTGGCCCGCTTGTGTATGCAGAAAGAAGATAGTGCAGGTCTAATGCAAGTGGCGGGTTACTAATGCGGTTGCCATTTGTGTTGAACGATGGAAAACTTTCATTGCGCCATCCCTGGTTGGGCGTAGCCTGGTACATGTATAAGTTTAACTGGCTAACCTCACCTGCGGAATCGATGCGATCTGGTGGAAGTGACGTAACAGTGACGGCTGCGCCTACCGCGGTAGTAATGTTATTGATCACCCCATCGTTCAGCAAGTCTTTCAGCACTTGTGTTACACCAGCTATGGCAAGCGCAGAACTCATTAATTAATGCCGTTTTTCTTTTTCAAAAAATCATCCAGCGACATGCCCGCTTTTGGACGTGATGGTTCTTTGGAAGCTTGTTGTTGAGTAACGGCGCGCACATCTATCCGGCCTATATTTACTTTTATTATAGATGGTTGTGTTGTTGAATGAACATCCATGTTTTCATTTTTGAACAACTCTTTAAAGGCATTGACGACAGACATATTTACTTCCAGTCGCGGATTCAATTGAACATTCTGCGGCCATGTAAAAAGTTGCTGCTGATCAACATCGCTATTGCTTTCAGCGGCATCATTATACAGCTTTGGAGCGTCGTCGTGTGCATCAGGATTATACTGGTGCTTTGCAAACTGCTTTTCATCCGGTTGTAAGATTGGGACGCCAGGAACAAGCAAGCCGTTATCTTTCTTATCAGGAAAATCAGTTCCGGCTATTTGCTCTTTATGTGTATTTGATAAGATAGGTTGCGGATGTAATGCAGCCTCATTTGATAAGCTCTCTTCTATCTGATCCTGCATAACGGGATTTGTTTTTTTGAGCGGACTATCACCTGGGATATTGGTCAATTCGTTCGCCTCTTGTTGTGTCGCCTTTTTTGACTGCGGCCTAACAGATTCTTTTTCTTCTGCAACCTCATTTATTGATGATTGTTGAAAGCCTGAAAAAGATTCAAACCTACCCCTTAACCTCGGCAAAATATTAGCCGACGGATTAGTTTGTTTATGAACTATATGACTAAAAAAGCCGTTCATGCAAAGATCATTTGGAGATATAGTTGCCTGCGCTGCGGGCTCATATTTAATATATCATGCTCCGACCAACCGAAATGTTTTGCAAGCACATACACTTCCTGCATTAAGTCTTTTGCCCAGGCATTTATTTCGGTCCACAAATATGTCTGAATATCAAAGTGTGACAACCATTCATGAGCGCATGCCGGGCAGCTTAACAAAACAGTAATATCTGCCTGCGCATCTTCATCAGCAATCTTTTGTTCCACCGCATCTAAAACATATTGCGGCAAAGCTTCAACGCTGCAGAGAGTATCATCTTTCCACATTTCAAGCAGGCATTGACGCAGCAAGATCATTTCATTTTCTTCCTGAGATAACGCCGAACGTAATAATCTCAGGTCAGCACTTACAGGCAGCCTAAAACGAATGGAGTAGTGATCAACAGCAATGTGGTATCCGTCCGACGCATCAGCATGTGATTGTTGTAATATAAAATCATTGATGTTATTTTCCCATTCAACTTTTTCACCACACGCCGGGCAAATGGCTGTGTTCATCAGCTTCGAGCCGAACATCCATTTACGAAGCTGCAACAATCTCACATCACGCTGGCCAATACTTAGCGCAGCCGGATCAATATCATCTGTTGACGAAGCATACTGCAGCAACGATAATGCGCGATCAGTTTGTGAATACTGAAGTCCATATTCCCAAACCTGTAACAATTCAGGAGTTGTAAGAGGGCGCATGATCAACTAATCAGGATGGTTCTGTAAAGGAAGGTTCTGATGGTTCTGTTACCGCATAGTCTCTTTCCCATCCTTCATTCTCTAACTTAATATGTTGTATAGCGACAGCGTTCGCATTCGCATCAAGATCAGACAATGCCTGGAATTCAGAAACCCAGCATCTGAAAACGTTGTATGCAATTACCAATTGGCCGGCTTCATTATAGAGTTCAATGGTAATGTCTTTGCGAAAGTCTTTCAGAGATGTCTCGGCTCCGAGGCCGGATCCGAAATTCCAAACCTTGTTGGCCCATTTTTCAAACTCGGAATCGTGTGTAACACCACGCTCAAGTGTTATCGCGTCAAACTCAGTGCGGCCGGGGCTTTTACGGCTACTACTGGCATCGCCACCTTCACGGTGCTTTACAACTTCTGTTGTTTTTTTCAACATGCTTACTTTGCTTACACCTGCAACGTACCTGCCATCCCATTTAACCCTGAATTTAAAATTTTTATACGGGTCGAACCGTTGTGCATTAACTGTAAACTGTGGCATAACTTAATTTTTTAGGTGTCAATTTGTCCAGCTAGTTGCTGAATCTTTATAATTACAAATTCCGCTGGTTTTAATGGAGCAAAAGCAACCAGGATATTTACAATACCGAGGTCTATGTCGTTTTGTGTGGTAGTCTCTTTATCACATTTTACCAGGTAGGCTTCTTTAGGTGTCTTGCCCTGGAACGCGCCCTGGCGGAATAGGTTCTGCATAAAGGATCCAACGTTAAGCCGGATCTGCGCCCATAGCGGTTCGTCATTTGGTTCAAACACTACCCATTTCGTTCCTCTGAATAATGATTCTTCTATAAACAGCGCTGTTCTTCTTACAGCTACATACTTGTATTCATCTGCCAACTGATCGGCGCCGCGCATCGTTCTTGCACCCCATATCACCCTTCCTATTACAGGGAATGTGCGGAAGCAATTAATTCCTAATGGATTCAACTGGCCATTCTCTTTATCAGATAAATTCACTTGCAGGCTTTGCACGCCATTTAGCGCAACGTCTATTCCCGCCGGCGATTTCCAAACACCGCGGTTAGTATCTGTTAAAGCCATTAAACCTGCAACAATTCCGGAAGGCACAAAAAGATCCGGTTGATTTTCCCTGAGCGGATCGGGTTTAATCACTAATGGATAGTACAACGCTGCATTCCTTGCGTCTATTCCTGAAACACCCAGCGAGCCAAGGTTTTGAATTGGATTGCTGACAGCCTTATCAATATTCGCACCCCATGCAGCCGGCGAATCAACAATCAACACTGCTCTTTTTTCCACACATAACTTAACAGCTTTAGAATAGGTAGAGGCAGCTGTATCAGCACCTCTTACCGGTGGTGGAATGCAAAGCAGGTTAAACAGGTCTGTTTTCAGCAAGGCATAGATACCGGTCTTCAGATTTTCATCCCCTTCATATTCTGCAAACGTCAGATCATCTCCGTCTGTAACTTCTGACGCAGCAACAGGGACTGTTGTTTCTAACGGACGAACATTGGGCACAATCCATTTACCGTCGCTATCTGTTATTACACCTACAACAGTTGAGTTCTGATCCAGTACACGCGGTAAAAAGCGGGACGAATCTTTCTTAAGCGAGACAAGCAGGTATTCTTCCAGCTTCTGGTTCTGTTGTGTTTCCTGGTTCTTTTGATAGATAACAAGATTGAACAGATCCGGGTCGGGTGCCGGCGGCGACAATGGTGAAGCCGTTGGATCCTGTGTGTTGTAATTTACCTCAGCGAGAAGAGCGCTACCCCACGCACCCGGACTTGATGCTTCGAGAATAAGCATATCATTTGGAGATGCCGCGCCCGTTGGCAAAGCAATCTGTGCGGCACCGGCATTGTTGTCAATACGCACAATTACCGCCTGGCTACCACCATTTAGGTAAAAATCCTGAACGGCGTAGCTCATGGTACTCTCGATCCATAGGCCTCCGAACTGCCGGTCATAATCTGCGAAGCTGTTGATGATTGTCGGATCATTTACCGGCCCCATTAATGCGCGGCCAATAAACGCCGTTATGGAGGTAGCTACACCCGTAATTGTTCGTACGCCACTGGGAATCTCTTCAATATAAACGCCGGGGTAAGTTGTTTGTACTGGCATAGCTGTAAGTTTTATTTGTTAGATACGATTTTAATGTACGATATCAGATGTAAGATGTACGATGTCTGAGGTACGATGTAGAATGGCAGATAGCTGATGTTTAGATGTCTGATTTATAGAACAGGTAAGCCTTCCGCCTCAAACCTCAAACCTCAAACCTCATACCTTATGCCTTATACCTCACACCTGCCGCTTCTCGCTAAATTGCATTCACCTCCAGACAATACGATGGCATATCCACCAATATATTGCGTTGAAGCAGTTCGATCCTCACAAGGATTTTATTCCTGCCCCGGTGTTCAATTACCTCACATGAAAAACCTTTGAATGGCCCCGCATGAATATTCATGGTTGTGCCAGGATTAAAGTGTTCTGAAAGCACTTCAATATCATCCAGCTTATTGGAAATAATTGCCTGTAATTTATGAATGATCGTTTCCTTAATACTGGCCACCTGGTTGCCGATCTTTACAAAGTACAACACGCCGGGAATTTGCAGGCTGTCAAAATAGTGTTGTAGTTTTTCCAGCTTTACAAAAACATAGGAAGGAAAAAGCGGCGCTTGCACGTATTTTTTCTTTGTGGGCCAGATCCGTAAGATTCTTGTGGTGGGTAAAAAGTACTGCAACTCCATACCACCAAGTTGTTGCGCTACTTTTTTTTCGTGACGGGATTTTGTATAAATAACGTACCACCCGATGTTAAAATCGTGCATAAGACAAAGCAATTTTTAGTAATGAAAGCCTTCCGCGTTATTATAGTACGGAAAAGTGCAGTTTGGTGGTGAGGGACTAAAGCTATCGCTACTGCAACGTACTTGCAGCCATCCAGATAGTAAAAAAAATTCGATAAAACCAGCATTTATACGAGCATTGCCTCATATAAAACCTTTGTTGTAACAGGCCTAGTTGTGTCATTCCAGTATGGGGGCAGAATGATACATAGAACTAAAACTAAACTAATAAAGTTTTTTTTAAAATTCAAGTAGCCGATGAAGTTTTGTCAAATATTTAATCGGCGTTTGTACTTGCTTATCATGCAATAAGGAGGAAATGAAAGTCGCATACCGGTTGCAGGAAAGTATCGCAATCACTATTATTAAATCCAGTACTCGATGAGTGAGGTAAGGCGGCTGTAATTTGTTTTTTGGGAAAGGAAGAGCTATCTAGAACAACCATCGCAACATGTATAGCTATTCAGCATGTTGCTTTAAACAATATTTTTTTAGGATTAGGGTTGAATGCCCATTATGGGATGCGAAACAGACTATTTTAAACAGATATGTTTTATCCGGAAAAGGCTGCTCGCAATCTGAAAAAAAATAAACAAAGATCCATCCCAATATTCTTGTCTGCGGGTATAACGGCCTCCCTATTCCTTGCAATATTTACCAATGATACTACCGCCATCCAGGCAGCCATCTTTGTCAATCGTAAACACATGGTTTTCTCCCGCTATTGAAATGGTTACCTTGTCTCCGTCTTTTTTAAAAGTACCGGGCTGCGTTACACCCATGACCGAAATTTCAACGTTACCGTTTGAATTGAACGCAATTTTTTCCAGGAAAGCATCGCCCCTGGCAACATAGGTACCAGATAAGCCTTTGCAACCTACAATTCCCGTAGCCATTGCAAGGCTTAATAAGGACGCAAACAAAATCAGTCTACTCGTTTTCATACATTGTAACATTAGGAGGTTATATGGCATTCACACGAAGACAACATAAGTTCCGAAATAACTTCAGACAAGGTGCATTCCCGCATAACGCACTTATTCTTTGCGCCCAAAATAGAAACTGGCTACCGTTCCAATCAGCGTAACATAAAAGCCAAATCCAACAGACATCATGTTCCTTGCTTCCTTTGTCATTGCCGCGCCAAAACCAAATGCATCATTCTCTACTTTTGGCACTGAAGGGTTAGCCGTTTTATATAGGCCAACGCCAGCATATATCACCAATATCAATGCCCCCGCCAGCAAGATCTTTTTGTACTTTATGATCTGAGGCACAAATAAAGAAGCTATAACGGCCGCGAGGCACAGGGGAATCAGGTAAAGCAGGAACGGCACCAGGATACTGTCGGGCGCAAGTTCCAGCATCTTCGACAAGCCAAAGCAGGAAAAGCTCTGACTGGCAATAAATGCGTTCAATTTAAACCATGGTAAAAAGCATCCCAACAATGCCAATGCGGCAAACAAAATCGTTTTGTTTTTTAACGCGGCCGAGAAATCAATTTTCTGAAGGCTGCTTGCATCAAATGAAAATACCTGCGTTGAAAGGTTAGCATTACATTTTGTGCACATTACCTGGTTATGGGTGGTATTTGTACCGCATGTGGGACAAAAGTTTTTTTCGCTGCGCGGATTAACACCGCATTTGGGGCAAGCGACAGCTTTATCGTTTACCTCGTTTCCACAGTTTCTGCAATACATAATGGTTGATTTTAGTTGCGTTTATTTTGATTACCCTTCAAATGTATTTGCAGGATTTGCGGATATCAACCAGGATTTATTTTTTGCAGCCGGCAATTTATTTTTTGCTGAAAAACTTCGGGCACTTTACTAATAGTAAAGGATGCATTTTATCTGCATCCTTTACAAATTGTAGTTTAAAAATTATCCACTTAAAGCCAACTACTTATCCAGTATAGTAAATTCTGTCCTCCTGTTCTGTTGATGTTCTTCTTCTGTGCATGGCACATTGTTGCTGCATTTGTTAACAAGCCTTGTTTCGCCATAGCCTTTGGCACTTAGACGATCTGCATCAATTCCATGTTCTATCAGGTATTTAACGGTGGATTCAGCCCTTCGTTGTGAAAGTTTCATATTATAATCATCCGGCGCGCGGGAATCTGTATGTGAAGACATCTCCACATCCCATGTGGGGTTATCTTTTAAAACTTTCACCAGCTTATCGAGTTCTATCGCGGCATCCGGGCGTATATTCCATTTATCAAGGTCAAAATAAATATTTTCAATCTTAACAGGTTTCTTCAGTTCAATCTTGTCGAGGTAAACATCTTTGCGAAGCGTTTGAGACGCTGTAAGCCCTTTTGTTGTAAGTGGAATAGCGGTAATAGTGCTATATTCTGTTTTAACAGCACTTAAATCATAATCCGTTACACTATCCAGTTTAAAAGTGTAACGCCCCTGATCGTCGGTAATGGTTTTGATGGGTGTATTGCTGCTTTTATTCTGCAGCGTTACAACAACATCTCTAAGCGGTTCATTTGTCTTTTTGTCTTTCACTGTCCCTTCAAGGGTAAATAAAAGTATTCTAGCCAGTTCAAACCGATAGATATCATCACTGCCTTTACCGCCGAGCCTATTGCTTGAAAAGTAAACAACAGATGTCGTTTTGAAAAATGGTGCAAAATCATCCTGCGGGCTATTTACAGGCGTTCCCAGGTTCACAACCAACCAATCCCCACTGCCTGTTTTAACGGCTTTATAAATGTCGAGGCCGCCCATTCCAACACGCCCATCACTGGCAAAATAAAAATTACCTGCTTCATCAAAGTAAGGTGTGCGCTCATCTCCTTCTGTATTAATAGTCGTACCCATATTTTTGGGCTGCTGCCATTTACCCTCTGCATCTTTTTGCGTGAAATAAATATCGGTGCCGCCGATATTTCCATCACCATAATTAGCAGCAAAGTAAAGTGTTTGTCCATCGGGTGTTATCCACGGATCGCCAACGGAATGTTTAAAGACTTCGTTATACGGAAAATTGACAGCCTGGCCCCAATCTTGCCTCGCCGTATCCCAGCCGCTTTTACGTATTTCAATGTTCAATGTATACGGTTGATCTTTACCTAAAAAGCTACCACCCTTTTTTACGAGATTGGTAACTGCATAATACATTTCTTTTCCGTCTGCTGAATAAGTGGCACTGGCGCTGTGATAGTCACCATTGATCCCTTTGTTTAACAACTTTGCGCTGGCACTGTCTTTACCATTGCTCTGGTAAAGGTGTACATAGCTATTTCCCGTCATGCCATAATAACTTCTTTTAATGTTGCTGGTGCTAAAGAATGGTTGACGCCTGACTGAATCATAGGGCCTGTCGGAGGCAAATATGAATTGGTTGTTATAAAACGTAGTACCCCAATCTGAATACCTGCTATTCAATGCCTGCATACTTTCGAGGTTTCCTTTAACCGGCTGCACCATCCAGACTTGTGCGGAGTCGCAGCCCGCAAGCAGATTCGTAGCTTTTTTGTCGCCGGCTTTTTTAGAAAGATAACTTTGCAACTGCTGTTTTGCTTCGCTGTATTTGCTATTGTTCATTAATACCTGGGCATAATTTAATTCATCTTCCGGCGTGTGCGCAGGCATGGCCACCACCTTCGCATACCAGGATTCAGCGAATACATAATCCTTTGTGCCTGTTGCAATTTCCGCCAACCCGCGTGCAGCCTCTATCGTTTTTTTCTTTTTATATGCTTTCGTGTATAAAGGTTTGGCTGTTGTATAATTAAACAAAGAAGCTTGTGCTTCGGCCTGCTTCAGCACATATTGTGCACGCAGATTTCCTGCGGGCACAAGCACAACAACCACCAGCAACATCAAACTTATCTGTAGAATTAATTTATGCATGAGTGTCGAGGTTTAAGTAATAGAGATGTAATGGAAAAGTATTGCTGCATTATCAATTATCCATTGTCAATTATCAGAAGTATCTCGGCGACACCATCCTGGCTTTTTGTGTTGGGAAGAAATAACTCAGCGATATTTCGTGCGTTGTGTAATTGTTTGCCGCTGTTCCATTTATTGTTTGATCGTAGGCATAACCAATCCTTAATTTATCATTCACAAACACTTCAATCATACCAACAATAGCACCCGACTTCACCAGTGAATTATCTATCGCTTCTTTGTTGAAAATTGCTGTTCTGTAAGACCCTCCGATCCACACCACTTTATTAATTAGCAAAAAAGCATTAAAGTCAAAACTGGTTGGCCCTGCGAAATCTTCTTTCAATAAAAAGGATGGCTTTAACATCAACGCATCAGATAGGGGCACCAATCCTCCAACGGTAAAATACACATGCGGTTTTAACGGAAGATATGTTTTTAACGCATCTCCTTTTTGAAAGATGTTTGTGATAAGATTGTCTGCAGACAATCCTGCATACAGACGCTCACTGTTATAAAACACACCAAATCTTGCATCTGGCATCAACGATGTTTTCTTTGCATTCATCAGTAATGGGTCATCGTGATCGATTGGATCCAACGCAGTAACGTCCAATCGTTGCTGCACAAAGCCTCCGCTAATTCCCAGCGCCAGGGTTTTGTTCCCGTAGTCATCCAGCGGAATGCGGTAAGCATATGTTGCATAAAAAGATGTATTGTTCTGCGCGCCAAGTTTATCGTTCATTACCTGCACACCAAGGCCTACACGTTCATCGTTGGCCGAACCGTCGGCCGCGATAGAAAATGTTTTGGGAGCACCGGGAAAACCAACCCATTGCGTGCGGTAAAACATGTTTACGTTCCATTGCTGTCGATAACCCGCATAAGCGGGATTAATATACAGCCCGTTAAACATATACTGGCTGAACTGGGCATCCTGCTGCGCAAAGACCGTAGCCGGAAAGCCAAGTAGTAGTAAGGTGAGTAAACGTTTCATGGTTAGCTCCTTCCTTTTAAATAAACATTATAATACTGTTCTTGTTTAATACTTATCCTTCAACAGCGTAATGTATCCTTTGTAGCTGCGCCATTGATTACTTCTATCTTTCAGCTTGAGTTCGTAGTAATATGTACCGGCATTCAATGCTGATCCGTCCCAATCGTTTGTATAACCTTTCTTTTCATATATTTTGTTGTTCCAGCGGTTAAAGATGATCAACTGGTTATCCGTATACAGTTCAAGGCCCTGAATAACGAACTTATCATTATGCCCATCTCCATTTGGTGTAACTACGTTTGGAATCTTCAATTGCAGCACGTCAGTCAATACCGAGCTAATGTTATCAGCAGGGTTCACATCCAGCCCCTGGCTCGTAACAACAGCCCTGTTTGCAACGGTTCCGGCCTGGCGGGCACTTACAGTAATGGTAAGATTTGCCTGTTCATTTGCGCTGAGTGAATCAATGGCCCACATTACTACCCTGGAGGCCTGATTGAATGTTACACTACCTTTATCCGCAGTGCTTTCGTTGTAAGTCAGCACTTGGTCAAGTGTATCCAAAACCACTACTTTTAGTACCGTAGCAGCCAATTTGTTCGTTACGGTAATTTGGTAATAATAGGGCTCATTTACGCCGATAGTATTGCTGCCTACGCCGGTCCTGGCATTGGTAGCACGCTTGGCAACCTTAAGATCAACCTCGCTTATATGACTGTTAACTACCGGTATCTTTGTTGAGTCACCACCAACGCAACCGGTCGGCGTCGAACAGGTGGGCCTATCCAATCCTCCAGTATTATCATGCACATAGGCAATGTTATTTATCGAGATAGTATTGCCAACGCTCGAGTCAACTTTCACATTGAATGACAGCAATACAGAATCGCCAGCGGGCACGTTTACATTAGTGAACTCAACCCTTCCATTATTTAACACACCTCCACTACCTGATATGTACGAAGTGATGACAGGTATCGCATCATAAACAAGAATACCTGTTAATGCAATAGTTCCCTTGTTCTGCACATGAATAGTATAGGTTAGCACCTCTCCTGGCGAGGCCTTGCCATTATTTCCTGCATCCACAACCGTCTTCCATGCAATGTATGATGGCGTTCCGACCGGAATAACTGTGGTATCACCGCTTGGACAGGCGGAAGGCACTGTACAGGTTGGCTGATCTTTACCTCCATCCTCCGCATGCACAAATGCAATGTTTTTGATAGCACCAGCATTGCTTAGATCCGCATTTGTTTTTACTTTAAATGAAAGCAGCACAGAATCAGTCACCGGAACATTAACATTACGGAATTCAACTCTGGCTCCATTCAAAGTACCACCACTTCCTGCAACGTACACTGTATGAGCAGGAATTGTATCGTATATCAACAACCCGGTTAATGCTGCCGCGCCTGTATTCTTCAGATGAATGGTATAAGTTAGTTCTTCATTCGCTTCAACCTTACCATCGCCGGTTGCATCTGAGACAGTTTTCCAGGCAATATAAGCGACTCGCGGAGAAACGGGAATAACCGTTGCATCGCCCCCTACGCAACCATCAGGCGCAGTGCAGGTTGGCTTATCTTCACCGCCACCATTGTCGTGCGCAAAGGCTATATTTTTAATACTGAAAATATTGCTGAGGTCGGCAGCTGCAACCACCTTGAACTGTACAATTACAGAATCGCCAGCTGCGATGTTGATATTGCTGAATTCAACACGAGGGCCATTGATTGTACCACCACTCCCCTGTACGTAAGTGGTATATTCGGGAATTGTATCATAGATCAACAATCCGTTTAGCGCCACAACCCCGGTGTTCTTTATATGAATGGAATAAGTAAGCACCTCATTTGCCTGTGCTGCGTTGTCGCCATTGCTATCACTTACAGTTTTCCACGCGAGATAGTAAAGTGTTTTGACAGAAATCTCTGTTGGCTCTCCATTCGGACAGCCTGCGGGACTATTGCAGGTTGGTTTATCGCTATTGCCACCCGGGTGGTGTATAAAAGCAATATTACTTATATTGACCACTTCTGAAGGCAGATTGGTTGCTACAGTGACTTTAAATGATAGTGATACTGAATCGCCTACGGGTATGTTTACATTACTGAATTCAACTCTTGCACCATTAACAGTTCCGCCACTTCCTGCAACATAAATGGTATGAGCAGGAATAGTATCATAGACCAACAAACCGGTTAACGGAACTACATCTGTGTTCTTTACATGGATAGTGTAAGTGAGCACTTCGCCAGGCTGTGCGCTGCCATCGTTATTTGCATCTTCTACTTCCTTCCATGCTATATAGCTAAGCTGTTTGGTAAGAATGATAGTGGTATCGCCGCCAATACAACCATCCGGAACGGTACAGGTAGGCTTGTCTTCACCCCCACCATTATCATGTACAAATGCCATGTTTTTAATAGCGGACACATTCATGAGATCCGGTGCTACCGTTACCTTAAACTGAACAGCCGCGATGTCTCCGGGTGCAATATTGATATTGCCGAACTCAACTCTCGATCCGTTAAGTGTGCCACCACTACCCGCAACATAAGTTGTGTACATCGGTATCGTATCATAGACCAACAGATTAGTAAGCGTTACGGCGCCGGTATTCTTGATACGAATGAGATAAGTAAGCACTTCATCTGCTTGTGCACGGCTGTCTCCGTTACTATCTGTAACAGTCTTCCAGGCAATATATGAAAGCGCTTTAACAGGAATTTCTGTAGTGTCTCCATTTAGGCAGCCTGCGGCATTGTTGCAGGTTGGTTTATCATCACCATCACCAGGGATATGCACAAAGGCAATATTCTTGATCCCGAGCACGCCGGCGGCCAGGTTGGTTCCTACCGTAACCTTAAACGACAGCAGTGCGGAATCGCCTACGGGTATGTTTACATTACTGAATTCAACTCTTGTACCGTTGATAACACCGCCACTTCCCTCAACATAAGCAGTGTGCACCGGAATGGTATCGTAGATCAACAAACCAGATAACGGAACCACATCAGTATTCTTAACGTGAATAGTATAAGTTAATACTTCTCCCGGTTGCGCACTTCCGTCACTATTCGCATCGTCAACAGTTTTCCATGCTATGTAGCTGAATTGTTTCACAGGAATAACTGTAGTATCTCCTCCCACGCATCCATCTGGAGCTGTACAGGTTGGCTTATCCTCGCCACCACCATTGTCATGAACAAATGCAATGTTTTTAATAGACGGGATATTCATGAGATCTGCTGCAGCCGTTACTTTGAACTGTATAGTCACTGAATCTCCTGCTGAAATATTGATATTATTAAATTCAACCCTTGAGCCATTAAGTATTCCACCGCTCCCTGTTACATACGTGGTATGCAGCGGGATTGTATCATAAATCAACAAGTTACTTAACGCCGCAGCGCCCATATTCTTAACATGAATGAAATAGGTGAGTTCTTCATTGGCTTGCACACTATTATCTCCATTGCTGTCGGCAACTGTCTTCCATGCGATATAAGAAAGCGGTTTAACAGGTATTTCTGTAGTGTCGCCATTCGGGCAACCCGAAGCATCATTACATGTAGGCTGATCCGGCCCAACACCATCATCTACATACGCCATATTGGAAATATGTGTGATTGCCGCCGGAATATTTTTATCAACAGTCACCTTGAATGAAAGTGTAATTGAATCGCCCACAGGCACATTCACATTTGCAAATTGAACCCTATTATTGTTCAAAACGCCGCCACTGCCAGCAAGATAACTGGTATGCGCAGGAATTGTATCGTAGACCACCAGGCCAGCCAATGAAACCGTGCCGGTGTTTTTTACCTGAATATAGTAAGTAAGTGTTTCATTAGGCTGGGCACTGCCGTCTCCATTGGCATCATCAACAGACTTCCATGCTATATACTCACCGGGCAATACAGGAATTTTTGTGGTATCACCACCTATGCAGCTGTCGGGCCTTGCACAGGTCGGCTTGTCGCCATCTCCACTATTGGTAAATGCTATGTTGGCAATTGTATCGCGATTGGTTACCGATGAATCCACACTCACCTTAAATACCAGCTGAGCGGTACCTCCTATCGGTACAGATACATTTGTAAATTCCACCCTTTTCCCGTTCAGTATCCCGCCGCTTCCCGGTATATACGTGGTCAGCATGGGTATCGTATCAAACACAAGCAGGTTATCTATGGTCACAACGCCGGTATTTCTTACATAGATGGAATAAACCAACTGTCCGCCCGGAGATGCAGTGCCGCCATATGCAATATCGGCGACAGTTTTCCACGCAATGTACCTGGGGTAACCAACCGGAATAATAGTTGTATCTCCTCCGCCGGGCGGACAACCATCAGGCATATTGCATGTAGGGATATCTTGTCCGTTATTTGGCAGATGTACATAAGCCAAATTGGCTATTGTATCCCTTCCGGTTAAATTTTCCAGGATCTTCACTTTGAAAGCAAGTGTGATAGAATCCCCTACCGCAATGTTCAACCCTGCAAATTCTACCCTGGTGCCATTCAATACGCCACCGCTACCTGCAACATAGGCTGTTCTTGCCGGAATGGTGTCATAAACAAGCAGATTGGACAACGCACGGTTACCCGTATTTCTAACATGAATGCTATAAGTAAGCTCCTCTCCAGGCTGGCCAATACCATCACCATCGACATCTGTTACGCTTTTCCATGCACTAAATGCAAAAATGGTATCAGTAGGAATCATCGTTTCACAATCGGAGTTGGCTGTTGACTCACTACAACCTGTTGGATGCGTTGTTGTGTCGCCGGTTACAATAGCTCTGTTCCTAATGGTGTCAGCTTCCGTAATGTCGTTATTAATCTTAACCTGGAACTGCACTGCCGTATCTTTATGAACAGCCAGATTCAAAATCCTAAACACAATTGAATTGTTTGAAGGGTCATATATGCCTCCACTGTTAGGTACATAAGTTGTATGCTGTGGAATAGCATCGCGTATTGTTGTGCTGTTGATTACAACATTGCCTGTGTTCTTAACATGGATGGTGTACGTTAAAATTTCATTTGCTGATGGCCTGCCATTTCCACTTGCATCGGTTACGAATTTCCATGTTTTAAACTGTTTAATAAGATCAACCGGTATATCTGTAGAACATCCACCATTGGCATTTGCTTCACTACAACCCCTGTTGTTGACAAGCGTATCTGCAAGCACGTTTGCCCTATTTCCGATATTGTGGGCGCCGGTAAGATCATCAGCTACTTTAACCGTTAATGTAAATGTTGTGTCACGTCCTACGCCAAGGCGAAGGGCAATGAATTCAAGGCTGTTCGACGCACTGTCAAAAACACCTGCGCTTGACAGGAAGGAAGTATATGCCGGAATCGTATCTCGCACGGTTATGTGATCAATAAGCACATTACCCGTGTTTCTTACGTGAATAGTATAGGTGAGAATCTCTCCGCCCTGGGCAAATGCATCACCGCTTGCATTTGAAACAAGCTTCCATGTTTTGAAAGATTTTACTTTATTGGTCGGCATAACAGTGGTACACGCACCATTTGGCGTAGCTTCAGAACAACCTGTTGCATGTATAATTGTATCGCCTGTAACTTTTCCCTGGTTATGAATGGTATCAGCCGTTGTAATATCTGCATTCACTACAACTACAAAACTTATACTGGTATCCTGGCCAACTTTAAGATTGTTCCAGCTAAATGAAACCAAATTGGCAGCCGCACTGTAAACGCCGCCACTTCCGGCTAAATAAGTAGTATGCAATGGAATAGTATCAACAACAGTAATAGTATTGATTGCTACGTTACCTGTGTTTTTAACATGAATGGTGTAGGTGAGTTTTTCGCCTGCGGCGGCTTTCAGGTCTCCATTTTCGTCGCTTAGCAGTTTCCATGTATCAAAACCCTTTACAAGGCTGAGTGGAATGTGTGTTACACAGCTATCAGCGGCTGTTTGCTCGCTACATCCTGTGGGGTGCCTCACTGTATCACTAGTTACAACCGCCTGGTTAAACAATGCAGTATCAGCCCCGGAAAGGTCGTTATTCACTCTTACTACAAAAGTTACACTTGTATCCCGCGCTACGCGCAGTGCTCCAATTGTAAAGCTGATGGAACGGTTAGAAGGGTTATATACACCATCATTTCCATCCGCAAGGGTGGTATATGCAGGCAGTGTATCCTGTATCAAAATATTCGTCAATAATACACTTCCTGTATTGCTGATATGTATTGAATAAGTGAGCAACTCGTTCGCTTCCGCACGCCCGTTTCCATTTGCATCATTTACGTTTTTCCATGTTATAAATGATTTCTGTTGAAGGACCGGAGTGGTTGTTGTGCAGCTGTCACTTGCAGAGCCTTCGCTACAACCTGTAAACCGGGTAAGCGTATCCGCAGTTATAATTGCCCGGTTTCGAATAAAATCAACATCCGTAAGATCCGCATTAACTATAACTTTAAAACTTACACTGGTGTCCTGTCCAACCCGAAGCAGGCGCCAGTAAAAATCAATGGTATTTCTGTATGGATTAAGGAATGCATTAAGATTTCCGGAGATAAGTGAAGTATGCAGCGGAATCGAATCTGATAATATTAAATTGAAAAGATCAACATTACCTGTATTCCTTACATGTATAGTATAGATGAGTGTATCGCCTGCTGCAGCTTTACCATCGCCATCTGCATCCTCTACTGTCTTCCATGTGATGAAATCTTTTATTCTATTGGTAGGAATATCAGTATTACAACTATCTTCCGCAGTAGATTCACTGCATCCTGTTGCATGTATAATTGTATCCCCTGTAACAAATACTCTGTTTCTTACTGTATCAACCCCGGTTATATTTGAATCAAGCCGCACGGCAAAGCTTATAGCAGTGTCAATGCCAACAGCCAGGTTACGGATAACGTAAATAATGCTCTTGTCTGAAGGATTATAGGTACCATTTCCTGCACTACCGTTGATAAAGCTTGTACGGAAAGGTATCGTATCCTTTATAGTAACACTGTCTATATTTATATTGCCGGTGTTTTTTACGTGTATGATATATGTAATTCGCTCTCCTGCATCTGCCAGGCCATTATTGCTACTATCTGCTACTGTTTTCCACGCTATAAAGTCCTTTGTTGCATCAACAGGCACACTGGTAGTACAACTATCAGCTGCTGATGTTTCGCTGCAACCTGTAAGGTGGGTTATTGTATCTCCAGATACCCTGGCCTGATTTGAAATTGAATCCGCACTGGTGAGGTCAATTGCAACATCTGCTAAAAAGCCAACTGTTGTGTCCTGCCCTACTTTCAGGTTCGTCCAGGTATATGTAATGGTTTTATCTGTCGCGTTGTATACACCGTTTCCTGCACTGCCTGCAACATACGTTGTATAAGCAGGAATGGTATCGGTTATACTTATATTCGCAATATTAACGCTACCGGTATTTTTAACGTGAATGGTGTAAATAAGCCTTTCTTCCGGCTGCGCTTTACCATCGGGATGTTCAGCTGTAACTGTCTTCCATGTATCAAAACTCTTTGTTCCAATAGTAGGCATGTCAGTGGTGCAAACACCATTGGCGTCAGATTCACTGCACCCCGTATTATAGGTAGTTGTATCTCCTGTCACAACACCCTGGTTACTGATTAGTGGTACGCCTGTTATGTTGCTGCCAACTCTTACCTGGAATGTTACGGCAGTATCCCGCGAAACATTCAAATTCGTCCATGTATAACTCACTGTGTTCGTACCGTTATCGTATGTGCCGTTTCCTGCGCTTCCTGCAACAAAAGTTGTATGCGCCGGCACAATATCGGTTACGGTAATATTATCAATATCTACACTTCCTATGTTTTTGACATGAATAGTATAGGTAAGTACCTCGTTGGCGCTGGCTTTGTGATCGCCATCGGCGTCCGCCACAGTTTTCCATGTAACGAATGCTTTTTCAGGCTGTGTTGGTATGGTTGTAGGGCATGCGCCATTCGTTCTGTCTTCCGCGCAACCCGTGCGATGAGTAGTTGTGTCGGCCTGTACAACGCCCTGGTTGTAAATAGTGTCTACATTGGTAATATCCGGGGCTACCTGCACCTGGAAGGTTACATTTTCAGTTGCACCGGGTGCAATCGCAGCAATCGTAAAGTTTACAGAGTTATCCAACGGATCATGTGTACCGCCGGACACCCAGGTAGAATGATTAGGAATCGTATCCTTTATGGTTACATTTGAAAGCAACACTGTGCCTGTATTCTTCACGTAAACTGTATACGTGAGTATTTCGTTTGCCTGCGGCCTGAAATCTCCATTCGCATCGTCAACAAGTTTCCATGTTTCAAATCGTTCTACATCCGGCAATACTATTGATCCCCGGGTATTGCTTTGACAGCCTTTACTGTTGTAAGCTGCTACAGAATATGTTCCGGTGTCTGCATGGGTGTATGCTGGAATTGTATAGGTGGAAGAAGTGGCTCCCGGCACCAACACGCCACTTTTATACCATTGATAAGAAGTTGCGCCGGCAGCATTTGCTGTAAGTGTGACTGATTTATTTAGACCGATATCTCCAAGCAGCCTTGATAGTGATATGACTGGTGTAGTTGCCGATGGATCAACTGTTATGGTAAAGACTTTCGGGATACCACTACAACCATTGGCATTTGGAGTTACTGTAATAGTAGCAATGATTGCTGTAGTGCCCGTATTGATGGCAGTAAATGTCGGTATGGTTGTTCCACTTCCATCGGGCATGCCTATCGCCGCCCCACCGGTCCAGTTAAACGTTACCCCTGCTGGTGAGCCGGAAAGAGTTATCGGCGCTATTGCTGACGCATTGCAGGCGCCTATATTAGCAAGTGGGTTAACTACAACACGCGGATTAACCGTCACCGCAAGGCTTACGGTAGTCGCACATGCACCTGCAACAGTAACCGTATAGGTTATATTCACAGTACCAACGCCAACGCCTTTAACTTTTCCAGTATTATCAACAGTGGCAATGGAATTGTTTGCAGAAGCCCAGCTACCTCCGGCTGTCGCATTCCCTAATTGCGTTGAATCCCCTACGCAGGTTGTGGATGTTCCGGTAATGTTATTGATAGCCGGAGGCAGATTTACAGATACTACCTGAACCTCGTTTGAAACCGCACAACAATAAAACTTTTGAGCCGCAATATTAGCCGGGTTGCCTACAACTACACGGTAATAGCCAACCGCCGGAGGCGTGCTTAATGTATAAGATGTAGCTCCGTTTACTGGCACCCATGAGCTCCATGAAGTCAAATCTCCCGTAGTGCTATAGTACCACTGGTACCCATGCCCCGCACCCAATGTACCATCATCTGTGTATGCAGCCACGAGGTTTAAACTTTCTCCCTGGCAATAAATGCCGCCGGCTTTTAACCCGGTAACGGTTACTGGTGGCGTACAGGCATACACTGCAATATCATCTAATGCCACGTCATTTCCTGTACCGCCTGGTGCATTGTTCTTAATACTTAATGCTATGGAAGATAGCCCAATCGGAACAGTAAAATTCATCCCGTATTGCCGCCACACTTTATCTCCGTTAACAATATCACCAGCAAAAAATTTCGATATCGTGTCGCCTGTAACGGGGTTAGATAATACAAAAGTCAGATTTGGATTAATGCCGCCTGTTGCATTTTTAAACAAGCTGATGGCCCATGCTGAAAAAAACAGCTGGGTTCCCGGACAAAGATTTGTCAACGTATCAGTAAAAAATGTCCCCGGTTGGAGGTCCGCATTAAAAATAGCCATATAGCCACTGCCAGTATGGTCCGTGAGGTTGGCATACCATTGTGCAAACCCATTCCCGTTGGGGTTCTTTGTAATTGAGTACTGATTTGTTTGTGGTGGAAAGTTTGCAGCCCCGGAAGCAAATGTGTAAGTAGTAGTACTGCCAGGCAATCTTGTGCTACTATAATTTGGATCAGAAGCCTTGTTACCTCCAAAGTCATACTCAATCAATAAGGAGCCGTTTGCCGAACATCCCGACGGTACATCGCTGCCACAAGTGTTACTAACTGTCACATTCACCTGTTTTGCAGTCCCGCTTTTATTTTCACACACGAAGGCATTTTGCACAGTCACAAAATAAGCTGTAGGTACAGATAGTTTTGGCGTGTTATAAGTTGCACCAGTGCCTACAAGTGTAGTCAGGCTACCATTTGAATACCATTTGTACACAGGATTTGCGATGGTGCTTGTAGCGGTTAATGCCGCACTTACATTATTACATACAACAACGTCGGTAGCATTTATCAGGGCGCTGACTGCAAAAGGATTTACAGTTATTGTAACTGTTGAATCGGGCCCTGTCACCGTTAACAGGCCGCCATCGCTTTGCGTGTAAGTGTATGAAGGCGTTATTTTATATGTTACCGTTGCAGGTGCGGTTCCTGTATTGATAAGTGTTTGAGGCAGTGTATACTGGCCCGCTGCATTGGCAATGGCGCTGCCGCTTGTAGCTCCCGTAGCACTGCCTGCTGTAACCGTGGCGCTCCATGTAAGCGTTGCATTTGCCATTGTAGTAAGCGCTAAATCCGTTGAGGTACCACTGCAAGTGGTTTTGCCGGCTCCTTTTACAATAGGAATTCGATAAGTTATGGTGCGGGACGTATCATTTGTAACATCAGGATCTGTGACTCCCGGCGCTTTTGCTATTGCCGCATTTTTCAACTGCGTGGCAACGCTGTCGGTAAACTTTGCTCTTCCGTAAACAGTAAGAGTTGCATAGCTGTTTGGTTGTAAAGTAAGCGTACTATTCCTCAGCACGCCTGAGGTTATTGTTGTACTCCCTTTTGTAAAAGTATTGCCAGCTGTTCCGGCATTGGCAAAAACAATGGAGTCATATTGAAAATTAGCAGGAAGAGAATCGGTAAAAGCTATGTTTGTAAGTGTTCTTGTGTCGTCATTAAATACATTGATGTTATAGCTTAACCGACCGCCGTTTGCAACCGCTGCCGGCCCGGTTTTTTGTATACGTGCACCACCCGGAGTAGTAATTTGCAGGTTTCTGATGCTGTGCACGCCCATGAATGATCCTGTTGATGCTGAAAACCCCAACTTTAAAAATTCAGGTGGCTTAGGCAGGGCATTGTAGACCATCAATTCTTGCATAGGGCCATTCGGCGAAACCTGCATATATAATGTAAATCTGTAGGATGAACCGTTCGGAACCATTTGAATGCGGACTCTCCTATAATATTGTGATGGAGATGGCCGTGTTGTTGTTGCAATTCCATAACTGATTTTGGTTCCGGCTAAAGGTGTGCCCCCTAGATCTGTATTTGTACCTGTTAGGTAACGGGTATGGCCGCTTGTAGGCCCTCTGAGGGATATTGCATTGGTTCTGGCGCCAGGAGCGCTGTTATCAACGCCGTTAAGCTGGCTAGCATAGTTTCCAAGCTCGTCGAAACCAACACCGAAATAACCGCCGGTTAATCCTGGACCTATTGTGAAGGCTCCAGGAGGTTTTGAATTGGCGTCAACTTCGGCATAACCCAATGACGCACCAGTTGGGCCCAATTTGAAAGTTCCGGGCCCGTAGGCTGCATCAAATAAAAAAACAGTAAAACCCTCACCATCTGGTAACACACTTGACCAATCGGTATATTCAAAGTCTATCAACACACCTAACCCCGAAGGAAAGCTTTGGTTCAAATAGACATAGCCCTCCTGGTTTGGTTGATCATTCGTCAACCTTAACCATCCCTCATCCGGAGCATCAACACCCCGCTCTGCGGTGAGAAAGGCGTCATTACCCAAAATAATATTGGGCGGAACAACTGTACCTGTAAATGTTTCAGATATTGTAAACTGCGCGTGTAATGTGTTTAATGCGCAGCTGCAGGCTGCGACAAGAAGGAAAGTCGCTTTTTTTAATGTATTTAAGGATGCCAACATGCTATGCTGATATAGGTTTACAATATCATCATAGGGAGCGGATGCTATACGATACTCCCGCCAGTTCCATATCTGGCATGTATCGGGATATCCTTGCTTTCAGGACCTAACTCTATTGTGTTGATAATTGCGAAAAGGGTTAGATATCTTAGCCGTACACGCTAAAGTCAGTGTCTTCACGATCAAAAGTTTCGGCCAAATAATTAGCAGATACCTGGTATATAAAAAATGATTTATACAACAATTACAATTCTTTATGACGTTTGTTCGATTTATTTGGAAAAATTTGCGCCTGTTAAGACGACGTAAAGCAATTGTGTTGAACCTCGAAAAACAATATGGTATGCTTATATTTATGAATCAATCAGATGGGCTTTGGCTAAGCATTTCTAATTAAACAAGATTAAAAATTATTCTATGCCGCGTAAAAGTGCAGGGCTGCTTTGTTACAGGTTTATTGTAAATGAATTGCAGGTACTGCTATTGCATCCGGGCGGCCCTTTCTGGCAGAAAAAAGATCCTGGTGCATGGAGCATTCCTAAAGGTGAGTTTGATGACCATGAAATTCCTTTGGAAGCAGCCAAACGTGAAGCATTTGAAGAAACAGGTAAGCATTTCGAAGGAACGTTTATTGAATTATCTCCTGTAAAACAGAAAAGCGGTAAACATGTTTTTGCATGGGCGCTTGAATGCGATATAGATACCGCTTCTATCAGAAGCAATATGTTTGAAATGGAGTGGCCACCGCATTCAGGCAAAAAAACGCAGTTCCCTGAAATTGATAGAGCCGCATGGTTTACAATAGATGAAGCAAAACAAAAAATTATTGAGGGCCAGAAACCTTTGATAGATGAGCTGATTGAAAAGCTGCAATAGTGCATGTTACCTTCAACAACAGCATTCAACAATATGTTGCTATTTTAAGAACCAGATCTATTTAACTATATTGGCACTGCATTTAATACCCATCGGCCTTACATGAAAAAATTTGAGATGAAAAATACGCCCCCGGTTATAATTGCTGTTTTAATCATATTGTTCTTCATTAGTTGCAATGAACAACAGGGCATCAAACACCTGCGCCGTGCAACAAAAAAGGCTACGCATACGGATTCATTAATCATAGGTAATTTTAATTCATCATCGGGTATACCGCTGGACAGCTCTCACATAGCCAGCTTTGTAGAAGCGAAACCTTTGTTTAAAGAATTTCTGCCTGACTTTTACAAGTTCTACAGCTCCAATCATTACAACTATGTATGGTACGATAAGAATGGTTTATCAGAGTTATCAAACATACTTATTGGCAGGCTGATGAAGACTGATGAAGATGGGATCACAGACACCATTCCCTATAAAGAAGATTTCTTAAAGCTTATTCATTACGAAGACACTTCAGGATTGAAAAATGATAGTGCGCCCGACATTAACACAGAGCTGATGCTTACGGCGCAATATTTCAACTATGCAAGAAACATCTGGGGTGGAAAATTAAATAATGATGCAGAATCTTTGAACTGGTACCTGCCCCGTAAAAAGTTGTCTTACCCGGAGATACTCGAAAAGAACCTTGCAGCCGGCACCATGAAACCCGACACCAACAATATAGTTGTTGTTCAATATCGTGGATTAAAAGAAGCGTTACAACGTTATCGGGATATAGATAAGCAGAACGCAGCGGTGACCATACCTGCACTAAAAAAGCCAGCCACACTGAAATTAAATGATACTTCTACTTCAATTTCACTCGTTAAACAACAGCTGGCCTTATACGGTTATGCCAATAACCTTTCTGAAGGAAATAAATTTGACACGGGGCTTGTAACGGCCGTAAATAATTTCCGTATAACACATGGGTTAAAAAAGAATTCGGTTATTGATAACAGCATGATCAGGGAATTGAATGTTCCGGTTAGCAAGCGCATTGAACAGATCATTGTCAACATGGAACGCCTTCGCTGGATTCCTGCGGACAGTATTTCAGATGAATTTATCCTGGTAAACATACCTGACTACACGCTTAGCTACTATGAAGACAAAAAGATTGCCTGGGGCTGTAATGTTGTGGTGGGTACGCCTATGAACAAAACGGTTATATTTAGTGGCATGATGCAATATGTTGTGTTCAGCCCTTATTGGTATGTGCCACCGAGCATTATTAAAAAAGAAATTTTACCCGGCATGAAGCGCAATTCCAATTACCTGGCCAACCATAGGATGGAATGGAACGGCGGTAACGTAAGGCAGAAGCCAGGAAAAAATAATTCCCTCGGCCTGGTTAAATTCCTGTTCCCCAACGCCAACAATATTTATCTGCACGATACCCCATCAAAATCCTTGTTCGGAGAAGACAAAAGAGCATTCAGCCATGGTTGTGTACGTGTGAGTGAGCCACGCCAGCTGGCTATACGCCTGCTTCGTGATGATTCCACATGGACCCCAGAAAAAATTGACAAAGCCATGAACGCCGGCGTAGAGAAATATGTAACCCTCAAGAAAAAAATACCGGTTTACATTGGTTACTTCACCTGCTTTATGGACGCGAACGGCATGGTTAACTTTAGGGATGATATATACAACCGCGATAGCCTGTTGATGCAAATGCTGGTGAGTAAATAGGATTCACAATTCAATGCGGCTTGTTAGAAAGGATAGGGTACAAAGTACTAAAGGTTCCGCCCAAAGCATCTTTTTACGGTAGATATAAACTATGCTTTTAGCAGGCTCAAAAACATATAACTGTTTGTATCTTCCGGATCTATCAGTATAGGCAATTCTTTTTACGCACTCAGTTATACTACTCTTAATTAATGTTTACACTATATCTTACCTAAGAATCCATCCTCAGGAAATTTTTCTAATTATTTTTCCTCATTTTCTGCCATTAACCGCTTATTAATGCTTTCATTAACCCTTCCGTTAAGGCATAAAATTAGTTTTACAGCCTGATTGCCTGCTCCGTTAATTAATCTACGACTAACACTTTTTCGGGAACGGCCTCTTAAAACGATCTGCTATGAGCTTTTATCATTACAAAACATTTTCTGTCTTTCTTCTACTTACATGCCTTTCATTTTCTTCAACAGCGCAAAGCAAACACAGTTCTAGTACCTTGTATCCCACCTATGACGGCCTGGTGATGGCTGGCTACCAGGGTTGGTTTCGTGCGCAGGGTGACAGAAGTTCTGGTAAACGTTTCGTGTATGGCGATGAAAGCAGGTCCGGTATCGACGCATGGCCCGATGTAAGTGAATATGTTAAAACCTACGAAACACCTTTTGTACTGCCTGACGGCAATAAGGCCCGTTTTTTTAGCTCGCTCGATCAAAGTACCGTCGATCTCCATTTTAAATGGATGCAGCAATACGGTGTTGACGGCGTATTTATGCAACGCTTTTTTAATGCGACAAAAGAAGGCGAAGGCAGGAAGGAAGCAACTACCATACTAAAATATGCTTTGGATGCTGCTTCAAAATACAAGAGAGCTATTGCGGTAATGTATGACCTTTCCGGCCTGAAAGGCAGCGGCGAAGATTGTTCCTCCATTATTGAAGACTGGAAGTACCTGGTTGACCAGCTAAAAGTAACCAACCAGCCCGGCGAAAAAACGTATCTCCATCATCGCGGCAAGCCGGTGGTGGTTATCTGGGGCGTTGGCTTTCCCGACCGGCCTTACGACATCCGCAACATTGGACTGGAAAGGCTCATCAACTTTCTAAAGAACGATCCGGTCTATGGCAATTGTACCGTAATGTTAGGGGTACCCACTTTTTGGCGCGACCTGAATGCCGATTGCATCCACGATGACTATCTGCATGAACTGATAAAACAAGCCGACATGATCTTGCCGTGGGCAGTGCAAAGATTCTCTCCCCTTTTGCACAATGATATGGACCGTTATAGGGATGTTATGTCGGATGATATGAAATGGTGCCGTAAGAACAATATCGATTATGTGCCCTGTGTATATCCGGGCTTTAGCTGGCACAACCTCAGCGTACATGCATTTCCGGACGATATAAAACCCGTTGGAAGTATTCCACGCCAGGGCGGCAGGTTCTACTGGCAGCTGATTGCTACAGCGATTAAAACAGGAGCCAAAAGCCTGTATGTGGCAATGTTTGATGAAGTGAATGAAGGCACAGCTATTTTTAAATGTACGGATACGCCTCCTGTAATAAAGACTGGTAACGTTTCATTTCTAGCAATGGATGGAAAGCCTTCAGATACCTATCTATGGCTTACCGGGCAGGCTGCTAAAACGTTGCGCGGAGAAATCCCGTTAAGCTTTAATCTGCCGGAGAGAAAACAGTCTGCTGCAAAATGAAAAAATAGGTGAATGTGCGAATACGTAAATATGTGAATGTGTAAATGTGCAGATGAAAGATATCTGTACCATTTTAAATAAGATATTTTTTGAGGTTATTATATGCAGAAGAAAGAGCCGAACCAGATGAACAAACATGCAATACCAAAGCGGAAGCTGCTGTTATTTAAGATAATCGGCGTGCTCTCGCCCTTTGCGCTGCTGCTGTTGCTTGAAGTGATCCTTCGTTTGTTTAACTATGGCTATAATCCCGATCTTTTTGTAGAATATAAGCAAGACAATAATTATCTCGTATTGAACCCCGAAGCGTCAAAAAGGTACTTTAATAATCAGGCAATCGCTACTACGGGTAATGTTGAGCCTTTCAAAAAAGAAAAAGATGAAAATACCCTGCGCATTTTTGTCTTGGGAGAGTCTACCACCATTGGCTATCCATATTTCCACAACGGCTCGTTTCACCGTTGGCTACAATACCGGCTGATGCGAAGTATGCCAGACAAGAATTTTGAAATCATCAATCTTTCATTAACCGCGGTTAACTCATATACAGTGCTCGGCTTCGCAAAAGAGATCGTCAATTACCAGCCTGATGCTGTGCTGATTTATTCCGGACACAATGAATATTATGGCGCATTAGGCGTAGGCTCTACAGATAAAGCAGGCGGGTCACCATTTATCGTGCATGCTATGCTGAAACTTCGTGCGTCAAAAGTGGTACAACTTCTTTCCAATACCTATGAAAAAATAGCCGGTTCATTTAAAGGCAAAGATGCCCCCACGCGTAAAACACGCATGGAATTCATGGTTGCAAATCAGCAGATTCCTTTTGGTTCTGCACTCTATCGCAAGGGACTAGAGCAGTTTGAAGTGAACATGAATGCAACACTGGATGTATTAAACGGACATAACATCCCGGTGTTCATCAGTACCCTCGCGAGCAACGAAAAAGACATGAAGCCATTTATCAGCATTGCGCCTGACAGCCTTAGATTTCCGGCTTTTCAAAAGAATTTTACCCAGGGGGTTTCTGCAATTGAAAACAAAGATTCAGCTGCCGCATCTAAACTTTTTATGCAAGCTGAAACCGTATTTCCCGATCATGCAGCCTGCAATTTTTACCTGGGAAGACTGGCTTATTCGCAACATTGTTTTGACGAGGCGGAACGCTATTTTAAGAAGGCACTTGACCTGGATGCGTTGCGCTTTCGTGCTCCGCAAAAGATCAACGAAATTATCAGGCAACTGCCCGCCAGGCATGCAAATACTTTTCTGGTAGACGCTGATGATTCTTTCAAAAAAGCGTCGCCTGGTGGTATTACCGGCAACGAACTGATACTGGAACACGTTCATCCAAATTTGAATGGCTACGCATTGTTGTCGGATGCTTTTTACGAAACAATGAAAAAAGAACGATTTATAAACGTTCAGCCGCAGAATGAAATGAGCTTTGGCCGGCTACAGCACTGGATGCCACTTTCCCAAATGGATTCATTAACGGGTGAATACAGGATTGAACATTTAAAAAGAAGCTGGCCCTTTAAAGGAACAGAAGTGTTGAATAGTACAGCTACCGGCGACTCATTACCAGTTAAGACTTTTGAAGAACGACTGGCTTATGAAGTCGCCGGCAACACACTCAGCTGGGCAGATGCAAATGAGAAACTATACGAGTATTATATAAAAAAAAATGATCTGTCCAAAGCGAAAACTGTTATTGAGGCACAAATTCTTGAACATCCGTTTGAGGAGGCTTATTATACCAACGCTGCCAATTTATGTGGCAAACTACAGGATGAAACCGCAGCTGCATTTTATTTTAAACGATCCTTCGCGCTGGCTCCTTCTCCCGACAAAGCAAGGTATTTGTTTGTGTTATACTTTAAACAGGATAAGCCTGCAGAGGCTATCCCCTATTTAGATTATGCCATACGCAACGGCGGAGCTGCGGCACTGATGCACATTAAGCATCTCGCTACCGACATCATTCGCCTGCAAAACAATACGCCCGACTCCGCAAACATTGTGTCTTTAAACCAGATTGCCGGTAATTATTACAAAATGGGCAACAGGGATGTGGCCGCGAGGTATATTGAAAAAGTTTTACACGCAGACAATACCAATAAAGAAGCGTTATTGTTACTTTCACAATTACAAAAACTGCCACCACAACATGACATCCATTAAAAACGTATTCGACCCTGTTACAAAAAAACAGTGTGTTGAGTTTGGCATTGTTGCAATACTTGCTTTAGCGATGCTGGCAATATATTCCAAACAGAGTGGTTATGTAATTGCTATAGCAGCATTGAGCCTTGTAATATTGATTGTGCCAAAATTGCTTTATCCTTTTACCCTTATCTGGTTTGCTTTGGCCAAAGTTCTTAGTAACATAAGCTCAACGGTTGTATTAACGCTCGTTTACTTTTTGGTAGTTACGCCCGTTGGGTTTGCCAGAAAATTGCGAGGCGCTGATGGCATGAAGATAAAGCAGTTTAAGAAAGATGGTGGTTCTGCAATGGTGATAAGAGATCATGAGTATTCCGCTAAAGACCTGGAACACACATTTTAAAACAAGCATGAATGCAACACCGAAGAATGCCGGTTTTGATCAAATGAATATTTCTTAACTTTCATACATACACACAAGCCGCGTTATGGAATTTGTAAAAGAACTGCTGCACTTTTTGAGGACAAGGAAAAAATTCTGGCTGTTGCCGCTTTTTGTGATCCTTCTTTTACTTGCAGTATTAACTGTTATGACAAGCGTGCCGGCATTGGCTCCATTTATTTACACCTTATTTTAAAGATTTGGGAAAAGCGATATTGGGCATTTCTGCATTTTATCATGATAGCGCCGCTGCACTGATTGTTGACGGCGAAATTGTAGCCGCCGCCCAGGAAGAGCGGTTTACGCGAATTAAGCATGATGCATCATTTCCCAAAAAAGCCGTTGAGTATGTTTTACAGGAAGCGGGGCTTGAAGCTGCAGACCTTACAGCGATTGCTTTTTATGATAAGCCACTGCTGAAGTTTGAACGGCTGCTGGAAACCTATCATGCCTTTGCACCGAAAGGGCTCGCTAGTTTTTTGAAAGCCATGCCGGTATGGATCAAAGAAAAACTTTTTATAAAAAAAACACTTCGAACAGAACTAAAGAAGATCAGCAATAAGGTTCCCGTTTTATTTCCTGAACATCATTTATCGCATGCGGGCAGTGCATTTTATCCTTCCCCATATGAAGAAGCAGCCATCCTTACTATCGATGGCGTTGGTGAATGGGCTACGACTACAATTAGTTATGGTAATGGAAAGTCCATCAAAATCCTTCGCGAACTGCAATTCCCTCACTCAATAGGTTTGTTGTATTCTGCCTTCACTTATTATCTTGGTTTTAAAGTAAATAGTGGCGAGTACAAACTCATGGGGCTTGCTCCTTACGGTAATCCGGCAGCGCTGGAAACAGAGAACTTTAAGCAAAAGATTTTTGATGAGATTGTCGATCTCCGACAGGATGGTTCCGTGATCCTTAACATGGATTACTTTAATTATGCCGTGGGATTGACTATGACCAACGACACAAAATGGGCATCATTATTGGGCTTGCCAAGAAAAACTTCGGAAGTTACATTCAATCAATCACACATGAATCTTGCACTTGCGATGCAGCAAGTGCTTGAGGAAATTGTTATACGGCTGGCGCGAACGGCAAAAGAAATCACCGGTAGCAATAATCTTGTAATGGCTGGTGGGGTTGCCTTGAATTGTGTTGCTAACAGCAGGATCGTGACAGAGAAAATATTTGAAAATATCTGGATTCAGCCAGCTGCAGGCGATGCCGGAGGGGCATTAGGCGCAGCATTTGCGGCCTGGCACTTATGGGCAAACGAGCCGAGGACAAACCGTCGCGAAGATAAAATGCATGCAGGTTATTTGGGGCCACAATTTGGAGAGGCAAACATCAGGCGGGTGCTGCACAAGTACAATTCAAAAGCAACATGCTTTGAGTCTTTTGAAGAACTCACTTCAATCATCAGCAAAAAAATCGCCGAAGGTAAAGTTGTTGGATGGTTCCAGGGAAGAATGGAATTCGGGCCACGTGCACTGGGCAACAGAAGTATATTGGCCGATCCCCGAAACCCCGCCATGCAAAAACAACTGAACCTAAAAATAAAATCGCGTGAAGGTTTCAGGCCTTTTGCACCAAGCGTTCTGGCTGAAGACGCCGCATGTTATTTTAACGACAGCTTCCATTCACCTTACATGCTTTTTGTATCTTATTTAAAGGATCATTTACGCAAACCGCTGGCTCCGTTTGATCAACAAGCTGACATGTACGAAAGGCTGCATTCACCGCGATCGGATGTTCCTGCAATTACACACCTGGACTATTCCGCGCGAGTGCAAACGGTGGAAAAAACAGCTAATCCAAAATTCTGGCAACTGATTCATGACTTTAAAAAGCTGACCGGTTGTAGTATGCTTATCAATACATCGTTTAATGTTCGCGGAGAACCGATTGTCTGCACACCAGAGGAAGCATATCGTTGCTTTATGCGGACAGAAATGGACTACCTTGTTATTGAAAATTACATCTTCGACAAAACAGCACAACCTGAATTTGTGAACGGCACTGAATATTTTGACGCAGACTAGAGAAGTCAAAATTCAAAAGTAAAAAGTAATAAATATGCGGAATGGTGAACGATGCTTGAGCCACAAGCATATCTTATATAAATTAGGTGCTAATTATAGATTCTTCTTCACTAATCCCGCAGGGATGAAATTATTATAGAAAAGTCGAAAACCATGCCTTCAAACCCCAGCGGGGTGACATATTAGAATTTCACCCCGCTGGGGTTTAAATACAAGTCTATATGTTCACTATAATAATATCATCCCTGCGGGATTCGTTCGTTATAAATCCTCTTTCCAGATGCGCTTTGGAACTGAAATCAAAATCAACTCCATGTATTTAAGATGATGGCTATAATTCACCAGCCGCACTCAAATTTTTGATTTTTGAATTTTTACTTTTGACTTTTTTATTAGGCTATCACATCATGAAACGATTTACTAAAATCTTCGCCGTAGATATCCTTATAATCTTTTATAAATTTTAGGTAGCTGTTATTGGCCAGTGTATGGCGTTTTAGTTGAATAAGGCACTTGCATTTATAAATCAGCGCGTCCTCATTCAATTGATCGAAGTGAAAAATGTAGTTCGTTACTTCAATAATAAATTCAGGTTCTTTCGCAATATCCTGCGTTTTGATAAATCCTACGCAGATATCAATAACCGAATTGGATATATCAGACTTAATATTGTCCAGCCAGTTGTATTCGGTTTGTTCCAGGAATGATCCGCGTTTTACGATATCGCCAAACAATGCCATATACTCTTTTGGCGGTAGTGATGTATTCTGAAGCAGTGATGCATACACCTCATAATCTATATGAACATTCTTATTATCATTCTGAATCTGCCAGTAGCCGGACTCTTTGTTGATCACACAATCACCAATCTTTTCCAATACGGCTTTCAGTTTCGCAATATTTACCGAGCGGTTGTTTTTCGCATCCTTAATGGACTTATCGTACCAAAGTATTTCATTCAGCCCTTGCGATGAAATACCTCTGCCATTATGAATGGTATAAATGGTAACGATCAGGAAAAGCTCCTTCAATAAAGGTGTAAACAGTTTCGTTACATCATTTCCTTCCTTATCAAAAACCTGGAATTGCCCAAACAGATAAATTGTTGAGACAACTTTTTTGCCATTCTGGTTTTGCAAATGCGCCAGGGGCATTATCGGCAAAGCTTCCTCTTGAACCGCAACCGGTGGTTTATCAACAGCCGCCGGCGCTGTTACCTTACGTTTGCGTTTTAGCAAGGCAATCAAACCAAACGCTACAAGCATGGCGCCCACTAAAATCCAAATCCATTTATTGCTGTGCCGGGCATTGTTTTGTAATGCAGCCGCATCCAACGGTTCTGGTGGAAAATTTAATGTGTAGATTTTTATTTCAGTGCGTTGCTCCTTCGCATCTTCTGCTGTATAAAACAATGTTACCGCTATAAGCCTGTTGCTAACTGGGGAATAATACAAATCAGCAAATGATTGTACATCATGAAAATTATATGGAATGGATGTACCCAGAAGTGTCACACCCGAATCTTTTAGTGAGCCACGCAACAGCTGCAGTTTTGAATTGAAGCTGTCGTTAGGAAAGATCAACCCATAATAACTATTTGTTTCCTCATCAATAACAAGGCTGTTGGCAAAAGTGAAGGGTTCGCCGGATGGCTTGAATGCATATAATTTCTTGAAAGATTTTGCTGCCACATCAAACCTGAAAAAATCATAACAATATTTGGGGTCAAGCATCTGGTCGCCGGTCTGGCTGCCATAACCTCCTATTATATAAGCATGTTTACCAGAGGCATCAGTTCCCAATGCAGAGAGATATCTTGGCGTAAAATAATCGCCAGCAGGCACTATACTGTCCCATTTTTTTGTATCAAGATCATATCTTTTCACCTGGTTCTTGTATCGCAGATAACCATAGCCGCCAATCATATACAATGCACTGTCGGCAGTAGATATAAACTTATTGGCATGCCAGTACCTTGTTATCGCTACATGTCCCGATGGAAAATTTGCGCTCCAATGCTGGCCTTTGAAGTCGTACGCAGTAACTTTTTCGGAGTCGAGATAAACATCCAGTAAGCGGTCATGCAATGTGTCGTATATCTCCTGGTGGCCGATCAAAAAATTCTGATGCCTGATCGCTGATTTCTCTGTTTGAATACCGTTTTTGAAAGAAAAAGTGAACGCAGAATCAGAACCCGTGATATAAAGCTTATCTGTTTTGGCATCATAAGCCACCCCTGCATATCCGCTTACTGAAATTGATCCTTCATTTTCCCAGCGCTGGTAGCGAGGTTTTATCCAAACAGGATTTTTAACGGAAGCGGTTTTATGCCCGATATTATCAACACATACATCGCCTGACGCTTCGTTCAGTGGCCAGGAATATTTGAGTACAGTGTTTTCAGCCAATCGGATATCTTTTACCTGCATCGGAGGAATGTCCCTCGTCTTGAATTTCTGAAAATCATTGGCTCCCCACAAAAACCTAAAACAATTCCCTAGTTGGGGCAGCTTGCCACTGCCTACTATTTTGTTATTGACAGTACATTGCAGGCTATGCTTCTCATTATCAAAACTCATGGAAACCTTATTCCATTTTTTATATAAGAGCAGGCTGTCAATCGTGAAGCTTACCCCGGCAAAACCTTCACCGGCAATCACACGGAATGAAGAAGACGGCTGGTCGTATATCAGGTCGATATTCTGATTATTATTGCTGATCAGGCGGAAAATATATCCAAAATAAATGGCGTGATTAGGAACAAAATTAAACTGGAAGTCTAACTGAAAGTTTTTGCCAAGGCATATTGAATCGCCGGTTGAAAGATCAAGCGAGGTCCTTTTTTCCAACACCACTTCGTGACTGTTGAACAACAATCCATAAGACTGCCCCAAACAGCTAACCTTAAAAGCCAGCAAAATCAGAATACTAAAAATATATCTCACCATAAGCAGCCATAAAAGTAAAGGTCTTTTAGCTCACTACATTTGATTATAAACTGAACCAACCACTAAAAAACGCAAAAACAAACAAATATCTACGTGAAAATAGGGCTTTAGGAAAAACTCCGCCACGAAATTTACCAACACCACATCCTCCCGTATGGTAGATTGGCGTTGATTTAGCAAACCGACCCCTGTTGTTGGCGGTTAATAAGGTTAATTAACCGGTTAACAGCAAAAAATCTTGAAAAAATGCCTTCATTAACCCTTTCATTAATCGTTTATTAGCCCACCTATTAAGACCCTCACAGCTACTTTTAGCCCTATTACAAACCAAAAAACAATTGCTTGTGTATGAAAAAAATTCTATTGCTCCCGTTGTTGATAGTCAGCTTTATTGTTGGGTATTCACAGGGCAAGACGGTGACAGGTAAAATAACGGACCAAACAAACAAACCGCTTGCCGGAGCTACTGTCACACTTAAAGGCACTACGGTTAATGCAGTGTCTGACGAATCAGGTAATTTTAAGATCAATACGGGTACGCAGGTAAATCCTGTGCTGGCAGTTACATTCGTTGGCTATCTCCCGCAGGAATATTCGGCCAAAAACCGGTCAGAATTTACCATTCAGCTACAGCAAGACGTGCAGGCATTGAATGATGTAGTGGTAATTGGCTACGGTGTTCAACGAAAGAAAGATATAACAGGCGCCAGCAGCACCGTAAAAGCTGAGGAAATTGCCAAGCGGCCACTGGTTAGATTGGAGCAGGCCCTGCAGGGCACTACGCCCGGCGTAGCGGTATTAAGCCCTAATGGCCAACCGGGACAAGGCCTTCGTGTTAAGATAAGAGGCGCAAATTCCATTACCGGCTCAACTGAACCATTGTATGTAATTGATGGAAATATTGGTGGTGGCTCAGACGTAAACGTGAATGATGTAGAGAATATAGAAATTCTGAAAGATGCTGCTTCTACCGCAATTTATGGTTCGCGCGGCTCTAATGGCGTTGTGCTGATCACCACAAAATCTGGTGCTTCAGGAAAACCCAGACTGGGCTTTGGTGCATGGGTGCAAAAAAATAAAATGCCAAAAGAGTTGGACCTGATGGGGCCTTATGATTTTGCCCGTTCAGTAAATGCACAATTTGTGGCGCAAGGAAGCGCGCCGGCATTTACAGACCAGGAGCTTGCCGACTTCAAGAGCGGCGCAAAACAAGGCACAGACTGGCAAAGAGCGTTGCACACCGAACCATGGGTGCAGAATTATCAACTGGACCTTTCAGGCGGAACTGATATTGCACGCTATCGTTTTTCAATGGGCTACCTTGATCAGCCCGGCATTATACTCAACCAATGGTATAAAAGAACCTCTTTCCGTTCTAATGTAGATGTCAAGGTAAGCAACAAGATCAACCTGAAAGTGATTGCCACAGCAACTATTCCACAGAGCCACAATAATGATTACGGCGGAGGCCTTGGCGATCCGTTTAACCAGGCAGTAGAATGGGATCCTACCTCTCCTATTCGTGATGCAAACGGCAACTATATTACACACTCCAAATACGCATCTATTCAGTTCAACCCGATAGCGCAGGCAGAAAGCCAGGCGCATGACAACATCAGCACCAATCTTTCTGGTACCGGTGTTATCACTTATCGCATTCTAAATGACCTAACCTTTACATCCACCAACGTGTATTCAGTTGGCATGGGTTATGGACAGCGGGTTGACGGGCCTGGCACAAGCGCTTACGATGGTAAGACGGACAATGCACAGGTAAACTCTAACAGGGCAAGAAATTTTTTAACCAGTAACTATCTTACATACAAACATAACTTCGGTGACCATGCTATTAATGTTACCGCGCTGTACGAATTTTCATCAGGACAAAATACGTCTGTGAATGCTACAGCTAAAAATTTGTCTACCTATTCTTTGGGCTACTACAATCTTGGCCTTGGTTCAACGCAAAATACAAGTTCAGGCTACACCGCAGATGCATTGATCTCTTACATGGGCCGCGTATTTTACACTTACAAAGACAAGTATACGCTTTCCGCAAGTGTGCGTACAGATGGCTCTTCTCACCTTACACAGAAATACAGCACTTTTCCATCGTTTGGTGTTGCATGGAACGTGAAGAAAGAAGACTTTATGCAGAAATCTGATTTCTTTTCTGACCTGAAGATCCGCGCTACTTATGGCCAAACAGGTAACCAGGCTGTTGCGCCATATTCAACCATCCCCGTGATTAATGTTGGTGGTGGCAACAACCAGAATGCTTATTACTACAATGGTGGCAACAGCACGCCTAGCGTTGCGGTTTCTTTAGGTACTCCTGTATCAACTTCATTGAGATGGGAAAACAAAGCCACCTACGATGCGGGTATTGACGCCGCTTTTCTTAAAGGCCGTTTAACAGTTACCGTTGATGCGTACAGCAGCAAAGTAACTAACCTCCTATACAATAACCAGGCACCACAATACTTAGGTGGTGGCAGCTATGCGGCAAACGTTGGAAGCCTCTCCAATAAAGGCATCGAATTTGGTATTGGTGGAACAGTTATCAGTAACAAGAACCTCAGATGGAACACGAACTTAAACGTTTCTATCAACAGGAATAAAGTACTTGATCTTGGTGGCTTAGACAACATTCTCGCCATAGGTGGAAACAATACATTTAACTCAATCATCAAAATCGGGCAGCCGCTGGGTGAATTTATCGGCTATAAATTCCTGGGCACCTGGAAAAGTGAAGAAGCCACAGAGGCCGCTAAATTCGGCATGAAGCCAGGCGATGCCAAATACCAGGATTTAAACGGCGACCATGCATATACAGCTGATGACTGGATGCCTTTAGGCAATGCAACGCCCAGCTATACATATGGCTTCATTAACGACATCAACTACAAGGATTTTACGTTGAGCTTTATGTTCCAGGGCCAGCAGGGCAGCCAGGTATTCTCCCAAACACTTGCTTATTTGTGGGGCGGCCTTGGTGATATGAAGAACGCTACTACAATTGAAGCTGTCCCGGAAAATTTGTGGACATCACACAACCAAACAAACAACCCGGCATGGAGCAGCTCAAGCCACAACTATAACAATAGCAGCCGCTATGTGTACAATTCAAGTTATACAAAACTGAAAAATATTTCCATCTCCTATCATCTGCCACCAAGTGTGTTGAGAAAACTAAGATTATCCAGCCTCGAGGTATATGTAAGCGGACAAAACCTGTGGGTGATGACTCCGTACAAAGGCTATGACCCTGAAGTTGACCAACAACCTACAGGCAATGCTATTTCACAGGGACAGGAGTTTGGCGTTATCCCCAATCCTAAATCTTATACAATGGGTGTAAGGCTTTCGTTGTAACCTCAATCGCAACTTTAAGCATGGACAAAATCAAACGTCAAAAAAATAAGGGAAATATTTAAAAAGTAAAAAAATGAAAACAACATATTCCATACTAACTTTTTTTGTAATGGCGCTTTGCACCTGGTCGATGACCGCGTGTAAAAAATACCTGGAGGAAGATCCAAAAGCCAGCATTACACCGGTAACATATTTTAAATCCCAAAGCGACCTTGATGCTGCCGTGTCAGGGATGTACATACAGCTTGCAAGAGACGGAGCATGGGGCTTCACAAGTAAAATGACTTCTTATTTTGGGTCGGATGACCTTACAACAGATCCGGGTTTGAATAAGGGAGACTTTCGTGAATTTGATAAATTAACTGGCAGCGCCACCAATAACAGCCTTCCCGCTGAATGGAACGGCCCATGGCAAACAATTTACAACGCTAATAATATTATCGAGAACTACGCGAAAGTAAATTCAACGGAACAACAGAAGAATGAATCGGCAGGACAGGCTTATTTTCTTCGCGGGTTGAGTTACTATTACCTGGTAAGAACATTTGGCCCATTGCCCATTGTACTTGGTTCGATAGATGTTTCCACACGCCCTGCAAGAAGCTCCGTTGATTCGGTATATGCAGCCATCATCAGCGATTTGCAGCAAGCTAAAAATATGCTGGGCACAGATAAGGTTCAGGGAAAACCCAATCGTTATTCAGCTAGCTCAGTGCTCGCAGACGTATATTTAACCATGGCCGGATGGCCCCTGAACAAGCAGGAAAACTATGCGCTGGCTGCAACTGAGGCTAAAACAGTAATGCAGGCAGGCGTGTATAATACCAATACTCCGTACGACCAGGTATTTACAACCAACAATAATTCGGAGAGCATTTTCGCACTACAATACAGCGTTGCAGGAAACCTGCCTAACAGAAGCTTTGGATCAACAAGTGTACCACTGGAAGAAGTTGCGCTGGATGGGTCAAGCGGTTGGGATGATTTTTACCCTGAGTTGAATTTTTATAAGAACGCGCCGGTTTGCAAAAGAACAGACCTTACGTTTTATACAACCATCAAACTTAGAAATGCGGACAATACTACATATACGCTTGTTCCATGGGATTCAGATAAAACACACGCACAGCATCCTTATTACAAAAAATTCAGGCAGGGCTTAATCACCAATGGTGGTGCTGATGGCGTAAGTGAAACCGATAACTCCATTGCCACCATGCAACCAAGCACCAACAAGGAAACAATTATTGTGCGCTATCCGCAAGTGCTGTTGTGCTATGCAGAAGCATCCGCTATGACCGGCGGCGGGCCTACAGCCGAAAGCTATGCGGCTATTAATGAAGTAAGGAAACGCGCAGGTGAAAACCCATTAACAGCGGGCCTTTCCCAAACAGCATTCAGAGACTCTGTTGTGTATGAAAGAGCCTATGAATTTGCCGGAGAATTTGGCATGCGATGGTTTGATATTGTACGCCTACAATTACTGCCGAAGGTTATTGCGGCAAGGGATAAAAAAGAAAATGAAATTCCGGGAGGCACAAACGTGGCTCAAAAATACCTTGCTCCTATTCCGTTCTCTGAAATGACATTAAATCCTTCATGGAAACAAAATGATGGATATTAATTGATTTCATTCAAAGCAATGCCGGCAAAGTGTACTTAGGCCGGCATTGTTTTGTGCTTTGTAAAAGTAAGTTGCGCGTTAACAATAAAGAGAAAGGACATATGTAACGCACATCATTCATGCTTTGCCTTCACCTTGGTTAGTACCCACGAACCAATTTTTGATACTTCGATGGTGTTTCGTGAGACACGAACCACGGCGTTTAGAGAAAGGACATATGTCACGCATTTTCGTTCATGCTTTGCCTTCACCTTGCGCCTTGGTTCGTGTCCCACGAACCAATTTTTGATATTTCAATGGTGTTTCGTGAGACACGAACCACGGCGTTTTTAAAACAAAAAGGATTTTGTTCAAATAATTTTGTGCTAATAATATTATTCTTAAAATGATTGTCATGAAAAAAATATCATGCCTGTGTTTGATAGGAATGCTGATGCAGCCGCCTCTTTTTTCACAAACATCTGCGCAAACGATTACAAACACGGACAACTTAAAATACATCGATCCAACCATTGGTAATGTGGGGGCGCTACTTGAGCCAACGCGCCCAACGGTGCAGGTTCCCAACCAGATGGTGCGCATGTATCCCATGCGAAAAGACTATCTCGATGATCAAATCTCAAGTTTTCCTTTAACCATTGTTTCGCATAGATTAGGCGAGGTATTTTCTATCAAACCATCGATAGGTACGCCCAATGCGGATCAATGGAAACAACGGATGCCCTATGATCACAATCTTGAAATAACACGCCCGTGGTATTATTCTACCTACCTATTGAACGATGAAATAACTGTAGAGTTTACGCCCGGTAAAAAAACAGGATTTTATCGTTTTTCATTTCCCAAAAACACAACAAGAAACCTTTTATTCAACAATTACAATAACGATGGGTCTTCATGGAAGTTTACTTCCGGCAATGAACTGGAGGGCATGGAAACATATCATGGCGATATAAAGATATTTGTATACGGCAGATTTAGTTCAACAGGAACAACGGGCATTGTAGAGAATGGCCAACTAAAAAATGGCACGAAGATCTCGGGAAAGTCTGCAAAAGTATATATTAGTTTTCCTGCAGGCAACGATGCTATTGAACTGAAGTATGCAATAAGTTTTGTGAGCGCCGAACAAGCGAAAAAGAATTTTGACAAAGAACTAAAAGGTAAAAATTTTCAGGCTTTGCAAAATAACGCGCAACAGGCCTGGGCCACAGTAGCGTCTCAAATTCAGGTTGAAGGCGGAACGGAGGCACAAAAGCGCTCCTTTTATACCGCGCTTTATAGAACGCATGAGCGTATGGTAAATATAAGTGAGGATTCATTTTATTATAGTGGATATAACAATCAAATCAACAAAGATGCGCGGCCCTTTTATGTGGATGACTGGTCGTGGGATACCTACCTGGCATTGCATCCATTGCGTATGATCCTCCACCCTGCACAGGAAGAAGACATGTTACAATCATACGTCCGTATGTATAAGCAAAGCGGCTGGATGCCCACATTTCCTGTACTGTTTGGCGACCATGCCTGCATGAATGGCTTTCATTCTTCCGTTATATTTCTTGATGCCTATAGAAAAGGGCTGAAAAATTACGATATACAAACAGCTTATGAAGGCATCAGAAAAAATGCAACAGATGCGACACTTCTTCCCTGGCGCAATGGGCCAAAAACAGTCCTGGATGATTATTATCACGCAAACGGATATTTTCCTGCGTTACCACCTAATAAAAAAGAAACCGTTGATGAAGTGCATCCATTTGAACACCGCCAGGCCGTGGCCGTTACCCTCGGTGCGAGCTACGACGATTGGGCCGCAGCACAGCTGGCAAAGGACTTAGGTAAGAATGAAGACTACACACAATTCGCTAAACGCGGCTTTAACTATAAGACACTTTGGAATGCTGACCGCAAATTCTTTTCGCCGAAAGATGATAAAGGTGAATGGATCAATATCGATCCCAAATTTGATGGCGGCCCGGGCGGAAGGGATTACTATGATGAAAATAACGGATGGACCTATATGTGGCAGGTACAGCAAGACATACCGGGACTGATTGATCTGATGGGCGGCGCTAAAAGTTTTGAAGCAAGGCTGGATCAGTTGTTCCGTGAAGATTTGGGTAGGTCCAAACATGAATTCTGGTATAAGTTTCCCGATGCAACCGGCCTTGTTGGCCAATATTCTATGGGTAACGAGCCAAGCTTTCATATACCCTACTTATACAATTATGCCGGGGCTCCATGGAAAACGCAAAACGCCGTACGGCAGTTGCTGGACCTGTGGTTCAAAGACAATGTGTTTGGCATTCCCGGCGATGAAGACGGAGGAGGCATGACTGCATTTGTTGTATTCTCCAGCATGGGCTTTTATCCTGTAACGCCAGGTATTCCCGTATATACGATCGGCAGCCCTGTATTTAGTAAAGTAACTATTCGCCTGGATAACGGGAAACAATTTAAACTCATTGCAAATAATTGCTCAGTCATAAACAAATATATTCAGCACGCCACCCTGAATGGCAAAGAGCTGACTACACCCTGGTTTACACATGAGCAACTGATAAACGGCGGCACACTTGTGCTCGAGATGGGGCCAAAACCAAATAAACAATGGGGATCTAATGCAAATGGATCTCTGATAACAGCAGCTAGTAATAAATAGCATTTACAGGACAGGCCCCATACTGTACTTTTTTATAACATCAGCCGAAGCTTGAGCCACAATAAAGCTTCGGCTGTATTATTTGATTTCCTCACCGATTAAAATTTAGCCCATACACACTTAAAATAGAAATTATCCGTTTGGGGGGTTCAACACCTTACTCTGACATGAATAAATTTTTGTCCTGTTTCTTTATTGCCCTTTTCATTACTGCTACAAGTTATGCTCAACCCAATCTCATCAATTCCAGCAATGATGATTTGAGAAAAATGCTGAAAAACATCGCGGAAAACCCTTTAATAACAGGCGATTCCACCTATAATATTTTAACGACATGGAACACATACCCGCCTGTACAACAAACCGGCAAGGAATACCTGTACATTTTAAAAGACAGCATTTTTGGAGAAGTCCCTTTCAAAATTTTCGTACCTAAAGCATATAAAAACACAATTCCATCGCCATTGGTTTTATTGCTTCATGGGGCAGTTGGACAAAGCCATTTTGAACATGCTTACAAGGCAACCCAAAAAGGTGATGACATTTTTTTCGACTATCTCTCAGAAAAAAACATCATTATCGTTCGTCCTTTTGCGGACCCTTCAAAGAAATTTAATTGGGTAGTCAATAAACAAAGACTTGAAACCAATCCAACATATACGACTTTAACGAATGCCATCAGTAACCTCAAAGAATTTCTGAATATCGATGACAATAAAGTATTTGCATACGGGCATTCAGATGGTGCGGATGGCGCATTTGCATTGGATGTTTACAAACCTTCGCAATTTGCCGGGTTTGTATGTTATAACTCAATGTTCACAAACATTTTTGCCAGCGACATCTACCTGGAAAACACAAAAAACAGGAAACTGTACGTGGTTCATTCTGATCTTGACGATCTACGGCCCATACAGCAGACGAGGTTAATCACCCATGTACTTGATTCAATGCACGTACCCATGGAATACAAGGAATATGCGGGATATCAACATTATGATAAACACCTGGAAAAAGACCTGCCTAACAGCAATGCTTTCCTGATGGCGGCCGAACGACAGCCTTTTGCTAAACATATAGATTGGCAGACGAGCAACAGCAACAATGCTTCATGCGATTGGCTTTGTATCTCAGGCTTCAACGTAAGCCTGGATAAAGCCTACTGGCACACTGACATAAACGTACCAACGTATGACAAAAACAAGGGAACGTACATGGACTACTTGTATTACCACAACAATCCCAGCGCGGCGGCATACGCATCTTACAGCAACAACATTTTCGAGATAGCAAGCTCGCGTGCAACGGAGCTTGAAGTACGTGTTAACCCCTCCATGATAAACACGGCAAAGCAGATATCTATCAATGTGAATGGCTCAAACGTTTACAAAGGCACCGTGGAATTTGATAAGAATTATTTACTCACGCAATTCCATTCGTCTTTTGACAGGAAGGCGCTGTGGATGAAGGCTATCAAAGTAAAACCTTAACTGATATAATCTTCGTTAACGGAAAGCAGGTTTCCATCCGGATCTTTGAACCAGGCAACTTTAAAGCCTGCCGGAGAGATCCAAACACCGAGATCGTCCTGCTCAAAAAATTCGTATTTCTCACAGAACACACCTCGTTCATTCAGCTCTTTAATGGTAGAAAAAATATCATCAACAACCCATCCCAGTACAGTAAAAGGCTGTGGCGTAAAGCTTTCAACAGATATAACCCTTAACAAGCTTCCCCTGGCATCAAAATCGAGGAAATACTTCTGTTCAGATAACAGTTTTAGGCCAATTACATCTTTATAAAAATGTTTTGCCCGTTCCGCATCAACTGTTGGAATAAAGGCCTTGAGTTTTCTATCGGCAAGCATCTTGAATGGTTTAATTACTAAAGGACAGGTGCCCTATCAATGTAAACAGAATTAGAGCGCATAAGTTCTGCGTTTCAAGTTGCAGCTTATACGTTTAAGGTCTTTTTAAGGCGACTCATTTTCAATAAAAAACAAAAGCTACAACATTGTAACGGTAATATGTACAAATCGTAGCCACCAATAAACGTTGAGTTGAGATGATCTAAAAGATAATTTTACAGGATCTATGACAGTCTGACAAGCGCCACAATATGCGAGTTTCAAAAAAAAATAATGCATCAATCATCAGCATGCTCTTGACAATGCAACAGTAAAGCAATAGATTTAATGCTACAAGTTTTTGAGGGGCCAATAATTATTTCTTCGGCTTGAGGAGCGGATAACCTTCCGCACGGAATACCTTATTTAGCAGCTGCACATTATACACGGCTTGTGCCGTTTCCAGAGAGGTTCAGACAAAGAACAGTGAGTATACCGACGGTTCAAACAATCTCTTTTGATAGCTGTTGACAATAAATCTTAAAATATATACTCAATGGCAACACTTAAAACTAAACAAATCGTTTTTATTACAGGTGCATTTGTAACCAACCACTGCTGGGACGAATGGCGTACATGGTTTGAAAACAAAGGATACTCAACAGTAGCTCCTCCCTGGCCGTACAAAAATGGAACAGCACAAGACTTGCGTGATAAACAGCCTGGCGATGTTGATTTAGCTTTGCTTACTTTAGACGAAGTGATCAATTCTTATGTAGAGATAATTACCAGTTTTCCTGAAAAGCCTATTATCATTGGCCATTCACTCGGCGGGCTAATGACTCAAATTATTGTGAACAGAGGGCTGGCTGCAGCTGGCGTTGCTATACATCCTGTTCCTCCGCTTGGCGTATTCCCTTATGAATTTTCATTTTATAAAGGCGGCTGGAAATCCCTCGGCTTATTTACTTCGATCAAAAAAACGTACCTGATGTCGTTCAAAGATTGGCAATATGCTTTTGTGAACGGAATGCCACTAGAAGAGCAAAAAGCCGCGTATCAACAATTCACCATTCCGGAGTCAAAAACGGTAGCAAGAGGTGGTTTGAGCAAAGCAGCAAAGGTTGATTTTAAAAAAAGCCACGAGCCATTACTTATCACAGCGGGCGCTACAGACAATATTATCCCGGCACACCTCAACCGCAGGAACTACGATGCTTACAAAAAGAACGGCTCTATTCTTGAATACAAAGAATTTCCCGGGCGCAATCATTTTGTACTCGGACAACCCGGCTGGCAGGGCGATGCGGAATATATTTATAACTGGCTGCAGCAGATTTAATTGCGCAGAAATAAAACTATTCTAAGTACAAATTACGAAGTACGAAGTACTCAGGATTGATCAAGCTGATTCAAGGTAAAACGTGAAAGGTACAAATTGCCTTTTTGCTAAGCGTAATCATAAAAACAAATTTGCAAATTCATGTAAAAAAGAATGCCGCCGGTTAATAAATCCAGCGGCATTTTTTATTCTTAAACAGGATCATGTATAAATGCACCTGTTTGAACTCAGGCACTTCGTACTTCGTACTTCGTAGTTCGTACGTAGACTAATATCCCGGATTCTGATACATCTTCTCCGGATCTAAAATTGTTTCGTAGTATGGAATCGGATAGTAGCGATCTTTTGTTCCAAAATTAGAAACCTGTGCAAGTCCCCAGTCAGCCTGGTTTTTAGCGTGCATATATGCAATCAGTTCATCTATTGTAAAGAAACGCAACAGATCAAACAGGCGGTGATGCTCAAACGCAAGCTCTACCCTTCTTTCATGCAGGATGGCCAGCTTCAATGTTGGGAATTTTTGTTTGTAAGTTGCATCAGTCATAGAAACAGCATATGATGGCATGCCGGCTCTTTGCCTAACCATGTCAAGATATTGAATTGCCATGGTGTTATTTCCTTTATAGAAATTAACTTCCGCAAGCATCAATATTACGTCTGCATAACGGATCAGGATCCAGTCGTTGCCACCATAACCCGTCTTGCCCGCTGTAGCGCTCGCATCCCTGAATTTGGTAATAAACCAATCCTTAACAATCGGATCGTTGGCGTATTTAATAGAAAAATCTTTACGCAGATCATTTGTTTCGTATTCGTTCACCAAATCATGTGTAACGTTGTCACCTACGCCCGTTCCTGGCTTCTGCGAATTGACAGTCTCACCTTTAGCCTGGGAGTTAGCTGCAATGTTGGAATGATAGTTAATATCGCCCTGTATGTTTACAATCTGCCAGATCAACTCCGGGCAGGTTGCTTTCTTGTTCACATCAAACACATCCGTATAAGGTATGTCTGAAAGTGAGGAAAAGTTACGCATATTGTAACAAGACGTAAGGTAATAATCTGCACTATCAAGATCTGAACTTTTGTTAGCGCCAGTCAAGGTAACTGCGCGCGTTAAATATGCTTGCCCCAGGATGGCTGTAACGGCCTGCATAGAAGCATGCCCGCGATTGGCAGAAGGCTGAACCTTCGGCAGGTTGCTGGCCGCAGCATCACGAAGGTCGGTGATGATCTGAGCAAACACATCAGGCGTCTTTACACGAAATGTAGCGCTGCTTACCTGCTCAGGCGTGCTAAGTACTTGCGTTGACATTGGTATATCGCCCCATTTCCTAACCAGTTGAAAGTAAATGTAGGCCCGGATAAACTTAGCTTCAGCTATGTACTGTTTTTTGGTAGAATCTGATGCAAACTGAACTTTATCAATATTGCCCAAAAGCAGGTTGCATCTGGATATTGACTGATATAAAGCTATCCAGTGCTTCTTCAGGTAAGTGTTTGTGGGCAACAGAGAGAAATTGTTGAACTGAAATGGTTCGCCTGCATTCGACTGGTTATCATTTGTACCAGTATCATCAGAACGTTGATCAGTATAAAGATCACTTTCCTCACCAATGCAATCATTGCTTCGCAATGACTGGTAGCAACCATTTAATGCAAGTAATACATCTGTTTCAGAAGTAAAGAACTGGGGTATGGTAACAGCGTTTGGATTGGTTTGTTCTAGAAAGCTTTTTTTACATGAGCTTAATAAAATAAGCATCAGGCAACCAAGCTGCAAAAATTTATGTCGCATCTTCATTTCGTTTAATGATTATTAAAATGTCAGGTGAACTCCTACGTTATAAGACCTTACAAGCGGATATACTCCATAATCAACACCAGGAGTGAGATTGGCCGCACCACTGTTGACACTGTAGTTGTAATCAACCTCAGGATTGTAGCCTTTGTATTTGGTAATAGTAAACGCATTGTTTACTGTTCCGTAAACTCTTATGCCAGTAATACCGGCTTTTCTTAAGGCAACAACCTGTGGCAACGAGTAGCCTATTGAAATATTGGTACACCTGAAAAAGCTTCCATCCTGCAAATAGAAAGTAGATAACCTTGTACTGTTGCTTTGTGTGCCCGCTCTCGATGCGCGATACACTTTGCCATTACCTGGTTGGGCTTCGGAACGGTAGCGGTCAGCAACATCTATATACTGGTTGCCTGAACCTTCCATATTGTACAGGTAATAGTCCTGTCCGTCTAACACCTGGTTACCATATGAACCTGCGAATGAGGCATTCAAATCAATGTTTTTGTATGACATCGACAAGTTAAATCCATACGTAAATTTTGGATAAGGTGAACCAATTACAGCCAGGTCACTTGAATTTACAACACCATCTCCGTTAACATCCTGGAAGTAAAGGTCGCCCGGCCTTAACGCATTTGTCTGAGCGGTTGAACGAGGAGGGCCTACGATTTTATACTCTTTAGGGAATGACTGTGCAGTTTTGTTGTAATGCGCGTCATCCTTTGCAATGTTCGCCATGTCACTTTCACGAACCATGCCTGCCACTTTATAGCCGTAGAACATACCAATAGGTTGCCCCGCCATTGTGATGTGTGTTAAATAAGATCTTTCTGCACCGGCAGTAATGATCGTGCTTGCGCCACCCAGATCCAGCACTTTATTCCTGTTGATAGAAATGTTACCTGCAAGGTTCAGGTTAAAGTCTTTTGACTTGATCACTTTTCCATCTATCTGGAAATCGAAACCTTTATTCTCTATTTTTGAATTCCTGAGATTGGTAAGATAAGTACCATTCGGGCTTCCCGAAATCGCTGAAATATTGTTATTAAACAGCAGGTTAAATGTATGGCTGTTGTAGTAGTTGGCAATCACAAATACCCTGTCGTGGAAAAGCCCGAGATCAAGGCCAAAGTTGTATTGTGAAGTAGATTCCCATCCAAGTTTATTATCCGCGATATTACCTGCGTAATAAGCAGTTGAAACTACGTTGTTACCAAACACCACGCCTGTAGGGCTGTTGAAGGTTTGCAAGGCGTTGTAGTTACCAATATTGTTATTTCCGCTAAGCCCCCAGCTTGCACGCAGCTTCATTGTTGTATTATCGGCTAACCATCCTTTATAAAAAGATTCTTTCGAAATGGCCCATCCACCAGACACAGAAGGGAACACACCCCAACGATTATCAGGGCCAAACCTTGACGATCCATCCGTTCTTATAGACGCCGTAAGAAAATAACGGTTTGCATAAGCATACTGCGCTCTCGCAAGATAGGACAGCAATGTATTCACTGACTTTCCTGTTTGTCCTGCGCCCGTATTTACGGTAACCTGGCCAATTGTACCAGCTGTAATTTCAGGGATCAGATCATTCTGAAAACCTTTAACGGTGATATTTACCACGTCAGTATTCGTTTGCTGTGCACTATAACCTGCCAACAGGTTAATGCTATGCATGCCGAATTGCCTGTTATAATTCAGCGTAAACTCAGCCAGCTGATCTTTCTGCGAAATTGTTTGTGCTTGCGCATAAGCCGCCGCTATTGCCTGCGGAGAATACGGAGGGTAAACACCGCTACTCAAATTTGTTGGCAAATAGTAATCATACTTTTCGTTGTACGTCTGCAAGCCCAGGTTTGCTTTAAAAATCAAATGAGGTATTATTTCGTATGTGGCAAAACCATTGTAAGTATTACGGTTTCCCTTTCTTGATATTTTAGTGCGCTGTACAGTTGCTAAAGGATTCTCTATACTCTGATAACCGTATGCACTTGATTGCGCTGCCGCCAGGTTGGTAGCCAGCGATCCATCTGCATTGTATGCAGGAAGGTTAGGCATATAGATCAATGCGCCAAAAGCGGGGCTATGATCCCAACGGCCTTCCTGGGTTTCACTGTTGTCTATGCTTGTATAAGCTATGTTCGCTCCTACTTTTAATTTCTCTGAAACATCGCCATCTACATTCGCACGGAAGTTCAGGCGCTGCTGGCCCGTATTCAGCATGATACCGTCCTGGTTCTGGTAACCTCCGCTAAGCGCATAACGAACGGATTTTGTACCGCCGGTAAATGACAGGTTATGCCTCATAAAAGGCGCATTCCTGTATAACTCATCCTGCCAGTCTGTATTGTACTTTTGTGGGATGACTTTCTGCGCGGTAAAATCATACAAATCTGTTGGTATGCTCACCGAGCCCGCGTTGCCCACCTTTGCAACACGTGTTGCATTATCGTCGGAATACATCGCATCGTTCCAGGTACCGCCTGTATTTTCAACAAGGTCTTTGTAGCTGTTGTTTCTGCCATCTACTACCAATTGAGCAAACTGATCGTTGTTTAGCAGTTTTACTTTTTTTGCAAGCTGGTTAACACCATATTGAAAATCATATTCGAGTTTACCTCTGCCTTCCTTGCCCCTCTTTGTAGTGATCAACACAACACCGCCAGATGCTCTTGAACCGTAAATCGCAGCAGATGCGGCGTCTTTCAGGATGTCGATAGACTCAATATCATTCGGATTAATATAAATATCATTTCCTGCGGGATAACCATCAATAACATAAAGCGGATCTGTGCCGGCATTTATAGAACCAACACCGCGAACCCTGATCTTCGGCGAAGCATATGGCGAACCATCTGTTTGAGATACAACTACACCAGCAACTTTACCAACCAGTGCTTGTCCCACCGTAGGTGCAGACACGTTTAACTCTTTTGCTTTTACACTTGAAATAGCACCGGTGAAGTCACTCTTACGTACTTTCTGATAACCCACAGCAACAACTTCAGCAAGATCATTTAACTGGCCTTTTAAACGGACACGTAGTTCTTCGCTTAACTGAGCAGCCACCGTATCAACACCTGTTAAACCCACAAACGAAAAATGAAGCTGGTTACCCGCTTCTCCCTTTATTGTAAAAGCTCCGCTCGTGCCGGTGATTGTACGTTGTCCATTGGCGTCATTTACAATCACAACGCCGGATAATGGTTGTCCGTTTTCATCAACAACAGATCCGTTGATCTTTTTATCTGCACCGCGCTTGTTCTGCGCCGATACTGACGAGATGCCCGCAGCCAGTATCAACACCAGCACACGGCACTTTGCCTTTACACGCTTCCCCCTGAATAAAGAAGGAACATGTAATCCTAATTTTAACTTTGTAAGCTTCATAATCAATTTATTTAATAAAAGCAGCCAGATGTAAAGTTTAGTTCCACGCTATGTTCATAAAATTGGCATTGTCCCTGCGTGAAGAAGTAACAGCAATACCCTTCGATGTTTTTTGCAGAAAAGTGAAGCCTTCCAGCTCATCAGCACGCTGATCCACATCAACCGTTTTCAATATGTACTCTTTGCCTGAGTTGAGTGATTTTTCTAAATCCAGATAGGTAAAGCGCCAGCCTCTTCCTTCGGTCCTGTTCTGTATTAGCAGGAGAATCTTTTTGTCGTTCATCCATACCATGTTCTGAACCCACGGGCCGCAGGTAAATTTTTTGAACACTACTCCGGCCTCTGTTGTCTTTTTTGCTTTCGCCAAAAGTGCAGGGTCATATAACCGCACTTCGTTCTGCTTATTGCCGTAATCGGCCGTAGCAACATACCATTTACCAGAAGTCTGCACATACTCGGGCCTGCATCCCTGGATACAGGCATCATCTTCAATTGTATTTAGCAAGTTGCCATCAAGTGTTTTTGTTTTGAGAAAACCTTCCCAGTTAATGGAGTAGATGATTGCCTTCCATGCGGTTCCTTCTTTATTTAAACGCACGCTGTTACCAATAAAGGTTGGCATTCCCTTGCGGTACGCGATGCCTGTAGGATGATTGATCACATCCTTACCATCTTGTGTAAACAGGCATTGATCCTGTGTATAAATGAGCGAATCATGCTGAAGTTTATAGCGGCGCAACATGCCCACTTCCCTATCACCATACAAATACACATCACCATTCAAAAACTTAGCACCCTGGCATGCACCCAGCGAATCAATTGTTGCAGGCTTTTGCAGTTGCATCGAAATATTGTCATTGCCTTTCATTGAGCAATGGCATAGCAGTATCACTCCCTGCAAGGAAGTAAATAAGATCTTTTTCATGATGTATTAACCAGGTTGTTTACATAATTGAATCCTTTATTATGGATCCATTATCTCATAAGGATTGATCTGAAGGGCTTCCAATGAAGGATAAAACTCGGATTCTGTTTCTGACAAACGATTGCCCTGCCTGTATGGCAATTCATTTAATTCTTTTTTGCAACGCTCGTCAAGAACAGTGGTTATATATGTACTTTGAAATTTGTCTGTAGATGCTATACAAGGCATATCAAACGGAATATGATAGCGAAAGATCAGCCTCACACTATTCCGCATATTGGTTGTTGTATGCCTTGCGTGGGGATCAATAATGATGGCGTCCTCAGGGATCATCATGGTCCCCATCAGGTACCGCTTCATCTCCAGTGCCTCACAGTATTTCGTTTTGTATGGATGCACTTTTCCGCCTGATACAATGATAAAAGGAGCTAACCCTTCTTTATATTTGTAAGCTGCAACACGGCATCTAAGCATGCCCTCTCCACTTAAGGCAACACCAGCAATATCAGGGCCTGCTCCAGGCACCATAATAGTACTGTATTTAAAATCATTCCACTTAACAGAAGTTGCTTTTTTGTATGCTGTGGCATTTTCTTTTTCCGTCATCGGCTCGTAGTCTGCTGCATTCATCCGTTCGTTAATCTCTATAAAACGTAATGCATAACTGAGTGAAGGGACAAAGAATAAAGTTGTATTGGTACATTCTTCGCGAACGGTATTTGTTACCACATTTACAAGGTCCGGGTATCGTTTGGAATAAGTATTATAGCTGATTGAATCGATGTTTGGGTAACGCGCCTTACTGCCTTCTGCATATACACTAATGGCAAAATTAACACCATTGGCATCTTGCTGCCAGGCTTTAACCAGCAAGGAATCCGGAGACGAATGTTGGTATAGATAATAGGTTCCGGAACGAAGCAGGTGTTCTTGCACCAACCGGCCGAGCGCATTGCCGGGCTTGTATAATTTAAACAAACGTTCGCTCACAAGACCAATCTCCTCTTCTGAAAATTTCACCGTTGTTGTATAGCAACGGAAATCATTGCAATTTTTTAGAGAAGAACTTAGATGATCTGTTTTTTGCCTGGCTATTCGTGTAAGTGTAGTATCTGCGGATAATATTTTATTGACTTCTGGGATCGTACGAAACAATGAGAGCAGGTAATAATTTTTAGCGGTAACTATTTCTTCTTTCGTCTTTCCTAACAATAGTTTATACGCCGGATCTGGTGATTGAGCTAAAGTGTGTAGTGGCAGCAGGACAATGGATAACAGAACTATTAGCGTATTTCTTTTCATGCAGTCTCATTCTTAAAATGCGATGCAAATAGACTATAGTTTTTTCAAAAAGATACGCATTGCTACATGATGGAATTGTTAAGAAAAAGGTTTTAGCACGTTGTACGTTATACGTTATACGTTATACGTTATACGTTGTACGTTATACGTTGCACGTTGCACGTTGTACGTTGTACGTTGTACGTTATAGGTTATATGTTGTATGTTTTAGATTGTACGTTGTACGTTACATTATAAGATGCAGTCTCTTTTATAAGCTGGCCTGTATAACTTAACGTATACATTATTGTTTATACCATTGTTCATACCTTAGACATTCATACCTGATACCTGACACCTTATACCTTATACCTCACGCTACACTTCAGGGTGCATATTAAGGCTAACACCAATCCGGTTCCAGGCGTTGATAGTTACGATAGCCATAATGATTTGCGCAGTTTGTGTTTCGCCAAACCGGCTTACGGCTTTATCATATAACGCTGTACTAAGCCCATGCTGATGAATTAACGTAATTTCTTCTGTTATTTCGAGTAACAATTGTTCATCCTCCGAAAAAACATTGGGTGCCTCACGCCACACATTCATCAAAAAGATTCTCTCTGGCGACTCACCCAGTTTAAGCGCATCTTTTGCATGATGATTAACGCAGTAGGCACATCCATTTATTTGTGAGGCCCTGATCTTAATCATCTCGCGATGCAGCGGGTCTATTTGTGATGATGCGATAAAGTTATCAAGCGCATTCATTGCCTTATAAGCATCGGGTTGAACTTTACCCATAGCAAGCCTTGAACTCATATAATTTGTTTTATTTTTTTGAGCAATATGTGTACCATTTATTGGCCAGCTATTCCATACAAAACAATCATCTGACTATAAGTGCAATTCATTTTCTAAATGTCAGTAAGCAGCACTAAAGAAAATACAATCTGCTGTTTTTTGACTTTGGCAATTTTCCTCCTGTTGTATTTAGAGCGCTTGGAGAACATCGGCTATGGAAGGAAAAAGGGTACATAGTACGAATAAGTATATTGTTTTTTTATTCCGTCCCAAGGCTTATTTCAAGCCATCAACTTCAAAGACTGTTTTCGCCCGCAACGGTAATAAACAAAAGAGATATCGCTATGATCGGAATTGATTTTCAAACAAAAATACTTTTCAATTAATGCTACAGTTTTGCGCAAATACAATTGCGAAAAATATTTTGAATAAGGTATTGACAAAACATTCATATTGTCGTACTTTTCAAAAAGTCTGTGTTTTTTACCGAAAAACACAGGGGTATATCCTCAAACATCCAATGGCAAAATATTGTTTTATTGGCTGGCGTCATTGCTCATGCAAACGCACAGGTTATATCGTTTTGTCACATTAAATCAACGATCCAATGAAAAGGAATTAGCAGCCATTGCTCTTGCTATGGCAATATCCGAAGCATTTTTCTAAATTTTTTTTATGGGGATGGGGACACACAGCTATGAATGTGTAAGGCCACGCTATGCCTGGATACGTTCCCCGTCCGCCTAACTTTTAAAGATTATAACATGGCAGCACATTGTTATCAGCTAGAGGCGTGCCCGGACTGAATGCGGTAGCTGCTATTTAAATTGCTCTCTCTCTTATATGTATGATAAAAAACATCCCCTCAAAGTGTATGTTAAGTAAGGGCCGTTGATTTCCATCAGCGGCCCTTTTAAATTAATGTATTCGATTAAGTATATAATCAATAATACATTCGAAATATATTTTTACGTTCTCTTGGAAAGGGTGGCCAGACGACCACCCCGCAATCTATACCAGATACTGCTAAAAAAATTTTGGTTACTAGTAGCCAGGATTCTGAATCAGGTCAGGTTGGTTACGATCGATCTCGGTCTGCGGTATGGGCCAGAAATCATACTTGTCCTCATATTTTGTTTTAACATCTGGAGCAAGTGGATTCGGTATAAATCCATTTAATTTTTGCTTTGCTATGTGCCATCTGCGCAAATCGTGGTAGCGTAAACCTTCCATTGCAAACTCAACTCTTCTTTCATGTCTAATACGGTCGCGCATCTGATCTTTTGTAAGGCCAGCCGGTAATGCAGCCATGTTTACACCGGGCCTTGCACGCACGTCATTGACTTGCTGATAAACCGTTGCATCAGGCCCTGCAGCTTCGTTCTGTGCTTCCGCATACATCAACTTAATATCGGCATAACGCAGTAACACATAGTCATTATCATCTAATGCACCATAGTCCGGGTTCACCATGCCAGGCGTAAGCCATTTCTTCACGCAGTAATACCCTGTAATCCAGCTATCCTTACCGGGAGTAGCAACTGCAAGATCTCCCGTAAAAGGCCAGCCTTGCGCTTGAGTATCACCCGGAAAAAAGAAATTCATTGTCTTTCTCGGATCTCCGGCTTCATACTCATTAATGAGGTCCTGTGTAGCCAGCTCCCCTTTCCAGCGCTGTAATGATACCGCAAGTGCCACATCCTGATGCTGAATATTTGGCAACTGGTATTTCACGGAGAACATTATTTCTTTACTTGCATTTTGTCCTGACTTGTAAAAGTTTGCGAGATAATCAGGATTTAGCGTATACTGATTATCGGTAAGAATCTGCTTAGCCAAAGCTGCTGCATCGGCCCATTTTTCCTGCACCAGCAAAGCTCTCACCTTATAACCCTGCGCTGTTGATTTTACTGCATGCCCATTGCCATATGCTGTTGCAGGCAATGAAGCAATGGCCGAATCAAGATCCGCTTCTACCTGCTTAAACACATCGGCTTTATCAGACTTTGCTTTGGTACTTTTAAAATCAATGGCAAAAGGGTCATCCGTAGTTATTATAGTATTTCCGTATAACTGAGCCAGCCAGAGATAGTAAAAACCGCGAAGGAAAAATGCTTCTCCCTTGTACTGCTTCAGTTTATCACCGGATAGTACTTTACCAACATTTGCCTGAAAAGAATTTATCGCGGCAATTGCCTGGTATGAGTTTGCGTAATAGGCAAACACAAAATCTCCCGACTGCGGCGTGATGCCTGCGGCAAGTGCGGATGCGCCGCCACCATAGTTATATTGTCCGTAAGAGTCATCACTAAAATTATCCCACGCAACTACCTGGAATTGCGATGTTGCATAGCCTCCGCTACTTGCATACATGTAGTTATATAAGCCTGTTAATGCGAGATCCGCATCAGATTCTGTTTTCCAGAAGGTTGTAGTTGCAAGTTTATCTGGCGGATTACGGTCCAGGAAAGATTTATTACAGGATGCTGTAACAATCAAAACAATGATTAGAGGTATATATTGAAAAAACTTTTTCATATTCATCTTGTTAAGGTCAAACAATTAAAATTGAACAGATGCGCCAAAAGTGAATGTTCTGTTTTGCGGATAACTCAGGTAGTTACCACTAACATTTGTACGTTCAGGATCCAGTCCAGGAAACTTACTTGCGGTAAATACATTGTCTGCTGTAAAGTATACGCGAAGCGATTTCATACCGATCTTTCTGATGGTTTGAACCGGAAGCGTATAGCCCAACTGGATATTCTTAAGCCTGATGTATGTAGCGTCTTTTAGAAAATAAGTAGACGCGTAGTTCTGTACTGCAGGATAACTATCTGCAACATAAATTTTCGGCATTGTGTTGGTGTGATGATCTGGAGTCCAACGATTGCGCCAATCAGTTGTTGGCACTGATCCCTGGCGGAACGGCTCTATACCCCAACCGGTAACATAAATTTTCTGCCCCTCAGAGCCATAGAACTGTGCATTAAAATCAAATCCTTTCCATGATGCACCAAGATTAAATGCATATTGAAATGAAGGATAACGGCCCGGGGTATATGTACGATCCTTATCATCGATCACTCCATCACCATTGATGTCTTTTATTTTCAAGTCACCTGGCGTAGGTGTTACGGGCTGCTTGGGAGAATTGTCAATTTCTCGCTGATCCTGGAAAATACCATCCCATTGATACAGATAAAATTCATCCAGCGGCTTTCCTTCTTCACGTATGCTATTGCCGGATATTTCTGTTTTACCGAAGGTTTCCAGTTTGTTTTTATACGCTTGTATATTGCCCCCAACGTACCATGCAAAGTCCTTACCGATCCTATCTCTATACTGCGCGCTTACTTCAAAACCTTTATTGCGCAACGCACCGTTGTTAATGGTTGGCGCGTTAAGCCCTAACCACAAAGGAGTCTGTGAACGTCTTAAGATATCAAAGGTGTATTTGTTAAACCAATCCGCAGTAAGCGTAAGCCTATTGTCCAATACAGTAAAATCGACACCTACATCAAAGACACGTGTTGTTTCCCACGTTAACGATGGATCTACCAACGTGTCTGCAGAATAGCCTGTAGAAACGCTTCCGTCAAAAGCATAGTTTCGATTATTAAGCACTGGCTGGTATGGATAGGTTCCTATATTCTGATTCCCCAATTGCCCCCATGACCCACGTATCTTCAAATCATTCAACCATGACGCATCTCTTAAAAAGGCCTCCTGGCTTAAACGCCATCCACCGGAGAAAGAATAAAACAAGCCCCATCTGTTGTCTTCAGGCAATCTTGAAGTTCCATCATAACGCAAACTTGCACTCAACAAATACCTGTCTTTAAAATCGTAGTTAGCATTGCCATAGAACGAGCGTATCGCCCACTGTGTTGATGTACCGCTGTTGGCCTGGCCGTCTTTTGGCCCTGCGTCCAACTCACGCAATTCGTTTGTTGGAAATTGAGTACGCGAAGCATACAAATTACTTCCTCCATTATATTCCTGTTGAAAACCGGCAAGGGCCGAAATATTATGATCGCCAAACGCTTTTTTATAAGTGAACTGGCTATAGTATACAGTATAAATATTATCTGTTCTTCCTACATTCAAACCAGGCGTACCCACATCCAATAAGCCAGCGGAACTCATATCATTGTAGTAATAAGTTTGAACAGTAGGCCTGAAATCATTGTATTTATTCGCATCAAAGTTCATCCCGGCCCTGTTCTCCCATTTCAAACCGTCAATGATGTCAATATCAAGAGAAAGATTGCCTTGCGCATAATAATCATCGTACCTAACTCTTACGTCCTCGTCTACAATTGCAACAGTATTCTTGTTGCCTAGTTCATTTGGATATGCGCGCTTGATCCATCTGCCATCCGGACTTTTTGGAGGATACAGTGGCGATTGCGCCAATGTTGAAAGAAACATATCTACACCGCCATTTTCAGGATAAAGCCGGTGACTGTAACGCATCTGGACATTTGTTCCGATAGTAACGCGTTTGTTTACCCTGGAAGACAAACCGAAGTCCATTGTATATTTCTTTTCATTAAAGCCGATGATTACGCCATTCTGGTCTGAATAGCCAAGGCCAAGACTGTAAGTTGTATTGTCTTTACCGCCACTCATATTCAAATAGTGATTCTGAATAGTGGCAGTTTTAAATACATCATTCAACCAGTTATGATTGGGATATTTAACACGGTCTGTTGCATTGCGATAAAGATCGATCTGATCTTGTGTATACAATGCCTGCAATCCTGAATTTGCTCTTGCTTCATTTGAAAGTTCCATAAATTCCGCAGAATTAGTAACAAGATCAGGCAGCTTTGTTGCTTTAGATGATCCCACATTGTAGTTGTAATTGACCGTAAAGCCACCGCCTTTACCCTTTTTCGTTTTAATAACGATAACACCATTTGCACCGCGTGATCCATAAATAGCAGCAGATGCCGCATCTTTCAATAATGATACAGATTCAATATCATTCGGATTCAGCACTGTCATACTTCCCGGCAATCCATCTACTATAACAAGCGGATCGTTACCCGCGCCGCTAAATGTGCCTATCCCTCTGATGCGTAGTTGTACGCCTTCATTACCGGGCTCCCCAGAGCTTTGCACAACCTGCAAACCGGGCAATTGGCCTTGTAATAACGTTGCAGGATTCGTCGCAACACGTTTATTTAACTCCTCTCCGCTAACAGTAGCAACAGCACTAGTCAACTTGCGTTTGTTCTGCGTATTATAACCAACAACCACTATTTCATTTAATTGTGCAGAGGTTGATTGAAGGATAACATTTATTTCTGATTTTCCATCTACTTTAATATCCTGCACCGCAAAGCCAACAGATGAAAATGATAACACAGCATCTTCATCTGCATTAACTGTATACTCACCTTTAGCATCAGTAACACTAACGGAGGACGGCTTATTGACAGAAATGGTTACGCTTTCCAACGGGTCACCCTTTGCAGAAACAACCCTGCCGTGCACTATATGCTTTTGTTTTTCCTGCGTCGCCTGTGTAATAACTATGATATCCTCCCCCATCAGCTTGTAAGTAAAGCCCGTATTGGTTAATACCTCCGCTAAAACATCAGCAACAGACTTATCTTTTACATTAACGCTGGTAACAATATCTCCGGGAAAAATGTTAGATGAGTAAACAAATTTGTAATCCGTTTTTTCTTCAATCATTCGTAAGATCTTTACCAAAGGGGCCTGTTTCATCTGAAGGGTTATTTTGGCATTTTGCCCAAAACCTGCTGCCGAAACATGAAGGCAGGAAACAAGAATAATGAAAGCAGTCAATTTCATAAGAAGTAAAATTTTGGCAACATCCCGCAAAGGCGGAATTGCCACGAGCAATCGTTTTTTTTGCATAGATTTACTTTGTTAATAATGAATAATAGTAAGGGGCCCGGTCCAATGGAACCCTTGCTGTTAGCATTTTTCCGAGGGAGTGCCATGCAACTGGCGCTCTCTTTTCTTTATATCAATTGTCTTTATTTCTGCTGATCCTGATTTTTTTATTTTGAGCGATGGTATACTCAAAATACCTTGAAGCCTGTAGTGCATTAAGTATTTCTTCAATACTTTTTCTATCAAAAGTTCCGGTATAACGAAATGTTTTAACGTCGTCAGAAAGCTCGATCGTAACGTCATACGATCTTTCAAGCATCGCGGCTATCTCAATAAAGCTGTCATCTTCAAACACCAATTTTGCTTTGGTCCACAAAATTTCATTGATAGTGCTATCGTCTGCAGATTCTTCCAATGGACGAACAACATAGTTGCTGTCTTCCACACTCTTGCCGGTTTGAGACGTATTGCTTTTTATTTGATACCCATCTTTTTCAATAACTATTTTCTGGTGTGGCCGAAGAATGATCTTTTGTTGTCCTGGTTGTTTCAACGTTACTTCTACCATCCCCTTTATCAAAGAAGTTTCAGCTTTCTTATCTGAAGAATAAGCTTTGATATTTAGTACGGTACCAAGAACCCGCACATCCATTGATGGCGTATGTATAATGAAGGGTTTGCTACGGTTGTGTGCTACGTCCAGCAAGGCTTCCCCGTCAAGGGTTATCTCACGCAGATTCTTGTTGAAGTCTGGCGAAACGGTCAGCTTGCTGCCTGCGTTCAAGGTGATTTTTGTACCGTCTGCCAGCCTGAAGGATTTATGCTCGCCATAAGCTGTTTGGCTAATGTGTGCTGACTGATCATTTTGAGAACGTCTGTCGCCTCTTGAAATAAACAATACCAGCGCACAGCAAAATATGATCAGGGCCGGAAGCCCATACAATACCGTTCTTCTAGTCGCCTGCTTCCAAGAGGTAAAAGTATAATTATTAGCAGATCTTGTTTGTTTGTCTGCTTCAAGGTGCTGCTGAAATTGCTCACGAAAACTCTCCTCATGCCTGCGCAATTGAGACGGCTTGTTATTTCCGTTCATTAAAAAGTATAGCCTTTTAGCGTTTTCTGTAACAGATTTTTTATTGGGGTTTCGCTCAATCCAATCCTTCCAGAATTTTACAGCAACCGCGTCTGTACCTAAACAGTAGCGGATAAAAGATTCATCCAGCAAGAAATCTTCTTCTTTATAATCGTTATAATGGCTGTGCATCCGTGTAAATAGTTATGCCTTTCCACTATTGATTACAAGACCAGATCTTTTTACTATAAAAATTTCAACTTTTTTTTACTGGAACAAAATAGCGAGATAAATAACGAGGAAGGGGTATAATTCAGTAACGTTAACGCCATCCTGATGAAGCGCCTTTTTCATGCGTTTAAGTGCTCCATGTATAATATTATAGGCAGTTCTTTTGGTTATCTGGCAACGTTCGGAAATTTCATCGTAATCAATATCATCGTAAAACTTCATCTTCAACAGTTCCTTCTCCCGCGCAGTAAGGCTTTGGAATGCTTTCAACAATTTCTTTTGCAGCTCTACATTTGACTGCAATGCAATGATCATCTCTTCATATGGTTGCTCAACATTTTCATTATTCAATGCATAGCTATCCATATTTGTCTGATGGCGATTCGCTGCTTTTAAATGCTGCAGAATTTCGTTTCTCAAACAAGTCATCAGATATGATCGTGTATTTTTTACATGTGGCAGATTCTCTCTTTCATCCCACAGACGTAATAAAATCTTTATGAAACAATCATTCGCCGTCTCTTTGTTTCCGCAGATTTTAAAACCATAATTAATGAGTCCTATATAATGATGCTGATATAGTGCAAGCAATGCACCCTGGTCGCCGGACCTGAGTTGATCCCAACCGTCTCCCATATAGCAGTAGTCTGAAAGCATTAACCTCTAAAATAACCAAAATAACATGCCGGCGCTAAGCAATTATTAACCTTTTATACAAGGATATTAGCAGGAGATTAAATCACTTGTTGAAACAACATCTTTTTAAGTACGAGCTACGAAGTACCCTGTTGCGGTTAGCCTCACTATTACTTTCGCGCATGCTGCAAAGCGTATTTTTTTATAATGAGCCAGGCAGTAGTAATTCTATTAAACTTTCGTTGCGTCGCACACTTCAGCATTTTATCCTTTAATGAACATTTGGGAATGAGTATCAGGGAAGGTCCATTTTGCAGGCCCAAATCCCGAAGGGATGACATTACGATAGTGATGTTCACAAAATCTCGAAGAGGTGACACCGAAATGTCACATCTTCGAGATTCAATGACGATCAATAAAGAACTACCTACAATAATACCATCGCTGGGGATTGCGAAATCGGGCTTACTTAAAACGCAAGTGCTACGTGCAACATCATCCTGTTATTTGCTTTCACAATTCCATCAGCGAGGTTCTGAGATAATGGTGTTTGCCAGTTGCCGCCTATTGCAATCTTTTTTATGGAAGCTTCCACACCAACCGTCCCCATTAAAAGCCGGCCTCCTGAAATATCCACCGACATTCCATGGTCCAGGTCATTTTCAGCGTTCTCATATAGCACGCCAGTATTGGGCGCTATTGTAACAATATCTTTAATTCTGAACTTGTAGTACACCTGTGCGTTGGTGCTAAACTTATTACCGTAAGAGTATTCGTATTTGTTGGTTGTATTTATTTTATAAGTGGCCGCAAGGTTTACGCCAACATCCTGCAGGCGTATATCATACATGCCTGTTACAGAAAAGTCCAAGCTTCCCGTGCCTAACTGAAAAAGATTGGCATTTTCGTTTGTGGCCGATTTATCCAACGGATTATAATCACCTGTCGGCAACTTAACACTTCCACCAAGCCATAAACTTTGCACCAACAGATTGTTTGAGAATACGTTCTTTCTGCTATTGACTAGTTGGTAAAATCCTGATGCCGAAATATCTCCGATGCCGTCCTTCTTCGTGGTATTTCCCTGGTTAAGGCGTTCATTGAAATTGTAAGGAATGGAAGCCATCACCCTAAACCGGCCAAGGTCCCAGCCACCCCAGGCTTCCACGGTACGGTATGTTTCATCAGTAGTTAGGTAAGTGGTTGCCCCATCAACTCCTACATGCGTAAGTAAAGAATTATAACGATAGCGGATGCCAAAGATATGTTTGTTAAACTCCGGTAGAATACCAATATAAGAGTTACCAACGCCGCATCCGCAAATGTCGCAGGCATAGGCTTTCGCAATCATACAGATGGCTAATAATGTGAACAGGATGGATTTTTTCATATCATGAAAATTATTGTTCTGCAAAACGCCTGTCGGTGACAAACGTTTTATCATTTAATGTTTTAAGAAAAGCGATGATCATTACTTTCTGATCTTTTGTCAACGCGATGCCCGTTATTCCATTTTTTTGCAGCAAAGGATCAAGGTTGGGCGTTTGCTCAACATCATCGCTGTAATGATCCAGAACTGCTTCAATCGTTAACAATCGCCCGTCATGCATATAAGGTGGTGTGTAATTCAGGTTACGAAGGCTCGGCACTTTGAATTTATATTTATCCGAAGCACTCAACGTTACCGCAGCCCTTCCTTCATCATTTACCATACTAGGCCGAAGCCCATTGTTTCTGAATGATTGATCTGTAAACAATGGTTCTTTGTGGCATGTACTGCATTTCTCTTTAAAAAGAACATAACCCTCCTGCTCTATAGTGGTAAATGAGGATTGGCTACGCATCACGCTATCATATTTAGCGTTGTTGCTGATGCACATCACCATAAATTGCGATAACGCTTTTAAAAATCTGGCGCTGTTTATTTCTTCGGTACCAAAAGCTTTTTTAAATAACCGTGGATACAACTCACTGTTCCTTAAACGTGCAAGTACATTCTCTACGCTGTCACCCATTTCCACATGATTGGTAATAGGCGCAACCGGCTGAAGGTCCAGGTCGAATATACCTCCATCCCACATAAGGCTAGTGCTCCATGCCAGGTTCATAATAGGCGGGCTATTTCGCGTTCCAAGCCTGTCGAATATGCCATGGCTTACACTGTGGCCGTGATGTGTAAAAGCCGATGTTTGAATATGGCAACTTCCGCAACTGATAGTGTTATTGGCTGAAAGTATGGGATCATAAAACAGTTTTCTTCCCAATTCGAATCCGCCGCTTGTAACAGGATTGGTTGAAAAATGATATACAGGATCAGGAAAGTTTGAAGGCCGCTGAAAGCCGGCAAAATATTCCACAGCATCTTTACTACACGCCACAAGGCATGTAATAAAGACGAGCAGTATAAGATGTTTTTTCCGGATCATGCGGCTAGTTTTCGGTATGATCGTGACGGAACATAGCGGTATAATTGTTCGCTATGCCAACGCTGGCCTCACTAAACATAACCATTGGAGTTGACGCAATGCTGATATTAGTGCTACCAGTAAACATTTTCAACACATCCACCATCAGGTGAATATTGGTTTCCTTTCCGCCTTTAACTTTTGGAGTACCTCTCGCAGTAAGGTCGAGCGTAATAGTTTTTATATTATTGATGGTTGGTGACGAGTAGCCACCAAAGCCGCCGATATGATAGGCGAATGTATTACCCATTGAAGTGGACGCAGGTGAAGTACCTTCCATTTTGAAGAAAATATACCCGCTGTTCCAGCCCCAGTACATGTCGCCACCATCGCCCGTAGGATCAAGAACGCCCGTGCGTTTGCTTATATCCATTGTGTTCCTAAGGCTGTCTATACCAACGGTAAAAGTTAGTGTCTTGTACTCTCCCTCCGGCACTGAGAGTATTGGCTCATGTGTTTCTTCATTGCTTTCATCAATTAGAAAATAACAGCTGTCCTGTGGCACGGCATACACTGTTCCGTTAGCGTTGGTAAGCACAAAATTGCTTACATAATATTTAAGTTTGGTAACAGAAAGTTTTTCACCGGCAGCATTGGTGTAAACTCCAGTATTCAACTGAAGGTCAGATGAGCCGGCAATATTGTCAAACTCTACAGATAGTTCTGCTTTTTCTGAATTGTTGTAGGGTGTAGTATTTTCTTTTTTGCATGCAGTAAAGAACAGTGCCATTATAGCAAACAGAGTCATTGAGTATTTCATGTCAGATAAGTATTTAGTAATTTTTTTGGGTATGAAAGATGAACAGGCACGTACCATTAAGCACGTGCCGGAACATCCGGTTTATTGCGTGTTACGTTAAAGCAAACCAGGCACGATGCATCTTGTGAATGCAGTAATTGGTTAAGGAAACATTGCATCAAACCATGATATAGTTTATGATATATCAACCTGTCTTGCTGTTTGGGAACATAACAATATATGATGCCGCAGAACAACATCATTTCAGATTAAGTATGCCGAAGCAGTGATTATGCAGAGGGTGGATGGAAAAACGCGCGTGGCATGTTGCAAACCCTTACATCGTTTATAGTCTTATAAACGGCCCTGGTTGCATGAAGTGATAGAGTAGGAATCTCTGAGAAAAATGACTTTGAGGAAATGGCCTGTTCGCCACCAGCTGACTTATGATCGGAATTTTGCGAATCTTTATTTTCTTCCTGTTTAAGCTTTTTCACCATCTGGCATTGGCCGTTACAATGCAACTGAGGCTTTGCTTTGTTTTCGCAATTAGCAGCAAAAGATTCGGTATTCACGTAGTAGTCAAAAACAATAAATGCCTTGTTATATGTCTGCACCATTACGGCCAGCAATATTACAAATGCAACTAATTGTCTTGCGATCACTGTGTGAATTTTCGGCAAAAGTAATTCTTAGAAAGTAAAAAGTCAAAATTCAACAATCAAAAGCTACATATTAAATTACAACATGCCGCATTTTTCCGTTTTGCGACATAGATATAAGCACGGGCTAGCCTCTTATTTTTGAATGTTGACTTTTGAATCTTTTTTTATTTCCCCGGTGGAACCGCAATCACTTCCCATCTGTTTCCGGGTTTAAAGCCGGTTGGGCCGGGCTTCTCGCGCATTAATCCGCTGAGCCTGTAGTAATTTTCGAGTTGCCGTGTTATAATCGCTTCACCCGCTCCCGGTTGAATCAGGTTATCTCCCTGATCGGCACCATAGCCACCCAATGCAGCCGATCTTATATCAGCAACATATCCGGGCCATTTGCCGCCGCTCCATGTATAACCAAACAGGAATGGCTTTACTCCGGCAAGCCGCATTTTTTCTTTCCATTCAAGCTGCAATTGAATAAACAGCTCGCCGGGGCAAGCTGCAATTACAATTTCATCATTAATGATAATGGTGGATATGTTTACATTGAAGTTGAGCGATTTATTAAATCTGCCAGTGAAAGATAGTGAATCCGTTTTCAGTGCTATTGAATTATTTGAATTGGTTGTTGCAAGCGTTTTTGCGAGTTTTACCGTTTGAAAAGCCAGTAACTCCCCCGTTCTTTCCATGGGCCTGTAGTCTGTTTTGAAAGGATCATCAGGCCCTGTTCTTCTTGAGCTGATCTGCAATGCTTCAATATTGCCGCCAGCACCCTGTATAAACAGGCAGGTAACCTTGTTATCAAAAGCCTCTTCTACCTTTCGCGAAGCCACACCTGGATAATCGGCCGAGATCGCGTAATTAAAACATACAATATCGGCATGGCATGCATAGTTCATTAGAATAGCACGCGCCTGCCCATTCATATCTTCGATCTTAATCACACCCACTTCCGGGTCAACCGGCCCAAAAGGGATCCGCTCCGGATTTTCCGAGTTGTACACTGTGTCGCCAAACCACGATTCGCGGGCATGCCCATCTTCTCGCTGAATAAGCCTGTTGAAGCCAAGTTGCGGAAAACTTTTGTGCCCTGCTGCAATCTTTGCTGGAAATTCGCCGGCAACCGCTTTACCAACTGCATCAATAATCTTATCCTCATAAAAAGATACCAGTTCATTGCCCTGGAACGTCCATTTGCCACCTGGCTGTGGCTCTGAGTGCGTGTGTGAAGCACTCAGCATTAGTTGTGTTATCCCATATTTTTCTTTGCATGCCTTAACAATGCGATCGCTGGTAAAAATTGCCAGATCAACTGCAACAAAGGCGAGCCGCACTCCGTTACCTTCCAGTACCAGCACTCTGGCATAAATAGAATCGTGCACAGGAATAGAAGTTGCAGGTGTAATGTTCACTTTTGCGGTGCCAGCCATCACCGTATTTTCTGCAGCGCAAACAGGCTGAGATAAATAACTTATCGCCACAATAATTAAAATAAAAACGGAAGTCAATCGTTGCATGTTGAGTTTATATTAAAATGGTGAGATAGGTTTTACTGTTGTGCCTTATTACTGTTATGGCCTTGCGGCAGTGGCGTGTTTGCGGGCAATTCTTTCCGAAGCATTTTGCCAGCCATTCCTGCGAGATAGAGATAATAATCACCAGGGATGTTATCCTCAAAGTGTACAAAATTACTTTTCCCAGTAGGCGGATTTTTACTAATCTTAAAAATTGCGGTGGCTTCATCAATTTCATCAAACATAGCGATATAAAGCATTTCAGCACCATTTTGAATGGCTCCATTCACCTGCTTCCAAAAGAAGCTGCCACCATTTCGCGGTATCTGATTTTGTGGCGAAGGGTTGTACATATTGTGCCAGCTAAACCCGGGGAATAAAGTGGGCACATAATCGAGATGATTGGCTTTACACCAGGCGATATCATCCTGAATCAATTGCTCAAAGGGCGGATAAGTGGCTTCGTTGAACCTGCCTACAAACCAGGGATGGATAATGTCGGCCCTGCGAAGCACTTCATGCAAACGCGGGTCTTTCTCCGTGTCATTCCCAAATGTCCGCCAATAGGTGGGCACACCCAACATAACAGCGCATCCTCCATATACGGGATCATTCTTAAAAAAATCAAGCAGCTTGTCTGCCGCATTCAAGCCATATCGCCTTCCATCAGAAAAACCAATACCCCAGATTACCACAAGAGGCTTACCGTTGTGATACAGGTATGTTTGATGGTTTCCACGGTTGGTCAGGTTAAGGCTATCCACAAGGTATTTCCAATCCCCGATGAGTATAGTATAGTCACTATCATGCATGCCGGACAAATCGTACATAACCGCAATCGCGCTTTTGTATTTTTCCGACGCACTCAATGCATTCTTTAATACAGTATTGTTATGATTAAGCCCTGCGGGCCGTTTTATATCCTGAACAAAACGTTGCATAAAAACACCGTCGATCCCATATTCCTTCATCCATTTAAAATGCACATCAACTGTTGAGGCGTCATATGAGCTAAACAAATAAGCAGCTTTGCCATCGGGTAATTTAAACGGTGTTTCATATGTTTTGCCATACTCACTCACATCTGGCCATAAATCAATTTTACAATTTCCCGGAGCAAATTCACCTCTTGCAACATAATGATTCCAACCTCTTCCCGAACCATCTTGTGGTGCATTGAACCAACCCTGGTAACCAGCCATCACCAATCCTTTATAACTCGGGAATAAAGATGAACCACTATGTTTTGGTTGCGACGAAACAGTTAACCGAACGGCAGTCAAACAAAGAATAAACAAACAGATTTTTTTCATGTGGCATTTAATAATTACTGCAAAACAAACAACATGTGGTTAATGGGCGGATTAATTAATTGGTTAACGCGCAAAAAAAAAACAGATAAAAAATGTAAAGCATGCTATGTGTAACGCTGCAAAATGGCCTTCAAGAATTAAGAGAAAAAAAGATAAGGCCAGAATAACAGGAAAAATTCTGCGATTGCATTCATCCAATTAATCCTTGCTAAAACTCAAATCCAATCAATCTACCAATCCCACAAATCCAGGTTAAGACAATAAATCCAGATCACATTTCCAGGCCTTAAGCATTCTTTAATCCTTTTTTTTCCAAATCTATTTTACTTATTGAATATTACGCTTATATTTATAATTGTAACCGATTGCATTATTAGCCAATTTACTACTCATACTGACACTAATCTTTGGGAATTAATTACTTATGATTCCGTTGAAGCCTTTGATGCGCTGTATGAAAGGTATTGGCTAAAACTGTATTCAACAGCCATAAAACGACTCAAAAATGAGCAAGCGGCAGAAGAAATTGTGCAGGATGCGTTCATCATTTTATGGCAGAAAAGAAAGCTATTGAAAATTGACTCCGTAGGAAAATATCTTGCCGGAATAACCAAATATGCGGTTTTTCATTATTGTGCACAGCAAAACAAAATAAGTTCGCGGCTTAAAACTGTTCCATTCTCCCCGGTTGAAAAAGATATTGAAGAATCCATGCATCATAAACAACTGCTCCAATTTATTGATGAGTGTTCCAATGATCTGCCAGAAAAATGCCGAATGGTGTTTAAGCTCAACAAACAGTTGGGTTACACGGTTAACCAGACAGCTTCTACACTACAGATTTCTCCCAAAACGGTAGAGGCACATATTACCCGCGCATTAAAACATTTGAAGCATAAACTGGGAAGTTTGTTGTGAGCAGGAAAGGTGAATAGTGAAAGCTTTTTGGCAGCATCCCAGTTGCTCCACTCGCCTAAATATAGTTATATAAATCTGGCTCACGTACGTTATACAGGTACTAATTTATTGATTGGCTCACCAATCCCGTTAATCTTATAAATCTTTAAAATCTAAGTCTATAAATCCCTATAAATTTTTTTTCTTTCAATATAGGGGGTATTGTCTTTTTTTCACTCTAATACATACCCATGATAACAAACTATACCAATGCTTAGTCGCCGAATAAAAAAAATTGCTAAGAAGTATATAGCAGGCAAGGCATCAAGGCGGGAGATTGAAATCCTTTTTAGCTGGTATGATGATGCAGATTCACAAGAAGAAACCAGTACAACAACGCCTGGCAACGGATCAACTGAGTTGAAAGAACGAATGCGAGGACGAATCCGCGAAGCAATTGGCCAGGCACCAGCACAATCCGTAGCTATCAAAACGAATAACGGGAAAAAATACTTAATGGCCGCAGCATTGATCGGAGCAATTGCCGTTGGATCCTGGTTCTTGTTGCCTGAACATAACACCATGCCTGCTGTTGATAAGCTATGCAAGTATAGCGTGCCTAAAAAACAGCGTAGCAGAATAGTGTTGCCCGATAGCTCAGTGGTATGGCTTAATTCGGACAGTTATATTCAATATAATGAAGACAAAAAAAGCCATATGCGTGAAGTTGTTTTAAAAGGAGAAGCATTTTTTGATGTAAAGCATGATGCGTCAAAACCTTTTGTTGTGCTGGCACACGGCACCGTAACAAAGGTAATAGGAACAGCCTTTAACATTAAGGCTTACGACGACAGCAGGAACATCCAGGTGACAGTAACACGGGGAAAAGTGCAGGTGCAAAAACAAGGTAAAATACTCGCCACACTTACGCCAAATCAGCAGGTAACCGTGCAGGCAGAAACTGGCATAGCTAAAGAACAAGCAGTAAAGGCCGAGGTATTTACGTCGTGGGCTAAAGGTGCGATAGAGTTTAACAACGACACGTTTGAAGAGATTGCAGCAGTGCTCAACAGGCGGTTTAATACGCAGATCGTTTTTGCCTCGGAGAAATTAAAGAACTGCCGCTTTATTGCTGGCTTTGATGAAGGCGTTCCTGTCGAAAAAATAATTACGCTGCTGTGCAAAACGAATCCGAATATATCGTGGAGCTACAGTGAAGACGGAAAAGCGATTGTTATAAAAGGAAATGGTTGCGAATAAAAGAAAAAAAATAAATACGCCATTGACTGATTTGAATCACCCCGTAAAAAACAAGCTTATAGCAGACAAACGCTGTTTTACTTTTTGAATGTTAACTATTGAATTTTTATCATCAAATCTATTGCTTATGCCACACAAGAACTATCCATTTAACAACAGTACATAAAAAATCCTTCCTCCGGAAAGAGGAAGGAAATGTTTGCTCCCACTGCTTGATGAGTCGCCAAACCTGCAAGCAGAAAAGGAACCGCTTTGTACATTATTACCTAATACAAAACTTATTAAAGGTATGAAATACTCCTGTAGTTTTCATAACGCGGGCAAGCCTGCTATGCTCCGTTTTAATCATCTTTTTAATCTCTTTTACAAAACAATGCGCATCGTAACATTAACAGTAACTATAATATGCACTACCGCATTTATGTTATTGGCGCGCGATACCAATGCCCAGAAGCTTAGTGAAGTAAAGCTTTCACTTAAAGTGAAAGGCGAAAGCATGGATAAGGTTTTGAAGAAAATAGAAGCCGAAACAAATTTCAGATTCGTTGTGGACGCGGCCGTTGCGCGGAGCACACAAAATATTACTGTTACGGCAAACCAGGCTACATTAAGAGAAGTGCTGGAAAATATTCTAACACCCAACCATCTGCTGTATGAGCAGGATGGCAACAATATTATTATCAGGAAAGATGCACAGCATACAACCGGCAATAAATCTTACGACCTCACTCAATTTAATGCCTTTTTAAAATTCAAAGAGGTTATCAAGGGCACTATTGTGGATGAAAAAAACAATCCACTGGCCAATGTAACCGTTCAGGAAAAAGGCACAGGCAATGGCACTGTAACCAAAGAAGATGGCTCATTCAGCATTGCGGTAGAAGATGCCAATGCCATACTTTCTTTCAGCTTTGTTGGCTATCAAACACAGGAAGTAAAAGTGCAGCGCAACAAGCCTGTTCAGATAGTATTGATATCAGAAACCTCTCGCTTGAATGATGTGATCGTTGTGGGTTATGCTACACAAAAGAAAACATCTTCAACTGCTGCTGTTTCTTCTGTCAAGGGCGAAGAGATTGCGAAATCTCCCGTTGCAAATATTTCTAACTCACTGGCTGGAAACGTGGCGGGTATAAGCATGCGGCCCAACGGTTCGCAACCAGGATATGACAATCCGGACATCCACGTTCGTGGCATTGCAACAACCGGCAACAACGGCCCATTGATTGTTGTTGATGGCGTTATCCGGAATAACATTAATGAGATTGCACCCGCATCTATCGCCTCAGTAACCGTGCTGAAAGACGCAGCAGCGGTTGCTCCGTACGGGCTTGGCGGGGCCAACGGTGTAATTCTTATCACAACCAAACGCGGTCAGGCAGGCATGCCGTCCCTCTCATTAAACGCTTATTACGGCCAGCAAACGCCTACCTACTACCCTTCTATGCTGAACGCACAGGATTATATGAAACTTCGTAATGAAGCATACCTTAATGAAAATCCCGGCAGCCCAAATATTCCTTTCTCGGAAGACCTGATTCGTGACTATGCCAGCCTGAATGCAAAGGACCCGGATAAATATCCCGTCAGCAACACAAAGGATATTATGCGTATGCATGCGCCTGTGCAACAATATTCAGTTCAGCTAAGCGGCGGTTCCAAAGGTGTAAAATACTTCGCAGGAATGGGATACCTGCAACAGGATGGTATGTTTGACCCTGTGAGCTATAAACGTTATGACTATACGTTAAATGTTGATGTGGAAGCCACTAAAACAACAACAGTTTCTTTATCCGTTATCGGCGCATTGCAAAATACTCATAGCGTTGATGCTGCGGTAAGTACAGGACAGCTTTTCAGAAGCTCTTACAAACTCATTCCTATCACCAATTTGTATTATAGCAATGGCCTTTGGGGCGAATTTGCAGGCAACACACCAGTGGGTATATTGAAAGCCGGCTATTATCAAAAAAACGGCAACACTTTATTAACCACCGTTGCTGTAGAACAGAAATTGCCGTTTATCCGGGGGCTCAGCCTGAAAGGCACCTTCAGCTATGACCCTAATCAATACACAGAAAAGAAATGGCACACACCATTCTATTTTTACTCACAGGATTTAACCACTACACCATATACATACACCAAACAAATATCCACTTCAGAGGGTGGTGCAGCCACTTACACATGGTTGGAACAAGTGTATTCGCAAAACCAGATCTTCACTTACCAGGCCTACCTTAATTATCACAACTCATGGGGCAAACACGATGTTACCGGCCTGCTGGTGGCAGAAGCGAGAAACAATGATATGTCTGGCTTTTCCGCGCGCAGAAACAACTTCGCGGTAAATATTGATGAATTGAACATGGGCAGTTCTAACAAAAATGATTTCGATAACTCAGGCACTTCATCAACAGGCAGCCAGATCGGCTATGTGTACAGGGTTGGATATAGTTATGACAACAAATACCTAATTGAAGCATCGGGCAGGTATGATGGCCATTACTACTTTGCGCCTGATAAAAGATGGGGTTATTTCCCTGCATTTTCTGCGGGATGGGTTATCTCAAAAGAAAACTTTATGAACCAGCGCTCATCCTTTATCAACTATCTTAAAGTGCGTGGTTCATGGGGTAAATCCGGTAATCTCGCGGGTACTGCATTTCAATACCTGAATGGGTATGACCTGTATGGCAACGCCTATGCATTTGGCGATGGAAATATGGTGCAGGGCGCCATTATGAGAACGGAAGCCAACCCTAACATCACATGGGAAATATCAACCAAAACTGATGTAGGTTTTGAAGCTTCTATGTTTAAAAACCTGTTGCGTTTAGAGGTAGATTATTTCCATGAAAGAAGGACGGGCATGTTGCTTCCTCCGGCCGTTACCGTGCCTGTGGAATATGGCTTAAGCCTTTCTGACGAAAACCAGGGCATCATGGAAAACAATGGTGTTGAAGTTACTGCAGGAACGCAATACAGATTTGCCAATGGATTGCAGTTGGGCTTAACAGGCAACTTTAGTTATGCCAAGAATAAGATGTTACAGATTTTTGAAACATCCGCAACCAAAGACAACCCCAACCGCAGCAGGACAGGCAGGCCATTCGGCACGCAGTTCGGTTATAAATCAATGGGCCTTTTTAAAACAAGCGATGATAAAAATAATGATGGCATCATAGACGCTGCGGATGGTTATAATGTTACACAGTTTGGGATACTCCATCCCGGAGACATCCGCTACGCAGATCTAAGCGGACCTGATGGCAAACCCGATGGCAAGATCGATTCTTATGATGAAACTGTAACAGGCAATCCTGTCTACCCTTTTATCACCTATGGATTTACACCGACTGCTTCGTGGAAAGGTTTTGACCTGAGTCTCTTCTTCCAGGGAGCAGCCCTTGAAGGTATTGATATCAAAGGTTTCCAGACAATACCTTTCAACAACAACAACAGCAATTCAGCATACGAATATTACAATCACCGCTGGACACCCACAACTCAGGATGCAAGATATCCAAGGGCAAACCAGGCGCCATACGCCAACAACACGCAGGCATCAGATTTCTGGATCATGAAAACAGGTTACCTCAGGTTGAAAACAGCAGTATTGGGTTACACCATTCCATCACAGCTAACAACTAAATGGAAAATGCAGCAGGTACGCTTTTATGTATCGGGACAAAATGTATTTACTGTCAGCAAGCTGAAATACATGGATCCTGAAGTTGGCTACTCCAGCCTGGAAACAGCATACCCAACCCAGAAAGTATTCATTTTCGGACTGAACGTAACCTTTTAGTTTCCACATTAAACATCAAGTCATGATCAACATACAAAAATATTCCTTAGGCCTTTTACTGGCAATGTTCATTATCAGCGTGGCGGCCTGTAAAAAAGACTTTTTGGAGAATACCAATAAAGGAAAGCTCACTGATGAAACACAGTGGAGCACCGAAAGCAACGCCGATATTTTTTTGAATGATATTTATGGAAGCCTCCCCAATTACTGGAACCAGCCGGAAAACCTGGATAACTTTACCGATGATAACGATGCGGGTTTTTACTACACTTCTTACAACTGGAAGCAAGGCATAGTAGAACCATCATCCAGCGATTACACGGTATGGGGCGGCATAACCGGGTCCGGTGACCTGGTTAACTGGCCAACTACATTCACCAACATCCGCAAGTGCAATACCTTCCTACAAAATATAAAAGCAAATGCTGCCAATTTTTCCCAGGCATGGTTGCAAAAAAGAACTGACGAAGCAAGGTTTCTTCGTGCGTTCTACTACAGTGAACTGTTTACACATCTTGGCGGATTGCCTATTATTACAGATGTTCCGGACCGCCGTACGATGGATACTTCTGAAATATACCATGCACGAAATACATTTGAAGAGACGTTCAATTTTATCACAAACGAGTTTGACACTTTAGCAAAAAATGGCTTTCTCGCTGTCAAATACAATCACGGAGATGCCAATGCAGGCAGGCCAACAATCGCTGCTGCATTAGCCATCAAAGGCTGGCTCGAATTGTATACTGCAAGCCCGGCATATAATGCAGCCACGCCTGCTGCCGGCAATGATCCGAATAAAGTAGCAGGATTCAACAACTTTAAAGCAGAGCGCTGGAGCAAAGCAGCGGCAACTTTCAAAGAACTGATAGACAAATACGGCAATGGCAAACCTTATGACTTATTTGTTGATCCTTCTGCCATATGGTACGAAGCAAACGAGTATCACTCTGAAGTATTGTGGGACAGGCAAGTGGTTGCCAATATTATGGGATCCTCATTTGAACAGTATGGCGGCCCGGTATGGATACTTGGCGCCTACTACACCTGGGGCAACTACTGCCCCACGCAGGAACTGGTGGATCAGTTTGCAATGGCAAATGGCAAATTGATAACAGATCCTTCTTCAGGCTATGATCCACAACATCCTTACGTAAACAGGGAGCCGAGATTTTATGATTGGATTGTGTATGACGGCGCCCCGTATAAAATGGACTGGATGGACAAGCAGGATACTATTTACACGCGTATTGACAAGGTGCGCCCTTCAAAAAATCAGATTGATTTTGGTACTGATGACGTGGGCAATACAGGCTACTATTTTAAGAAGAAACTGAACCCGCTCGTACGCCCCGGCGGCGGTGCGGTTAGCGGAGCAAACTTTATTTACTATCGTTATGCAGAAGTTTTGCTTGGTTATGCAGAAGCGCAGAATGAGGCTGCGGGCCCCGATGCATCAGTATACAATGCGATAAATATTGTTAGGAAACGCGCTGGCGTACCAGATTTAGCGCAAGGCCTTAATCAAACACAAATGCGCGATGCCATTCATCATGAAAGAAGGATTGAACTGTGCTTTGAACAGAAACGTTTTTATGATCTGATCCGCTGGAAAGAAATGGACCAGGCAATGAATGTTGACAAGCACGGAATGAAAATCACGAATACATCACCAGACAACAACAGCGGCACATGGAAATATGAGCCTGTATTACTGAATCATCCGCATGTATTTACCCAAAAAATGTATTTAAATCCAATACCCCAGGCTGTTATCGATCAAAACCCTAAGATTGTGCAAAATCCGGGCTATTAACTGCACAATGAAATAAATGAACACAACAGCCGCATCCATCCAGGTGCGGCTTTTTTGTTTCAATATCCCGCCATATTTATTAAAATCAGTAAAAAGTACCACAAACGCGTTAAAAACTGATATTGCATACGGCGGTAGCTTTCTACCTTTGTGAGGTAATTTATACAAATGAAGAATACCATCCCGGTATATGATATTTGCAAGTTATCCGATGCGCCAGTAGTTCAGAAAAACCTGGATTTCCACGTCGAAAATTTTGGCAACTATGTGCAGCGGCATCCTAAAAGCCTGCATCTTTCGCATGGGCATTCTTTTTACCACATGGTGTTGTTTACAAAAGGAAGCGGAAAACACACAATAGATTTTACCCAGTTCAACGTAAAGCCGGGACAGTTGTACTGCATGATTCCCGGGCAGGTACATAGCTGGGATTTTACGGGTGAAGTGGATGGTTACATCATTAATTTTTCTGATAATTTTTTCAGGTCTTTGTTATTGCGTCCGGATTATTTAGAGCAGTTTATCTTTTTTAGCGGCAATAGCAGCGATGGTGTGCTTCAGCTAAAAAACTCCGTACTGGAAAAAATTATTGCGCTTTTTGAGGAGCTGCTCGCACAAGCTGTGGCTGTCAAAAACAACGGCAATACAGATATCCTCAGAGTAATTTTGCTGCACATTTTTTTACTGGTGGATGAAAACACTTCCAAAGCGCACAGTAGCACAATTGCGGGATCGAGGCAAATGTTGATGAAAAATTTCAAGAGATTGATTGAGCAGCATTATAAAACAATACGCTTACCAAAAGAGTATGCCGACCTGTTATACATTACACCCAACCACCTAAATGCATTGTGCCAGGAAATGGTTAACACAACGGCAGGAGAACTTATCCGGCAAAGGATTTTGCTTGAAGCAAAGCGCCTGCTCATCAATGCCGATTTAAATATTTCAGAAATTGCATACACTTTGAACTTCAAGGATAATTCATATTTCTCAAGGTTCTTTAGGAAGTATGAAAAGATTTCTCCTGAAGATTTCAGAGCAAGGTTTATCACAATAAAATAGAAAAATTCAATAGACATAAACAGTTTTATATGGCAACCGATAATAAACATATTCATAGGTCTCCACTGCAACTATTTAGATGCAAATGCCCACGCTGCCGCGAGGGGGACATGTTTCAGGAAAAAAATGCTTATAAGCTACGCAGCTTTATGAAGATGAATGATCAATGCCCTGTTTGCGGGCAGTACTTTGACCTGGAAGTGGGTTTTTATTACGGCTCAAGTTATGTAAGTTATGCGTTAACCGTCACCCTTAGTGGTTTTACTTTTGCCGCCTGGTGGTTCTTAATTGGCTTTTCGCTTAATGACTCGAGAATATTTTACTGGATGGGTGTTAATGCCGTTTTGTTAGTGCTGCTTCAGCCAATTTTTATGCGTATAGCGCGAACGTTGTGGCTAGCCTTCTTTATCCGATATGATAGAAAATGGCGCGAGCATGCGATTGATAAGCCTGAGAGGCAAAACGAAGCCTGGAAGAACGCGTGGTAAATGTGCGAATAGGAGGATGTGCGGATGAGTAAATGTGCGAATGTGCAAATTAGAGAATAAATAAATGAGCGGCTTTCATGCTGCCTGTTAATAACTGGAAGAAAATGTGCGGGAGGAAATGAACCAGTCAATAGTGCCGGTTTTCCATTCGCACATTCTCACATTTGCACATTCGCACATTGACTCAATCCCTCATTCGCACATTCATTCAGGTTCCTGGTACAACCCAAATATATTCCCTGCCGGATCTTTAAACCTTGCGGTGATTTCGGGTGCATCTGCACCAACTTCCTGAACGATAGTTCCTTTATGGTTTTTTATTTTCTCGATCGCTTCATGAATATCATCAACCATTATATAAATTAGAATCCCTGGCCCGTCAAAGGGCTTTCTGTCTGTGTGCCAGGCACCACTCACCTCTCCTACGCCATCATCAAAAGCAGTTGCTCCGTCACCTCTCGTTCTGATATTCCAGCCAAAAACATTTTTATAAAAATCAGCGGATTGCTCAATATTTGCAGCGGGTATTTCAAGATAGCAGATTTTGCCGTTGCCAATAGTGGGAGAAGTTTGACTGGCCATATGTATAAAGTTTGCGTTGTAACAATTTGCATGTACAGGATTGCGACAAACAACCTCTATCAAGATAGGAATTATTTCACACTTTTGTAAACCATGCAGCGCCGCCATTAATCATTCATACCACTCCGTAAGATAAGAACCGATAGCATCAACCAGTTCCTGATCTTCCATCTCGTTGCTTTTCCAGCCGTTATCCGTGCATTCAATCGTTCCATCAAACAAATCATCAATGGCTACAGAAAACCGCTTCGGCACGCCTCCCACTGCTGCTCCATCCAACGGAACAGCTTTCCCCTGAAGTTCCATATTCCTAAAATTTAGTTTAAGCGGAATAAGGATTTCTTTCTTTTCCATGATAAAATTTTAAACAACCATAATTTAATCTTCAGCGGGTTCTTTGCTGGCTTCAAAATTTATTTCCTTTTTTGCAATGTTTATTAGCATGTCGTCAGCTGCCTTTTCTTCGCGCAAGTTCTCCTCAAGTAAGCCTGCAATTTCTTGCAATTCTAATATCCTCGCCATTTCAATAAGGCTGGTATAAGAAGCGATTTCATAATGTTCAATTTTTTGAAGCCCTGCAATAATCCCCGCATCTCGCTGCGCGGAACATTCTTCGGTTTCATCCATTATATCTTCTGCCTGATCCAGTATGCCTGAAATGGCTTTGCATTTACCTTCCTTTGGTTCCTGTTTCATTAAAGAAAATATATTTTTGAGCCGGTATATATGACCGGTAGTTTGTTGCAGCACATGCGCCAGTTCCATCTTCAATTCTCCGGATTCAACCTCCTCCATAAAATCGGGCATTGCCTTAACCTGTTTCTTTTCTGAAGTGTACATTTCGCGCAGCAAATAATAAAATAATTGCAGCAGCTTGGAATCTACCTTAATTTCTTCAACCGTTCTTATTTCCATAATAGGTTCTTTAAAGATGAGTAAGTTATGTTATAAAGTGCGGCAACTTATATGCCACGGAGGCACGATTGATAATTGAGGATAACACATTAACATTCTACCACTAATTTTTTTCTGATGTAACATCATATAGCGTTTCGTAGAATTTTCGCCACGGTTTGAGGTTCTTTTATCTGCAATGGCGCTGGTTTTCCAGGAGGGGACAGAAAACCGCTTTTTGGATATTCATTTAATTAGCTACCAACAGTGGCAAACTCTTTGAAACCGATGTATATACGGCATTTTAATCAAGCACATAAAGCAGAGCTATGGCCACAACACTAACAAAAAACACCCGAAAGTCCGCCAGGAGCGACAGTTCGGTAAAAGATATTACTGCCTCATACAACGCGTTCAAAGACTATAAGGGCCAGTTTTATACAGGAATGAAAGTGGGAAGAAGCCACAAATGGAATTATGACAAAGGTATCTGGAAAGAAACCAAGATAACGCCTGAAAGATGGGAACTGGTATATGACGTTATTAAACGACGCGCCGGGCATGCACCGAAAGGTTCAGGCGTTCCTGTGGGAACCGCTTATCACTGGTTTATACTATCGCATCAGTATGTTGAAAAGTTGAATGCAGATGATTATACCACCTCAATGATCGGCCTTAAATTCAAACTGGCTCATAAACGTGCCATCAATAACAAGTGGAGTGCATCTGACGCCACTCAGCGAAAGCATCTTATTGGAATATTAAAAAGCTTTATTGAAGAACTGGAAAGTGAACCTGAGAAGACGGTTCCTATTCAGCTTGACTTTGAATATAAAAGTAAAAGATATACGGGTGTAGCAGTGCCTGTTATGTCGAGTTGCAGCGAAGGTTCCTGCATGCAACTGGATCTAAGACTAAACAATAAACACCTTGGTGTAATACGATCCACGAAAGACGGATGGCGCATGACTGGCATGAAACAAGGCATAGTAACAGCGATAGGTGAACAAATCAATCAGTGGTACCAATAAAATTCAACATTATGCCTGAATTACCCGACCTGGAAGTATTTAGCAAAAACCTGACGAAGAAATTAAAAGGAAAAACAATTAGCAAAATAACGGCTAAAACCAAAAAGCTTAATGTATCAAGCGCTGTACTGAATAAAACCTTGCCAGGGAATTCTATCAAGAGCTTTAAACGTGAAGGGAAAGAATTGTATATACACACGAAAGAAGGAAATACCCTTGCATTACATCTAATGCTACACGGAAAACTGGTGGTTTCAGACGACAAAGAAAAACCGAAGCATCTCATACTGCAACTGGTCTTCACTGATGACAGCAGCTTTTCGCTCACAGATTACCAGGGAGCCGCTAAACCAACACTAAATCCGGAAGAAAAAGAAACACCGGACGCCTTAGATAAAAAGGCCAATGCAGCTTACTATTCTAAAGTGTTTGCAGGCAAAAAAACATCAGTGAAGAAAATGCTGATGGATCAGTCTGTTATACAAGGAATCGGAAACGCTTATGCCGATGAAATTTTGTGGAAGGCGAGGGTTTCGCCTTTCTCAGCGGCGGGAAAAATTCCATCTGACAAAATAAAGGAACTGGCAACAGCCATTAAATGTGTAGTTAAACACGCAGAAAAAGAAATTTTGAAAGCAGAGCCTCATATTTTAAGCGGAGAGATCAGGGATTTTCTCGCCATACATAACGCTAAAAAAACAAAAAGCCCTACAGGCGCCACTATCAAGAAAAAAGCTGTTGGCGGCCGAAAAACATATTACACTGACGAGCAGGTTGTTTATACCTAATCTTCCTGGTTATCTTTCTTCTGATTAGATTTTGGCTCGATAAATTCAGGTTGATCATTGTATTGCTTATCTGCCAGGCTCGGCTCAGGATAATTATGCTTTTCGCTGGCTTTCCGATCCTGCCTGATAGACTTATCTTCTGAGCCTTTTTTCTTTTCTTCCGGATATTTTTTATCAGTGTGTTTCATTGTTCGTTTTTATTTAAAGTTCAAAAACTATGCCCTCGACCACAGTTCAATCACGCACCGGTAAAAGGTTTTGTTCTGATACCGGCGTTAATTGCTTATAGGCACGATCAAATTCCACAATAGCCATTTCAGGCGTATCTCCTTTTACACATATTACTGTTGAATTATCGAGTTCATACACAATACACCACCTGTCATCTTCTTTAAAGATACGCGGACGTAAATACGCGACGGTCTTTGGCAGCGTTATAACACTAAACGCAAGATTGAAGTATTGTGTAGGCATAACGATAAATTTGGGATCATGCCACACAATTCGTGCCTTTAAGCTGCCTGATCTGCTGCTTTAAGAGTTTGATGGGAAATGTGTATATAGTCCACACTGTAGCGAACAAATAAAGCAACATCTTTTTAACAAAAAAGCCTCACTCACACGGATCACACACCATTTTCATCTGGCACAATTGTAGTGGCGACTACTATGTTAAAGTTTTCAGCCATTTCCTATAAGGTTGAGGATTTAACAAGGGCAATCTACAAGCAAAGAGGGAATAAAGGCTTCGGATAAATATCCCGAAGCCTTTAATATCAGGAGCAGCTATAACACGTTCAACATCTCAAAAACCATTTATATGGCAATCACTAAACAACAGGCACTTAATATAACAAGCACCGCTTTCAACAATGAAGGAAATATTCCGGCTAAATATACTTGTGACGGCGAGGACATTAACCCGCCGCTAACGATTGCTAACATTCCAGAGGCTGCTCAAACACTGGCAATCATAATGGAAGATCCTGACGCTCCTAAAGGGACTTTTACACACTGGCTTGTATGGAATATTCCTGCATCCGAACATATAAAAGAACACACCAACCCGGGCATCAGTGGTGATAACGATGCAAAGAAAACTGGATATCACGGCCCTTGCCCGCCATCAGGATCGCACCGTTACTATTTTCATGTGTATGCATTAATCGATAAGCTGGATTTACCTGTTGGTGCAGACAGGCATTCACTTGAAAACGCCATGGGTGATCTTATCCTTGCGCAGGGTACACTGATGGCGCACTACGAACGTCAGCCTAAATAAAAAAGCCTTTGAACAAATTACTTCCAAAGGCTTTAAAAAATTAATAATGCTTGCTTGCTGTGTCTTTATGTTTCTTTGTAGTTGAGTCTTTCCACTTATGAGTTGAATCCTTCATTTTCTTTTTATTCTTGTGCATACTTGTATCCTGATCATCCGCATATGTGGCGGCAAGTAAGCTGTTATTGTGTTGTTTGTGTGAGCCGCCGATTGATATGGCAGCTATTGATGTAAGCAACACAAGTGTTACCATTATCTTTTTCATAAGTAATGTTTTTTGATATAGCTTCAACTAATATGCCACCAGCAACAGGCTTTTACCAAATAACGCTTCTTTAAATCAGAATATTTTTTTGTAGTTAAACCTTCCTTTTATGTACTTATTTAAATAAGATCCTTTTGAACGGGAATTTTTCAACTCCACATAAACAGAAGCCGGCACATGCAAATAATCATATACAGAACCTGACACATAAATGACGCGCAGCACCTCTGCGGGTGCATCATAACTGTATTTTGCTATAACAGAAGATGGCATATAATTCCGCGTTAGCGAATATTTGTTGCTTATTAACACACCGCAAACATTGTACTAGAAAGGAGGTAACAGGTATCAGGCGTAAGGTATCAGGCATGAGGCATGAGGTGTTCCATGAGAAATGGTTCATTCTTATGAAAAGCAATTGTCACTTGATACATATACTTTACCTACGCAATGCCAACAAATTTATAAGCCCGGAATTATATGCTTTGAGCTTTCTATGTTATACTTATCATCCAAACAAAATATTCCATTTCATCAACAGCTGATCGCCATCTGTCAAAACCTTATGCCTTATACATCATACCTTATACCTTACACCTTACACCTTACACCTTACACCTTACACCTTACACCTTACACCTTACACCTTATACCTTATACCTTACCCCTTACACCTTACACCTTACGCCTCATTCCTGATACATGATACCTTACGCCTGATACCTGATACCTCACACCTCACCTAATCTTTTCCGATTGCGTAAACTGTTTTCCTGATTTTATAAATGCATGTTTTTGCCGAAAGCCACATTTGCAAAAACTAAGAGAGAAGATATGAACTACACCTTAAAGACCAGGCAACTGCTATGTTTATTATTGCTTACACTTGTTACAATAAGCGGCTTCGCTTTTACAGGTGGCGATGGAGATGATGAAGGCAATGGAAATATAAAAGGCAAAGTAACAACCACAGACAATAAGCCCGCGGCGATGGTAAATATTGTGCTGAAAAACTCGCGGAAACGTGTGCTGACCGGTGACGACGGATCATTTGCCCTTCGGAATATTAAACCAGGCGACTACCTGCTTGAAATATCGCTGGTAGGCTACGAAACGCTTGAACAGGCTGTTTTGGTGGAGGCCGACAAAACCTCGCAACTTAACTTACAACTGAAAGTCTCTGAAAAAGAGTTAGATGAAATTGTAGTAAAAAGCGGTATTAAAAGCTATAAAAGCAGTAACATATCGCCGTCACTTCGTTTGCAGGAACCTTTGCTTGAAGTGCCACAAAATATTCAAATCGTAAATAGTAAAATACTTGCCGACCAGCAGGTTGTTAGCATGAGTGACGGATTGATCAGGAACGTTAGCGGTGCCACAAGGCTTGAGCATTGGGCTGACATGTATACGAACATTACTATGCGCGGATCGCAGATACAGGCTTTCCGCAATGGATTCAATTTTGTAAACTCCTACTGGGGGCCACTTACAGAAGACATGAGCTATGTGGATCATATTGAGTTTGTGAAAGGGCCTGCTGGTTTTATGCTATCAAACGGAGACCCAAGTGGATTATATAACGTTGTTACGAAAAAGCCAACTGGCCAGACTAAAGGTGAAGTTGCATTAACACTGGGCAGTTTTGATATGTATCGGGCATCGGTGGACCTGGATGGAAAACTTAGCAAAGATAGCAAGCTGCTTTACCGCTTAAATGTCGCCGCTCAAAACAAAAACTCTTTCAGGCCGATGGAATACAACAACAGATATAGCATCGCTCCTGTTATTAGTTACCAGGTTGATGACAAAACAAAGCTCACAGTTGAATACACTTTACAGCATGCGAAGATGTCTGATGTTGGTTCTTATTATGTATTCTCTACTGAAGGCTATGCAACTCTACCAAGAGATTTTACAACAATGGTACCGGGACTTGCACCGACAACGATTACAGATCATAGCGCATTTGTTAACCTGCAACACCAGCTCAACAACAACTGGAAATTTACGGCGCAGGTAGCCTATTCCAAATATCTTCAACAGGGTTCAGACTTATGGCCTTCAGCGGTAAATCCCGATGGCACTATGATAAGAGGCGTGAGCATCTGGGATGCACAAAGCACCATGTCTTTGGGCCAGGCATTTATTAATGGTAACGTAAAAACGGGTAGTGTGCAGCATCGCATCCTTGCAGGTATCGATGCAGGCAGCAAAGCCTATATGGCCGACTGGAGCCAGTATCATCAACTTGATACTGCAGGTGCCGAATTTGATACAAAAAATCCGGTGTATGGCGTACCTGTAAACGGCTATCCTTCTTTCGACCGCAGCCTGAATTTAGAAGCAAGGTCTGTTGCATCAGGCGGAAACATCAATCAGCGATACACCGGCGTCTATGTACAGGATGAGCTCGGCTTTTTTGAGAACAGGCTCAGGCTTACACTGGCAGGGCGTTACACTTTTATAAGACAGGAAGAATGGGGCGGCCCTGCGGCAACAGCTGAACACTTTACGCCACGCATAGGATTGAGTGCTTCCATAGACAAGCAAACTTCTGTTTATGCATTATACGACCAGGCATTTATTCCACAGGCAGGAAAACTAGCCAGTGGAGGAAAAGTAAAACCCATAACAGGCAATAACATGGAAGTGGGTATTAAGAGAGACTGGTTCGGTGGTAAATGGAACACTTCGTTCTCCGTATACAGGATTTTAAAAGAAAATGAATTGACGGCAGATCCAAACAGCCCGCCATCATCAGGCCTAAGCATTGTAGTTGGACAGAAAAGAGCGCAGGGTATTGAGTTCGATCTGAAAGGAACAATTGCCAACGGGTTAAACCTTATCGCGAACTACGCCTTAACTGATTCTAAAGTAACAAAGGTTGCAGATGGCGTAACAGACATGAAGGTTGGCGATGTAGTGCCGGGCTATGCTAAACATACCGCTAACGCATGGTTGAGTTACCAGGTGCAAAGCGGCGCGCTAAAAGGTATTGGCGTTGCAGGAGGGTTTACCTGGATGGGCGACAGAGCAACCGGCACATGGAGCAAAACCAATCCACAGTTCAACCTGCCTAATTACTCTAAATTGGATGGCAGTATTTTCTGGGAGAAGGAAAAGATCAGGCTTTCACTGAATGTGCAAAACATACTAGATGCTTACCTGTACAGCGGAAGTTATTATGACTATTTAAGCGCCTATTACTGGCAGGCCGAGGCCCCGAGGAATTTGAGATTTAATATAACGTATAAATTTTAATAGCATCTTTATAATAACCAATAATGCAAACCGGTCAATTTATTTGCCGGTTTGTTTTTTTACAGTCCAGGCTAAATACTGAGTAACATAAAATTATGTCCTACACTTGTGAAGTATGGGGCATATTTATCTTGCATCTCTTCTATTAATCCTTTCTCAATAAAAAGCAGCCGGCAGTATTGCGCAGCTGCTTTTTTCATGAGAACCATTTCTCAATGGGTAGCTTATTCCCATGTGGCTGACTTTATTAATTTTTCATAGGATCGGCTATTTGTAAACAAAGCTATTTCACGCTGCACTTTGAGCAAATCGGAAAATAGCTGTTTTTTAAGCTGTAAAACATTGATCCTCTAGCGGATTTAAGTGAAAAAGTGAATCCATGAAAACACTTGAAAAAACACAGGAAAATCACGGTAGGTAAAGACTTTTTTCAGACGGAACTTGCAGTTGGTTTAAAACTGCTGTATTTTATATCACGTTTTAATCACTAACCTTAAAAAAATTATCATGCAAACCCCTCACCGCTTGAAGAAATGCATTGCGCATTTCTTACCCCTCCTGGTACCACTTTTCCTATTAATGAACCTGAATGCAAAAAGCCAAAGCAATGTATGCCCTGAAGGCTCCTCTGATAAAGATTTCATCGCACAACCCGTTTTAGGTATGGAAAAGCAAAATTTTGAAGATGGGAAAAAGAATTATAGACGGGCAAAATCAAAATATATCGGCAAAAATAAAAGAAAGATTATTAAGTATCGGATTGATACATTTAGAGAAATGCTAGAGTACTTCTGTAATATACCTGGCCTGGATTCGATAAACGTATATATAGGATTGTACACCAAAAGTAATTTTGAATCTATTGACGAATCAGTGAAAGACAGCACTCTTACGGTGTTTTATTCACCACAAACATCCACAAATATTTTTGGTTATTATTGGTTGCCTCCCAAAGGAAAGTCGTTTGACTACAAAAAAAACAGTATTTCAATCTATCAGGTGAGAGAAGCAGAGCGTTTATATATTCAGGGATCTCCTCATCCAATGACAGAACTTGTAAAAACACTCGACACTTCCTCTAAGTCAAACTACTATACTTATCATCGGCCAACAGGCTGCATGTCTTGCGCAATTTATCCCGACAGTTCCGGAGATCAATACTTATCAGATACGAGAGCTATGCAATATCACGAAAAATACTTTGTCACTGAATTATTATCCGAAATACAGTATCAAAATAATCAGGCTTCCACGTCCAATAGAAAAGTAAAAGGAATTAGAGTCTATTTTGCTGAAAATCCTAGAACCAATAGGCTTTACCTTGAATATTCTTTCGTTAAAAGAAAGCTTCTCCTTTTTAAAAGAAATTTTTCTATTGATGAGGATGCCAATTTCTGTAACCGACCTGCGCCAAAGCGACTAAGCAACCAAACAAAAATGGCGGACTCCTCTAGTATGCATATCGAATCGCCAGAAGTCGCTGCGCCTTCTCCGAAAATATTAACAGCAACCTTTGACAACGGCCACATGTGCCCGCCGGCATGTGCTGAGAAGCCGCTTTAAAACCATTTGAATCCACATATTTCTAATCACTAACCTTAAAAAGAAAGCTATGAAACAAGTGCCAAAAAATTCGAATTTTTTTTTTATACTCGCTTTTGTTCTAGCAAGCATTTTAACTCAACCAGCGTTAGCCCAGACTCCCAAAAAAAAATGTGATACCGACAATACTTTGCCCACAGTACCTGCAATGTTTGTAAAACCAGAAACGTCTGATAGAGGAATAAGAGAATTTAAAGCAAAAAAATGGTCAGCCTTAGGCGGCGTAGATCAGATTTTATTGTTTTACAACATTAATGCGTTCGATAGTATGCTCAGATATTTTCATGGGTTAACAGTAGACGCAATAAGAGTTTACATCGGTGTTTATGACAAGGCTCTTTTTCCACAATTGGAAAATACATATGAGAAAGATAATACTTTAACAATATTCTTTTCGCCTCAATATAAAACAAAAATCTTGGGGTTTTATTGGCTTCCAATCGATGCCAAAGACTTCGATCCGTCAAAGAATCGAATAAGCTATGAGAATGCTGCAAAAATTGTAGAAAAATTCATCGCTCCCGGCTCTAAACACAGTAAAATGTATAAACTAACAAAGACCATTAAAACAAAACCAAAGTCTAATTATTATAACAACATATATAATATAGATTCAATTTGCGACATATGCCCGGATAATGATACAAAGCGACATTTTTCCGATACTCGTTCGATTGTTTATACAGACGTTGCCTTTGTTAAGGAAATTCACGAAGAAATAGACTATCAAGATAAGATAGCTTCTACGTCGAATATACCAATAAGCGGAATTCGAGTATATTATGCCCAACATCCATACAAGAATGACAGGTTGTTCTTACAGTTCACATTTACGAAAAAAAATGCAAACGGAGATCAAATTGATTTTGGGATTGATGAGGACAAGAAATTCTGCCATCGGCCTGAGCCTGCATATGAGGTCGCCAACCTAGTCCCCGTAGCAAGTTTCGACAATGGGCAAATGTGCCCTCCCAATTGCGCAGCAAAGAAAGAATAAATAGCTCAATGAACATGTCCTTCTATCTATATATCATCGCAATTGCTATAATAGTGGGTTTAGCACGTTACAACCTGCTAAACCCACCTATACTCAAATGGTTTATATTTAACCTGATCTGCGCATTAATAGTAGAGACGATTGGCATAATCACCTCCAAGCATGGCATTCACAATCTGGTTATGTTTAATTTATTTACCTGCGCCGAGTTTATTTTTTACAGCATCATGTATAGGAGCATACTAGAAAGTCAGCTTATCAAAAAGATAATTACCAATTGCATTTTTATTTACATTATACTATTTCTCATCAATATATCTCTTATAGAAAAGTTGTTCAAGGACTTTCATACTATCACATACAGAATTGGCTCTGTGATGATTATTACCTGGTGTTATTTATACTGCAGGCAAATCATGCGGGATGAAAATTATATTCCGTTGTTTCAGCGGCCTTTCTTTTGGATAAGCACTGGATTGATCTTCTTTTATGCAGGCTTTTTCTTTTACATGAGCGGAGGCAACTATTTGCTGCAGGCAACGTTTTCTTCCAACAAACAATTATTCAATTCCATTAGCAATTCGTTGAACGCATTACTCTATTCCTGTTTCCTTATATCATTTGTATGCCAGAAAACACCGGTTATCAGCAAATAGTTAGTGTTGTGGTTGTAGGCACTATTATAACCTTACTGGTTGTATGTTTTCTTATATCGTTTGTTTATCTCTATCAAAAACGCCATTTCAAATATTCAAAAGAAAAAGAGCTGCTACGGAACCAGTTCCAGGAGGAGCTGCTAAAAACCCAGTTAGAAATACAGGAACAAACTTTCCAGACAATAAGTGAAGAAATTCATGATAACATTGGCCAGGCATTAAGCATCATCAAGCTCAACATCAACCTCATCATAAACGACCTCCCGGAAAAACCTAAAGCGCATCTGCTGGCATCTAAAGATATCCTTACAAGAACCATCCGTGACTTGCGCGATCTTTCAAAAACGCTAAATACAGATTACATCTCCGAACTAGGTATTGTGGGTGCGATTGATCAGCAATTATCCCTCCTTCAAAAGACAGGCAACTATGAAACAAAGATGGAAGTCAACGGAAACTTCGAACGTTATGCAGTAAACCGCGAACTAATACTCTACAGGGTTGTACAAGAGTTGTTGAACAACATCATCAAACACGCAAATGCAACGGCCATAACAACTACTATTGAATATTTACCAGAGAAGATGATTCTTACATTAGAAGACAATGGAATTGGCATTGACATAGAAAAAATAACGACCAGCAAAAGTGGAATTGGTATTATCAATATGAAAAACCGGCTAAAGTTAATCGACGGCAAAATGGATTTATTGAATCAATATAACTCCGGAACCTGTGCCATTATTGAACTATATAAAAATGGCAAAGCGTAGGCTCCTCATTCGATTATCTGCATTTACTATACATCGTACATACATCACATATTACCGACCTCAATCTATCATCATTATTTATTAACTTGGCTATTCAAAAAACCAGGTGACGCATGAAGGTTTTCATTACAAAGCGCATTCCGGAACAAGGCTTGGAGATATTACAAGATGCAGGCATTTCTATCACACAATTCACGGAGAAAAGAGAATTAAGCAAAGATGAATTTGTAGCTGCTTGTTTGCAGCACGATGCATTATTAAGTGCGGGCAAAAATATCATTGATGAAGCCTTCCTGGAAAAATGCCATCATTTAAAAGGCATCTCATTACTATCTGTTGGATACGACAACGTAGACATTCAGGCAGCAACGAAATATAAAGTTCCGGTAAGCAATACACCTGGCGTGCTGAGCGGTGCAACGTCCGACATCGCGCTACTGTTAATGCTTTCTGTTTCACGAAAAGCATTCTACTGGCATAACATTATAGGAAAAGGTGAATGGGTTTTTTTTGAGCCAACTGCAGGCCTTGGCATGGAAATAACGGGAAAAACATTGGGCATTTTTGGAATGGGGCAAATCGGCTCCGAACTTGCCCGAAAATGCAAGGCAGCATGCAGCATGAAGATCATTTACCACAACCGCTCGCGCAACCTTAAAGCAGAGCAGGAATTGGACGCTACTTACGTGAGTTGGGATGAACTCCTGCGTCAAAGCGATGTATTGTCAGTTCACGCAAATCTGAGTGAGGAGACGAAGGGTTTGTTTAACATGCATGCATTCAAAAAAATGAAACCAACTGCTATTTTTATCAATACTGCACGAGGCGCAATACACAACGAAACTGATCTTATTAATGCCCTGGAAAAAGGAATCATCTGGGGAGCAGGACTCGATGTTACCAATCCAGAACCAATGGCGAAAGACAATCCACTATTGACCATGCCAACTGTTTGTGTATTGCCGCACATCGGTTCAGCAACATTGGAGACAAGAAGCACTATGTCTGTGATAGCCGCAAAAAATATAGTCGCGGCTTTACAAGGTAAACAAATGCCACAAGCAGTTAATCCAGAGGTATATCAATGATGCAGATGTCATTCGCTTTACGTTTGACAATTAATAATTCACGATTCACTTTCTACACCATCACCCGTTGCCCGCTGGCGGCACATTTGTAAATTGCTTCAACAATTCTAATATCGCGCAGCCCTTCCTCACCCGGGACAAGCATGGGCTTCTTATTCATGATGGCAAGGGAGTCATCGTCCATTTGTTTTGCCTGTTGCCATGGCACATCGTAAGGGAAGCGGATGTCCCCCAACGGGCTACTACCCTGCAAGCCATTATAGCCAGAATACGGCGCCATTTTAAGATCACCCTTTTCGCATGAGATATTCAGGAAATTGATATTTTCTCCAAAACTCGTCTTTATATCCGCAAATACGCCACCTGGAAACTCAAGCCTTGCAACAGTTGTTTCATCAAGCCCGTTTTTATAAATTTCAGGCCGTGTTGTAGATGTTTTCGCGGAAACGATGGCAACAGGCTCTTTACCCATTCCCAGGCGCGCGCCTTGTATGGCATATACACCCATATCATATAAAACACCACCGCCCATTTCTTTTTTCTGTTTCCAGTGGTTGGTACGGTTTTCTCTATAACCAGCAGCACAATCCAATCCTTTAACTTTTCCAAGAAGGCTATTATTGACAATGCGCGTATACTCCTGCGTATTGGGTTCATGATGCAGGCGATAGCCAATCGCCAGCGATTTTTTATTCTTCTTGCAGGTATCTATCATCTCCTGGCATTCCGCCGCCGTTATGGCCATTGGTTTTTCGCACCACACTTCTTTACCAGCATTTGCAGCGCGTATCACATACTCTTTATGCATGGAAGGAGGCAACACTACATACACCACATCTATGTCTGGATTATTAGCAATCTGATCAAAATTCCCGTAGTTGTAGATGTTTTTGTCGGGAATATTATATTTCGCTTTCCAGGCTTCCGCTTTTGCCGGCGTGCCCGTTACAATACCTGCCAGGTAACAATATTTTGTTTGTTGAAGCGCAGGCGCAAGCAGGTCTGTACTGTAATAACCCAACCCAACCAATGCAACGCCCAGCTTATCTTTTTTTGGACGGCCTGCAGCCAATAAAATATTCGGGGATAGATAGAGGGCAGCACTGCCCGTAGCAAGCGTTTTAAGCACTTCGCGGCGCGATTTCAATGTCATGGGTTAGAATTTTGCAGTGAAGGAATTTGTTACCTGAATTTACTCTTTATTCCGGAAAAAGCAAGGAGGCTGTTAACCTTAGTATTAGGGCATAGATATCGGCAATTAAAGTGTTATTATTAAAATAAATAACCGGCAAAGCTGGCCCTGCCAACTCTACCGGTTATTCTTCATTATAAAGACATTTAAAATAAGTTTCGCTGCCAATTCATTGCTGGCCACTCTACACTATTTCCTCGCTCACCACCAGCGCCTTAATAAAGTCACTTACCAGGTAAGAAACAAGCTTGCCGGTAGCTGGGTCTTTTCTGCCGTCGTTTAATTGCGTGGCGCCTTCGCAGATATGCAGATAAGCAACCTGGCAATCACCGGCTGCATAGTGAATGTATTGCCTCGCCTGAAAACTATTTATACCTACCGGGGAAGTGGCACTGCTCAACGCTTTTTCTACTATATCCAAATCCAGTTCTATACCGCAGTAAGTGTCGTCTGTAAAACTTGTGGCGTGGGCTATTGCCTGCAAAAATGTGTGCTTTTCATGCAGAAAAATATCTTCATACGTAATAACATCCATAAAGGGATTATTTACAATATCCATCCACACGTTCTGTGGCAGGTAATTTTCATGCAAACCTATCACACAATATTTTTCCAGGTATCCATCTTCCTCTGCGTACCTAAATGCATTGCCGCTGTGTCTGCCTTCGGTTGGCCGGTAATCGCTGTGCGCATCAAGATTGATAGCGTTTATTTCTGCTATAGGTATTAACCCCGCCTGGTACAACCCTTTGGCTGCACCCTTTATACAGCCGTATGCATTGTTATGGCCGCCACCAATTACGATGGGAATTTTATTATTTTGCGTAATCACCTTTACAAGGTGTTCAACGGCATTATCAATTGTTGTAACTGCGTGCCTGTAAGCTTCCAGGCGCTCTGACTGCCCCTGGGCATTTGTTTCAATTAACAACGAAAGCTCACTAAAATCAAGATGGCCCAGCAATAAAATTTCATCGCCCTGTAAAAAATCGTTGCTTTGAATATTTAAAAATGATTTAAGGAAAGGCATCCAAACAGTATCAGCTCCACCAATCCCCATATTTGCTTTAACGCCGATATCTTCAGGGATACCGAATAAAACAAATTTTGCAGGAGAGGCAGCAATGGCCTGTTCTACATTTTTGTCATTCTCTAATACAAGTACGCTCTCTCCCATCTTAGTTTCAAAACGCCTGATGTTGGTAAGTTGTGTCAGGTTATGCCTGTTGTAAACAGTAAGGTTTTGCATAATCAATCAAAGCTTTAATTATTTAAAAAAAATGATTGTCTGTCTTAACTATCCGCGGCGGCAACTGCTAAAACATCTTCTTTTGCAGTTGTTTTTCCCGGACGAATAAAACGCATCGGGTACTTCTTAAAATAGCGTAAAAGAATCTTAAGAAATTCAGGGTAGCCGCTCAGTTTGATGCCGCGGGATTTTACGGCAACAATGAACGCGAGTGAAAAGCTAACTAAAAAATTGATGAAACCAATACCTAATACACCCAATATTACAACTAAAATATATTGCCAGGTTAAATTAGCGAAACCAACGCCATAAATTCCGATGGATGTATTGGCTGCCGAAATGGTTATATGCCTTATATCAAAAGGGATTCCGAATATTTTGGGTACCAGGCCAGCCATACCAAGAAAAAAACCCAGGGATATATTTCCTACAATACTGCCGGCATTATGATCGATAAAATCTGCAAATTTCTCCCGTTTTGTTTTCTTCATGGCAAGCGTCAAGGCAGGATGGCGCTCAAGGCGTGCTTTTACTTTTCCGTATTGAATTTTGTTTTGCACAAAGCCGGCAAGCAAGCCGCTGATAAAGAGGAAAACACCCGTATTAACCGCATAAGTGAGGGAGAGGCTATGCCATGGATGTTGATCATCCAGCAATCGCATAGCTTCCGCGCCTTCAATAATTTTTTTGTGCGTGCACACTTCGTATAGCCACGCCAACATATAACTGCCCGGGAAAACAACAATAAGGTTTCCAAAAAAAGATGCCACCTGGCTACGCATTACTTTTGAAACAGTAATGGCAAGGCTGTATAGATTGGGCTGATCATTTTTTCTGTTATCGAGCGATTCAGCTAGCGCACTTGCTGTAAATGCCGGTTGTTTGGTGGCGAGTGATGAATGCGTGTGTTCTATCACCAAAAAACCGATGCTATAGTTGATGCTATAAGCCACACCGGCCCAGAATGGCGGGAAATGAATCTTTGAAAGCAGATTTTTGAACACAGCCGTAAAGCAAATAATAAGGCCTCCCCACATGGCACTTACGATCATACCATTGTATTCACGCCGGGATGATGTGATGTATTTGTTGCCTTTAATCCCTTTATGCTCTGCAATGCGGTAAGCAATATAACCAAGGCTTTGGGATGATAATTCCCTTATGCTGTTTTTGCGCTTTTCATTACGGACGAGCTTTTTAAAATAGTCAACTACTTTATAGGTGTGAAATGATTGATCCGTATCTACAGACGAGACAATTATTTTCATCCGGTTGAGGCATGTTTCCATAACCAGCAGGCTGTAGGTAAGGGACAAACTTGCCCCAGCTTCGGCCTGTACCTCCTTCATCTCATTCAGGCAGGCAAGGCAAGCATCCAGTACAATATCAAGCCTGTCGGCACAGCTGGTTATTTCTTCATCGGCAACATCGTCCTTCTCCTCCAATTCAATGATCTTGATGGATAGATTATTTTGCTCAATAAACGGATTTTCATCTGCATACGACTCAGGGATAACAGCATGAATTTCTGAATCGTAACTTAAAGACGTGATCTTGTATGACAAGACTATGAGCGACTTAAACAACTGCTTTTCGAGTAAGTGGTTATGCTTACTTAGCGGTAAGCCGACTGTTTCAAAAAAAAACTGCCAGGTTTGATTAGATATACGCTCCACCCATACATAGTCCTTTCGTTTATAGAACACCCGGTTAATCACATATAAAAAATCGTTTTCATCCTGTAGTTCCGGTAAAAATTTATGATTAACCCTTTTAATCAGCTCCTGTACAAAGCCCCGCGCTTTTAATACGCCGCTTTCAGTTAATGCGGGAATGAGATTGGTATTGATCAGTTGTGCGAGTAGAGCTACCTGCAAATTCCGTAACACAGACGGATGTTCATGCAACTGCTGAATAGCCCTTTGCATTGTTCGCTCGCCTACGGAAAAAGATTGTGTTGACTTAGGGCGAACTTGTTTAAAAAAGTCAACAAGATAGTCAAGGCCGGCTTCTCTGTCCGTTGCACTTAGTTCTAATCCATCCTGTATCGTAGCTGTAATTAAATCGGTATGTTTTGTCTTTTTTTTCAGCATCCATATCCGGTTTTAATGAGCAAATATTTCCTGGCAAACCCGGCTACCGGGCCGTTATAAACGAACCGTTAATCATCACCTTTTCAATCATGTTATTTCCAAAAGCATACGGCAGGTACGCAAGTGAAGAAATCGGCTTAGTAAATATAAGATTTGCTTTTTTGCCAATGGTAATACTTCCTACCTCATTTTCCAGCTCCATAGCATATGCCCCGTTGATGGTTGCTGCGTTGATAGCTTCTTCTGGCAGCATTTTCATTTGTATGCTGCTCAGGGATACCACAAAATTCATATTGCCACTTGGCGAAGATCCCGGGTTAAAATCTGAAGCAAGTGCCACCGCGCAACCCGCGTCAATCAATTGGCGGGCCGGTTGGTACTGCATCCGTAAAAAGAAAGCTGCTGTAGGCAACAGGGTGCATAAGCCCTGCCAGTCTGATGCTGACAAATGCCTTATTTCATCTTCAGTAAGGGTCTCGAGGTGATCCAGCGACACCGCATTTAATGCAATACCAGCTTCTATTCCACCAATGCTGTTTAATTGATTCACATGTAATTTGGGCTTTAACCCGTATCCGGCGCCAGCTTCACAAATGCGCTGCATTTCTTCCACTGAAAAGAATCCTTCCTCACAAAACACATCTATAAAATCCGCCAGCTGCCCTTCTGCAATTACAGGCAACATTTCATCTATGATAAGCCTGATATAGCCTTCATGATCATCTCTAAATGCTACAGGATATGCATGCGCAGCAAGAAAAGTGCTTTTAACAGGTATTGCAGCATTTTCTTTCAACCGTTTTATTACGCGTAACATTTTAAGCTCACCATCCACACTTAACCCGTAACCACTTTTTATTTCAATCGCGCCTGTTCCAAGCGCCATCAGATCGTATAACCGTTTATATGCTTCTTCATACAACACCTCTTCAGAAGTAGCATTGAGCCGGGCGGCGGAATTAAGTATACCACCACCTTTGGCGGCAATTTCAGCATAACTCAATCCATTAATTTTATCAACAAATTCCTCTTCCCTGCTAGCCGCAAAAACAAGATGGCTGTGGCTGTCACACCAGCAGGGAAGCACATAACTGCCAGTTGCATCAATTACTTCGGCAGCGGTTAGTTGTTCAGGCATATTCTGCATTTTCCCCAATGCCTTAATAACGCCGCCTTCTACATATAAAAAAGCACCATCAATACAAGGAAGATCTTTGAGTTCGTCACCACGCAACAATTTCTGTTCTGTTCTCACATTCACGAGGCTTCGTATATTCTTTATAAGTATTGTATGCATGCGGCAATATTACAAAAGCATTTATATCTTATCCCCTATTTAAGGTCAAAATTTAATGCAGGCGTACTGCAATCGGATGAAATGCATTTGTGAACATGCAGACTGAATAATAAATTAAAAGTTTAGCTAATGTTCTTTGACATACGTTTATATATCAGTTTCATTGTTACATTGTACTTTTATTTCAGAATCATGTTGGTGATGCAAAGATTTCTGGTAACCCTTTTTATTATTTGTTTGGGAATGAACCTTGCAGCGCAGCATTATAGCGCACCTAAAATTGGCGTTACGCTAAGCGGTGGTGGAGCTAAAGGGCTGGCACATATAGGTATTCTGAAAGCGATTGATTCAGCGGGAGTACACGTTAACTACGTTACCGGCACAAGCATGGGTAGTATTATGGGGGCGTTGTATGCATGCGGTTACTCTGCTGATACGATTGAAAAAATTGCACGCAGTATAGACTGGGAATTATTGCTCACCAATTCATCTTCCTTGCGATCCCTCACCATGGAAGAAAAGGATGAGTATAATAAATACGCGGTCGAACTACCGTGGGTAAATCATGGGTTTCGCTTTCCCAGCGGCGTGCTTGAATCTGAAGAGTTATGGCTTAAGTTCTCCGAGCTTTTTTTTCCTGTGTATAAGATCAAAGATTTCTCGAAATTGCCCAAGGGGTTTAGATGTATCGCGGCAGATGTATCCACTGGAGAGGCTGTCGTTTTACAAAAGGGTGAACTTGTTTATGCGGTCAGAAGCAGCATGGCTATTCCATCTGTTTTCACTGCTGTGGATTACGAGAACAGAAAGCTGATAGACGGAGGCGTTGTGAGAAATTTCCCGGTTACCGACGCAAAAAAGATGGGCGCCGACTATATTATCGGAAGCAACGTTGCACAGGGTTTGTTGCCGCCGGAAAAAATAAAAAATGTGTTTCAGATATTGCTGCAGGTTGCCTTCTTTCGTGAAGATGCAGATGCCAAGCTGGAACGCCAGCTTTGCGACATATATGTATCGCATAAACTAACCGATTATACTATGGGAAGCTTTGGCTCTTCGGATGAAATAATTGACGAAGGAATAAAGCGCGGCAGGGAATTGTACCCCACTTTAAAACACCTGGCTGATTCGCTGCGCGGAAAATACCCAACGGCTTATCAGGACTCGGGGAATGTTGTAAAAAAAGAAGATTCTGTTTATATCACAGCTTATGAAATAAAAGGGTTAAAACAAACAGAAGAAAACTTCTTTATACACAGGGCTCAATTTGAATTGAACAATTATTATACGCCTACTGCCCTATCAGAGCATATTCGAAAGGCTTTTGGAACACGTTACTATCAAAAAATTATTTACTCTTTACAAGCATTACCAGATGGAAGCGCCAAAATTATATTTGAGGTAGAGGAAAACCCGCTATCCTTCGCGAAGCTGGGGCTGACCTATAACAGTTTTCTTGGCGTAAGCATGGTGGGTAATTTTACCACGCGGAACACCCTTTTACCTTACTCAAGAAGTTTTCTGACTGCAAACATTGGTGAAAACATGCGGCTGAAAGGTGAGCACACGCAATTTTTCGGCCCGCTTAAAAACCTTTCAGCCTCGCTTAAATCGCAGATAGAACAATTAAATATAAACTCCTACTCAGATTTTCGAAAAGATGGCTTATACAAACAGTTTTATTTTACGGTTGACCTAAGCACTCAAATAAGCGTGAAAAGAAAAATCGCTTTTGGATTGGGAACCAGGTTCGAAACCTTTGCCTATAAGCCAGGGCTACCATCTAAGTTTGAATTGAGGGGCAGTAATAACTTTTTTAACTCCTATGGTTTCTTCAAATTCAATACGCTTAACTCTAATATTTATCCGAAAAGTGGTTTCCGGATAGATTTTGAAGCCGGCGCGGTTTACAATCAGCACCCCGACCTTCAATTTTATATGAATGGCAACCTGATCGGCAACCAGGATTCGTTGGGTTTCTCGTTTAATAATTATACCAAAACAAGGCTGAATGTAGAGCACTATGTAAAGCTGTCGCGCAAATATGTTTTATTATCGCAGTTTCAGGCAGGCATCAACCTGAACTATTCACAAAGCATCCTGAACGACTTTAACGTTGGAGGCATGAACAATGTCTATCGCAACCAGGTTACTTTTGCGGGGCTGAACGAAGGAACTGTGAACACGGGCAGCGTGGCAAGCCTTCAACTGGGTTTACGCTACCAGATGTTTCCCAACTTCTTTGTTACCGCAAAGGCGAATGCCGGGACTTACAATTTTGTGAGCAGTAATGACCGGCTGAGGTTTTCAAACGCTTCCCTATTGTCAGGCTACAGCCTTTCTCTGGGTTATAATTTTCTGTTAGGCCCATTGGAAGTATCGGCCATGTACTGCGACCAGTCGAAACAAATTTTGCCGTATATCAATTTGGGGATTCCGTTTTAACGGAGGGGGACAGTGAAGGGTGAATAGTGAATGGTGAAAAGTGAATAGTGAAAGATGAAACTCGTTATCTAGTTGGATACAGGCTGCTATTTGTAACACGGAATCGTGAATGGCGAAAGATGAAGCGCACTGTTTTATTTGAGTACAAGCTGATCTTCGTAATATTCGACACAAAGGTCAGCATGAAGGAACTTATAAGATCCAGCAGAATATTTCGTAAAAAGGATTGAAAACAATAAACCTGTTCGAGCCAGCGTACTTTGTACTTCGTAATTCGTACTTGACATAAAATGCTTCCAAAAAGGAAACGAACGTTACGGTTCGTTAAATGATGGCAATTTTAAAGGGCTCTATGCGAACATTATCCCAAACACGTCCTATTATATAAGGATCCTCGGCGATCCATTGCTTTACCGCTTCTTCATTTTCGAGCTCAACGACCAGCATCGATCCATGCATTTTACCAGCATCTGAAAGGGAAGCTCCACCTACTTTCAGTACACCGTTGGCATGCTCCTTCCGGGCCCTTTCAAGGTGTTGTTCTCTAACGGCAAGCCTTCTGTCAAGTGCTTCGCCATCTTTAAAATCTGCGGCTAAAATTAAAAATTGTGGCATGTTACAAAGATAAGGTATCAGGCGCCTGTTTTCAGAAACGACTTAAACACAGTCCTGCTCGAGTATAAAACCAATCACCTGACAGCTGACGTCTTGCACCTGAAACCTGATACCTGACACCTTACGCCTACTCACGCCTGTTCCGCCTGCAACACCGGGCTTGCTTCTTTAGGCTTCAGTTTATGCTGTACCTGGCGGTTGATAAGATACATCATTCCCAACGTGATCAGCATCGACACACTAACAACATAACCCAGCGTATCATAATGTTTCAAATAGCCGGAAGACGTCTGCACAACTATCTGCCCAGCGCATGCTGCGGCAATACCTCCGGATATTTGTTGCACGGAGGAGTTAATGCTCATAAAAGCGCCACGGTCCCGCGCATCAGGAACAGCTGTCATTAAAGCTCCCGAAGCAATCATGCGTGATGTAATTCCTGCAAACATGAAAATGTTTATTAAGATTACGCCCCACAAAGGTGTTATACCCAATCGTGTATAATACAGCACCATAATAATGCTGATAACCGTGCCTATGAAGAACACTTTATACTTGCCTATCCTGTCACTTAGCTTGCCGGCAAGTGGCCCTATGATCATTGCAAACATGCCTGAAACAAGGTATAATGTAGGTAATTGTTCCATCGTTAGGCCCATATTATGAATGCCGAATGCACTACCGAAAGGCATCAGCATAAAACCTCCTGTAGCCAGTAGTGTTGTCGCCAGAAATCCCCTGGCATACGGCGCCTTAGCAAGCGTTGCAGCGAGGTGATGGAATGGATTACGATCAGATTTATATTTGAGATGTTCAGTAACGGGCCGCAAATTGATCACCATGATAATCCCTACGACGATCCCCAGGCCAGCTATCATCAAAAAAGGTGAATGCCATCCCCATATATTCGCAAGTGATAAACCTACGGGAATACCCAACACCTGGCTTGCAGCAAAAGCCATCTGCACAAATCCCGTCACACGGCCGCGTTGTTCCATTTTAAACAAATCGGTTATAATAGCTAACCCTACTGATGAAATAACACCACCAAAAATTCCGGTTACAATGCGTGCAATCAAAAGGAAGTGATAATTAGGCGCCAGGCCGCATAGCACCGTACCAATAATAAATCCGGTATAAAAGAACATCAACAATTTCTTCCGATCGTATTTATCCGCAAAGCCCGCCGATAGCAGACCGGATGCGCCCGCGCTGAAAGCATAGGCAGACACGACGAATCCGAATTGAGATGTATTGATGTGAAGCTTGTCCAGCAATATCGCACTCAAAGGCGATAAAACCATAAAGTCCAGTACAACTGTGAATTGTATAAACGCAAGTATTGCAATAACAAAAACCTGGTATTTGGTAAACGTTGGTTTAGATGCAGTGTTCTCCATGTAGTCTGAATTAGTACATCAAAGTAATGACTGCAAATGTCCTGTTTCAACCCTATTTAGGTAAACAGATAAGTGATGGTAGGTAAATGGCGGATTTTAGAAGGGGAAGAAAATGTGCGAGAGTGACCCAATATGCAACTTTGCAAATGCTGTAAGCACCAATAATCCAAGGTTAATTTACATGCTCAAAGTAATAAGGCCGGCGAACACACTGGGATCTTCGCTGGCCGTATTATTGACAAACTATTTATGAATTTCACTCGTAAAGTGAAACGTAATATCCGGGTTGTTTTGAATCTCGGTATTAAGGAACCATTCGCTTTGGGCCAGGTAAACAGGATGCCCGTCTTTGTCTTCCCCAGAATTTTGTTGCTTGTAGCGCAGAAAGTCCTCCAGCTTCTTTTGATCGTTACTCGTTAACCAGCAGGCTTTGTAGAAAGGCAAGGTCCTGAATTCGCAGGCAGCTCCATATTCCTGTAACAGCCTGTACTGAATTACTTCAAATTGCAGTTCACCCACGCAGCCGATGATTTTTTTGTTACCACCAAATTGCGTAAACAACTGAGCCACGCCTTCGTCCGTCAGCTGGCTTATGCCTTTCTCCAACTGCTTGGTTTTCATTGGGTCTTTGTTGACTAATTCCTTAAAAATTTCAGGTGAAAAAGAGGGTATTCCAGTGAAATAAAAATCCTCTCCCTCCGTCATTGTATCACCAATCTTAAAGTTGCCTGTATCGAACAAACCAACCACATCCCCGGGAAAAGCATCTTCAATAATATCTTTGCTGCGAGCCATAAAAGAATACGGGTTGCTAAAACGCATATCCTTATCCAGCCGCACGTGGTGGTAGTATTTATTACGTTCAAATTTGCCACTACACACACGCAAAAACGCAATCCTGTCGCGGTGCTTGGGATCAAGGTTCGCATGGATCTTAAAAATAAAACCGCTGAACTTTTCTTCTCCTGCCGCAATTTCACGCTTGCTTGTTTCCCTGTCACGAGGCGTAGGGCCAATACGAGTGAAGGTATCCAGGAGTTCTTTTACGCCAAAGTTGTTGATGGCACTTCCAAAAAACACAGGAGCTACTTTTCCATTCAGGTAATCATTCACATTCAACTCGCCGTAAACACCATCAATCAGTTCTACATCTTCACGAAGGAGAGCAGCATCCTTTTCCCCTGTTTTTTCATCAAGCAGCGGGCTGTTCAAATCTTCAATTACAATGCTGTCGTCATCAGCTTTTGTGTTAGCTGTAAAAAGCAACAGGCTTTTATCGTGCAGGTTATAAACCCCTTTAAAATCTTTACCACTGTTGATCGGCCAGGTCATTGGATGCAGGCTGATCGACAATTCCTTTTCAATTTCTTCCAACAAATCAAATCTGTTCTTTCCGTCACGGTCCATTTTGTTGATGAACACAATCACAGGTGTATCACGCATGCGGCAAACTTCCATCAACCGGCGCGTTTGGTCCTCAACCCCGTTCACACTGTCAATTACCAGCACAACACTGTCTACGGCAGTTAAGGTACGATAGGTATCTTCCGCAAAATCCTTGTGGCCGGGCGTATCCAGCAGGTTGATCAGGAAATGTTTGTATTCAAAAGTCATTACTGATGTTGCAACGGAAATACCTCTTTGTCTTTCAATCTCCATGAAATCGCTGGTAGCGTGCTTCTTGATCTTATTGCTTTTAACGGCACCGGCTGTCTGTATAGCGCCACCAAATAACAGAAACTTTTCTGTCAGTGTGGTCTTACCGGCATCCGGGTGGGATATGATAGCGAACGTTTTACGGCGATTGATCTCTTTTTCGTATTTCATGTAAATCAGTAAAAATTGGCGGCAAAGGTAAGGGAACAGACGCTTAAAGCCTAAAGGCCATGGGAAAGTTATCAGTGATACAGTTTACATTGCACGTTTAAGCATCATTCTTTAAATATTTGAATTTTGCAACGAATGGATTGATGCGCACAATTAATTTTACCCCGATCGCCGGAACTTTGTGTCCTAAATTAAACGATATGGCAAATTCGAACAAAATAGCGCTGGTTACGGGTGGCAGCCGTGGTTTGGGAAAAGACATGGCGTTGAACATCGCAAAAAAAGGCCTTAATGTTATACTTACTTATCATAGTAAAAAAGATGAAGCCCTCGCTGTTGTAAACGAGATTGAACAAGGCGGGCAAAAAGCAGCAGCATTGCAATTAAATGCAGGAGATGTAAAAGGGTTTGATGCTTTTGTAACCAATCTCAAAACTGTACTATCAGAAAAATTTGAATCTGATAAAATTGACTTCCTTGTAAACAATGCAGGAATAGGCCTTTCCATTCCATCTTTTGCACAAACAACCGAGGAGAATTTTGACGAGTTAATGAACATTCATTTTAAAGGCGTATTCTTCCTTACACAAAAAATACTACCTCTTTTGAATGATGGCGGCGGCATTATCAACCTATCCTCCGGCCTTACACGTTTCAGTCACCCGGGCTCAGGTGCTTATGCATCTATGAAGGGAGCTGTAGAAGTGCTTACACGTTACCTTGCTAAAGAATTGGGCGCTCGTGGCATTAACGTCAACACCGTTGCACCCGGTGCTATAGCTACTGATTTTGGCGGCGGCAGGTTGAGGAACAGCCCCGAAGTACAAGCGTACATTAAAAGTATTACCGCTATCCCGCGCATAGGCCAGGCAGAAGATATCGGCGGCGTGGTAGCTTTTCTTTGCACGCCCGAAGCTAAATGGGTTAATGGGCAGCGTATTGAAGTGTCAGGCGGAATGTATTTATAAGATCAGGATTTTACCTTCAGCTTTGCCTGATAAAAATAATAAAACGCTCTTTTTATGAGAGCGTTTTTGTTTTAAAGGCAGGGTAAAATATTATTGTTTTTGCGATGGCCCGGCTTGCGGCGCATTCGCTAAAATATCGGCAATCTCTTTATACCCGGAAGTTTTAGCGTGCTGTAATGCCGTAACGCCGTCACGGTCAGCAATGTTAACATTACATCCGGCCTTAACAAGCACCTTCACAACCTCAACATATTTACTACTTCCATCTCCAAGTATAACAGCTTCCAGCAAAGCGGTCCAGCCAAGCCGGTTCACATGGTCAATCGGAAAACCTTTGGTATTTGCCAAAATATTCACTACTTCCAGGTGGCCACGCTCACATGCAGGTATTAAAGCGCTTCCGTTGTAACGATTAAATACATCAAACCGTGCACCGTTGGCAAGAAACAGCTTTACCAGATCAGCGTATCCTGAAGCTCCTGCATACAGGAAGGGAGAATCAAATATATCATCCTGCTGATTAACATTTGCACCATGCTTAACCAGTAGTTTAGCGATTTCCAGGTTATTGCTATGCGTTGCGATTAACAGCAGTGATCGCTTATTGTCATCTACAGTGTTAACATCAGCGCCTTCAGACAGAGCAGCTTCCACCAATTGCACCTGCCCTTTTTTTACCGCTTGTATAATGTTGGTTTGTGCTGTATCCATATTGAATGCTACATTTTTATCTCCACAGGAATGAATAAACAACAAACAACAAAACGTAAGAAGTATATTCATGTGATGTTGATTTAATAAACTATTGTGCCGTTGTGAATTAATGACCTTACTGGTGAAACGCGCGACACCGCTTCTGCAGAGCAGCTTGCATCAATCAGTACGCAATCGGCATTATCGCCGGCTTTTGGCCATTGCATATTACCCTTATCATCTAACGGAAGAATATTGTTTGTTGCGAGCTTCAATATTCTTGAAAGATCTAATTCTGTTCTGTATCCATATAATTGGGCAGCCGTGTTGGCCTTTTGCAAAATGCTGCCGGTGCCAAAAGTATTCCAGTGGTCCACGATACAATCATTGCCCGCATGCACTTCTACACCATGTTTGTATAAAGTTGGTATCGGCATAATGGTGCTGCCAAAAGGGATTGTTGACATGATGCCAATCTTTGCGGCGGCAAGTTTTTCAGCAACTTCCTCCAGCTTGTTATTGTCGAGTTTTGCCAGGACAAAGCAATGGCTGATATATGTCTTCCCTTTTAATGACGGATTTTCATTTACACGCTCAATCAGGTACTCAACAGTTTTAAGGCCCGATTCGCCGGATTCGTGCAAATGAATGTCAATCCCTTTATTGTTGTCAAGCGCCAGCTGTACCACAAAGTCCATACTCTTTTCAATATTTCCATCAATGGAATAAGGATCAAGCCCGCCGATAAAGTCCACTCCCATCTTCGCAGCTTCTTTCATCAGCTCTGCAGACTGTGTATAATAAATGCCGTGCTGCGGAAATGCAACCAGCTCCGCACCGAATGTGTCTTTCTTATTTTCAATCGCTTTTTGTAAATGAGACAGTGAGTCAAGCTTAGAAGTTGGTTCGATATTTACATGGCTTCTCGCAAAACTGGTCCCTTTCGATTGCAATAATTCGATAAGCTGTTCTGAACGAGCCGTCGATGTTTTCAACAGATCGGGAATAACCTGTTGCTCAAACGCGATCATATCTTTTACAGACTTATTCTTTTTCAAGTGCGCTTTCCATGGAAGGCCATAATAGGTTTTATCCAGGTGAATGTGCATTTCCCTGAATGCCGGAAGCAATAATAACCCCTTTGCATCAATAGCGCCAGGGGCCTGCGTATTTGCTGATACATTTTTTATTTTTCCGTCGGCAATCTCCACGCTGAACAATCCTGTTTTGGTACCTACGACTTCTCCTTCTTCATACTCAAAGCCCGTTTCCAGACGTACATTTTTAAGTATAAATTGTTTCTTGCGGCTGGCATTGATTTTATCTTCCATAATTGATGTTGAAGGTTCCCCTAACGACATACCCTTTCCGGCTGTTAAACCAGCAAACAGAATAGAAGAATTTTTGATGAAAGTCTTACGTGATATATTGTCAGGATTCATTGCCTTTTTTTTCAACAAAGAAACTAAATACAACACCAATTAAGGTGTGATATTTATTATAGTACTTGTAAATATTATAACTGCTCCCTGAACTGGCGCGGAGAAACACCTGTTTGCGCCTTAAAAAAGTTGGAAAAATAAGCTGGGTCATTAAACCCCAGTTCGAAAGATATTTCTTTTAATGATTTGTTAGTAGCCTGTACCAACCTTTTCGCTTCCAATGTTACCCTGTTATGAATGAGATATGTTGCTGGTACATGCAAGTGTTTTTTGCAGAGTATATTCAGGTAATTGGCTGAAATATTTAACTGCTCTGCATAAAAGGCTACAGATTTTTGTTCGAAAAAATAAGTATCGATTAACGAAAGGAATTTATATAAAAGTGGGTTGGTATCATAGATGATCATGTCTTCAAATTTGCTTTGTGCCTCACGGCTTATAAGCTGCGCGATAAGCCTGCTTCTGAGATTCACAATGGCAGCAGCATTGATTGACGGAGAAGCCATCTCCTTTTTGACTGCATGAAACTCATAGAACAAGGTATCAAACAATTGCTGAGATAATGTTATAACCGGATGATGCTGATACAAGGCAAAGGAAAATGGCAGTGAAGCAGCAAGGTTTTCAAAAATATTCCTGCTGATCATTAGCTGGTATGCAGCGGTATCTTTTCCTAACAGCCATTTGTGCACCTGGTTAGGAAACAATAAGTGGATCTGGTGCCTGGCAACTTTGTGATTAACGAAATCAATTGTATGCGTACCACTTCCTTTCTGAAATAGTAGAAAGAGAAAGAAATCATGTTTATGTGGTTTCTCTATCAACCTTTTACCATGTATTTCATGATACAAAAAGCCATTATGATCTTCTTCCTGAAGCTGAAATTCCTTTAGACCTAATATCGGGATGTGTTCTTCCTGAGCCATGCAATGCCATTATCAAGCAACTAAAATAATACAAACCTTTAATTAATCAGCGTCTACTATATCCAACAACCCTATATTTCAACAAGGCATCGCTGCTTCATTACTAAATGGCATTCACAAGAGTGCGCACATGCAAAAGAATCACGCGGCTAGTTCATCGCTTTTACACGGTCACAAATTATTGTGCTTAACCTGCAGTCTTTTGCGTCGCTGGCCGCAGGGAAAGGGACGTTGTTTTTTGTCAGGAAAGAATTGTTACATTCATGGCCAAGCATTGTATCAAGTTTGTGGTTCATTATCCGTACATGGTATTGCAATCCTTGTATTGTGGAACGTTTTCTCACGATGGCATAATATTCTTTCCCTTCAAATACAAATGATAAACTCTTAACCTCACTCATACAAAAAATATTATACTCCAAATTTACACCAATTCAGAAGTTCATTTGCACCCACAGGTTTCTTCACGCGGCATTAACTTTTAATGGGGAAACTGTTGGGCTAACTTATTCTTTTGCAAACCTTACTAAAAGCTCAGAGAGCTGAAAACAGCTTCTGGCTGGCTTCTTTTCGCCAGGAACTGCCAACTGAAAAGGCCCTTTTGCTGCAGGCAATGGATTGCCATCTGAAGTATCTGCCAGCAATATAACGCGATCAGTAAAACTGCTGTCGAATTCGGCTAATGAAAACACCACTTCATAACCATCTGCACATTTAGCAAGTAAATATTTTGAAAGGTTTTCTCCACGCAAATCCTTGCCCGTTGTTACACCAGCCATCTCAAGCACAACCTGTAAGGATACACCCGTATAGCTATGCTCCTTTCCGTCGCGGCCCTTTACACTAATTGTGCTGCGTTTCATTTTTGCAAGGTCTTCTTTGTACAGCTTCAACGGCTTCAATACTTCGCCGTCTACTTTAACAAAAGCCTTCGAGGTGTCAGATTGTGCAGCTATTTGTGATGATATGGTCAACAAAAATAACGTCAATAATAAAGAAACAGATCTCATGATTATTTATTTAAAAAAAGGGTCTGAAAAATTTTTATTGGTAATGAACGTTGAGTCGGTAAGCATTTGCAGAAAAGCAATCAAATCTTTTTTTTCTTCGTTCGTTAACCTGATCGGATCCTGTCCCACGTTATTAGAACCACCTTGCAGAAAAGGGCTCAACGTACTGCTTTGTACAATATGCGCGCTGTAATGATCTACCACTTCTTCAAGCGTTGCAAAGCGCCCATCATGCATGTAAGGAGCTGTTAACGCGATGTTCCTTAACGTAACTACCCGAAAGCGCCCTTTATCATAAGGTTGTTTGGTAAATTTTCCACGCCCTTCATCCGTAAAAATACTGTCGAGCCCGTTATTCTGAAACAGCTCCGAATAGGTTTTCGGGCCTCCGTGGCAGTGAGCGCAATTTGCGCCGTTCATTTTATTCGACAGATCAGGAGCGCCATAAAAAAGCCTGATGCCATTAAGCTCAGAAGCTGTAGGCTGGTATTCCCACCTAAGATATTTGTCATAACGGGAATCGGCAGAGATCAATGTCCGTTCAAATTGCGACAGTGCTTTTACAATCAATTCACCTGTAATAGTATCAGCGTTGAATGCCGATTTGAACAAAGTTTTATACTGTTCTTTTTGACTTAGTTTATTAACAGAAACAATTAGTGATTGCCCCATTTCATGCAGGTCAGTAAGCGGCGTTTTTGCTTGCTCTTCCAGCGTTGACGCCCTTCCATCCCAGAACAAATTGCGCACCCATAAAAGATTAGCCAGCGACATGGCGTTGCGCGATTGTATTGTTCCATCAACACCAATGCTAAATTTCAGTCCGTCTGTAAATGCCAGCTCCTGCTTGTGGCAGGATGCGCATGACAAACTATTGTTAGCGGATAATGCTTTTTCGTAGAACAGCATCCTGCCCAACTGCACACCAGCTCTTGATGCAGGGTTATCAGCCGGAACAAAAACCTTGTTACCAAAATAGGCAGGATACTTTAAGTCAAATGGCTCCACTGTTTCCCTGATTCCGGCACCGGATAACAGCAACAATGAAACAAGGCATAATATGATGAATAAAGCGCGCATTTTTAATTATAAGCGATAAACGAGATTGACAAAATAATTACGGCCGGGTTCCGGATAACCTTCTACCAGTGAATAATTTTTATCAGTAATGTTGTTAATTCCCGCCTCTACAGAAAAATACTTCCATACATGCACAGACGCCGTTGCATTTAACAGCCAGAATGAGCCGGTAGTAGTGCCGTAAGTCGTACTGTATCGTTTAGAATTATACTCTGTGTTTACCTGCACATGGAACCTGTCTTTTAAATTATATTGCCCATAAGCAAAGAATTTATGATTGGGTACATCCGTAAAATGTATTTTAGGATTAGATAAATTATTGCGTTTGATATATGTATAGTTAACACCTATTTTCAACGGCTGAATAATTTCATACTCTGTACCAATTTCTCCACCCATATATTCAGATTGTCCTACATTCTGCAGCTGGCTTAACCATGTATTTCTTGTTGAATCATATTTTACATTTGAAACCATTAGGATGGTATTGTTGATTTTGCTATAAAACAATGAAGCCTGCACATTCCATTTATTTTTGAAATAACCTTTATAGCCAAGCTCATAATTCAAAGCATCTTCTGCCTTTAGATCAGGATTGGGAATTGCAGTTCCCATGCGATAGGAATAACGGTCTTTTACAGTTGCAAACCTTGTTTTCCGTGCAACGTACAAGTGCAGCGCCCCTGCATTTTTTAACTCATAGTTTAGTCCACCCTGCACATTAACGGCATTGTTGCTATTAGAGGGAAAATCACTTACCTGCTTGGTAGCACTGTTATAATCCTGCGCCGTTATGCTTGACCTGTTATTGTAGCTTAAGCCTGTCAACAAAGTGAGCGTTGGCGCTAGCTTCAGCTCATTCTCAACACCTGCCGTAAATGTTCCGTCTGACATTGTCCGTTCCGGCTCTCCTTCATTATGTTCGCGATGCACATCCCGTTTGTATTGCAAGGTAGCCTTAATATTGTCGACACTACCGAACGTTTTTCCATATTCAACAATACCTCCAACCGTATAATCATTGTAATAACTTTTAAAAGCATAAGGCCGCGATATGGTTGTGTACGAGGCATCGTCATAAGAATTTAGCTGATTCTTGAATTTATCGTAATACAACCTTGTTTTTAGGTACTGCGTTGTATCAATAGTAGTATTAGATACAAAATACAGGCTCTGTTTATCCCAATAAGGCCATTGCCAGTAACGCGGGCTTTTGTATTGGCTGTTCAGGGTATCATTCCCTGAGTAGACCGGCGTTCCTTTTTTACCATGTTGATACACATAGCTCAATGCATACTCAGATTTTTTACCTGGCGTGTAGGCAATTTTTATATTGAATTTTTCGTCGGAACTGTATGAATTGTTTCTGTAACCGCCTTCTTCATTTTTTCCAGCTACAAGATCATGAGAAAGCGGAAACGAATCCCTGTTCATTTTAGATGCGCCGGCCTGTATGTAAAACTTACCCAGGTTGCTTCCTATATTTACGTTAGTACGATAGCCTCCCGAAAGCCAGCCCGTTGCACCATTTAACTCAAAGCGTTTTACGGGTTTCCTGCTGATGAGATTGATTGCCCCACCCAATGCATTAGGACCGTAAAGCACCGATGTATATCCTTTCGAAACATTTATTTCTGCAAGATCAAAAGTGGTAAAGCGAGCCAGGTCCACATAACCATCATATGGAACATATACCGGAATGCCATCTATCAGTAACGGCACCTGCCTGAGATCAAATCCTCTTACATAAACCATTGACTCATTTCTCGCCCCCACTGCAGAAATGTTCACACCGGGCAAAAGGTCCAATGCCTTTGCTACATCATTTTTGGCAAACTGGCTGATCTTGGTTGCATTAACGGAAGAATTGATTTCATGCTCTCTCCCTGATTTTACAACAACTTCGCCCAGGGTAAATACCGGCATACTGTCGCGGTTTTCCTGGGAATAAATGGTGGTGACTGCAATGAATAACAGAAAAGTTGTGAAGAAAAACTTCATAATGTAGTGTAGTTTGGTGTTCGTTATATTTTCAAATATATAACGAAAGGTGCATCAAAGCAACGCATGTCTAACCGTATATTAAAAAAATATATTACGCTGTTAAGTTGATAGATTCTTTTTCAAGAAATGCAGCAAACTTTTCCCTCAATTGCTTGTGATAGGCAATAAGTTTTTTTGCGTCGTCCGTTAGTATTGAGCCGCCGCCTTTTTCTCCTCCTGACTGAGTAATGACAAGTGGATTTAAAAGCTTTGTATTGAGCGCATTTACAATTTCCCATGCTTTCTTATAAGACATTCCCATTTGCTTCGCGGCCTTGTTAATTGAACCTGTTGTATCTATTTGCTCAAGCAATTCAACCGGGCCGGGCCCAAAAAATTTCTCGCCCTGGCATTCAATCCAGAGCTTGCCGCCAATTGTGTACGTTGCTTTGGGATCTAATATTGACAGAATGGAATTCTTTTTCATGTACGTTTTGCTTACATCGTGCAATTTAGAAATTAACGGAATAAATACGAACAACAGGCAGGAAGGAAAAGTTGGTATACCTGCGTTGATATACTCCACTGGTTTAATTCTTAAATAAAGCTAAAATATTCGCTTTATCTATCGTCTTTTTTCTTTGACGGGTATGGCCCAAAAACTGCCTTTACCATTTTACCAGGTTTGCTATCGTCGAGAATAATAACATAATACTCTTTACCGCCCGGAAGAACACGAATTAAAATATGGCCCTGAAGGCTTTTGTAAGATTGTTGTACAAGCGGGCCTATCACCAGCTCATTAGCCTCCATCATATTAGTTGCAAACAGGTCGCGCTTTGCCGTGTACAGATAAGGAGATATAACCCGTATCAGCGTTTCATGGCCAGGATGATCAGCAGTCCACACCTGCTCAATCCATACGTTCGGTTGCAGGATTTTTACCATATTCTCATTTACTGCATCCCGGTTGCCATGATGATCCATCGTTGCAATATCAACGGCACCGATAACCTTAGCCATTGGCGTTTCCACATCACGCCACTCAGGGTCGCCCAGAAACACATTTCCGGGATTATCGCCACCGGTATAATAAGAAAAATTACCGTAGTGGATAACCAGCGCGTTGCTAAGCGAATTTTCATCGGGCCATGTTTTCGAATTGGCCGTATCAATAGGAGGAAAATGTTGTGTTGTTGAGCTATCCTTACCTGTCCAGATCCATCCGTTTGATTTTATGTTTTGCACATAAAAATTTTTATAGCTCTTGTCGTAAAGCAAACCAACCTGCGTACGTGACCCGGCTTTAAAATATTCAAGTTTCATGCCTTTTGAGGATGCATCATTTACAAAAGACTGATAGTTGTACCAGGTCTGCCGGTAATGATTATCCTGCGGCAACTTTTTTAAAATAGTTGTGACAGGAACAGGGTAATTATCATCCCTTTGCAACAAATATTTAAATGGCAACACGTCACCAACGCCGGTGATGCCAGTTAGCAAGAACTTTTTATCGGCGCTTAGCGGCGCCTGGGGATAAAAGCTGCCAAAATGATCGTCATGAAAATGGGTGATCAGTGCGTAATCAATCCCATTATTATTTTGTTTTGGAGCCACTTCTTGTATATAACCTGCGATCCACTCATAAGGACGCTTCGAGTTATCTGGCCGGATAGGCGTATTGCGTTTTGAAGTTGTTCTGGGGTTTGTAGGATCCATTTCACCAGCATCGAGCAACATGGTAGTGCCATCGGGAAAAATATAGTATGCAGCATTTCCCCTACCGGTGTTGATGTGATGCAGATCCAACCAGCCTGGCTTCCATTCAGGTAAAGGCTCGCCTACTTTAGCCACCTGGGCATTGAGGCAAAGAACTACGAACATGCTGGCAAGTAGAAATATTTTTTTCATAGCTTAAATTTAAGCAAGAGAAGTAAAATCAATATGAAATGTATGTGAATAATATTTAGGTTCGGACATGGCAAAAGGTTTGAAGTTGATCATGAATGATTTGATTATTGCAAATTGAACCATATTAAAAATGTAAGGGTTTATAAGCGCTTACTTCAAAAATTATCGGTAACCAGTAAAATGTATGTCAATAAAAGAGCCGAATCTCTTTTATTTAAAAGGCTTTATCTTTGCTACGCAAAATAAAATTATGTTTTCAAAAACCTGTGAATATGCGATACGGGCTTTAATATTTATAGCGCAGAAAACGAAGGACGGCGACAGAATTGGCATTAAGGAAATTGCGAAAGGAATTGATTCACCGGAGCATTTTATCGCCAAAATCCTGCAGGAACTCAGCAAAAAGGGCATCTTGCAATCGGCAAAGGGGCCAACTGGAGGTTTTTATCTGGATAAGGCGTCGAGGAAACAATCGCTTGCCAGCATCGTTAGAGCAGTTGACGGCGATAAAATATTCCAGGGATGCGGATTGGGGCTTAAACAATGCTCTGAAACAAAGCCCTGCCCTATTCACCATGAATTCAAAAGGGTTAGAAAGGACCTTCTTCAAATATTAGAAAATGCTAAGGTGGGAGCGTTAACAGAAGCCCTCGAAAATAGCCTTGTTTTTCTTAAAAGATAGCTTGAAATAACAGCAGCTTCATCTTTTGATAAGCTCCGTTATCACCCAATCGCCGGCCCGCAGCAAAATTGTAACATTATGAAAAGAGATCAGAACATCGTGCCATTGTCGCGCGACCACCATTCAGGACTGTTGTTTTGCTGGAAGATCCGCCAGGGATTAATGTTGCATGCGGATAAAACCCGGATAAAAAATTACGTAGTTTATTATTGGGAACACCACCTGCTAAACCACTTCAAGGAAGAAGAAAACATTCTGTTTATTCTGAAGGATGACGAACTTATTCAAAAAGCAGTTGATGATCATCGACAGATTGAACATCTCATAGACACTATTAAGCAGGAGGATGCTAACATTGATACATATCAATCTTTAGCCACAATGGTGGATAATCATATCCGTTACGAGGAAAGGGAGCTTTTTCCTTATCTTGAAAATACGCTTTCACAAAATCAACTTATGGCTATCGGCGAAAAACTTCTCGAGTTGCACGCCAGTGAAAAAGCTGATAATTACGAGGATCATTTCTGGACTAAACCAATTAAAAAATAATCATACCACAATACTTACCCTATCAGCCGGTGTTTTGTCATTATTGTTAGCTTCACAATGAAGCAAGACTCCCAAAATAAAAATTAGAAGATAAAAATATCTTTTACTATTTTTTATTATAACTTTGCACCCGCGTTGATAATCCCGAAAACACAATCTTATCTGGTTTGAGCACGTTGCAATAAGCTTAAGCTGCCTTGGAAAAGATTTACCCTGCAAATCACTTACTTATTTTATTAACAAAGCGAAAGGCAATAACGCCCTTCTCTTAACCTACTATAACATGACAAACGAACAGAAACAACTGGTAAAGGCAACCGTGCCGGTGCTAAAAGAGCATGGAGTACTGCTAACAACGCACTTTTACAATCGCATGTTTACACACAACCCGGAATTGAAGCATGTCTTTAACATGGGCAATCAACAAAACAAAAAGCAACAAACTGCTTTAGCCATGGCTGTATTGGCGTATGCAGAGCATATTGAAAACCCAGCCGTACTGATGCCGGTTGTTGACAGTATCGGCCATAAACATACGAGCCTGGATATTCGTCCTGAACACTATGCAATTGTGGGAAAGCATTTGATAGGTTCTATATCCGAAGTATTGGGAGAGGCTGCCACCCCGGAATTACTGGAAGCGTGGGCCCGTGCTTACGAACAGCTAGCCACCATCATGACCGGACATGAACAAAAGTTATACAATCAGCAAACGGATAAAAAAGGCGGATGGACCGGCTGGAGGCCATTTGTTGTAAAACAAAAACTAAAAGAATCCGAAGAAATTACCTCTTTCTATTTGTATCCTGCTGATGGTGGAGCGGTTGCAGATTTTGAGCCCGGGCAATACATCAGCCTGCGATTATTCCTTCCGCAATTAAACCTTTTGCAACCAAGGCAATACAGCATATCATGCGCACCCAACGGCGAATCCTATCGTATTTCAGTTAAAAAGGAAGCAGGTAGCATTCATCCGGATGGAATGATCAGCAACCGCTTACATAATGATATTGAAGAAGGCGCAGTAGTTGATCTCTCTGCACCTGCGGGAAACTTTATACTGGACCTAGCCGGCGTTAATCCAAAAGTGTTTATCAGCGGAGGTGTGGGCCAGACCCCATTAATCGCGATGCTCGAAAAGCTGCTTGGTGAGGAAATAAAAGCACCTATCACCTGGGTCCATGGCTGCCGCAACGAAACCGTGCATGCATTTAAACAAAGGCTGGCAGAAATTGATGAAGATCATGACCATGTGAATCAGCACGTTTTCTATGATGACGTTGCGGAACAAGCTGCGAACCTTTACCAGGGATGGGTAGATCTGGCGAGGATACAGGAGGAAGTATTGCTTGAAGGTGCCGATTATTATATCTGTGGCCCCGCTCCTTTCATTGCCAAACATTATGAATTTTTAGTAGCCAATGGCGTTGAAAAATCTGCTATACATTTTGAAGAATTCGGACCCGCTTCATTGCAATTAAATTAAACGCAACTACCCGCGGGGAATAAAGCCCTGCGGGTAGTTTATAAGTTATTTACTGTTCCGATACAATCTATCCGTACCCTTTTTTATTCTTCCATAATGCTTTGCAACCACACACATATTCTGTAGATTCCTGAACGACCTTATACCTTAAACCTCACACTTTACGCCTTATGCCTCACCCCTGATTGCCGCTATCCACAAACTGTTGTTAGTTTGTTCCACAACGAAAGATTTGCAGACTGATCCACTTTTGTTCTTTTTTAATAAATTGCAACTGGTTAATCAATTAGCCGGATCGATTGTATCGGCATTTAAAACTGGATACAAAAAAATCATTCTCCCTACATCACTTATAGCTAACAATTTAAGGTAATAACAATTAAAAATTCAGTGATGGCTACAGAAAGAAAAACAAGCTCAACAAATTTCCGCAATCAATCCTTTCTGGAAGAAAAGTGTTCGTTGAATGAGCTGCTTGACCTTGTAAGCAAGCGTTGGGTGTGTGATATATTGTTTTGCATTGAAGAAGGCAATAACCGCTTCAAAACCATCCGGGAAGAACTTATTTACATCAGCGACACCATACTGGCCGACCGCGTTAAACTGCTTGAAAAGTATGATTTAATAACCAGGCAATATTTTGATGAAGTACCCTTGCGCGTAGAATACTCCTTAACAGAAAGCGGAAGGCAATTGTGTTCGCTACTTGAAATGATGTGCAATTTCAGCGATACACTGCCTGCATTTAAGAGTGCCGAGGCAACTAAACAGGTACAATAATATCGCACTGATAAGCGTCTTTTATGTAACGCTTTTTTTGACTGGAAATTATAATGTTATCCCGCCATCAATTACAAACTCAGAACCGGTAATATAACCTGCCGCTTCTTCACACAAATATGCAACGAGTTTTGCAACATCTTCCGGCGCGCCTGTCTTTTTTAATGGCGTTGCGTCTGCGAGATGGTTAAAAAGATCCTGCACTGCGGCTTCTTCCATTCCTGATTTACTCAGCACAGCCGTTCTTGTTGGGCCGGGGCTAACGATATTCACTCTTATTTTTCTTGGCGCCAATTCAGCCGCTGCCGTTTTGGCGATTGAATTCAATGCGGCTTTGCTTGCCTGGTATACTGAACTGTTGGGCTTGTAAGTAGAAGCAACAATAGACGACAGTATAACAACCGAAGCGCCATCACTTAATAATGGAATAAGCCTGCTTAATGTAAAATAAGCGCCTTTAAAATTGATGTTCATTACGTTGTCAAAATTCTCTTCAGACATATTTTCGATTAACCCACTATTGCCTGTAACGCCGGCGTTGATAAACAATATGTCGATCTTGCCATATTTCCTTTGCAGTTCATTAAACAACAATTGCGTATCATCTACGCTTGCCTGGTCCGCCACAAAAGAATAGGCACCTATTTCATTTGCTGCCTTTTCAATTGCCTCCTTTCTTCTGCCTGTAATAATCACCTTCGCCCCATTCAACACCAATTCTTTTGCCGTAGCATAGCCAATACCGCTGTTTCCGCCGGTAACCACGGCCACTTTGTTATTAAACTTGTTCATTTTAAAAATTTTTACAAATGTAAATCGGATATGGTATACTTTTGTAACCAGTATCACAGAGTATACCAATAAACAGCAACTGAATGAAAAGAGACCAGGCGGAAGAATTAATGGCATTGCAGGATACACTATATTTTATCGGTGGAAAATGGCGCTTGCCAATCATTAATTCGATATGTACAGGCAACAGGCGGTTCAGGGAGATTGAGAGAAGCATTCCAGGCATAACAACGCGCATGCTTTCGAAAGAATTAAAAGATATGGAACTAAACAAACTTGTAAAACGCAACGTTTATTCTGAAACACCTGTGTTGGTTGAATATGAACCAACCGAATATTGCAGGACATTCGGCAAAATCATACAGGAGATGATCAATTGGGGCCGGGCGCACAAACGAAAAATTACTGAAAAGTAAAAGCACCATGATTTTTACGCGAAGCATTAAGGAAGAATCTCCGAAGTATAAAGATCCTGATCTGCGGAAAAGATATAAAAATAAAGCCCGGCAAAAAATCCGGGCTTTATTTTTAGCTATAGTGCGTTGACTGTAAATGCATCTGTATTTGAATCGCTTTTTTGCCGCTTTTATACTTCCTTAAAAACGGTTTCGATTACCGCGTTAATCAACCCCGGCACCATATTCATCCGATTGGCATGATTCACCCATTTGTCGCCTTGCTTCCTGAAAGTATAAATTGTATTGTATGATTGAATAACCACTTCTTCTTTTGTCTTGCTGATTAACTTGAAAAAATAAACCCTGTTCTCAAAATGAGCTTCCTGCATGTTGTCATTATTTGGGCGGCAAAGTAATATTATTTTTCGTTTCGTTGACGCGCAATGCTGGAAAGCATTTTTTCATTTGAACAGCCACAAACTAGTTTGCAGGCGTATTCCCTTCCAAAGCTAGCAAAAATGCGTACTGCAGCGCAACATCTTTCAAATAGTCAAATCTTCCTGATGCACCGCCGTGCCCTGCCGACATGTTTGTATGCAACAAAATAATGTTATTGTCCGTCTTCAATTCACGTAACCTGGCAACCCATTTTGCAGGTTCAAAATATTGCACCTGAGAATCGTGCAGGCCGGTAGTCACTAACAGGTTGGGATATGCTTTCTTTTCAATATTATCGTATGGCGAATAAGACTTCATATAATCATATGCATCTTTATTCTTTGGATTACCCCATTCATCAAATTCATTCGTAGTTAAAGGAATGGATTCATCCAACATAGTCGTAACGACATCAACAAAAGGAACTGCGGCTATTATTCCGTGCCAAAGGTCAGGCCGCATATTCATCACAGCGCCCATCAATAATCCTCCTGCACTTCCGCCCATTGCGTATAAATGTTCTTTTGAAGTAAATTTTTCTTTAATCAAAAATTCGCCACAGTCAATAAAGTCCGTAAACGTATTTTTCTTCTTCATTAATTTTCCATCCTCGTACCATTGCCTGCCCATCTCCTGGCCGCCGCGTATGTGCGCAATGGCATACACAAATCCACGGTCAAGTAAACTCAAACGGTTACTGCTAAAAGTGGCGTCCATACTGTTACCGTAAGAACCGTAACCATACAATAATAATGGCGCGGATCCGTTTCGCTGCAGCCCTTTCTTATAAACAATTGAAACAGGAATTTTTACGCCGTCTTTTCCAATGGCATATAACCGCTCTGTTATGTATTGTGCTTTATCATACCCGCCCAGTACTTCCTGCTGCTTCATTAACTTTTTATCCCTGCTGATCATGTTATAATCAAAAACAGACGAAGGTGTTGTTAATGAAGTATAGTTGTAACGAAGCGTATTAGACGCATATTCCGGATTGGCACCGGGATAAGCGGCATAGGCCGGCTCGCCAAAATCAAGGTAATGATGTTCCTTATTGTCCAGGTTCCTCACTTCCATTTGCAATAGCCCATTCTTACGTTCACTTACTACCAGGAAATCTTTAAACACATCAATTCCTTCCAACAAAACATCTGTCCTGTTAGGAATGATTTCCTTCCAGTTTTCGTGGGACGTTTTTGTTAACGGAGCTTCCATCAACCGGAAATTTTTTGCGTCCAGATTCGTAACAATAAGAAACCGGTCGCCCTGGTGATCAACATCATACAGCACATCTTTCATTCTTGGCTGGAATATTTTAAAATCCGCATTTGGTTCATCCGCGCTGATAAACCTTGACTCTGCAGACATCGTAGCCTGAGATTGAATAAAAATATATTTACCGGATTTACTCTTACCTACGCCAATATAATTTGAGTGATCAGTTTCGTTGTACACCGTAACATCTTTCGATATATCATTTCCCAACACATGTTTTTTAATCCGCTCGGTGAGCAATGTAGCCGGATTTTTTTCCGTGTAAAACAGCGTCTTATTATCATTGGCCCACACAGAGCCACCGGAGGTTAAAGTAATTTCATCTTTATATATCTCACCGGTTTCCAGGTTTTTAATATATATGTTATAGATTCTTCGAGAAACCGTATCTACGCCAAATGCAAGTAGTTTATTATCCGGGCTAATATTAAATCCTGCAGCAGAATAATAATTGTGGCCTTCCGCCAGGGCATCAATATCGCATCTAACGTTTCCTTCTTCCTGCAGTACTTGTAATACTGTTTTCCCTCATCCGTGCGGGTGTAATAGAAATAGCCATTTTTAAAAACCGGAACGGATTCGTCTTTTTCTTTAATACGCGCTTTCATCTCTTTAAATAGGTCTTCCCTGAATATTTTCAAGCCGCTCATCATCGTATCTTCATAAGCATTCTCCGCATTGAGATAAGTTACCACTTCTGTACTGTCGGGGCCTTTTTTGAAATAATCGTTCATCCAGTAATATTCGTCCATACGTTTATCGCCGTGCATGCCTACATCGCGGGGTTTCTTTGCTGCTACGGGTGGCGTAACATTCGCCGGCCAATGATAAATTTTCCTTTCCATGAGCTTATTAAAAGAGTAACTAAAAAATGTAATTAAAGCAACAGCAAATAACGTCATTTTTTTCATAGCGTTTTCTTTAAGCGTGTATGGGAGTTATTGTTCCAATAGTATGTACAATTGTTGTTACTGCCGTTTTGTTGTGCATGTCTGTTTTTCAGATGTGATTAGTATTACCCTGCATTCCCAAAACGGCTTTTGACTTGCACCCAATGAATTTAGTAAAATACGATGAGAATAAGAAGTGCCTTTGGTGATGACGAAATAGGCCAACTTCCAGAGAACTATTTTGATGAATTGGTTGCGTTTACACAGCTATTATTGCCTGTACACGAATTTCCAGAAGACTTTTTTGGAGTATTTTTTTGTTTTATCGTATCAGCATTGGTGAAAACGAGCGGATAATTTTGCATTTCAATTCGGCTCAAATGTTGCTTCGGGCAAGCACTTCAAAGCTCATTTGCAGCCGCGCTAATCAAACTATATGAGCTTAAAATTTGTAACCTCAGCAAAAAAACGCCTGGTTGGATTAATCGTATTAACATGCGCATTATTCATTTTACCGGCAGCACATGCCAATCCTACGCACAAGTATGGAGCAGCAAAATTAGAAACTCCTGACGATGGAACTGATTCCGCAAAATCAGCTGTTGCAAGTCAGCAAAAAGAATTGAAGTTAGGTCCAATACCTGCAAGAGACAATCTTAATATCTACCTTAATACAAAAGCAGTTGGGCCTGTTGACATACGTGTGATAGACATGAATGGCCGGGTTGTTATACTGAAAAATGCCACGGCGAAACAATCTGAAAGCTGGCACGATCAAATTAATGTAAGCCAGATGGCTTCAGGATTGTATTTTATAGAATTATTTGTTGGAGGCGATGAGCTCGTCTCAAAGTTTGTAAAACTCGGCCTGTAGAATAATTCCTGAAAATTGAAAAGATCATTTATAACCCCATCTTTTTCCAAAACTAAAGTGACAGATGCTCTCTAAAAAAAAGTAAATTAGTGCTACGATAAATACAGCACGTATGAGCCTTGCTTTGCCATCCCAACTATCGAGCGGAATGCAATACCAGTTGCAAATCTATTTCGCAGGTACACAAAACATAAAACCTACATTACCCGTAACGTATGAAGCCCTCGAACAAAAGGCCCGTGAAGCAATGAAGCCGGAAGCTTTTGCGTACATAGCCGGGGGTGCAGGTGCTGAAACAACCATGCAAAACAATATTACTGCTTTTAACAAGTGGCAGATTGTACCGCGCATGCTTGGGAATGTATCTGGCAGAAGTATGGCTGTGGATTTATTCGGTGCAAAACTGCCCTCACCTGTTTTACTTGGGCCCGTTGGCGTTTTGTCCATCGCGCACGCTGAAGCTGAATTAGCTGTTGCCCGTGCAGCCAAAGCATTGAATGTGCCACAGGTAGTAAGCACTGTTTCTTCTAAACCAATAGAGGCGATAGCCGAGGTACATGGCAGCCATCCGCATTGGTTTCAGCTGTATTGGGGTGCTGATAATGATTTTACAAAAAGCATTATTGGCCGTGCGGAAAAAGCAGACTACAGCGCAATTGTGGTAACGCTTGACACGAGAATATTTGCATGGCGCGAACGCGATATACAGAATGCTTATTTGCCTTTTCTATTTGGCGAGGGCCTGGCAAACTATTTTTCTGATCCCGTATTCCTGAAAGCTGTTGGCGATCCGGCAAAAGATAAAATGAAAACGATGATGCACTTTGCACATTGCTTTTCCAACCCCGCATCCACCTGGGATGACCTGGCAGCCATCCGCAATTGCACAAAGCTGCCTATTATACTGAAAGGCATTCAACATGCCGATGATGCAAAAAAAGCGATTGATTATGGTGCCGATGGTATTGTGGTGTCTAATCATGGTGGAAGGCAATTGGACGGCGCCATTGGCGCTTTGGATACACTTGCAGACATTACCGCGGCTGTAGGCGATAGAACAACAATTTTGTTCGACAGTGGCATTCGGCGTGGAGCCGATGTGTTTAAAGCGATGGCACTGGGCGCAAAGGCCGTTTTGATAGCCCGTCCCTACGCCTATGGACTTGCTCTCGCAGGGGAAGAAGGCGTAAAGGAAGTGGTTGGGAACCTGCTTGCTGATATTGATCTTACGCTTGGCCTGGCCGGTTGTACTTCGTGGGCTGAAGTAACGAAAGAGAACCTAAAGCGAGTGGTATAAAAAGCAAGCCATTGTAAAATGAGCATCCTTCACCATTCACTATTCACCATTCACCATTCACTTTGATAAACCTCATTACATAAAGAAAATCATTCCCCTACCGTTTCCTGAAATCTGTCGGCCTTGCATGTGTAAATTCAAAAAAAGCATTGCTGAAAGAGCCAAGGTTTTTGTATCCCGCGTCGTAAGCAATTTCCTCAATAGACTTATTTGTTTTAATGATCATCTCGATCGCTTTGATCATACGAAGTGTTTTCAGATATTGAAGAAATGATATTTTGAGTTTAGATTGAAAAAACCTGGATAACGAACGTTCACTCATGTTAAACTTTTTACTTACGCTGGCCAGTGAAAGCGTTTCAGATTTGTGGCGGTCAAGGTAACGCGTGATCTTATTCATCATTTCATCGTCTGTAACGGGCAATACAATCGGCAGCGCGACGTTGTTTAATTCAGGCAGCAGCTTTTTTAACGCGACCAGGAATTCAAAATTGTTATCACTCGTTGTAACATGCCTTCCATCCCATCGTTCCGTATAATTAATCATTTGAATGAGTAATTCACTTGCAGGATAAATACCCAGTTGCCGGTAAAAAGGTGATTCGTCATCATTGTGTGTATAGAAATACAGTGAACGCAGAACCGTTGCAAACAAGCCTATCCGCAACGTATGCTCAAGCCCTGCCGGTATCCAGAAGTAATGCCTGGCTGGCACTACATAAGTCCTTTCCTCAGCTGTTATATAGGCTATACCGCCTTCCACATAACTCAACTGCCCTTTGCTATGCACATGTGAAGGAATTAGTTTCTCAGACTTTTCATGCATCACAAAAACTGACGATGGTTTCTTTTCTATATCAGGCAACGAAGCAATAAGGCTCATACTATGTTTTTGGTAACGTACAATTCAATTGTGTTTTCCCGGAAAAGCAAAGCTAAGAATATTGGCTGGTTTAAATAAATAATTGTCTATTTAACTAAAAAGACTTCGACACGATCATGATAATTTTGCAGGCCTAAACAAGCACAACAGACATACACATGCAACCTTTCAGAAGGGCGCTATTTATTGCGTTACTCGCAATAAGTACAGGGCCCGCAACAAATGCGCAGGGCACTACCAATGACACTCTCCGCTTAACGCTCACAGAAGCCTGGCACAGAGCGGATACAGCCGATAGAACAATAAGAATAAGGCGACACAGTAGTTTGATGGCCAACAGCGAAGTAAAAGATTTAAAGATGGAACGCTTTCCGGAAGTTGGTATTGCCGGAAGCATGGAAAAGGCAACCAACATTCCTATATATGATAAAGGTTTACTTAAACCGCCTTCTCAGCACGAAGTAATTCATACATTGTACAGGGTTGGATCAGACTTTAACCTAAACATATACAACGGCAATAAATTAAACCTGGCCATTGCATCTGCGGGAGTAGAAGAAGACATTGCACATATACAGGAAGATGAAAGCGTATCTACAGCGTATGTAGAGGTTACTGCATTATACCTCGAGCTGCAAAAAAGCTTTGAATACCGGCAACTTGTTCAGGATGCAATTTCGGAACGAAAAGAGCAGCTTAGAGAGATCAACGACTTTTTTACACATGGTATTAAGCTGAAGAACGATGTATTAAGAGTTGAACTGGAGGTTTCGCGCCAGGAACAACTTTTACTTGAAATCAATAATGATATTACGCTATTGTCCCAGCGGTTAAATATATTGATTGGGCAACCAGATGACTCTCCTTTAAAACCCGCATCTTTTGACCTGTACGAAATGCCTTCAATTCCTGTTTACGAAGATTGCCTTACCCAAGCCCGGCAACATGCATTCCCGCTACTAATTTCAGCAAAGGAAACAACGCTAAAAGAGCTTACGCTCAGGAAAGTAAAAGCAAACACAAGTGTCAAACTAAATATGTACGGCGAATTTTATTACGCCAATCCGCAAATCTTTCTATATCCGTACAACCCTTATTGGTATTCGCTTGGCATTGCGGGCGTTAAGGCTAGTTTACCCTTATCTGCATTTTATCACAACATAAACAAGGTCAGCAAGGCAAAGATTGATCTGGAGAAAGAAGAAGAGAAACACAGGGATACTGAAGACCATTTGCGCAAAGATGTAAAGGAAGGATACCTGCGTTATAAAGAGGCTGTTCAACGGCTGGATGTAACACAGGTGAACGTGGCCCGTGCAGAAGAAAACGCGCGCATTGTACGTAACAGCTATTTTAACCAAACGGTACTTATTACCGAATTGCTTGATGCTGAACTACAGCTACTGCAAGCAAAATTTGATAAAGTAGCGGCGGCGGTGATTGCCAAAAACAAATATTATCAATTACAAAACAGCATGGGCACATTAAAAGAATTATGAAAAAAAAGTACACCATAACAGACAAAACAATAACCATTATTACTGGTTGGATGGCGGCTCTGACCGTTATTGCACTTGCGGCCTGGGGAGCATGGACCTTGCATGAATATTACCTGAATGAGCAGACCAATGATGCGCAGGTGCAACAATATGTAAATCCTGTTATTTCCCGCGCGGGCGGTTTTATCGTAGCAGTAAAATATGAAGAGAACCAGGAAGTTAAAAAAGGCGATACATTGTTGTTAATTGACAACCGCGAATATGTTACACAAACAGAACAAACTGTTGCTGCAATAGAAAAGGCCGAGGCACAACTGGCCGCGCTTGAAAGCAATATAGGCACGCTGGGAAAATCAGCTTCGGCAGCGCGTTACGCATCTGCAGCGGATAAGTCAAAACTCTGGCAAAAGGAGCTTGACTATAACCGCTACGAAAAACTGTACAAGGCAAGTTCCGCAACACAACAGCAGCTTGAGCACGAACAGGCCGGGCTTGAAGTTTCCAAAGCCGATTATGAAGCAAGCGAAAGCAACTCCCAGGCCTCTACATCTAAAGTGCAGGACGCAGTAATGGAAAAGGCAGTTCTCGCGGCAGAGATAAAAAGGCTTAAATCACTTTTAAAAAGACAGGAACTGGATGTTAGCTATACCGTGATACAGGCGCCTTACAACGGCCGTATTGGCCGGAGAACAGTGGAAAAAGGGCAAATGATAGATCCCGGGCAGGTACTTGCATACATTGTGAATGAAGAAACGGATAAATGGGTAGTGGCCAATTATAAAGAAACGCAAGTGGCAAACATGCATATGGGCGACACGGCCTTTTTCACGGCAGATGCATTTCCTGGCAAAACCTTTAATGGAACGATCATTTCTTTTTCTCCTGCAACTGGCTCTAGCTTTTCATTGCTCCCGCCGGACAATTCAACGGGCAACTATGTAAAGATCGTTCAGCGTATCCCTGTGCGCATAAAAGTTGACGGATCTGCCAGTGAGCTTGCATTGCTTAAAGCAGGTATGAATGTGAATGTTTCAATTCCTAAAAAAAGGCCATCGTGAGTAGAACATTTCCAATATTTAAAACATGGGTACCAGGCTGGCTGATCAAAGTAGTGCTCTTCAGTACTATCCTTCCAAGTATGGTGCTGTTCTTTTTGCCGCTGGCCAACATAAATGCAGCGGCGGGGCATTACGGCGGAGAGCCTGCTGATATTCAATTTGCAGTAGCACTTTTTTATGCTGGCTACGCGGGCTTTTATTCATTGGAAAGGCGCTTCTTCAGCTATCTCGCAACCAAGGAATATTTCCTCATTTTTACAGTTTTGCAAATCCTGTTCTCTACGGCATGTTATGTTACCAACGAGCTGTATCTACTTTTTCCCCTACGGTTTATACAGGGGATGCTATTTGCCAGTACCGTAAACCTTTCGCTTGCGCTGATGTTTACGCGGCTAAAAACCGAACGTGCACGCGAGGTAAGTTTTTCCGTGTTTTTTTGTATGCTACTAATAGCAATGCCTTTCAATAATCTTGTTACTGCAGATATTATTGATTCATTCAACTTTAACATCGTTTATAAATGCGCTGTTTTTTCTTACCTGCCGGGGCTTTTACTGGTATTAATTGCAATGAATAATGTCCGCCTGAACATCCGCTTTCCACTATATAAACTGGATTGGCAAAGCTTTGCATTGTTAAGCCTGTTGCTGGTTATTTTTGGCTACTGCATGATTTACGGACAGGAATACTACTGGCTTACTGACCCGCGTATTGCCGCTGCCTGCATTGCAGGAGGAATAGCGCTGATTGTGTTTATCGTTCGCCAGTTTAGTATGAAGCGCCCATACGCCGACATGCGCGTTTTCAAATCCCGCAACTTCAATGTCGGATTACTACTGTTGCTGGTACTATATATCTGCCGGTTTGCATCAGGCATCACCAATAGTTTTTTTGCTACGGCATTTAAATTTGACCCGATGCATATATCCTACATCAACACATTCAATATGGCCGGGCTTATTGCCGGGGTAGTCCTTTCCTGCTGCATGATTTTGCAAAAAAAGAAGATAAGGCTTATCTGGCTACCAGGATTTGTCCTCTTATTTTTATTTCATTTTCTCATGCTTTTTCTTTTCAACCCTGAAGCTAACCCTGAAGTTTTTTTTCTACCACTGTTTCTGCAAGGCATGGGCGTGGGAATGTTACTTGTTCCCATCATTGTGTTTGGCATTTCGTCAGTACCAGTTATACTTGGCTCATCAGCTTCTGCGTTCCTGCTGATAACCCGGTATGTTGGCTTTTGCTTCAGCATTGCACTCATCAATTATTATGAGTTGTATGGCAAGAGCAAACATTACAACACATTCCAGGAGAACCTTACACTGATGGATCTTTCAGCTAAAAAACAACTGGCAGCCGGTGTTGGACGTTTAGCATCAAGAGGCCTGCTTAAAACTGAAGCACATAGAGGCACGCCCAAATTGATGGTTAACGCCATCAACACCCAAACGCACATGCGTTTTGCCATAGATTATTATGAAAGCATGTGCTGGCTGCTACTTATTACTTTATTAGGGATTATGCTTTTGCCTTATCTGAACAAAACGATTGTTTATCTAAGATCAAAACAATTATCCCCGGCGTAATAGGCAATTGTTTACAACAAAAGACGAACTTCATCCAATATTGATGTTTGGTTTGACCCGACAATCATTTATGTTGAAGCAATATTGATCATTTATTAAAGAGCAATTACTATAGCAATGGAAAGATATACCTCACCCGATTCTATGCAATCTTTCGCCTTACATGGCGATGGCCACAGCAATCCGGAATATGCGCACCTGATGCCGATCTTTGCAACTTCTACTTTTACTTTTGAAAGCGCAGAGCAAGGTACTGCACGCTTTTCAGGAAAAGAGCCCGGCTTTGTTTATTCGCGCTTTGGCAACCCCACGGTAAGCGCTGCAGAAGAAATGCTGGCGGGTTTGGAAGGTTTCGGATTGACTGATGATGAAGGAAAACCATTGCAACTAAAAGCGCTGTTACATGCAAGCGGCCAGGGAGCATTAGCAACATTATTACTATCTGTGCTTCGCCCCGGCAATACAGTAGTTTCGCACGCTTCTGTTTATGGAGGAACCTATGAAATGCTGTATCAGTTTCTGCCAAACTTTGGCATCAATGCTATTGCCATCGATTTTGAAAACGCCGATCAGTTAAGGCAACTACTGGAAGCAGACAAAAGCATAAAACTCATTCACCTTGAAACTCCCGCCAATCCATTGCTTTCATGCATTGACCTGCAGCGTGTATGCGCCATTGCTGCGGAATACAGCGTTAAAGTAAGCGTGGATAATACATTCGCCACACCTTATCTTCAACAGCCATTCAGGTTTGGAGCCGACTTTGTCTTTCACTCTACAACTAAATTTCTGAACGGACATGGAAACGCTATTGGCGGTGTACTTATTGGCAAAGATGTGAACTGGATGAAGCAACAGGCATACCAGGCTTATAAACTTTTAGGCGCTTGCGCGAGCGCGTTCGATGCTTTTCAATTAATGAACGGTGTAAAAACGCTGCCATTACGCATGGATAAGCATTGCGGCAACGCGCAAAAAGTGGCAAAATTTCTTGCAGAACATCCCAAGGTAGAGAAAGTGCATTATAACGGCCTTACGTCTCATCCAGGCTATGCTATCTCACAAAAACAAATGCGCATCCCTGGCGCCGTTCTTTCATTTGAGTTATATGGAGGAATGGCAGCAGCAATCAATTTCATCAACCGCCTGAAACTATGTACCAGGGCTGTCTCGCTGGGAACAGTGGACACGCTTCTTTCCCATCCTGCCTCCATGTCGCATAGCGGCGTAAGTAAAGCCGACCGGGAAAAGGCCGGTATTACAGATGGGTTAATTAGAATGAGCGTAGGACTCGAATGTGCGGAAGATATTTTACAGGATTTAGCACAGGCATTGGGAGCTTGATTGCATATTCAATGCATTAACATGATTACACATCCTTAAAAAATTGTGTATAGCTGCAATGCGGAATTACGTTATTTCATAACAATACAGTAATCGGCTTGCCTGTTTGATGCTTCTTAACCGAAGCATTTTATATCCTTTATTGAAGTGGCATCGCCAGGCAATTTCTTTACCCAATACAAACCTGGTTCAGTGACGATTATCGTTCGTCGAATAAATGTGTGCATCCACCCCTTCCGAATTGCGTTTCATGAGTGTTTTTATGTTCTTTTCGATACTTCTCAGCGTCTAACCTCCATTTACCTTTGCGGCAACCTTTAAAATAAAGTACAATATGAAAAAAGTATTTACATTAATGATTGCATCCGCAGCCCTGGTTTTTAGTGCAAAAGCCCAAAACGCAGTTTTCAAACCTTTTAAAGTTGACGTAAGTGCAGGTTATGCAATCCCTTCAGGAAGCGGATCAAAAGGTGGCATAGCCTTGTCTGTTGAACCTAAATATGGCATCAATGATAACATTTCTGTTGGCTTGAGGATTGAGGGCGCCGCGATGGCACGTGCAATTGCTGCAGATCAGGATCATGCAACCGGCGACATCAAATTCAGCAGCTCTACCATTGCTACCGGAGATTATTATTTTTCAAAAAACACATTCCGTCCTTTTGCCGGCCTTGGATTTGGTTTCTACAAATGTGCTGGAACAACCATTAGCGATGGCGGCTATAGCATGGACTTTGAGGCAAAAAACAAATTCGGTGCTATGATACGCACAGGTTTTGAAGCAGGCCATTTCCGTTTAGGCATTGAATATAACCTTGTAGGTAAATCAACATATGACATCACTGAAAGTGCAGACAAATATACTTTAACGTCAAAAAACAACTACCTCACATTTAAAGTGGGTGTTTGTTTTGGTGGTGGAAGAAAATAATAGCCACTGAATGTTAAGATGGTTCCTGTTTACAGAGTACCGGGGAATACAAAGAAAGAAGCCGCATATTATTTGTGCGGCTTCTTTCTTTGTATTCATAAGTTCATGTAAAGTTATCCCTTGGAATTGCCCGAATCAATTTATTATTTCAATAATCTGGCTGCAATATATTCTCCTATAAGCAGCCCTTCTGTGCGGCCATTCTCAATAGCTGCGCGATAATGTATACCGCCATACAGACGGGAAACTGCAGCCTCCTTACAAGCATCATCAAATGAGCTAAAATGACGTACCGGCAATCCAAACTCCACCTCAGTGTTATCATCAAATGCCAAATTTTTACCAAACAAACCGGTAAGTATTGTTGAAGCCGCTGCAGATGCCATACTATGTCCACTGGTGTATTCCGGAAATGGCGGTGTTTGCAGTAAGGGCCGCCAGGACTCATCGATGTAAGCATTGATATATGTTTCAGGGCGAATAACGTTGCTCCTGAATTTTTCATCCCAGCAACTGATGAATGCGTCAAATAACGCAATGGATGTATACGTGTATGCTTTTGCGGCTTTTAGAATATCGGCCCCGGTATTTTGCGAAACAAGCCCTGCTATTAAAATCCAGTGACCACCGGGAGATATTTTCTTTGTCGCAAAATTTAAGTGTCCTTCAACGTTAAGAAAAAATGGATTACAATCCCAGAAACTCGCAATATCGTATTGCTGTTTCGAAAGATTTTTACCTGCGAGGTAAACTTCATATGCCTGTTTATAAAATAGGCTGGCAGTGTCTTTACTGAAAGGCAAAGCTTTTGCCGGCATAAACTGGTTGCATGAATCTATGGCCAGCGTTCGAATCTTGTTCCAATACGGCTCTACAGCAGCCATATAACCCGGAGGTGTGGGAATCCATTTGCCTTCTTCTTTTAAATAGTTGTATCTGCGGATCTTTCTTGTTTCCTTATAATTGTCGCGTGATGCCCAATCTAAAATAACCGAGGCAACTGTTTGCCCATAAGCCATTGATGCTTTGTATTCTGCTTCACTAATTTTTTTCGTTTTGTAATACGCCAGGATATTTTGTAGTGAATCATGCAGCATAGGCTCTGAGAACACAAGCTTTTCACCTGTCAGCATAAAAGCATATACCGCTGCAAGGGAGGGTGATATTCTTGCGTTTGGCTGAGGGACCTTTGGCAACGATTTTATTTTGCCATACAATGATGCGTCTTTATTCATTGATGCGGCGAGCACTTCATGAGCAGCAATATTCGCATAGGCATAAATGCGGCTGGCTACGGGTGGAGAAAAAATATCGTGCACGATTACATCGGTTAATGCTTTTTCAGATCGATGCAATGGATAGGCGTCTTTACTCCAATCGCCTGGCTGAGCAAAAGAACCGATACACAAAATATTCAGAAATATAATTAAGCAGTTTTTTTTCATTTGTTTCTTGTTTCCATACTATTAAATGCCACAATTATTTATTCAACTTCAACACTTGTACCTTGTCGTCATTTTTTGCGGAGATGACCAATGTTTCCCCCAAAGCATTTTTTACAGCAAGCATTTTTCTGCAGTCTCCATCAATGAAAGCACCCGACTGCGCGGGCTCTACATTTTCAAAAACCCTGTTACCTTTTCCCTTCAAGAGCACGCCATAACCGGCATCATTACGCCCGGCGGTTGTGCGATAGGGATAAAAATTTCCACTTAGAAGCAAATCGCTGATGCCATCGTTGTCAAAATCCTGAACGACCACTTCTGAGATGCGTGAAAACTGTGTTACCAGCGGAAGCGGTGAAAATGAAAACCGCATGTTTCCTTCATTATACAATACCCCTGTAGCTAGTTCATTACAATAATAGCGTGAAGCCTGCTTTATCTTGTCTTTTGAAAAAATATCGTTAATGGTAGCGTCAGCATAATCCTTGTATTTGATATATTTTCTTCTAAGAGGCACAATCTGGTCAAGCAATTCATCTCTCGATGCCACCGGATAGCTAACACCTTGTACATAATAACACATAATAGGATCGATAGTGCCATTATCGTCAAAATCGGCCGCGTATAGCGTCACGGGTTGGTCTTTTGATGCCTTGAACTGATTGTTGTATCCGCAGTTACCTATAATAAAATCAAGATCACCATCCCCATCAACATCAGCGGCATTAATGGATGCCCACATCCCATTCAGGTTTTGTAAGCCTGAAGCAGCTGAAATATTTTCCAGCTTTCCAGCATTGTTTTTAAACAACATAACACTCATCCAGTCTCCTGCAATCAGCAGTTCCGGAAAATGGTCACCATCAAGGTCGGCCCATGTTGCTGCAGTCACCATACCAGGCTTACGCAATGCATCATCAGTTATATCTGTAAAATGCAACGTGCCATTTTTTGTATCGTTGCGAAGCAGGTAACTTCTTGCCGGCAAAGGAAATGATCCCGGCACAACGCGCCCGCCAACAAACAAATCCATATCACCATCATTATCAAAATCGCCAACAGCCACTGCCTGTTTATTACTTAACATTGCAGGAAGCGCGTTTGGCTCTTTTGAAAAATTGCCCTTGCCGTCATTGATGTATAACCTATCGTTATATTCAGGCGAACCATCTGCGTATTCGTTACCGCCACTTACCACATAAAGATCCATATCGCCATCGTTGTCAGCATCAAAGAATACAGCGTTCACATCTTCGCTTGCGGCATCAGCGGTCCACGGTTGAGAAGCAGCCGCTATAAATGCTCCTTGTGGTGTTTGAAGATAGAGTGCGCCTGCCTGGCCAATTGCGCCTCCAACAAAAACATCTTCCAGCTTATCTCCATTTACGTCGGCCTTGGCTAAAGCCGGACCTTCTTTCGACAACTGGTACGGCAGCAACACTTCATCTTTAAAATCTATAAAATCATTTTCAGTGTGTTTGAACGTAAGGCCAGATTGGTTGGTGATATCGGTAAACAGTTTCTTATTTGCAGCTTGAGCAGGTTGCTTCTCTGTTGCTTCAGCCTCGTTAAGTGCTATTGTATTGCCAGAGGTGATATTAGTCAGGACCGTTTGTTTCCCATCAGGCCATGTCAGTTCCAGCTTTGAAGGTTGTATGCTTTTGGAATACCCAAACACAATTTCTGGTGAGACGCTGGACTGATAACCGCGAACAGGATACAGCTCCTGGTATTGCTGCAAACCATCGCTTGTGGTTAAGGTAATTTTAGTTCCATATGCCGCAGTGTTGGAGCCTTCTCCCTTGAGTTTTAGTTTTAGAAATGTTGTTGCACCTGTTTCATTTTGATTGTTTCGGTATACAAAGGCAGGCTCGTTATTGTTACAGACGATCAGGTCAAGGTCACCGTCGTTATCCAGGTCCGCATAAGCTGTGGCATTTGAAACTGCAGGCTTGTAGAGCCCCCAATCTTTTGTTTTGTTGGAAAATGTGAGATCGTGCCTGTTTTGAAAGATGTAATTACTTAGTTTATTGGAAGGCATTTTTTTAACCAGGTCATAAGTTTTAAAATTCAGGTTGCCTTCTTTTAACGATGCCTTTTGCGCATCGGCTACCGTGTATTTTAAAAAATCCATGTCGGTATAGTCCCTCAGGTAACCGTTGCTTACAAACAGGTCTTTCCAACCGTCATTATCAAAATCCGCAAATAGCCCCGCCCAGCTCCAGTCTGTGTTTGAAACACCTGCCAGTTGGCCTATCTCGCTAAAACGAACATTGCCCTTTGCATCAGTGCCCCTGTTCAGCTGTAACATATTGCGCATCTGCTGATGATAGTAACCGCTGTCTAATAGCAAATGATACTGATCATACTCATCCGGGCCTTTTAACAACTTTTGGCGATGGTTATCTTCAGGCAACATGTCCAGCGTGAATATATCAGGAAGTCCATCATTGTTATAATCCGCAATATCTGCACCCATCGAAAATTTAGATACATGCGCAAAAGATTTGCTAAGTGATTCAGTAAAGGTTCCATCATGATTGTTGATATAAAAACAATCTACCTCAGTATAATCGCTGGTTGTGTAGATATCCGGCCAACCATCTTTGTTTACGTCACTCACTGTAACACTTAATCCAAAGTTCAATGCGTTATTAATAATACCAGCCTTTAATGTAACATCTGTAAAATGCATCCCGCCATTTGCATCGCGATCATTGCGAAACAACCTGTTCCCAAAATGCAGGTCCGGAGTTGCTCTGACTTTTTTGGTATTCAACAATGGATTGTAAGTATGATTGGAATGATTAAGCAGAAACATATCCAGGTCGCCGTCGTTGTCATAATCAAAAAATGCAGCTTGCGTAGATTGTGTTCCAGGCGCATCGAGGCCATATTCCGCAGCCATTTCTTTAAAAACTGGCACACCATCTTTTATGCCCTGATTGATAAAAAGTTCATTGCGCAATTGCTGAGGGTCTTTGAACTTGCCGGAATGACAAACGTAAATATCCGGCAAACCATCTCCATTAACATCTGCAATACTTACACCTGTGCCCCAGGTTCCGTTGCCTTTTACATTTGTCTTATGGGTAACATCTTCAAAATGAAAATTGCCCTTGTTTAAGAACAGTTTGTTAGCAGCTGTATTTCCGGAGAAGAAAACGTCCTGCAGTCCATCATTGTTAAAATCTGCAACGCCTACACCGGCTCCATTATACAGGTATTCATAATTAAATACATTCAGCGAGTCGTCTTCGCTGATGGTATTCAGGTATGATATGCCGCTTTCTTTTTCCGGCACCAACGTAAACTGCATACGTGGCGATGAGGTTTGCGCCGGCGCACTTAACACGCAGGCAAAACAAAAAATGAGGTATAGAAAGATACGGTTCATGAGGGATCGTTTCAAAAAGAGTCAATAGTGAATAGTCGGTTGTGAATGATGCAACAACCTGACATCATTCACATGATTACCCTGTGCATTATTTAGTTTAGCCGGTTTGCATTCGCATATTTGCATATTTACACATTCGCACATTGTCAATTGAATTACTCCAAACTAATATTTTCATCTCCCGGTTTATAAGGAAGGAATACCATCATTAAGGTGAGCATTTCGTCGGTAGACCGCATATCGCCAAATGAAAAGACAGTCTGTGGCGGATTGTGAGGATTGAATGGATTTTCGGCGGTATTGTCGTACGTTCCTTCAATATGGATCACAGATCCCTTTGGTACGCGAACCAGTTTTTTAAATTTATAGATCTCCTGCCAGCGAAAATCCCAGTCTGGAATATGAACCAATCTTGTAGTATCGCCCGTCGGTGTTAAAAGATAAGCTTTAAAATCTTTACCAATGTAGTGCATGTGCGGCCACACATACATAATGGAGAAGTCTTCACTTGGATTTTTCACATCCAATGTAAATGTCTTCTTTTCATTTGCCTTTATATAAAATGAAGGAGTGATACTCTTCTCTCCTATTCCGCCTGAACCAAAACTGATTACTTTGATAGGTCTTTTTACAGGTATTTTTTTGAAGAAAAGATTTACTCCGACAATACTTTTTTCATCTTTAGTTGTTGGTGCATAGTGTACTGTAAAAAGCACCACGCCACGCTTTGGCAAGACCCATCCAAAATCTTTAGGATAGGCTTCATAGCTTGCGCCAGGAATCCAACCGCCATAGTAGGTAATTGTTTTTCGATACGGTTGGTATTGATCAAACTTTTTCCTGTCATCCTCCGTCAGATTTATATAGCTATCCGTATTACTCAAACTGATGGAAGAGTCTGCAACCGGATGGATAGCATAGTTTACGTGATGGATCAATTTTTTATTGTTGCTTACAAACTCAATAGCCTCAATGTTCGCAGAATCAGCTAACTCAAAAGGCACTTTAAATATGATAAACCTTTCGCCGCCATCGCCCTTAACTAAAAAACTATCCGTTGTTTTTAAAACGAGGTCGGGCTTCCTGTTATATAATGTTCCTTCATTCAAATCTTTCTTCACCGCAGGTGTAGCCAGCGGTTTGCCTTCGGGACTTTTATTGTCAATCCATTTCACAATGAGATCAATTTCTTTTTTAGTTAGCGACCGGTCATTGGCAAAATGAACATATTTGTTATCTGGCTTCCAGGGAGGCATATAACCCTGTTGCACCACATCTTTTATGAAAGAAGTACGTTTTGCTACGTCCTCATAAGTGATCAACGAAAATGGTGCGGTTTCGCCGGGTTTGTGGCATGAAGCACATTTCCGCATAATAAGGGGTTGTATATCCTTGTAGAATGTTACGTCCTGGGAATGGCCATATACAACAACGAAAAAGAGACAAAATGCCAATAAATAATGCTTCATGTTAGTATTCATTAATTTTACACCCAACGGCTTTTGTACTCTTTAAAACTACCGTTTTGTTATTTAAAGATTGTTCCAGTGCATCCTGCAAGTAGAAGGCAGTTGCTCTTATTTTGCGTTTACCCAATCCTTCCAAAAGATTATCAATAGCGCCTTTATAAACAAGTTCATTTTTGGCATTCAGCAATACAGCTTCAGGTGTTACAGCTGCATTTAAATGGTGTGTTAATGACATAGCCGAGTCAATATACAGCGGAATATGAACACTGTATTCACTTGCAAAACTTTGAATATCTGAGAATGAGTAAGCTTTGCCGGGAAAAACACCATATATATTCACGTGTTCTTTGTACTGACTGTAAATGCTATCTAACAATTTCATATAACCTTTACAAAGAGGGCATTCCGGAGATAAAAACACGAAAAGAGAAGACCTGTTATTTGTCTTTACCTGTTCATCCTGTACTTGTTGCAGGCTAAAGTTTGCAACCGCGAATTTTAGAAATGACGAATCTACCTGGGATGAAACAGTTTCAACAATAACGAGAGATAATATGATAAGCAATATTCTCACTAAAAACATGCTTTGTATTCAACAATCAATTTACATCATTCACTTAAATCTCTGCACATTAAACACAACCTGTTTTATAAAACCTGAAAACAGTAGTACGGAATAGGAAAAAGCAATAGAGTAATTTGCATTACTCTATTGCTTAAGTTAAAACTATTTTTTATCCCACCAGATTCTTCCAAACATATCAGAAGGACCTTGTCCAAAGTCAGGGTCTTTTGACATGTCTTCGATTGCGGCGGTCTTTGTTGCGTAGTTCGCATCGGTACTTACCGGAACTGAAATAGCTGCGCGACGAGGAATTGCTTTTGCAACACCGTCGATGATGATATCTTCATTAGCCAATGCAGTACTTTTATTCGGCATACCTGTGCGTTTGTAAACAGCCCACGCTTCGTTTGGTTGCTTGTAGTCGTTCAGATAAGCCTGAATTGAAATCTGCTCTAATGCTTTTGCTGCATTGAATTTAATGTCAGGCATATTCAAATAATCGCTTATTTCATTCGCGCCTAAGGCAGTATAATCAGCAAGTTTTGCTTTGTTACCAGCATCGTCATAGAATGTAATTGATGCGGTTACCCCATTGTTATACCAGCTTCCTGCATCTCCGGTAGCCAATCCACGGGCGATCAGTTCTGCTCTCATAAAACAGTAGTCAGCATAAGTAACTACGGTAAACAAGCTTAGCCCGGTCCCGTTGTTGTTTGCAGGCTGCCACATGCGCCATTGCAGGTAAGAAACAGTATCCAATGAAAGATTGTCATCTACTTTCTTGGCAGTAAACCACGACTTATATTTTCCCTGAGATGAATCCGGGCTAATATGTGCACCTACGTACTGGCGAGGATTCCAGGTAGTACCGGCAGGATAAACACCTGCAGCGATAGCAGCATCGAGGTTTTCCTGGGTATAGTTGTTTTTCTGGTAGAAGGTCCTGATCCTTGGATCGCTGTTCTTCCACATGAAATCAACTGTTGGTTTTGGAGCTCTGAATTCTGTAGGATTCCAGTTACCACCGGCAGTAAAGTCCGAATTGGTCCACAACACCCAGCTATCTGCATTAGCAGTCATTTGTTGCGCATCGGCCAACACATCGTCGGCGATCGCTTTTGCAGCAGCAGCATCTCTTTTCACCAAACGCAAAGCTATTCGTAAACGCAGCGCGTTAGCTGCCTTGATCCATTTAGATACATCGCCGCCAAAATACAGGTCATATTTTCCCAAGGACGTCTGGGCAACAGTCTGAGACGTTTTTAATGTAGTAACGATCTCTTTTAAACGAGTGTTAAACAAAGTAAACAGCTCCTGCTGAGAATCGTATTTTGGAGTAAAAGTTCCTCCATAACGTGCCTGAAATGCTTCAGAATAGGGTATGCTACCATTTACATCTGACACATAAAAAGCGTAATTTATTTTTGGTATATCTGCAATTGCTGACATATACACATATTTTGGTTTGTCAGCATCCGATTTTTTACTAATGAGATTTTGCAGATCCGAAACCTGGTTACCCATCGTAGGAAGGAATACTCCATACCGCTGATTGAAATTTCCTATATCATTAAGGAAATTCTTCGCATTGCCTGAACTACCAGTATTCATTTGCATCCAGGGCATCATCCTGCGATAGAAGTCATAATAAGCTTCAAAATCACTGCTATGTGCCTGAATACATACGTTTAAAAACTCTTCTTCAGGCTCTATTGAATATATGACAGTGGGATCTGTATTTGTTTTTACAAATTGCTCCTTTTTGCAGCCTGTTCCAGCAACAACCAGAGCCAATATATAAGGTAAGTATTTTGTTTTTTTCATAAAAAGTAGCTATTAAGGTTTAAAATTAAAATCCTGCACTTACTGTAAAACCGAAGCTTCTGATGAATGGAAGTCCTCCGTATTCTGCAAAAGCGCCAGCCCTGCTGCTAAAAATGCTTTCAGGATTTATATTGTCCTTAGCTGTGTTGTATAAATAGAATAGGTTACGGCCAACAGCGCTTACTCTTAAGTTGTTCATTTTCATTTTAGAAGCAACTCTCTTAGGCAGAGTGTATCCAAGCGAAACTTCCCTTACTGCTACCCATGAGTTTTCAAATACAGAGTATTCACGGATACCTGTACCCCAGCTAGCTAATCCTTCGTAGTAATCACGTGCAGCCATAGGCAGAATTAAGCCTTTTGATACCGCATCTGCGTAGGTCATTCCACTAACATCAACATTGCCCAGCATTGTGCCTGAAGTAAAAACACCATCAGGGTTTATACCATCGTTCCTCTCTTTTCCTGTAGTAGGATCGGTAAATTTAATACCACCATGAGCAGCATCGCGCCCAGGCAAAGTGCTCTTAAAGCTTCCAAACTCAGAGCCATATTGATGAGTTGCAGAAGCCATCAGTCCGCCAAACTTAGAATCAAGCTGGAAACCAAGATTGAAATTTTTATAGGAAAATTCATTCACGTTACTTAATAAAAAGTTCTCCATCATAGTTCCAAGCTCTTTCGAACCTTGTCCTGCATCTCCTGAACGCCTGAACGTTCCATCTTGCCCCAACAGTTTTTTACCATAACCAGGAGCGGTTTTATCTGTTTGATAAGCATATGCATAACTAGTAACAATGGTACCGTAAGCCTTACCCACAGCGGCAACAGACTTAACGTCAGCACCAAACGCAAGGTCGAGATCTGCAGAGGTGATACCATTTGCAGCATCCACATCAATAACCGTATTTCTATTCCTTGTAAAGTTGAACGTTGTTGTCCATTGGAAATTTTTGTTACGGATTGGTTGACCAGTAAGCATAATCTCGATACCCTTGTTCTGAACATTGCCCGCATTAATCACGCGGCTGCTAACACCACTTTCTGATGGCACATTCAAATTGATAACCTGGTTGAATGTGTTCTTTTTATACCACGCGATATCCACGCCGATCCTGTTTTTTAAGAATTTCAACTCCGTACCAAATTCAATTTCCCTGGTACTTTGAGGTTTCAAATTAGGGTTACCTAAAGTATTACCCTGTGAATACCTTGGAATCAGGCTGCCGTCGATGTTGGTATAGTTACCATTTAATGTGTATCCTAAACCAGTAGTTGTTACGTATACAGCAGGGCCACCGCCTGTATATCCTAGACTTGCTCTTAATTTTCCGAATGATAAGAAATCAAAACGAGAGTTAGACTTCAGCATTTCTGTAAAAATCCATGACAAACCTACTGAAGGATAGAAATAGCTGTAATCTCCATGACCATCAGGGTATGTCAATGTTGAGTTCCAGTCATTTCTTGTACTAAAGTTAAGTGTCAGCATGTTTTTATAGGTAAGATCACCATAAGCATAAAGGGCATCCAATCTTGCAAACGGATACGTTGAACCGTTACCTGAAATTGCATTCACTGAATTTGTTAGTGAATACATGTCGGCAACCTTCAGTCCACCATTGGTATTGAGGTTTGTTTTATAACCTTTAATGCCTCTGTTCGTCTCGCCACCAATTGACAAGCTACCTTCCAGATTCTCGTTGAATTGTCTGTTAGCAGTCAACAAAGCTTGAATACGACCATAGATATTGCTGCTTTGTGCCAGGCTGTAATAACCGTTCGGCCCTAAGAAACCAGGCCCGTCGCCTCTGTTTTTTGTCTCATCGGTGGTACCCAGGCTATTGATATTACCTCTAACCAATAAGCTTAACCAAGGTGTAATTGTAGCGTTTAGATCCAGGTTTGCGCGAAGGTTATCTTCCCTTCTGGAGACATTATTTTGGTAATAGTTCCAGAACACAGATGTCATAGAACCACGTGTATACGGATTACTACTGGGATTTCCGCTTGCACCAATTCTGCCACCTCTTGCAGTATCTATATAATTATTGGTATAATAGTTAACATCATAATGACGAGAATTGGAGTAAGCAAGCCTAAACAGCGGATTTGAGTTACCACCCTGCAAAATAGGGTTCAACGTGGTTGAAGTTGCATAGGTAACCATTGCATCCATGTTAAGGAAATTTCCAATCTTCTGTGTTGCCCTTAATGTAAATACATCTCTTTTGAATGAGTTGTTAGGCATTACACTATTGTTCTTGGTGTTAGTGTAAGAAAAGCGTACAGTTGTTCTGTCTCCACCACCTTCTACTGCCACGTTGGTGTTGATGAATCGCCCGGTCTGGAAAAGGTCAAGCAAATTGTTCGCTTTCCATGGGATCAATCGTCCATCTACGTCGCGCACAGTGTGACCGTCGAACTTAGGGCCAAAGCTGTAATAGGGGCCGTCAACAGCATCAACTTCATCTTTTCCATCTGCGCCTTGGTTAAACCAGGGAAGAGCGCCACCGCCATAATCGTTTTGAAAGTCTGGCAGCTTATAGGCCTTTTCCCATGTTTCTGTATGAGAAACATTTACACCCAATCCTTTCTGCGCTTTACCTTTTTTTGTGGTAATAAGCACAACACCGTATTGCGCTTCAGAACCGTACAACGCAGTCGCAGCAGAACCTTTCAATACCGTTAAACTTTCATAATCGTCAGGGTTAAGGTTTTTAAGCTGATTACCAAAATCCCTGTTGTCACCCCATGAATCAGCACCGGACACATCAGGCCTGATTAAAACACCATCTATCACAAACAAAGGCTGCGTATTATTTGAAGAGATAGACGCATTGCCTCTGATTCTGATTCTGGAACTGGATGAAGGGCCACCAGCTCCCTGGTTAATCATTACACCGGCAACTTTTCCTTGTAATGCGTTGACAATGTTAGGAGTATTTGCTCTGGATAGCTCTTCTCCTTTTACTTCTGTAACAGCATAGGAAATTTTCTTTGTACTTTTCCTGGTACCAAAACCGGTAACCACAACTTCATTTAGTTCGCCACTTACATTTAATAAAGTCACAGGGAAAAACGATTCGGAGCCAACAGTAAGTTCTGTCTCCTTAAAACCAATACTTGAGATCACTAAAACATCATTAGGGCCATTAACAGGGATCCTGAAACTTCCCTGCGCATCCGTGGCGCCTCTTGTTTTGGTTCCTTTAACAGAAACCGTTACTCCGGACATAGCAATTCCAGCGCTGTCTTTCACTACGCCGGACACCGTTCTTTTTTCTTGCCCAAAGGCAAAAACACTTCCTATGCAGAATAGCATAAAAAGCAACAGACGTGTTGTTTTTTTCTTCATAGCAGTTTTTAGTTTAATTGAATAGTACAGATTTGAAAGTCGTTATGAATGGGATACATTTCTTATTGTATTTCTAGGTCTTTTCTAATTTGTGATTTCGGCTTTCTCATAATTTTCCATCACCAGGGCCGCGGCGCCTATTAATTCCGCCTGATGCCCTAAAGAAGAAATTTCGATGGATGTTTTTTCCGCCAGCCGCGGAATACAGTGCTCATTAATGGCCTGTTGAACCGGAGCTTGCCAAACTTTCCCTGCGGACGAGCCGCGGCCACTAAGAATAATTACTTCAGGATTGAGGATGTGAATAAGTATCGCCGCACCGCGCCCAATGCTATACCCCGCTTCTGATAAAAGTTCTATAGAGAATTTATCTCCTTTTGTTGCTGCGTTTATAATGGCGTCACTTGCGAGCTCATAATTCTCGGGAATTTTCTTCAGGATGGATATTTTTCCAGCATTAAGCCCTGCTTCAGCTTTTTCAGCCACTACACCAAGGGATGCCTCTGTTTCAAGGCAACCCGTTTTGCCACAGCTACAGATCTTTCCATTGGAGAAAAGCGGGATATGGCTGAACTCACCGGCAAATCCATTATTTCCCCTAAACAATCCGCCATTCAATATCAATCCCAAGCCAATTCCCCAGCCAATATTTATCACCATGGCGTTCCTGCGGTTCCTGGCTGCGCCAAAACGCAATTCAGCCAACGCAATTAAACTGCTGTCATTGTCTATAAAAACCGGAATACCCACTTTTCCTTCTACATATTCTGTTATGCTTTTCTGTCTGGTTTCAAAGAAGGAATAATTGATGCCCTTTTGTATATCAATAAAGCCCGGCATACCTATTCCGACACCACTTATATTTTCTTTATCAATACCAGATTCTTTTATTAACTCGTTAATCTTAGCGGATAATTGATCCAATGCATCGGGGGAATTTGCCAGCTGCAGTTCTAACTTAATTACGGGGGTAACAAACCTGTTGTGCATGTCCAGAATGGCAATGCGGCTTACAAACTGATCCATTGCTACCGAAACAACGTAAATAATATCTGGCTTAATAGCGTACATTAAAGGCCTGCGGCCGCCTGTTGATGGGGCGTGACCTGTTTCTAATACCGCCCCTTCATTAATCAATTCATTCAGCATCCTCGTAGTAAGGGGAATGCTTTTCTCTATTCTCTCGCTTATGTCTGAGCAAGAAAGTATATTATCAAAATATAGCTGACGTATTATTTTTCTACGGTAATGGAGGCTTTTGCCAGACATATTAAGCTACGTTAGTTGGTGTTTCTGTTAAATTTAATCTAAGGTATTGCACCTTTTTAAAAAATATAAAAAGTGCTCATTAAAAAAACATTAACCTTAACTTAATGTAGAAAGGTTTGCAGAAGTATTCATGTTTTTGTATAAACGTTTAACGATTACATCTTAAACACGAGAATTAACCAAAAATGTGAAGAAGCCCGTCAAAGTGGGCTTAATTGACGATTCCAACATATTATAAATACAAAAGCCGGCATCAAATTGAGCCGGCTCCCGTTGCTATTTATAAATCCTAACGCATTTTATTTTACATCCCAGAAGATCTTTGTATATGGCTGATCTTGCTTTTCCACCGTGGAATAATTATCTGTATTGTATAATTTTTCTCTTGACGGGTACAACAACCTGAAGGCGGGCACTTTCAAAGTGCTTGCACTAGGCTCGGGAGCAAAATACAAAGAAGGGTATTTTGTCCGGCGCATTTCGGCCCAGGCCTGGTCAGCCCGTATGATCCCAAAATCCAGCCATTTCTGCGTAGCTATCTTTTTAAGCTTGTCATCTTTCGTTCCAGCGTCGTAAGACACCAGCGGATTGGCAAGAAGATCAGCTATTTCAGTCGCTGTAACAGGCGTTGCCGGAGATCCAAAAGTGGTATTTAACCCGTTAACGTTGTAATAAAACTGTATTGACTGACGGATACCATTTTCGTATGATTGCTTAGCATCTCCTCCACCCCATCTTTCAAATGCTTCCGCTTTGCAGAAACTAACTTCAGAAGCAGTAAGAATAATACCTGGGAAATTATCATTCATCACAAACGTAACAGAATCTATATAAGAGAAATAGTACTTTCCTAAAGAATCGTTCTGGCGGCCGCCGTCCCAGCTTACAGGCATGCCATGATAATCGTTATAGCGTTTATTCTTTGTAAAGTAAACACGTGTACGTGGATCATTGGAAGGCTTCATCAGGCTATCGAGCATATAACCCGGCGCCGGATTGTTGCCTAAACCGTCGCGAATATCATTCATCGCATTCAGGTTCGGCTTAACCGCGGTGATCTGGATGTTTTCCGTTACATTATCAACCAACGGGTATTTTGTTGGATCGCCCAGCATTTCGGTAACAATTGCTTTCGCTTTTGCTTCGTTTACATATGAAATGCGCATTGCGAGGCGAAGCCTTAACGAGTTGGCATACTTTCTCCACGCAGTAAAGCGTCCCTGCAAAGCAATATCCGCTTGTGTAAACTGATTGGTATAGAAGCTGCTTATGTTGGCCGTGTCAAAATAGGTGTTAATCCTCGCCAGTTCATTCAATATAGAATCATATATGCCGCTGGCATTATCAAATTTGGGCTTAACCGCTTCGCCTGTTGCATTCAGCATACCGGCCTGTGAAAAAGGAATATCGCCAAAAAAGTCAACCATTTGTATTGCCTGATCATACAGGAACACACGTGACGCTTCTACAAAGGGCCTGTAGCCATTCTTATCGCCTTCCGTTGAGTAAGTATTGTATGCTTTTTCAATTTCCCTGTATTGAGAAACAGGACCGGAATACTGATCAGATGGAATACTGCCAGAGCTGATGTAAAACGCATCCCAACGATCGGAGATATAGCCAAGCGGCTGATCGTACATTCTCTGTCCGTTTACATAACCAACGGTCTGCGTATTTTTTCCGAGGTACGGAACAACAAACGTGTACAGGTTCCAGTAACGTGGAAGTACTGTTCTGTTTCGGTAAAGGCCGGAAAACAAGCTCGATAACGTAGCATTTGTTGATTTGTCCGGATTATAAAATTTACTGTCAAAATCAGACTTTTTACAGCTGATGAAACTGCCAGCCATTAAAGCGACGGTTGTTATAGAAAGAAGTATTTTTTTCATTGTTCTTTTATTAACTGATCAATGTAATTAGAAGCTCAATCTCAGGTTAACACCATAGGAACGTGAAGCTGCCGTAGAACCAGCATCAATTGCCTGCTTAACAAAGTTGGTACTGATACCTGCTTCCGGATCAAGGTTCGGAATAGATTTGTAGAAGTAGAACAGGTTTCTACCATACAATCCTAATGACAGATTCTGTGCTTTAACCTTGCTTTTCAGTTTAACAGGGAAAGTATAGCTTAATGTAATTTCTCTCAGCTTGATGTAATTATTATCATACACCGCGCTTTCATAAGAAGTGTTATTGCCAGCACCAGAATAACCACCCCAGCTGTATGTATTCAGGTAGTAGTTAGCGGCCTCGAGTACCTGATCATTTGCTTTTCCATCTGCAGTTACACCTTTCAGCACAATACCATCATGGTAAACTTTTGCTCCGTTAGGTGCTGTGCTTGTGTGTGAAGGCAACTGAACATTTTTTCCGTTTGCATCAACATAGTAAGGCAAACCGCCATGTTCTTCATCTCTTCCAGCCAATGTGCTTTTATACATGCCTGCTCCTGTACCATAAAGGTTTGTTGTAGACAACATCTGGCCACCCCAGCGGAAATCAACCAGGAAGTCCATTGTCCAGTTTTTATAGTTGAACGTATTGCCCACACCACCAACAAGGAACGGTTGAATGTTACCTACTTTCTGATATTTGTCGTAATCAATCTGGTAGTAACCATCTGACGTAATAATGTTATTGCCTTTCTCATCAGTTGCGCGTTTGTAAGTAACAATATCACCACTTGAGCTACCCGGCTTGGCAACTATTAATGCAGAGCTGTTATCAACGTTTGCAAGCACCAGCTGATCTACACCAGAAATAAGACTGATCACTTTATTGTTGTTGTATGCTGCATTAACTCTTACGCGCCATTCGAAATTTCTACCCTGAACAGGAATGCCATTCAACGAAACTTCCACACCCTGGTTTCTCATGTCACCCACGTTCATGATACGCTTGCTGGCACCTGTGCTTGAAGCAATATCTAATTGGGTGATCTGGTTGTGAATAGTTGCGTTATAGTAACCGATATCAAATCCGAAACGGCCCTTAAACATTCTCACTTCCAAACCAAACTCATATTCATTTTTGCGTTCATTCTGTAATCCCTCGTTACCGAAAGATGCGCTAGGGTAAGCACTTGGCGTTCCATTGATTGAACCACCCATATAAACAACGTTTGACAAATACCTGCCCGGAGGGTTACCGGTAACACCATAAGATGAACGGAACTTACTATAATCAATAAATGAAGGCAGGTTCAACAGTTTGTTTAACTCAACAGACGCACTTACTGAAGGGTAATAGAATGTATTATTGCCTGGTGCAAGCGTTGAAGTACGCTCGTATCTTAACGAACCTTCAATAAACAGGAAGTTTTTGAACTCAGCACCCACAACGCCGAACAATCCATCTTTTGACAGATACTGATTGTAGCTGTTTACAGACAGTGTAGGATTTTTTGAAGCTGCAATGCTGAACCAGTTTTCCTGGATTAAACCATCAACTGTTCCAATGCTGTTATTGCGGTATCTTTCATTACGTGCCTGGTAACCCGCAGTTGCATTCAGTACGATGTCTTTGCTGATGTTCTTGTTGTAGGTTAACAACAGGTCTCCGTAGAATATATTAGCCAGGTTTGAGTTTACACTATAACCACCACTGGTTCCGAAAGCAAGCGGATAAAGTGCATATTGCTCTGTGCTTGCATCGTAACCTGTATAATCATTACCAAATCTTCCACGGAACTTCAAGCCTTTTGCAATTTCGTAGTTCAATGTAAAGCTGCTCATCAGGCGATTGCTTTTCTCATCGAAATTGTTTTTAAGCTGCGTCCACAAGAAATCCATATAGTTATAAGCCCTTATCGGAAACTGGATCTTTTCAGCATCATCATAGCTCTGGTTGTACTGTACATATTTGTAACCATGAGATGTCTGAAACTTGTTCATGTAAACATCCATGTAATCTGCAGGGCTAAAGAAACCATCATAGCTTCCCATAACCTGGCCCAATTGCATCGGCCTGTTGTGCACCAGTTCGTTTACATAATTAACTATGATATCAGTACTCAGCTTATTGTTAATCTTGTAAGATGTGTTCAGGTTAAAAGTATTTTTCTGCTGATCGCCACCAATCTGAATTCCTTTATAATCGTTTCTTGTATAAGAAAAACGGTATTTGAATTTATCAGTGGAATTGTACACCGCCAAACTCGCCACATCATTAGACCCTGTACGGTAAACACTTTTCCAGTTATTTGCGTGAGGGGAATAGCTTCTGAACTGGCCATCCCACCAGTAAACCTGGCGGCCATCTAATTTTGGCCCGAACTGGCCATAAGCTCTGAAGTATGGCCTGGTATCTTCTTTACCATCGCCGTTAAAATCACCATGAAACCAACCTTCTTCATCGGCACCATTGGCTACGTTAGTTGCTCTGTCATAGCCAGGGCCATACTCTGTCTGAACATCTGGAACAACGCCAACAGATTCCAGTCCGTAGGTAAGATTGAGATCCACACCAATCCCTTTTGCTTTTGAGCCGCTTTTCGTTGTGATAACCACTACGCCATTCGCCGCATCAGAACCATACAATGAAGAAGCCGCAGACCCCTTAAGAATGCTGATGTCCGCAACGTTTTCCGGGTTAATATCCAACAAACCATTCCCATTAATGCGTGGGTTTGACCAGTAGTCTTCAGTATTAGCCTCACCATTTCTGATCGGCACACCATCCACAACAATTAAGGGCTGGTTTGCTCCGAACAATGAGTTAATGCCCCTGATTTGTATTGAAACAGCGCTCGTTCCACCACCTGGTGCTGACTGGATTTTTACACCCGCAGCCTTACCATACAATGCGGAAGCAAAGTTGGTTGGAGATGATTTCACAATGTCAGCGCCTGACACAGACGAAACCGCATAACCAAGCTTACGCTTATCCTTTTTGATACCCATTGCGGTAACAACCACTTCTCCACCTGCGTCCTGAACGCTTGTTTCCAGTGTTACCTGCATAGAAGAAGTTGCTTCAAGCTCCTTATTTGCATAACCAATAGCAGAAAAAACAAGAATTGCACCTTGCGGAACATTCTTTAAAGTAAAATTGCCATCAGCATCAGCCGCCGAAGCCTTACCTGTATTTTTTATTGAAACAGAAACCCCCGGGACCGGATGGCCAAGGTTGTCTTTCACATGGCCGGAGACGTTGAGCGCCTCTTGCGCAAAAGTGAGTGTGCTTAACATGCAGAGCAGAATGCCCATGACAATGCTCGTAGCTGTCTTTCTCATTGTAGTGTGTTTAGTTCACAAAAAAGTTGTCGCCGTTTATAGTTACAGTCTGTTCGTTCTTAAAGCCTCTCACCTCTTGCACACTTCGCCCAACACACTGGCACACTTTCGGAATGCTGGCCTATAGCGCAGCTTCCGAACTGTTATTGTAATAAGTTATCAGATTAATGAAAAGTGGACGGCACAGTTATTCATGGTTTCGGCAATTTTCTTTCATAGGTCCAGCTTTTAATAATCATTAAGCAAACATTAATTTTGAATTAAATTATCAGCTAAAGTAGATAATCTTTTTAATTAAATTAATAACTATTAAAATAATTTTAAAACAATGTCAATGTTTTGAAATTATGAAGTTAAACTTAGCCTATTGTTTAGGTGGTAAAGTCAGATTATAGTCACTGTGCTTCCCGGCGGGGCATAAAAAAGCCTGATGAATAACTTCATCAGGCTTCCAATATTTTTAAAGTGAGCGCGCTTAGTTCATGCTGATCTTGTGTTTTGAATAATTATCCATCACCAATGCGGCTGCCCCAATTAGTTCCGCCTGGTGGCCCAGCTCCGACATTTCAATAACTGTATTATCTGCCAAACGAGGGATGCAATGTTCGTTGATGGCCTGTTGAATGGGCGCCTGCCAAATTTTCCCCGCGGCCGATCCTCTCCCACTCAGAATGATTACTTCCGGGTTAAGAATATGAATCAATATAGCTGCGCCACGACCAATATTATATCCCGCTTCAGAAAGCAACTCAATACAAAACTTGTCGCCACGTTTCGCGGCTTGTATAATAGAATCGGTGGCCTGCTCATTATTGGTTGCGATGCTTTGCAGTGAAGAAACCTTGCCTTCCTTTAAGCCTGCCCTAGCTTTCTCTGCAACCATCGCCAGGGACGATTCTGTTTCCAGGCAACCAGATTTGCCACAACTACAAATCTTCCCGTTAGAGAATAGTGGAATGTGGCTAAACTCACCCGCAAAACCATTGTTTCCCCTAAACAATTCAGCGTCAAGTACAAGGCCGAGGCCTATTCCCCAACCAATATTTATAACCATAACATTTCTTCGGTTGCGGGCCGCTCCAAAACGTAATTCAGCCAGGGCAATAAGGCGGCTATCATTATCAATCCATACAGGAATGCCAACAACACTTTCAATGTAGTCTGAAATATTTAACTGTCCTGTTTCCAAAAAGGAATAGTTTAAACCCTTTTGCATATCGATGAAACCAGGCATCCCAATGCCTATCCCCGCTATTTTCTTTTGGTCTATCCCCGATTCCTCAATGGCGTTTTTTATGGCAGCCGCTAACAACTGGAGCGCATCGTGGTTGTTTGCCAGGGGGAGGTCAAACGTCTTAACAGGAGAAACAAACCTGTTCTGCATGTCCATTATAGCTATACGTGTAACAAACTGGTCCATCGCTACAGAAACTATGTATAATATATCAGGCTTTATACTATACATCAATGGCCTTCGGCCTCCTGTTGAAGGGGCCAGCCCGGTTTCTATCACGGAGCCTTCACTTATCAGCTCGCTAAGCATTTTAGTTGTAAGGGGTATACTTTTTTCAATCCTTTCACTCAGATCGGAGCAGGACAAAACATTTTCAAAATACAGTTGCCGCAGGATTTTTCTTTGGTATATTGTTTTTTTGGTTGACATAGCTAGATCGTTATTTGACGGTAAGTTTTCAAATTCCTACGGCTACATCCAAGGGGCGGAGTCGTCGACAAATTGGAAAAAACTAATGGAAGATAGCGATACTTATTAAAATAATAAAAAAGAAATATCATATGATTGGGCGCGGACTTTATTACATGTTTGAACATTTTTACATAACTTGCTGGTGAGGCTCTTATATGAATAAGTTCAGTGAGCATCTCTGAACGAATATTTTAAATCTTCATTCACACATGATGAACTACATTTAACTGAAAATGTTTACGCCCCCCGTATTTATAGCCAATCGGTTTTACTGAATTAAATCTTTTTAAATATTATACATACTTTGACAAGCTTTTTCAAAACAATTACCGGTTTATTAAATTTTCAATTTAAAAATCGATTAAGTTTTAGCATAAATGCATAATATTGTTCTTTTGACCGAAGAAGTCATTATTTTTCGTCAAAGATTTTGATCATCATACATCCCAACGCGCCAGTATGAAAATTCTGCAGACTGAAATTACTCCCAGGCAAAATAGCTACATATCTGTATCTGAAAGAAATGAGGCTTATTTTGAATCTCCGTTTCACTTTCACCCTGAAATTGAATTGGTTTATATAAAAGAAAGTTTTGGAAAAAGAATTATTGGCGATAAAATAGAATCTTTCGAGGCGGGTGACCTTGTACTTATTGGCCCAAATCTGCCGCATGTTTGGTTAAACGACGAATGCTTTTATAAAGGTGAGACCGACCACCGCGCTCAGTCAATTGTTATCTATTTTAATAAAGATATTTTCGGCAAAGGCTTCTATGACCTTCGCGAAGCAGAAAAAATTAATGCATTATTTGACAGGGCAAGAAGAGGCATCAAAATAAACGGAACAACGTTTACTGATGTGTCTACGCGCATGGAAAAACTGTTGACGATAACCGGTTTTGAGAGGATTATTATCCTGCTGGAAATCATGCATCTTATATCTACATCACAAGAAACGGAATATATCAATAAAGAAGAATATTCTGGCGTAATGTACAAAGCAGATGGAGACCGCTTGTCTGAAGTTTTCAAATATATCACAACGAATTATAAAAACGACATCTCATTAAAAGATGTAGCAACGATGGCGAATCTTACGCCGCAGTCTTTTTGCAGGCTTTTCAAAAAGAGAATGAATAAAAACTTTGTCGACTACCTGCACGAAGTGCGCATATCACATGCTTGCCGTTATTTAATAGATACAGACTGGACCATATCTGAAATTGCCTATTCAACAGGATTTAAAACTGTTTCAAATTTTAATAAATTGTTCAAAGAAAGTACTGGCCTCTGCCCTACTGATTATAGAATGAAAATTGCATAGAAGCGATAAGCTGCAACAAGCAGTTTAATCTTTACAAAGAATATCCCCAACGAAAAAGCACTCAGATATGAGTGCTTTTTTTATATGCATTTTTCAAAGTGTTGGTACAATAAATTTCAAAATAAGCGAGAACAATATAGTCCCTTGTAAATTCTTGGGTTTGCTTCCACTTTTACTGCCGCACTTTTCACTATTCACTATTCACTATTCACTATTCACTATTCACTATTCACTATTCACTATTCACTATTCACTTCCCTACTCAATCACAACCTCGTCAACAAACAACCACGAAGCATCCCCCGTACCAATATTTCCGGGCGCAATTTTACCATGCGGCTCAACAGTCACACGGAAATACCGTGTATTAACCGCATCAAAGTTTAACTCAACAGGAACTGCGCCTTCATTAGCGGGCACATCAAGTTCTTTCTTTACTATACTTTTAAAATTAGTTCCGTCATCAGATACTTCAATAACAATAGACTTTGGCATCCAGATCCAGCTGCTGGGCTTATGAAAGAACCTTGTTTTTACTGAGCTGATTTTTTCTGTTTTACCGAAATCAATGGTCCCTTCAAAAACTTCATCGTTCCAACCTAACCACTCATCATTGCTGAATTGTTCATCGCTACCCTTGCTTCCATTATGCCATGCATCATTACCGCCACGATTGTAATTCTTATTAGGTGCATTTTTCAAGCTCGCTTTTTTGCCAACGCCTTTATGAATGGCAAATGCCTTCTGTAGCCTGTCAGTAACAATACCATCACTTAATAAAGCCGCTGTTATTACACAATCACTTGTTACAGGAAAAGGCTGTTTGTATAACGGTGATTTATCTGAAGGCATAGAGCCATCTAATGTGTAATGAATTTGTTTGCCATTTCCAACGCCACCCAATTGTATAAACACGTTGCCTTTGTCGTCAACAGAATTAGACAACTTGAGATCGTACATATGTTTGGAATAGTTAACACCATGCAAATCGAGCCGTCTTAAATAACTTGCTGTGAGCCTTCGTGCAAAATCATCATAGTTTTTTTGCTGCGGCTGAGACCAGCCCACCTCGGCCAATGCAATTGCACGTGGAAAAATCATGTATTCCGCTTTTTTAGCATAAGGAATACTTTCGGTCCACAAATTTCCCTGTACACCCGTAATGAATGCGCCTTGCGCAGCGATTAATTCAGCAGGCACCGGCTCGTAACTATACGCTTTGGATAATGTGGTCAATCCGCCAAACGCAACAGGTTCGCCCGGAGCATCGGATTGATAATGATCCAGGTAGCAATAACCACCGGGCGTCATAACTACATTGTGTTGTTGCTTTGCTGCTTTGATGCCATTCTCAACGCCTGTCCAGCTCATTACTGCCGCGCCCGGAGCCAGTCCTCCCTGCATAATTTCATCCCAGCCAATTACTTTTCTACCCTTACTATTTACAAATTGAGCAATACGTTTAATAAAATAGCTTTGCAACTCATCCACATCTTTCAAATTTTCATCCTTCATGCGTTGCTGATCAAATTTGCATTTCTTCCAGTTGGCTTTGGCGGCTTCATCGCCGGCAATATGAATATATTCAGAAGGAAAGATCGCCATCACTTCCTCTAATATTCCATTTAAAAAAGTAAAGGTTTCATCTTTGGTACAATATTCATCCTGAACGGCGGAAGGGTATGCAAATGCGTGCCCGTTGCTATCAAGGCAGGCCAACTCAGGATAAGCCGCCAGCGCAGATTTCGAATGCGCGGGCATCTCAATTTCAGGCACTACAGTAATAAATCTGTCAGCCGCATATTGTACAATCTCCTTCATCTGATCCTGTGTATAAAAACCACCATACAGGCTATCATTGGGCCGGCTGTTATAGTCATAAGTTGTACTAAGCGCGGTACCTTTTCTGAATGCGCCAATCTGCGTGAGTTTGGGGAACTTCTTACTTTCAAAACGCCAACCCTGGCTGTCAGTTAAATGCCAGTGAAAACGATTCATTTTTTGCATAGCTATCAGATCGATGATTCTTTTCACAGAATCTAATGCCATGTAATGACGCGCAACATCAAGCATTAGGCCTCTGTAAGCAAATCGTGGCGCATCCTCGATCTCAACACAAGGAACAGCCCATTGTGTGTTTTTAGCTAGAGCCGGCGATTCTATATTTACAGGCAGTAGCTGCTGCAATGTTTGTACAGCATAAAAAACGCCCGCAGGTTGTTGGGCAACGATGGCTATTTCAGAAGGCTTTACAACAATACGGTATCCTTCTGCACTGGTGATCGATTTATCAAGCGAGACCTTAACCACATTAGCCGTTTTGCATTTTTTGGGCGAGAGCAGCTCCAACCCTGCAGCTGTATGCAGTTTGGACACGAGTGGTTTAATTGCTTTTAAAAGCTCGCTATTGTTTTCATCCACACTAATCGCAGAGCAGTTTGAAAAAACGAAAGTGCCCTGGTTATACGTAACTTTCTGTGGTATAGGAACAATATTATTCTTTTGAGAAAAACACGCAATTGTAAACAGCGTGCCGGCAAGTAAAGCAATAAATCTTTTCATCATATACATTTTGTAAAAGCCCGCTAAAACGGCTGCCAAATTTATTAATTAATGCATTGCGCCTGCATGACTAGCTTTTACCCGATGTTTCAGCTATATTAACCTGCGTAACGTACTTGATTTTTTTAGCTGTTTAACGCTTAAAATTGCGTTTTTTAAACCTTTATAAAAATGCTCAAACGACACTTGCTTTCAGCTATCCTGTTCGCCGCACCTTTTTATATGCAGGCGCAGACGCCGTTATCTTCCCTGCCCGAATGGAAGGCCACGGCAAACAAACCACAGCAGGATTGGCTGATTCATCCATCTGCCGAGAAAGCTAACGTATTCCGCAGTAGTGATAATAAGGATATCATTCTTTCTAATGGCCTTACTAAAAGAGCGTTCAGGCTAAGCCCCAATATTGCATGCACTGATTACACAAATTTGGTAACTGGCGAACAATTGTTGCGTGCCGTTAAACCGGAGGCAGTTATTACATTGAATGATGTGAATTATAATGTGGGCGGATTGTATGGGCAAAAAGAAAAAGCTTATATACAACCGCAATGGGTTGATGGTTTTACCGCACATGACAGTGATTTTGTATATGCCTATTTTACTGTGAAGGAACTGCAGCCCTACCTGAACTGGAAACGTAACACGTGGGCATACAACCAACAACAACCTACGGGAAAAACACTGTCGTTTTATTTCACGTCAAAACTGCCCGCTTTAAAGGGTGTTACAGTTGCGGTGCAATATGAAATTTATGACGGCTTACCACTTATATGCAAATCTGTAAGTATTGAAAATAACGGATCAGGCAAGATTAAGATCAACAAAGTTGTTAATGAGGTACTCGCTGTTGTTGAGGAAGAAAGCGCAGTTGTTGGCTCTCCTGCTCAGATGAAGAAGCCGCACGGCCTGTATATTGAAAGCAACTATGCCTTCAATAATTCTATGCGCGCAGATATATCGGATCAAACCACTCATTGGCTACCGGATCCATCTTATACGTCGCAGGTCAACTACGATTACCTTACACCCTGCCTGCTGGAAATTTACCCTGGAGTGGGCCCGGGTGTTGAATTGGAAACCGGCGACGCGTTTAATTCTATCAGGACATTTGAGTTGTTGCAGGACAGTTACGATAGGGAAAGAAACGGGCTCGCACGTAAGAAAATGTACAGCACTATTGCACCGTGGACTACACAGAACCCCATCTTTATGCATCTTGTGAGTAAAAATGATGAACAGGTTCGTACGGCAATCGATCAATGCGCAGCGACAGGCTATGAAGCGCTGATCCTGAGTTTTGGCAGCCATTGTGATATGGAAGATTCTTCTGCCAGAAATGTACAACACTGGAAGGAACTGGCCGACTATGCGCACAGCAAAGGCATTCTTATTGGGGGATATTCTTTGTTCAGCAGCAGGCGTATCAGTGACGAAGATGATGTGATCGATCCTAAAACCGGCAAACCAGATGCTGCAGCGTTTTTCGGCCATGCGCCATGCCTTGGAAGCAAATGGGGGCTTGCATACATCAACAAATTAAAATACTTTTTTGCCAATACCGGCTTCAACATTTTTGAAAACGACGGCCCTTACCCGGGGGATGTTTGTGCTTCTACTTCTCATCCGGGACATACAGGCCTGGACGACTCTCAATGGAAACAAATGGAGTTGCAAAAAGAATTGTATCACTGGTGCAATGAACGAGGCATTTATATTAATGCGCCTGACTGGTATTTTTTGGATGGAACCAACAAAATTGCTCTGGGTTACAGAGAAGTAAATTTTTCTTTGCCAAGAGAACAACAAATGATCCTGAACCGCCAGAATATTTACGACGGTACATGGGATAAAACGCCTTCTATGGGATGGGGATTTGTGCCTTTAACCAAATACCAGGGAGGCGGCCCCGAAGCCGTGTTGGAACCACTTGCGGATCACTTGCCCGACTACGAAAAACTGATGGTACAGTACTACGGGTCAGGCGTACAGGCATGTTACAGAGGGCCTAGATTGTATGATACAGATAAAACAAAAGCGCTCGTTCAAAAGACCGTCAACTGGTATAAAAAATACCGCGATATTATGAACAGTGATATGGTTCACTTAAGACGTGCAGATGGGCGCGATTGGGATGGCATGATGCATATAAATCCAAAGCTCAGGCAAAAGGCTTTTGTATTGGTGTATAACCCGCTTAAAACAGCCATTACAAGAACCGTTAACCTTCCGTTGTATTATACCGGGCTTACAAAATCTGCCGTTGTAAAAGAAAAAGATGGTAGTCCAAAAACATTCCAGTTAAAGCGAGACTTTTCCATTGATGTTCCCGTAACAATTGCTGCGGAAAGTTATAACTGGCTTATCATTGAATAATTGAGAATGGAAAGTTGACAATTGAAAATGGATTGGAGCGAAATAAAATTGTGAAGATTCAGGCCCAGCCTGAAACCTATGTGCTTTTTGTTACACAGAGGAGCAGTCGGAGAAGACTCGGAGGGCCACAGAGATAAAGCACTAATTTTCAATTGTCAATTTTCCCTTTTCAATTAACTTCGTTCATGCTTAGTATAGAATTAAGAAACCTCCGTTTCCATGCTTACCACGGCCTTTATAAAGAGGAAAAAGTTATTGGCGCCGAGTTTGAGCTTGATGTAACGGTACTGCATTATCCCAACACAGTACCCATATTGCATATAAAAGATACAATTGACTATACCATCATTTACGAGATTGTAAAAAAGCATATGGAAGAGCCGGCCGAATTGCTTGAAACGCTGGCAACACGTATCGCCCACGAAATATTTGCTGAATTTTCCCACGTAGAAGAAATCAATATTTACATTAGGAAGGTAAGCCCACCAATTATCTCTTTCAGAGGAAGCATCGGCGTTAGATATACTTTGACCAAAGAAAATTATATTGCAACTAATAAATAAAGTTGTACGTTATATGTCGTAAGTTATACGTGAGCTTATCATTAAAATCATGAACATGAAATTGAAACAATACAGCATTCTCTTTTGTTCTTTTTTATTTGCAGGAATAGTGAACGCACAAGACATAAACGCAGTCTTAAAAGATGCGGACAACCTCGAAAAACAACTAAAGGAATCCGCTGCGCTGGATAAATACAAACAAGCCGCATTAATGGATCCCAATAACATTGCAGCAGTGATCAAATGCGCAGAGCTTAATGCCAGCATCGGCGGAAGACTCGCTGACAAAAACAGCAAGAACTATGCTTACCTGGCATGCCGTGACTATGCACAAAAAGCATACTTGCTTGATAGCAACAATGCATCCGCCAATTATGTAATGTCTTTGGCAGCCTCAAAAATGCAGGAAGTCGAAACAGACAAAAAGAAGATTACTGAGTTTACAAGGCAAACAAAATGGTATGCCGACAAAGCGCTTGCTTTAAATCCCAACCTTGCCAAAGCCAACTATGCAGAAGGCAAATGGCATATGGACATGCTGAATGTTTCATGGCTGAAAAAAACGCAGATAAAAACTTTTTATGGAGGCGTGCAATCCGCTAATATCGATTCAGCTATTTACTACCTGGATAAAGGAAAAACGCTTGACATGTACTCAGTGCCAACTTATATGGAACTGGCCAAAGCTTATCAGGTGAAGAATCAGCCAGCTAAGGCTATCGAGGTTCTAAACAAACTGGTAAAGCTTCCAACCCGCACCGAAGATGATGCAGCACTTAAGGCTGAGGGACAGAAAATGCTTTCGGCGGTACAGTAGTTTAATTGAAAATGGATAATTGAAAATGGAAAATGATCGGAGGGTGAATGGTGAATAGTGAAATGTGCGGCAGCAAAACTAATTGTAACATAAAAATAAAAACGGGCAAATGATACATAAACTCATTAGCCCGTTTTTTATTCCGGAGATTGAATCACATTGTCAATTCGTTTCAATTCTCCCTTTTCAATTATTTCAACGCATTGATGATCGCAACAAATTCGTCAACAATCAAAGATGCGCCACCTACGAGCCCACCATCAACATCTGGTTGAGAGAAGATCTCTTTAGCGTTTGCAGCTTTAACGCTTCCACCATAAAGGATAGAAATGTTATCAGCTACTTCCTGGCCGTATTTGTTTGCCAGTTGCGCGCGGATTGCAGCGTGCATTTCCTGAGCCTGATCGCTGGTAGCAGTTTTTCCGGTGCCGATTGCCCAGATTGGTTCATAGGCAATTACAACTTTCTGAACCTGCTCTGCGGATAAATGGTATAATGATTCTTCTAATTGTTTAGCAACAAATTCGTTCTGCGTATTTTCTTCACGGATGTTCAAAGGCTCACCGCAGCAGAAAATCGGAGTAATGTTATATTCTAAAGAAATATTCAGTTTATCAGCAAGAAGCTGATTGCTCTCGTTAAAATATTCCCTTCTTTCAGAGTGGCCCAATACTACGTATTGAATACCCAAAGACTGTAACATTTCAACTGAAACTTCACCGGTATAAGCACCTGATTTTTTACTATAGCAGTTTTGAGCCGCAATAAATACATTCTTTTTGCCCTCAATCTTTTGCTGAGCCATTGCCAGATAAGGAAAAGGTACAGCAAAAACGGCAAGCTGATTTTCTTTTAAATCGTGCGGCTTTGCAATAATATCGTCCAGTAATTGAGCGCCTTGTTGCAGCGTTAAATTCATTTTCCAGTTGGCTGCGGCTATTTGCTTTCTCATATTTTGAATTTTATTTAATATCAGTGTGATGTCAAGTTTGTGTTTACTTTAGAACAATCAAGATTCCGTCAAGTACGATCTACGAAGTACGAAGTACCTAATTTTAGTCTTGCCCGGTTTTGTCTAACATCTTAAAGAAACCGAAGTTTCTATCGACTATATGGTTATGGTTATTGCTATTCTCTTTCTCTTTAAGCAATATGTTTAAAAAACGTTGTACTGCAAATCTTCGTGCCGCTTTGTGTCCTTTGTGTCTTCGTGGTTCAACCCGTTTTCTTACAAAAAGTTGTCAAAGATATATTTCAAAACATCAGCTTCCGCATTTGACAAAGATTGCTGCTTAAATTTTTTCCAGTTTTCTATATCGGATAAAGCCCTTTCAAATTGGTAAATTGTCTCGCCTCCTGTTCCCCACGAAAAAGACGAGATGGAATGCGGCGTTAATCCCGCTCCAAAAACGTTACAGCTAACACCTATCGAAGTACCCGTATTAATGCTGGTGTTGATGGCAGTCCGGCTATAATCCCCCATAAATACACCACATTTTGGGCCTGCGTTTAAAAAACTATCATTCGTTTGGCTCTGCATTTTTATTGCAGAAGCATTATTCTTTACATTGCTGTTACTTGTTCCTGCACCTAAATTACACCACGCGCCAATTACAGAATCTCCCAGGTATCCGTCGTGTGCTTTATTACTGTACGAGTGCATAATAGCATTCTTAATTTCTCCTCCGGCCACACAGTGCGGCCCTATCGTAGATGCTCCATAAATTTTAGCGCCCATTTTTAGTACGGCTTTTTCACCCAATGCAAATGGGCCGCGGATAAGGCAACCTTCCATCACGATTGCGTCTTTACCAATATATATTGGCCCTTCAGAAGCATTCAAAACAGAACATTCAACCACCGCACCCTCTTCAATAAAAATGTCTCCGGGCTTTATAAGATGGTTAGTCGGAGAAACCGGGGCTGTGCTTCTGCCGCGGGTGATCAGTTCAAAATCAAACACCATCATTTCACCGTTCAATTGAAATACATTCCACGGATGGTCAATTCGTCTAACGGAAACACTTTGTGAAGCCGTACTAGTAGCTTGCACCTTATCTTTCGTTGCAGCATTACCTCCTAGCGCTATAACCTGGCCATACTCGTCGCTGAGCAGTTCTCCGTTCTTTAATGACAACACAGCTTCTACTAAATTTTTATACGGTAGAATTGCGGCATCTACAAACATGTTATCACCGCCCGGTATTGGCTCGTAAAGAACAGAAAGGTAATTTTCTGTCTGAACATATATTTTTTCTCCGGTAATCCGCTCCCATCGCTCCTGCATTGTAAATATCCCCATCCGAATGCCCGCTACGCTGCGGGTGTAAGTGAGCGGCAACAGTTGTTTATGTGCATTTCCATCAAAGAGAACTATGGACATAACGTTATTGAGTTTGATTTTCTCGACTGGCGTTAATGTAATAAATCAAAAGAAAACGCATTATTGATATTACTTATACTTCAACAATGCGTTAATAATGTAAATGTATAGGTAAATCTTTTCACAATCTGTGTTGTTAATATAAATCCCCCCTTATTTTTGCCGCCTCTCCGAGAAAAGTATATGAAACATCTTAACATCTATATATCATTATTTCTTGCGCTAACGTTCTCCAACTGCACGTCGGGAGCAAAAACCAAGAAAAAAGAAATCGTGAAGAAAGATATTGTGACGGATTCTCTTAAATCCAACATGTCTCCGGCTGTCGTCAAAGCATATCACGACGCAATTGAAGGATACTATCAAAAGAACCTTGCATCAAGAGGTTTTAACGGCAGTATCCTCGTAGCAAAAGACGGCGTTATCCTTTTTGAGGCGTACCGCGGCTTTGTAAATGTTCCGGCTAAAAAAGACTCTATTACACAATACACGCCATTTCACCTGGCGTCTATTTCAAAAACATTTACGGGGACAACAGTGCTGAAATTATGGGAAGAAGGAAGAATTTCTTTATACGATACCCTTCAGAAATTTTTTCCGCAATTTCCATATCATGGTGTCACTATAAAAACATTATTGGATCATAGAAGTGGTTTGCCTAACTATCTTCATTTCCTTGATAAGGGTTGGGACCGAAAGAAAAAAGCTACCAACCAGGATGTGCTTGACTACATGATTGCGAACAAACCACCGTTAAGCAATTTACCTAACAGGCATTTTCAGTATTGCAACACGAATTATGTATTGCTTGCATTGATCATTGAAAAAGTAACAGGTACACCTTATCCGCAATACATGAGAGATAGTGTGTTTACTCCTCTCGGGCTTACCAGTACATTCGTATTTTCGGCAGCAGACACAGCAAAATATGTTCCTACTTATAGTGCGGGGAACAGGCCTTATCCAATGGATCATTGCGATATAACCTATGGCGATAAAAATATTTACAGCACTGTCCGTGATATGCTTATGTGGGACAAGGCGCTTTATGAACACCGCTTCGTTTCTCAAAGCACATTAGATTCAGCATTTACACCAACCAGTAACGAAAGAAAATCTATGCATAATTACGGTATGGGTTGGAGGCTGTTTTACGACAAGGGCGATACAATCGTTTACCACAACGGAAAATGGCATGGCAGTAACACCGCGTTTACAAGGCTTGTTCAACACAAGGCAACCATCATTGCGCTTGGCAACAAGATCAACGGCAATATTTACCAGGTAAAAAACATGTCTTACATTTTCAGCGGCGTAGTAAATGAAAGCGCTTTGGAGGAATGATGATGTTGAAAGAAGGTTAACATACCAGAAACCGATAGAGGAAAGCTCAAGACAAATGTTTTGAGCTTTTTTATTGTAAGTATGTATGTTCCGTCAACCTTTCTACTTCATACCCAACCTGCTATCTCGTAGCCTTTCAAAAATCTTACTATCTTAGATAATCTTACTGTTTTACCATGAAGTTACTTTCAGCTCAACAGATCCATCAATGGGACGCATTTACCATCGCGCACGAACCAGTCACTTCAACTGACTTAATGGAACGCGCGGCGCAAAGTTGTACCGACTGGCTTATTGAAAACAATCTTCATTCAAAAACAATAAAAATCTTTTGTGGCAAGGGCAACAATGGCGGAGACGGATTAGCTATTGCGAGACAGCTGATTGAAAGGGGTGTTAATCCATCTGTATTCATTTTAGAATTTGGCGCAAAAGGCACCGATGATTTTCAAACAAACTTAAACCGCCTTCATCCGTTAACAACAGAGATCTACTTTCTTCAGTCTGAAGATTTTTTTCCGGCGACACAAAAAGATGAGCTGATTATTGATGCATTATTTGGGTCCGGTTTAAACAGGCCCCTAACAGGTTTAAGCGCCTCCCTGGTAGAACATATTAATCATTCGGGAGCTGATGTATTAGCAATTGATGTCCCGAGCGGCATGTTCATCGACAAAAGTTCAATAGGTAACCCGATTGTGGAAGCCACTTACACGCTTACTTTTCAATCGCTCAAGCTCAATTTTTTACTTGCGGAAAATGCACGTTGGTTTGGAAAGGTGGAAGTGTTGGATATAGGCTTGCATCAGGCATTTTTACAGGAAATTGATGCTGATTATAATTTGCTTGACAAACATTTTATATCCCGGCACCTCATAGATCGAAAACCGTTTTCTCACAAAGGCACTTTTGGGCATGCCTTGCTTGTTGCAGGCAATAAAGGTAAAATGGGCGCAGCAGTATTGGCCGCAAGAGCCTGCTTACGCAGCGGCGTTGGATTGCTGACTACTTTTATTCCTGACGAAGCCGTGTCAATTATGCAGACGGCTGTTCCTGAAGCAATGGTACAGGTAAGAGAAGAAAACCCTGATTTAGAGAGGTACGGTACATTAGGCATCGGCCCAGGCCTGGGAACTGCCGATGACGCCGTTTCACTAGTTACATCAATGCTGGAAAAATATACGCATCCGATTGTGCTTGATGCAGATGCGCTGAACATTATTTCCCGTAACAAGCATCTCCTTAAACAAGTTCCTGAAAGTTCTGTACTAACGCCACATCCAAAAGAATTTGACCGCCTTTTTGGCGAAAGCTCAAATGATTTTGAGCGACTTCAAAAAGCTATTGATGCAAGTAAAGAGTATCCGCTCACAATCATATTAAAAGGCCATTATTCGCTTGTTGCACAAAATGGCAAGGGTTGGTTCAATACTACCGGGAATGCGGGCATGGCTACCGGTGGCACGGGTGATGTGTTAACGGGAATTATCACCGCTCTCGTTGCGCAAAAATATCCGCCTTTTATGGCAGCATGCATTGGTGTGTATGTACATGGCATGGCAGGAGATCTTGCGTTGGCTTATCAGTCCGAAGAAAGCCTTTTACCTTCTGATATTGTTGAAGCACTAGGCACCGCTTTTAATCAGCTCCGTTATTAAAGGAATAGTATTTGCAGCGCCATACATAAAATTTATATGGCTGATATATTAATTGCAGGCATTTCCGGAAGCCTTAGAAAAGGGTCTTACAATACCTTGCTGCTCCATTCGGTAGAAAAACTATTACCGGACAATGTTGAAATGGAAATCCTGTCAGTGGCCGATCTTCCTTTATACAATGCAGACCTGGACCTACCGGCAGCAAAAGAAAGGCCGCCAATCGTAACTGCTTTCAGAGATGGCCTGGCCAGAGCCAATGGAATTTTGTTCGTTTCTCCTGAATACAATTATTCAATACCTGGCGGATTGAAAAACGCTATCGACTGGGCCTCGCGCGGAGAAGATTCGCCGATGATACGCAAGCCAGTATCTGTTATGGGCGCAACACCCGGCATGTGGGGAACAGTAAGGATGCAGCTTGCCTTTCATGCAGTTTTTCAATTCCTGAATATGATCCCGATGTATAAGCCTGAAATACTGGTGGCTCAGGCAAATAAGAAGTTTACCGATAAAGGTGAGTTTACAGATGATGCTGCGAAAGACCTTATCAAAAAGAATCTTGAAAATCTGAAAGCACTCATCCTTAAGTCTGCCCAAACACTGTAATTTACACCGCAAACTATCTGCCATTTCACCAATGGCCATTTGTATGAAGGAAGAAACCATTATTGTAATCGGCGCCGGGGCTGCTGGCCTTTTGGCCGCCAGGGAATTGTCCGCATCCGGCTATAAAGTGACAATAGTCGAAGCGGCTGGTTATGTTGGCGGCAGGATTAAAACATCTGCCGATCCATCCTTTGGTCATCCAATTGAAGAAGGTGCTGAGTTTGTTCATGGCAACTTACCATTAACGTTACAATTGTTGAAAGAGGCCAATATTTCTTTTCATCGTATCAAAGGAAAAATGCTTCGCAATTCAAATGGCAGGTGGCATGAACAACATGAGATGATTGAGGGATGGGATGAGTTAATGGCAAAGATGTACAGTTACAAACATGATGTAACCCTGGCTGCTTTTCTTAATGAAAACTTTAAGGAAGCCAGGTACGAGCAACTAAAAAAATCCGTTCAAAAATTTGCGGAAGGATTTGATCTTGCAGATATACAACAAGCAAGCATGTTTTCTCTGCGAAACGAATGGGAAAAGGAAGAAGGTGATCAATACCGGATTGATGATGGTTATGCACGCTTAATTGATTATTTAATTCAACAGTGCAAAACGACTGGAGTAAGTATACATACATCATCTGTTGTGAAACAAATCACCTGGCAAAAAGATAAAGTACAAGTTACTACTACCGCCGGCGAAAGTTTTATTGCAGCAAAAGTGATTATAACAGTTTCCTTAGGCGTATTGTCTGCGACTGGTGAGAAACATAACGTGCTTGCATTTAACCCGTCGATAGATCATTATATAAAAGCCGCTCAGGATATAGGTTTTGGCTCTGTTACAAAAATATTCCTAGCATTCAGCGAAGCCTTTTGGGACAAAGGCACAGGCTTTATCATTAGTGAAGAAGCTGTTCCTACATGGTGGACGCAACTGCCCCGCACAGATGCCATGCTTACCGGATGGATGCCAACAACTACAGCCGCTACCTATAACAATTTTACAGAACTGCAAATAGTTGAACTGGCGCTACAATCTTTGTCAACTATTTTTTCGATCGGGCTATCCGTATTAAAACCCAAACTTGTAAGCCACAAAGTGAGCCGCTGGCAAAACTTTCCTTTTACAAAAGGCGCATACAGCTATAGTAAAGTGCAAAGCACAGCTGCAAGAGCATTATTAAATACGCCATTGGAAAATACCGTTTTCTTTGCGGGAGAAGGTGTTTATAATGGAGAGTATCCGGGCACAGTAGAGGCTGCGTTGGTAAGTGGAAAAAATGTTGCAGAAACGATAGCGAGCCTTTATAACGCATCCTGATAAAAGAAACAAACTGAAATGCAAAGATGCCCGCAATAAATACGCGCGATTAAATAACTTCATCCTTTTCCTCATTCAATAACAATATGTATAAAATATTCGCATTCATTGTCGCTCTCCAATGCCTCATCTCTTGTTCATCACCCAAAGACAAATATCCTCATGTCATTATTCAAACCAATGCCGGAGATATTGAAGCAGAGTTATACGAGGATAAAGCACCACAGAGTGTACATGCGTTTCTTTCATACATTGATAAAGCATATTACAAAGGCAGTTCCTTTTACAGGATCCTGAATGATGATAATCAACCATCCAATGCACCTAAATCAGAATTAATACAAGGTGGCTTGTGGCAATCAAATTATACAAAAGCAAAAAGCCTCCCCGGCGTTCCTCACGAAACAACCAGGCAAACAGGTTTGTCGCATAAGGATGGAACGTTATCACTTGCCCGCAGGGAACCAGGCACCGCGACTACTGAATTTTTTATTTGTGTCGGCAATCAACCAGGCTTCGATTTTGGTGGTGAAAACAATCCAGATGGCCAGGGTTACGCTGCCTTTGGTAAAGTGATTAAGGGAATGGACGTGGTAAAAAAAATATACAACCGCCCTGAAAACGATCAAATATTTACTCCTCCGGTTACTATTTTCAATATTGTGAGAAAATAGACGGAATCGCTGATGGCTGATTTAATGAGATTTGATTTAATGATCGCTGATGTCTGATTGGATGAAGCCTGCTTGCGATTTCATGATGGGAAGTTATTATTGCATTCTAGCAGTTTCATGTACCTGATACCTAATAGCTGATTGCTGACAGCCTATGGCTTATAGCTAAAAAGAAAAAGAGGCTCAAGAATAAGCCTCTCTGTAACCCTTCATAAACAATCCATACCCCTATGGATAGTATTTTTAATAACTTTGATGGAATAAAATTAAAAAACAATTAAAAGCAAACCGCATTTTATTTGGTCTTTAAGCATTTAAAATCGGTAAACCAAAGATTATCATCGCCTAGATGATGACACCCCGCTCCGGCTCGTTATCTGTTGGCTCAGGAATGCACTTATTAAGACTTTATTCCCAAAAACTCCTGGTTCATATCAAAATAATATCATTTTTAACATTTGAACATTTTCCCCCTTATTTTTGTCCACCTTATAAATTTTTTTAAACTCTTATGTACTTGCTTATGAACAATTTGTTTTACGCTGTTCCGGCTATGGGTATCATCGGGCTTTTGTATACCCTCGCCAAATATAAATGGGTGTCTGGCCAGGATGCCGGAAACGACCGAATGAAAGAAATCAGCAAATACATAGCTGAGGGAGCCATGGCCTTCTTAAGGGCTGAATGGAAAATTCTGTCTTACTTCGTAATTATCGTTGCTATATTATTGGGCGTAATGGCCAGCAGTAATCCTACATCACACTGGATGATAGCTATTGCGTTTGTGCTTGGCGCGGTTTTAAGCGCTACCGCTGGATACATCGGTATGAGTGTTGCAACCAAAGCCAACGTACGTACTGCACACGCAGCCCGCACCAGCCTTTCCAACGCTTTAAAAGTTTCATTCACCGGCGGCTCTGTAATGGGCTTAGGTGTTGCGGGCCTTGCTGTATTAGGTTTGGGAGGATTGTTCATCGTGCTTAAACATATTTTTGCTCCGGAAGCTGCTGCTAATTCCGAAGAGATGATCAGGACTATTGAAGTGCTTACAGGATTCTCCCTGGGAGCTGAATCAATTGCCCTTTTCGCACGTGTAGGCGGCGGTATTTATACCAAAGCTGCTGACGTTGGAGCTGACCTTGTTGGTAAAGTTGAAGCCGGCATTCCCGAAGATGATCCGCGTAACCCTGCGACTATTGCAGATAACGTAGGAGACAACGTGGGCGATGTTGCTGGTATGGGTGCCGATTTGTTTGGTTCTTATGTAGCAACAGTTTTGGCCACAATGGTTTTGGGCCAGGAAACACAGTCAACTGATAATTTTGGTGGCTTCGCTCCAATCCTGCTGCCCATGCTGATTGCCGGTGTTGGTATTATTTTCTCCATCATCGGAACATTCTTTGTAAAAATCAGTGAATCCGCTGGTATCCATACAGGTGTTGTGCAGAAAGCATTAAACATGGGTAACTGGGGTTCAATCGTTCTTACAGCGCTTGCATGTATCGGTCTGGTTAACTATATACTTCCTGAAACTATGTCACTGCGCGGCGTTGAATTCACCAAATGGGGAGTTCTCGGCGCCATCGCTGTAGGTTTAACAGTGGGTACATTAATGAGTTTGATTACAGAATTCTATACAGCAATGGGTAAACGCCCGGTGCTTTCTATTATCCGCCAATCCGGCACCGGCCACGCAACAAACGTAATTGGTGGTTTGGCAGTAGGCATGGAATCTACTTTCTTACCAATCCTCGTATTGGCAGCAGGTATCTGGGGTTCTTACGAGTGTGCAGGTTTATACGGTGTAGCTATTGCTGCGGCTGGTATGATGGCTACAACGGCTATGCAGCTTGCAATTGACGCGTTTGGCCCAATTGCAGATAATGCTGGTGGCATTGCTGAAATGAGTGAACTTCCTAAAGAGGTTCGTGAAAAAACTGACGTTCTTGATGCGGTAGGTAATACTACAGCTGCCACTGGTAAAGGCTTTGCGATTGCATCTGCGGCGCTGACCGTCCTTGCATTGTTCGCCGCTTTCGTTGGTGTAGCAGGCATACAGGGAATTGATATATATAAGGCGAAAGTATTGGCCAGCTTATTTGTTGGTGGTATGATTCCTTTTATATTTTCTTCACTTGCCATCCGCGCTGTAGGAGAGGCTGCTATGGCTATGGTTGAAGAAGTTCGCCGCCAGTTCCGCACAATTGCAGGCATTATGGAAGGAACAGGTAAACCTGAGTACGACAAATGCGTTGCCATTTCTACTGATGCATCTATCAAAAAGATGATGCTGCCGGGTGCGATAGCTATCATTTCTCCATTATTGATTGGCTTCCTGTTAGGCCCAGAGGCATTAGGTGGTTTCCTTGCAGGCGCAACTGTTTCAGGTGTATTGATGGGTATCTTCCAGAATAACGCTGGTGGTGCATGGGATAATGCGAAAAAATCTTTTGAGAAAGGTGTTGAGATCAATGGTGAGATGTACTACAAAAAATCAGATCCACACAAAGCATCAGTAACAGGTGATACCGTAGGTGATCCTTTTAAAGATACATCAGGCCCTTCAATGAACATCCTGATCAAACTGATGTCGATTGTTTCACTGGTTATCGCTCCTACCCTTGCTCAGATCCATCACACAAAGGATGGAATGGCTGGAAAGCAAACAGAAACAAAGTCTCACAACACATCTGCCACACAAAAAAAAGCGGCAGATAATACAGTTGTATTCAAATAGACTCGAAACATATCAATGAAAAAAAGCTGCTTTTTAAAAAGCAGCTTTTTTTATGCATGTATTTGTTCATTTTATCTACAGAACAAATTTTCTTCTCGAAATCCTTGGCCTTCTAAGGCGGTGCACCTGCCATAAATCTGCAGGCCCGAAGACTTTCATTGTCTTCACTACATCATCTAATGCGATTGTTTCTTCTACGATTGGCCTTGAAGCCAGTTCTTTCAGGGTTTCGTTTTCCATGAATAACACGGAAAGGTTAGCGTTGCTTTTCATTTTTTAAAGTGTTTAGAGTTTGAAAATTATACGGCGTTTTCGGCAAATTCACAGGGTTTGTTTGTGTTTTCTCCCGCACTTTTTACGATGTTTCACATCAACCTCAAATCCTTGTTCCGTATTTCGTGCGCAAAGGTAGCAGTATCTTTTTTTTCTGCTCAAACCCTTTGGTATAAACGGTTTAAAAAAAGTACGACCGGATTATACAGATGACATTACTTTGCGGCAAATTTTTTGATATGCAGCATAAAATGGCTATGATGAAAAATACACTGATCCTTTTTGTATTATTTGCTTTTTCGGGTTGTGATACAGTACAGCAGGTAATCAATTCCACGCAAACCATGTCGACAGGGTTGTCTGACCAGGAAATAATTAATGGCCTGAAACAGGCGCTTACAATAGGCACTCAAAATACCACAGGCAAGTTGTCTGCCGTTGACGGATTTTTTGCAAACGCAGCAGTTAAAATACTCATGCCTCCTGAAGCTCAGAAAGTTGAGAGCACTTTACGAAGCCTCGGTTTGGGTAGTGTTGTTGATAAAGCTGTTCTTTCTATGAACCGCGCTGCCGAAGATGCAGCAAAATCGGCCACGCCTATTTTTGTTGACGCCATCAAACAAATGACCATTCCTGATGCGTTGGGAATACTGAAAGGAGGAAACACAGCCGCAACAGACTACTTTAAAAATAAAACGACGCTGGCACTCACAAACGCCTTCAAACCTCATATTGACGCGGCTTTAACCAAAGTGAACGCCACAAAATACTGGAGCGATGTTTTTACGCTTTATAACAAGTTCAGCAGCAAACCGGTGAATACTGACTTAAGCGCTTACGTTACAGGAAAAGCTGTTGATGGCATTTTCTACCAGGTTGCACTGGAAGAAACAGCGATAAGAAAAGACCCTGCCGCGCGCGTGACTGACCTGCTGAAAAAGGTATTTGGCAGTGCAGCAGCACAAAAATAGATGTGCATTAAACAGTTTTTTGAAAAAAATAACTAGTTGCCGCAACAACTATTTGACGCCGGCTTCTATCCTATTTATACGCCGGTTACACTTACAAATATTGTTACATGACTTAAAAAGGGCTGACATTTTCTGTCAGCCCTTTTTAAGTTGCCAAATGTAATTTTGTCACAGAAAGCAAATGTCCTTTATTTGCAACTCGATTTGTTATGCCAAGTCTTCCATTTAGGTCTCTGTAATGCTCCAATAAAGTGAAATTTTGACCTTTCTGCACTCAATGGCATAATAATCGTTAAGAAAAATGTCTAAATTTTCAATCATTAGTTAACTAAAAAAAACAATACAGCTATGGCAAAAAAACTCAATGTTACCCCTCTTCATGACAGGGTGATAGTAAAACCAGCTGCTGCGGAAGAAAAAACTGCAGGTGGAATTATTATCCCTGACACAGCTAAAGAAAAACCACAACGCGGAACGATTGTGGCTGCAGGTCCTGGTAAAAAAGAAGAACCGGTTACAGTTAAAGTGGGTGATACAGTTTTATATGGAAAATACGCCGGAACTGAGATCCAGATCGATGGCGGTGACTACCTGATCATGAGAGAAAGCGATATTCTCGCTATAGTTTAATTCAATCTTCCAAAACGCAGACATTAATTCGTTATAGGAATTGACTAAACGATTTCAAATCAAAAATTTCAAATTATTAATATTATGGCTAAGCAACTCTTCTTCGATATTGAAGCAAGAAACAGAATGAAAAAAGGCGTTGATACACTAGCTAACGCAGTTAAAGTAACATTAGGTCCTAAAGGCCGCAATGTTGTTATTGAGAAAAAATTCGGTGCACCTTCAATCACTAAAGATGGTGTTACCGTTGCTAAAGAAATTGAACTGGAAGATTCTATCGAGAACATGGGTGCTCAGATGGTTAAGGAAGTAGCTTCTAAAACTGCAGACATTGCAGGTGACGGTACTACTACTGCAACTGTATTGGCTCAGGCTATCATAGCTGAAGGTTTGAAAATGGTTGCTGCTGGTGCAAATCCAATGGATTTGAAACGCGGTATCGACAAAGCGGTTGCGCTTGTAGTTGAAAGCCTGAAAGCACAGAGCCAGACTGTTGGTAACGACAGCAAAAAAATTCAGCAGGTTGCTACAATCTCTGCAAACAACGACGACACAATTGGTAAATTGATTGCTGAAGCTTTTACTAAAGTAGGTAAAGAAGGTGTTATCACTGTTGAAGAAGCTAAAGGAACTGATACTTACAACGATGTAGTTGAAGGTATGCAGTTTGATCGTGGTTATATCTCACCATATTTCGTTACAAACAGCGAAAAAATGGAAGCTGAATTACAGAATCCTTACATCCTGATCTATGACAAAAAGATCAGCAACATGAAAGATATTCTGCATATTCTTGAGAAAGTTGCTCAGAGTGGCCGTCCATTGTTGATCATTTCAGAAGACCTGGAAGGTGAAGCACTGGCTACACTGGTTGTAAACAAATTACGTGGTACATTGAAAGTTGCTGCTGTTAAAGCTCCAGGTTTCGGTGACCGTCGTAAAGAAATGTTGACTGACATTGCTATCCTGACTGCAGGTACTGTTGTTAGCGAAGAACAAGGCTTTAAATTAGAGAATGCAGACCTTTCTTACTTAGGCCAGGCTGCTTCTGTATCTATTGATAAAGACAATACCGTTATCGTTGGTGGTAAAGGTAAAAAGGCAGATATCACTGCTCGCGTTAGTCAGATCAAAGCTCAGATCGAGACTACAACTTCTGATTACGATAAAGAAAAATTACAGGAGCGCCTTGCTAAATTAGCTGGTGGTGTTGCTGTACTTTACGTAGGTGCTACTACTGAAGTTGAAATGAAAGAAAAGAAAGACCGCGTTGACGATGCTTTACACGCAACTCGCGCTGCGGTTGAAGAAGGTATCGTACCTGGTGGTGGTGTTGCTTACATCCGCGCTATCGAAAGCCTGGAAGCTAAAGTAAAAGGCCAGATCGCTGATGAGCAAACTGGTATGGCAATCGTTCGCCGTGCTTTGGAAGAGCCTCTGCGCACTTTAACTGCTAACGCTGGTATCGACGGTTCTATCGTTGTTCAGAAAATCAAAGAAGGTAAAGGTGACTTTGGCTTCAATGCAAGAACTGAAGTTTACGAAAACCTGTTCAAAGCTGGTGTTATCGATCCTACTAAAGTAACTCGTATTGCTTTGGAAAATGCAGCTTCAATCGCTGGTATGTTATTAACTACTGAGTGTGTTGTTGCTGATAAACCAGAACCTAAAGCTTCGGCTGCTCCAATGCCTCACGGTGGTGGAATGGGTATGGATTACTAAGAGAACAATTTATCTCGATAAAAAAAAGTCCCGGCTCGTGGTTACGAGGCCGGGATTTTTTTAAGCTTAAAGCCCAAAGCTTATTATGGAGAAGGGATTGATGCTAGTTATTTGATTTGGGTTAATGAGCCAATTGGCTACAAGCTCAATCTTAGATGTCATATATTTTACCTCGATCCTCCAAATAACTTGACGTTTCTTCTTAAGGCTACTCCTGTGTATCTTTTCTTCTAATAAAAAAAGACGCCTTAGCGTCTTTATAATTGTTTTATTTCTGCGTCGCCGCTCCTTTGCGCCCGCTGCGTGAAACCCTCGCCTTAATCAGTTCTAAGCTTTACGCTTTCAGCTTTCAGCATACTAAAACCTTTTCATGTAAACTGTTTTCCCGAAGTATTTTGACAGAGAGTCAATCGCACGTAACGTATCAGCCTGTAATATTGTCGCATCAATATACAGTCTGTACCGCATGGCAGTATCCGTTCTAAGGCTGTCAAATCCCGCCCGATCGCCGTACTCGCGCAATTTGGCGGTCCTCGCAACAGCACGGTCGCGGCTACTTGTTACTTCAAAAATAAATTTAAATCTCGCGCTATCTGTCGTAGGCGGCGCAACCACTACCGCTTGTTTAGTTGTGTCAGATGATACCGGCTTACGTACTACGGCTGTGTCTACAGGTGCTGCTGGTTTTTCAACGCCCTCGGTGGCATTATTACCAGAAGACATTTCTGTTGCTTTGCTTGCGCTATGAGAATTGATATAATTATATACGCCATAACCCAGGCCTCCAACTATTAAAAGCACAATTATAATAGCCAGCGCAAATACGCCGGTCCTCCTTGACTGCCTGTTCTCTACAGCACCTGGTTCAGCAGCGTAACCTCTTTTCCTTTTAAATTCTTCCTCTCTGGCAGATAGGTGAGCCGTCTGCCTGAATTGCAGATTAGCAGAATTATCCATTATTATTTCACCAATTCCTTCAAAAGAGTACGATTTTCCTATATTGATCCATTGTTTTGCTTCAATTAGGTAAGACTCCAGGCCGCTGCCCGCAATGCCTCTGTTTTTACTTAGTTTGGTCGCGATATAATCAACTAGTTCCGGGGATGTTTCTGCGTATTTGTTGAAGGTAAATGCTATCTTGGGCTGACTGGTTGTGGTGCCGTTTTCTGTAACAAATGGTTCACCGGTGATAACAAATTCGCCTAGCTTTTCGAGAGACACATATTTGTTTTCTAATAAAAAATCATGTATAAGTGCATCATATTTAGTCACAGAAATTGAATTTTAAGGCAAAATAAGAAATTAAACTTTTAAGTGAAAACAATTTAAAATTAAGCAAGTTATTTTTGCTGATGCTTACGAAGGAAGAAGAGAATTTTCTTAAATACTGGGAAGGCTATCGCCACAACAAAAGGCGTATATTCCGCCAGTTTATAATTGGGCTTTCTATGGGGCTTACAATTGGCGTCTGCACCATCGTATCAGTAGGAACAGGTTGGTACGAACGGGCTAGCATGGTTGCGAATGCAAGCTTTAACCCAAATGTATTATTGGTTGCTATACTGGGAATCAGCCTTTTCCTCGCATTTTTCTACAAAAAATATAAGTGGGAAATGAATGAGCAGCGGTATAAAGAACTTATGATAAAAAAAAATAAGCAGAATAAAAGTCTTTGAGCAGCGTTTTTATTTCTGCCAGGCTCTTGGTAACAATCTTTAAATGCACCCAGTGTGCTGCAAACTACGATAAAGCATGAAAAAAACTGCCTTTGTACTACTTGCCGGAATGATCGCTTTAGCTTCCTGTATGAAAAGTAACAGCAATGCTTGTACAAATGTCCCTCCTTCTGAAGAGGCGGATGACATAAGAGCTTATTGCTATAATAACGGAATTGCCCCCCAGGTTGATGATACCACAGGTATTTTTTACCAGGTAGTTTCCAGCGGAGCTGCAGATAGAATTGGTAGCCAGTATGACACCATCATAATGTCAGTTGTAACCAAACTACTCAATGGAACGCAACTTCAAAAGAATGATTCAGTAATGGCGATGACGCAAAACGTGCCTACACTATTACTATTTGGCATCAATAAAATTGGCGAAGGCGGCCAGATTAAAATGGTTTCACCATCAGCATATGCATACGGCTGTAACGGCGCCAAAGACAACAGCGGTGCCCAGGTTGTACCTGCTAACTCGCCTTTATATTATGAGATAAAATTGCTCAAACTCGGAAAATATAAATAATATTTGGCCCTAAACACGTTAGAAACATACATACAATAGCATTGAAAAAATCTTAAAAGTTTAACCTACATGAAGAAAATCTTGGGGCTATCGTTAGCCACTGTGATCGGATTGGCCGCATGCGTAAAATCAAGCACTCCCTGCCAGGATCAAGACCCGAAAAGTGAAGTAACTGAAATGCAGGCTTTCTGCATTTCCAACGGAATTAGCTATACTACTGATTCGAGTTCTATTTTGTACCAGATAATTGAGCCAGGAACTACCCCGGCCATTGCCAACAGCTATGATACTGTTACTATTAAGTATGAAGGAAAATTGTTAAACGGCACTACATTCGACAAATCAGATTCTCTTGTGGCATATGCAGGTGGGTTTGTACCTGGCTTCTCTTATGCTTTGCAGAAGATTAAAGAAGGTGGCCGTATTAAAATGGTAATTCCTTCTGCTTATGCTTATGGTTGCAATGGAAGCGGAACCGCTATCCCAGCCAACTCTCCTATCTATTTTGATGTTACACTACTCAAGGTTAGGCCTTACAAGCAATAATTTTAATTGATGATTTTTTTTCCTGCCTGTTTTTCGAAAGAAGGCGGGCAGGAAAAATACCGAAACTAGTTATCCGGGCTGCATTTCAGGGCAGTAAACTTGCATTAAAATAGCGGGAAATATATCCGCTTTTTTTTCATTTTACTATTTCACATCCAATCCCCTATCTTTGCCGCCACTCAAAAATTGAAAACCATAGTATGCAACTTAAAGGTTTGGTGCGTTTTTTTACGATTGCACTGATATTGATCTGCTTATACCAGTTATCTTTTACATGGATCGTTAAGAGCCATGAAGGTAAAATGGATGATAGAGCTGCCAAATGGCTTAAGGCGAATTACCCCCTTACTCCGGAACAAAAGTATCCTGGCAATAAAGAATTGCAGGAAGCCTATGCTGACACCCTTGATCAAATTAAAGATCAGCACAAGCATCGCCTTTTAGATAGCACCAATGACACAAAGATTGGGCCGTTTAACCTCGTTACTTATCAGTCCGCTAAGGACAATGAACTTAAACTGGGCCTTGACCTGCAGGGTGGTATGAGCGTTACCATGGCTGTGGGCCTTGATGGTTTAATGCATTCATTAAGCAACTACACAAAAGACCCGGCTTTCAACAAAGCTTTAAATAGTGCTATTGAAAGAAAAGCAAACAGCGGTGCTGACCTGATCACTTTATTTTATGAAGAGTTTCAGAAAAATGCAAACGGTACCAAACTTGCTCCATTCTTTGCTCAGCGCAGCAACGGAAAAATAAAATTTGATGCATCAGATAATGCCGTGATCAGCTACCTGCGCGATCAGGCAACTATTGCATTCAACAATACTTACAGAATCCTAAGAACTAGGATCGACCGTTTTGGTGTGGCTTCTCCCACCATTAACCCCGATCCTGCTAAAGGAATTATCACTATTGAATTAGCTGGTGTAAATGATCCTGAAAGGGTGCGCCGTTACCTGCAATCTACTGCCAACCTGCAATTCTTTGAATTGTATAATATTGGCGACCTTCAGGAAGCAGTGTTGAGCGCAGACAAATCTTTGTCTGACTACCTAACAGGCACAAAGACTGACACAACTGCTAAAGCTAAAGTTGATACCACTGCAACAGCAGTACATTCTACAGACACTACGCAAACTGCTACGTTAGGTGGCGCTTCTGATACAAACGCAACAACTGCAAAAGCAGCTGCAGCAGGAAAAGATTCTACTCAAATCAAATTTAACCAGGCACCTCTGAGAAACCTGATTGGTTTTTCTCAGCCACGCCGCAATGCACAGGGTGCCGCTCAGTTCCCTGCTGAATTAGGTTATGTTTTGACAAAAGATACAGCACAGATTAACCAATTCCTGAACATGGAAATTGTTAAGCACAATTTCCCTTCCAATATGGTGTTCATGTATGGTAAGGCTGATGTTAGCGATCCTAAAACAAAAAATATCCTGCCTTTATACGCTATCAAAACACTTGATAATGGTACAGCAGAACTGGAAGGTGAACACGTAAGTGAAGCACGCCAGGATTATGATGAAAAAGGCCGTGTTGCTATTAAGATGAACATGGATGCTATCGGAACTTCTATCTGGGCTAAAATGACAGAAAGAAACTCTCCTGCAGCAAACAATGGCGTATCTAAGCCAATTGCCATCGTTCTGGATAATATCGTTTACAGCGCTCCTTTTGTAAACGGGCCAATCCCTAACGGTTCTTCAGAAATTTCTGGTAACTATTCAATCAACGACGCACAGGACCTGGCTGATATCCTTCAGTCTGGTAAACTGGATGCTCCTGCTAAAATTGTACAGGAACAACTGGTTGGGCCAACCTTGGGACAGGAAGCCGTTAAAGGTGGTTCATTATCATTCCTGATCTCTTTCATCGTGATCTTCGCGTTAATGCTGATCTACTTTAATACAGCTGGTTGGGTTGCCAACATTGCACTTATATTAAACTTGTTATTCACGATCGGTATATTGAGCGCATTAGGCTTTACGCTGACGGCTCCTGGTATCGCCGGTTTGGTATTAACGATCGGTATGGCCGTGGATACGAACGTTATCATCTTTGAGAGAATTAAAGAAGAACTAACGAAAGGCAAGAGCTATGCAAATGCAGTTGCTGATGGTTACAAACGTTCTTATGCACCTGTACTGGATGCGCACGTAACTACTTTGTTAACAGCTGTCATCCTGTTCTCATTCGGATTGGGTCCTGTATTAGGTTTCGCAACAACTCAGATCATCGGTATCCTGTTGTCTCTGTTCTGCGGTATCCTGGTGTCAAGGCTTATCTCTGATGTATACATGAGCAAAGGCCGTCACTTTGAATACTTTACCGGAATTTCAAGAAAGGTATTCAAACACGCTGCTATCAAGTTTGTTGAGTACAGAAAAGTAGCTTACGGTATCTCAATCGTTGTAACACTTTTAGGCATCTCTTCTTTCTTCTATGGATTTGACTATGGTGTTGACTTTGAAGGTGGCCGCAGCTATACGATCAAGTTTGGCAAAGACATGACGAAAGAAGTATCAAGCCTGACAGATGATTTGAAAAAAGTATTTGGTGAAGCTCCGGTTATCAAGACTGTAAGCACACATGATCAACTGAACATCACTACTTCATATAAGATCCATGAAACTGGAAACACTATAGATTCAGCAGTAGAGCGTACTTTATTTGATGGATTAAAAAGCCATCTGCCTCAGAATGTAAGCTATAATGAGTTCAGCACTAAATACAAGCAAAGCTCACAAACAGTATTGCCAACCATTTCTGATGACCTGAAAAAAGGTGCAACAAACGCGACAGTACTTGCTATCATCGCTATTTGTTTGTACATCTTTATACGGTTCCGCGACTGGAGATACTCCGTAGGTACGATCGTATCGTTGCTGCATGACGTGTTTGTAACGTTGGCCGTATTCAGCTTCTTCAGAAAAATAGTGCCATTCCCGCTTGAAATTGACCAGCACTTTATTGCGGCGATCCTGACGGTGATAGGTTTCTCAATGAACGATACCGTGATTGTTTATGACCGTATCCGTGAGGATAGCAGGTTATATCCAACAATGGCTAAAGCTCAGGTGATCAACACAGCGATCAACCAGACTTTAAGCCGTACAATCATGACTTCATTGACTGTGTTCCTGACCATTCTTATCCTCTTCATCTTTGGTGGTGAAGTAACTCGTGGATTTGCTTTCGCGATGTTGATAGGTGTGATCACCGGTACATATTCGTCTATCTTCGTAGCTGCGCCTGTATTGCTTGAGTTTGCTAAAGACAAACCTCTGGGCAAAAAAGTAGAGCCGAAGAAAGAAACAGCATAAGCTAAACAGGATTATCCTGTAAACATAGAAAATGCATCAATCGAAAGGTTGGTGCATTTTTTTTTGCGATGACTTGCTCAAAGGCATTGATCGCTGTTCATTCCGTCATAGCCTGGGTTTAATCTTTACACGGCTTTGCAGCATTAATCAGTCTTAAAAAATTCTTCGTTTTAACATTTTACATTCTGCCTGAACATACGTCAAACGAACGCTAAAGCCTTAAGACGACATGGTGGCTATTTAATTAACAAGCAGATATTCGAACAGGCTTCAGTAGTTTCCGGGATATAAACAAAATTTGAAAGTTGAACTTTCACTTTTTTTTAGATAACCGTATTTGATGGCACGTTATTAAAGAATCACCTTTGCGCAGATTTTCTGATTTCAATCATACCCCAATATTTCACCCGTTGAAGACAAGACGGTTCATATCAAAATGTATTCTTTTTATTGTAGCGATACAGATTATCAATCTGAGCGTCTATGGTAACGATATGGACTATTATCCTTTACATCATCACTACGAGGATATTGGTACCAACAGCATTGACAGTGCCATTGAGTATGTTACAGAAATCCTGTTGAATTATGAGAATGCTTTTCCGGAATACGGTAAGCATCAGAACTCAAGCAGCCACACTTATCAAATCAAACATTCTCTTTTCAAGCAAATAGACACTTTTGCAGATATTGAGATTCCGAAAATAATTTCCTCGGTCACTTACATTTCTTCGCTAAACGAAGACTACAAACACCTTTTCTTTAAAGAAATTACGCCTCCCCCTCCCAAGCAGCTTAAAGCTTAAAACAATCGCAGCAAAACTGCTTACGCAGCCTGCTGGCTATTACAATTCAACATCGCGGTGAGAGGTTAGAACAAGTGGGTACATGTATTTAACGTGCATGTGCAGATACTCTTGTAGCCGTTATTGAAACATTTACGGGTGCGTTGTTTTATAACAATATACCGGTGAATTGAGCAATCGTTTTTGCTCTTCAATAAGCTGCATCTATTCACATTTTATTATTCATTTTTCTATGAAACTATTTACAGGTAGCGTACGTAAATCGCTCGTACCTATATTGACTTTTGCAATTGTGCTTAGCAGCATTGTTGCCAAAGCACAGTCACCCGATACATTAACGCTTACTATAAACCAGGCTGAAAAAAGGTTTCTTGACAGCAACCTTCAGCTGCTTGCTTCACACTATAACGTAGATGCACAAAAAGCGCTGATAGAACAAGCAAAGGTTTGGGATAATCCGGTTCTGAATACGGATCATGTAGTTGCAGCTAACGGTGCATTCATGCCGCATGGTAAATTGCCGGACGGGTCATTGAACAACCAGTATTTCATACAGATTGAGCAGTTAATTAAAACCGCTGGCAAACGTGGTAAGCTCATCAACATTGCTACCACAAATTCTAAACTCAGTGAACTGCAATTGCAGGATGTTTTAAGGAATCTGCGGTATCAGCTGCGCACAGACTATTACAACATTGCACAGCAGTTGATGAACTTGTCTACTTTGCAGGAACAGCAAAAGCAGCTTGCGTTACTGTTAAATGGTATGCAGGCGCAGTTTTCCGCTGGCAATATTGCTCAGAAGGAATTGCTTCGCATACAGGCGCTGCAAATCTCGCTTCAGCAGGATGTTACAGATTTGAACAAGGCGATAGCGGACAACCAGTCGGACCTGAAGTCATTACTGCAAATAAAAGATCAGGTGTTTATTAAACCAGCAGATCCATTGGTAACTGATGTTAGCCTGACCGACAACCTGGAGAATATGGTTAAAGCGGGCATTCAAAACAATCCGAACTACCTTTTGCAACAAACCACCATTCTGTATCAACAACAGAATCTGGCCTATCAAAAAGCGTTACGGGTTCCGGATGTGACGCTGACGCCCAATTTTGACCGTAATTCAAACTATGCGCCGAACTACTGGGGTGTTGGCTTTTCACTGCCGCTGCCGGTTTTCGACAGAAACAAAGGCAACATAAAAGCTGCTGAATTTTCTATCAAACAACAACAGGCTATTACCAGCGATGCCGAAACCGGATTAACAAACGACATCAGCAACGCATACAATAAGCTGTCGCTTACTATCGCACAAAACAATACAACACAAAAGGACTTTTATGAAAAATATCAGAACATGTTTAAGAATATGTTCGATAGCTACCAACACAAACAAATAAGCCTTTTGGAGTTCCTAGATTTCTTTAATGATTATACAGAGATACGCCAAAGGCTTGCTCAACAACAGCTCAATCTTGCCCTCGCAAAAGAAGAGCTTAACTACAATGTGGGTACAGACGTAATCAAATAATCAACACAAATACACGAACAATGAAAAAGTTATCATATATATTTCTCGCTTCTTCTTTTTTATTCAGCTTGCAAAGCTGTACAAATGACAATGCGCAAAAGCACGAAAACCTTGACTCTGCCTTCACGCTTACACCTGCTATGAAAGGCATGATCAAAATAGATACCGCAAAAACATCTGACATAGCAGATGAACTAAAATTGAGTGGTGAAATAAGTTTTGATGAAAATGCAGTTGTAAAAGTTTTCCCTTCCATTAGCGGTGTAATTACAGAAACAAAAGTTTCGCTTGGCGACAAAGTAAGCAAAGGGCAGGTACTGGCAGTGTTGCGAAGTGCAGACATTGCTGGTAACTACAGCGACTTAACAAGCAGCAAAGCTGATGTTGCTATAGCAAAAAGAGAAATGGATAATGCCAAACTTCTTTATGACAAAGGAATAGCAAGTGAAAAGGACCTGACTGAAGCGCAGAACAATTACACAAAGGCCATGGCGGCACAGGAAAAGCTGAATTCGGTGATTAACATTAACGGCTTGGGCGGCGCGAAAGAAGGTGGAACAATTCTTATCAAAGCGCCTATTGACGGCTATATTGTTGAGAAAAAAGCCAACACCGGCAGCTTTATCAGGCCGGATATGGGCGATAATATTTTTACCATTTCCAACCTCAAAGATATCTGGGTATACGCCAATGCTTACGAAGCCGATATACCTCGCATCAAATCTGGTTATAAAGCGACAGTTACTGTGCTGGCTTATCCCGACAAGGTTTTTAATACAACAGTGGACAACACTAGCAATGTGCTTGACCCGGATAATAAAGTTGAAAAAGTACGTTTAAAACTCCCCAATACAGATATGTTGCTGAAACCTGAAATGTTCAGCACGGTAACGATTTATAACGAGAGTGGCGCAAAAGCAGTCAGTATCCCATCGTCATCCATCATTTTTGACAACTCCAAAAATTATGTATTGATCTACAAAAGCGACAGTGATATTGAAATCCGTGAGGTGAGCATTTTGAAAAAAGTTGAAGATACCACCTACATTGAAAGCGGTGTAGCAGAAGGAGAACACGTGATATCACAAAAAGGTCTGCTCATTTTTAACGCGCTTCTTCAAAAGAAAAACAGCTAAGGAATGACCATTTCAATGTTGTTTAGTTAAGGGCTATCAATGTCAAATGCTCATAAATGTCGCGATCAAATCAGAATTCAGGAGTTTCCTCTTATCGTTGAGTCACGAGCGGTTGCAGCATTGTATATTATTATACACCTGTTACCAGCGTTGTTGTGATTATTTATTCTGATAAGGCAGGATTGTCATATCTATTGACGAGGCATGCTTAACTAAACAGTATGGATTTGCCAATTATCGGATCAACACACAACAGTTCTTAAATCTCATTAACAAACACCAATCTGCAGCTTTATGCAAACGCATAACTGTTGCGCATTGTTGTCACAATAAATTGTTATGAACAAGTTCATTAAAAAAATTATATACTTCTCCTTGCGCCACCGCCTGCTGATATTCTTTTTTACAGCAGTAATGGCCATCATTGGCGTGTGGAGCTATCTCAAAACACCAATCGATACATTTCCGGATGTTACCAACACACAGATTATCGTCATCACACAATGGTCCGGCCGCAGTGCCGAAGAGGTGGAAAAATTCATTACTATACCACTTGAAACCGAACTTAATTCGGTTCAGAAGAAAGTTAATCTGAGAACCATTTCGTCCTTTGGGCTATCTTATGTCCGAATTATTTTCGAAGACGATGTAGATGATGCGTTCGGTCGACAACAGGTACTTACACGCATAATGAATGCCGACTTACCGGATGGTGTTAAACCAGAAATTGAACCGCCTTATGGCCCTACGGATGAGATTTATCGCTATACACTTAAAAGCAGCACCAAATCAATCAGGGACCTGACTACAGTGCAGGAGTGGTTTTTAGACAGGCAGTTTAAATCTGTTCCCGGCATTGCCGATGTAAATACTTTCGGCGGTGAAGAAAAAACCTTTGAGATCAGCGTTAACCCGAATATGCTTACCAAATACGGGCTAACAGCTATGGACGTGTATAATGCCGTTGAAAAAAGCAACGTAAATGTGGGTGGTGATGTAATTGAAAAAAATGACCAGGCATATGTAGTACGAGGTATCGGGCTGTTGAACAATATAGAAGAGATCAGAAACATTATTGTAACCAATATTCATAATGTACCCATACTTGTTCGAAACCTTGCTACAGTGCAGGAATCCGGGAAGCCCCGTTTGGGTAAGGTTAGCCTGAATGATCAGAGTGATGTTATTGAAGGTATCGTTGTTATGAGAAAAGGAGAAAACCCAAGGCAGGTGTTGGACCTCATTCATAAAAAGGTAGATCAGTTAAATAACACGCTCGCTAAACAGGATGTAAAGATTGTGCCGTTTTATGACCGTACGACATTGATGGATTTTTGTACCGAAACGGTGATCCACAACCTGCTGGAAGGGATTATCCTCGTTACTGTAGTGGTGTTTCTCTTCATGGCTGACTGGCGCACTACACTTATAGTTGCGCTGATTATTCCGCTTGCGCTGCTGTTTGCATTTACCTGTATGCGGATAAAGGGAATGACCGCCAACCTGCTTTCAATGGGTGCTGTTGACTTCGGTATTATTATAGACGGGGCGGTTGTAATGGTGGAAGGAATTTTTGTGGCAATGGATGCCATGTCCAGGGAACTGGGAATGGAGAAATACAACAAGCTGATCAAACTTGGCGCATTTAAAAATGTAGCGACAGAAAAGGCAAAAGCGATCTTCTTTTCCAAATTAATTATCATCACCTGTCTCTTACCCATATTTGCGTTCCAGAAGGTTGAAGGCAAAATGTTCTCTCCGCTTGCCTACACGCTCGGATTTGCTTTACTTGGCGCATTGATTTATACACTCACATTTGTTCCCGCATTATCGAGCATTCTCTTAAAGAAAAACGTTCGCGAAAAGCATAACATACTGGTGATCGGCCTTGAAAAGATTGTTGACAGGGCAGCCAAAATAACGCTCGGCGCTCCAAAGAAAAGCCTGTTCGTCGCGTTTTCCATCATGGCCCTAACATTCTTCTCTACGCGCTTTTTGGGAACTGAGTTTATACCCAAACTGAATGAAGGCGCATTATGGATAACGGCACAATTACCCATCAGTTCATCGTTGAACAACTCCGTGGACTTTTCGCAAAAGATGTATAAAATATTAAAGGAATATCCGGAGGTTAGACAGGTGATGGTGCAGGTTGGCCGTACCAATGATGGAACAGACCCAAAAGGTTTTGCCAACGTACAAATTGCTGTTGACCTTTATTCGAAGAAGCAATGGACCACGTTTAAAAATATGGATGACCTGGTTGCAGACATGAATAAAAAGCTATCAACATTCCCGGGTGTGAGCTTGAACTTCGCGCAGCCAATCAGCGACAACGTTGCCGAAGCAGTTGCCGGTATTCCAGCGGAAAACGCAATGAAGATCTTTGGGCCTGATATAAAAACGCTGGAACAAAAATCAGCTGAAGCGCAGGCTATCCTTAAAGATATCCCAGGCGTTACTGACCTTGGTGAATTCAGAAATATGGGACAGCCTGAATTCAGGATTGAACTTGATCAACAAAAGATGGCGCTCTATGGCGTAAGCGTGTCTGACGCCAATGCAGTAATTGAAATGGCTTTGGGCGGAAAAGCCGCAACCATTTTATACGATAACGAAAAACGCTTTGAAATACGCATCAGGTATCCGAAAGAATTCCGCGATGATGATGACAAAGTACAAAACCTGATGGTGCCAGCAGGCAATGGCAACAAAGTCCCCATCAAAAACATAGCAGAAATTCAAAAAATAACAGGGCCTGCGTTTATTTATCGTGACAACAATAGCCGTTACATCGGTATAAAGTTCAGCGTTCGCGACAGGGATCTTGGAAGTACAATTGCCGATGCACAAAAAGCCATCAGCAAAAAACTCAAACTTTCTGATGAGTATTCCATCGCCTGGAACGGTGAATTTGAGAACCAGCAACGCGCAGAACACACACTTGCCACCGTGGTTCCCGTTTGCCTGCTGATGATCTTTATTTTATTGTTTGTGGCATTCGGCAACGTGAAAGACGCGCTGATTGTATTGATGGATGTGCCTTTTGCATTGATCGGCGGCATCCTCGCGCTGCACCTGAGAGGAATGAACTTTAGTATTTCCGCAGGGATAGGCTTTATCGCTCTTGCCGGCATTTGTGTACAGGACGGCGTTATCCTCATCTCACAGTTCAAAGCAAACCTCGAAGCTAAATTACCACTTGGCAGGGCCATTCACGAAGGCGTTGTGTCGAGGGTAAGACCGGTAGTAATGACTGCACTGATGGCAGCCATCGGTTTATCTCCAGCTGCGTTTAGTACCGGAATCGGATCTGAATCACAAAAACCATTGGCAACGGTGGTAATAGGCGGGTTGGTAACATCAACCATCCTCACTCTGCTTATTCTGCCCATCATTTATAGTGTTATTCACAAATTCATTCATAATCGCGAGAATAGAAGATTGTTAAAAAAGTCAGGGCTTATTAGCTAATTATTTTAAAGGTTGCCCGGCAAAAGCGGGCAACCTTCATTCATTCCACAAAAAAATCATTCGTTTCCGGCCTTGAGAAGGACTGGCAGGCCAAATATTGCTAAAACGTCAAAACTTAATTCTTGTGCACTTAATATGTGTTTGGATGCTTAACTTTACGCCCCTCATCCTTAAACGGAAGAGAAAATATATTGGGCCTAGCAAAAACCATCATATTAAAGTTTATACTATTTGTTGTCGCGATACAAATACTCAACCTGAGTGTATATGGCAATGAGTTGGATCATTATACCTACAACCATAGCTTTGAAGATCTCGGTGGCAATAGAATAGACAGCGCCATCGAATATATTTCCGAGATTATTTTTGATTATCATAATGCTTTCCCGGAATACAGCAATCACCGGACAAATAATCACTCTCTTCAATTAAAGCATTTTTCACTTAAAGTAATTCATTCTATCGCGGTAGCTGAACTTCCTTACAGCACTGTATCACCCACGCATGTAAGCCAGCTGAAAGAAGACTACCATTATTTGTTCTTCAAAGAGATCAATCCGCCTCCGCCTAAGATGTCTTAACCTTCTTTGGATCGCAAATTCGTATTCCTTACCAAAAGGGCGTATTTGTTGTATCCTTTACCTATTATACACCAATAAATACCATGCTTTTTGAACAGTACCTATTGTTTACTGTTTTGCATTGTATTAACCCTTATTGATTTAATCACTTTAAGTAATATTATGATTGAACCTATGCACCTTGCAAAAGGGCGGCGAATGATTTGGATTGCCGCATGTGCGCTGGGCATTAACCTATGCTTTACTAACACCGCTTTCTCACAACAAACGGACACGCTTACATTATCTATTGAGCAGGCTGAAAAAATGTTTATCGACAGCAACCTGCAGGTGCTAGCGGCTCATTACAATACAGATGCGCAAAAAGCCCTGATCCAACAGGCTAAATTGTGGGACAATCCTGTACTGGTAACTGACCAGGTGATTCATGCAAATGGCAAATTCTTTCCTTACAGCAAAAATCCCGATGGATCTTTCAACGGACAGTATTTTATCCAGGTGCAACAACTGATTAAAACGGCAAAAAAACGTGGCAAACTGATCGACCTGGCAACTACAAATGCTCAGCTAAGTGAATTGCAGTTGCAGGACCTGCTCCGCAATCTGAGGTTTCAGCTTCGTTCTGACTATTATACCGTTGCACAACAACTATCCAATCGCTCTATTTACCAGGCCCAGCAACAGGAATTAACGCGCCTGATGGATGGAATGAAGGCTCAACTTTCAGCTGGTAACATTGCGCAAAAAGAATACCTGCGCATACAAGCGTTGGTTATATCCCTGCAACAAGATATTACACAGTTAAACAGAGATATGGCGGACACACAGGCTGATCTTAAAACATTGTTACAGCTTAAGTCAACTGTTTTCGTTAAACCATCTGCCAACCTTGCCAGCAATATTTCTACCGATGTTACGCTGGATTCTATGGTCAGCAAGGGTAAACAAAACAATCCTTTTTACCAGCTGCAGCAAACACAAACCACTTACCAACAACAGAATCTTGTTTACCAAAAAGCACTCCGTGTGCCGGATGTTACGCTTGGCCCGAACTTTGACCGCAATTCAAACTACACGCCTAATTACGTAGGACTCGGCATTTCACTACCGTTGCCTGTATTCAATAACAACAAGGGGAATATACGTTCTGCCGAATTTAATGTTAAGCAACAACAGGCTGTTATACAAAGTGCAGAAACTGATCTGCAAAACAGCATTGCCAGTGCATACAACAAATTGCAGCTAACCATTCAGCAGAACAATACAACACAGAAAGACTTCTACGATCAATACCAACGCATGTATGAAAATGTGTTAAAGAGCTACCAGCAAAAGCAAATAAGCTTACTGGAGTTTATTGATTTTTTTAATGATTACACTGAGTCTCAGCAAAGGCTTACACAACAACAATTAAACCTTCAACTGGCGAAAGAAGAGTTGAATTTCAACATAGGAACAGATATTATTAAATAAAGCGCACATAAACCGATATATAATGAGCAAGCTTTCTATAGCAGGTATTTTAACAGGTTTTATTTTATTCGTTTCCTGCAAGGAAAAAAAGGAACAGAAGGAAGATCCCGATAAGAAATTCGTTTTGAGTAGCACCATGCCTATTTCACTGGATACGGTGAAGAGCTGCTACATAGACGATGCTATAACCCTTAGCGGAGAAATAAGCTTCAACGAAAATAGCGTTGTGAAAATATTTCCGCGCAGTAGCGGACAGATAATTGAATCAAAAGTTACGCTGGGCGACAGGGTACAGGCGGGGCAGGTGCTGGCCGTTATTAAAAGTGCCGATGTTGCCGGTAACTATGCTGATTTGAGCAGCGCAGAAGCAGACGTCGCCATCGCTAAAAGGCAAATGGACAATGCTGAATCTCTATACAAAAGCGGCATAGCCAGCGAAAAAGATTATACAGAGGCGAAACAGAACTATCAAAAAGCGCTGGCCGCAAAACAGAAAATTGAATCTGTTTTAAATATCAATACTGGCACCAATGCCACATCTGGCGGCACGTATTCTATCACTTCTCCCATCAACGGATATATTGTTGAAAAACGGGTGAATACAGGCAACTTCATCAGGCAGGACATGGGAGAAAATCTCTTCACCATATCTAACCTCAAAACAGTATGGGTTTGGGCAAATGTGTTTGAAGCTGATATTCCAAAAGTGAAAGAAGGTGTTGGCGTGCAGGTAACAACGCTCGCTTACCCCAACAAATATTTTACAGGTAAAATTGACAAAGTAAGCGAGGTGCTTGATCCTGCCAACAAAGCCTTGCGCGTGCGCATAAGCCTCGACAATAGCGATCTGTTGTTAAAGCCTGAAATGTTTGCGCAGGTATTGGTATCCAACCAACTCGATCAAAAGGCAATTTGTATACCTACAAAAGCACTGATATCACAAAACGGCAAAGAGTATGTTGTTGTCTACAACAGCAACAGCGATATTAAAATTGCTGAAGTGGACATACTAAAAACCACCGGCGATAAAACGTATGTGAATAGCGGAGTAACAGAAGGACAAAAAGTTATAACCCAGAATCAGTTACTGATTTTCCAGCAATTGCTTATACAGTAATCAATTGATAAACTGGCCGCAGTTATAATATTTCTATTTTACCATTGAGCATTTACTATGAACAAGTTTATAAAACGAATTATACATTTCTCATTACGCCATAGGTACCTGGTATTTTTTCTTACAGGTATACTTGCCGTAATTGGTTTTGTGAGTTATAAGAACACGCCAATCGAAACATTTCCGGATGTTACCAATACACAGATCATCATCATTACACAGTGGCCGGGACGAAGCGCCGAAGAGGTAGAAAAATTTGTTACCATTCCGCTGGAAACAGTGTTGAACTCTGTACAAAAAAAGATCAACCTGCGTACAACTTCATCCTTCGGTTTGTCTTACGTACGTTTGATATTTGATGACGATGTAGATGATGCATTTGCAAGGCAGCAGGTATTGAGCAGGCTTTCGAATGTGGACCTGCCAGACGAAATAAAGCCCGACGTTCAGCCTCCATACGGCCCTACGGGTGAAATTTATCGTTATACGCTGAAGAGCCCAACGCGTAATATCCGCGATCTATATACCATACAGGACTGGGTGCTTGACAGGCAATTCAAATCAGTTCCCGGCGTAGCCGACGTGAATAGCTTTGGTGGTGAGGAAAGAAGCTTTGAAATAAGCGTGAACCCGAATTACCTCATCAAGTATGGCTTAACATCTCTTGACGTTTACAATGCCGTTGCACGAAGCAACATCAACGTAGGTGGAGATGTTATTGAAAGAAACGGGCAGGCATATGTTGTTCGCGGTATTGGCCTGCTGAACAACATTGATGAAATTGAAAACATCATCGTTACAAAGCTAAATGGCGTACCGATTCTTGTAAAAAACCTGGCACGTGTTGTTGAAGCCGGAAAACCAAGATTGGGACAGGTTTCGAGAGATACGGTAGGCGACGTGCTGGAAGGGATTGTTGTAATGCGCAAAGGTGAAAATCCGGCAGAAGTACTTGACCGGATCCACGAAAAGGTAAAAGAACTGAATGAAACCATATTGCCTAAGGACGTTCATATTGATACATTTTATGACCGTACGACGCTAATGGATTATGCTACGCATACGGTAATACATAACCTGATTGAAGGTATTGTTCTCGTAACGTGTATCGTATTAATATTTATGGCGGATTGGCGGACCACAGTTACAGTAAGCATAATAATTCCGCTGGCCTTGTTGTTCGCATTTATGTGTATGCGGATTAAAGGCATGACGGCTAACTTGCTTTCTATGGGCGCTGTTGACTTTGGTATTATCATCGACGGAGCCGTGGTAATGGTGGAAGGCCTTTTTGTGGCGCTTGATCACAAAGCAAAAGAAGTAGGCATGGAGAAGTTTAACAAGCTTGCTAAACTCGGCCTGTTTAAACAGGTGGGTACTGAAATGGGTAAAGCGATCTTCTTCTCGAAGGTGATCATCATAACCTGTTTGATTCCCATTTTCGCCTTCCAGAAAGTAGAAGGTAAAATGTTTTCGCCTTTGGCTTACACGTTAAGCTTTGCATTGTTAGGCGCCTTAATTCTTACTTTAACGCTTGTGCCTGCGTTATCAAGCATATTACTAAAAAGGAACGTGAGAGAAAAGCACAATCCGGTTGTAACATTCTTTGAGAATGGTGTTAAATATCTTTTTGAGCGTGCTTACAAGGTCCCCAAGCTAAGCATATTGATAGCAGTGTCAATAATGGCAGTTACTTTTTTCTCCGCGAAATTTCTCGGTTCTGAGTTTTTGCCGGAGCTTGATGAAGGCGCGTTGTGGGTTAAATCTCAGTTGCCTATGAGTGCATCACTCAGTCAAAGTAAAGAGATCTCTGACCGCATGACAACAATCATCAGAAAATATCCTGAAGTGAGGCATACGCTTGCCCAGATTGGAAGAACCAATGACGGGACCGACCCTAAAGGTTTCTTCAACGTAGAAATTGCGGTTGACCTGAAGCCAAAAGAAGAATGGCGCAAAGGCGTTACTACTGAAGGATTGATCGATAGCATGAACGTTCAGTTGAGCAAAATCCCAGGTTTATTGCTCAACTATTCGCAGCCTATTCGTGATAATGTGGAAGAAGCTGTTGCGGGCGTTCCCGCCTCTTTAGCGGTGAAAATATTCGGGCCTGATTTCAAAGTACTTGACTCACTGGCTGATGCAGTTCAGGCTACCCTCGCGAAAGTTGAAGGCATAGAGGACCTTGGTATTCTGCGAAACCTTGGCCAACCGGAATTCCGTATTGAGCTGGATCAGCAAAAGATGGCATTGTATGGCGTAAACACTGCAGATGCCCAGGCTGTAATTGAAATGGCACTTGGCGGTAAAGCCGCAACCGAACTGTATGAAGGCGAACGCAAATTTGATATCCGTATTCGTTACCAGAAGGACTTCAGGGATACGCGGGAAAAAATTGAACGTTTGATGATTCCAACGCAAGACAGTGCGAAAATCCCATTGAAAGAAATATCGCTGATCCGTACGTTAACCGGGCCAGCATTTGTTTACCGCGATAACAACATGCGTTACATACCGGTTAAGTTTTCTGTGCGTGGCCGTGATTTAGGAAGCACCATCGCCGATGCACAAGGAAAAGTAAATAGTGTGATCAAACTTCCTGAAGGATACAGAATGTCGTGGAACGGTGAATTTGAAAATCAGCAGCGCGCTACAAAAACATTATCCAATGTTGTACCTGTATGTTTACTGGCGATTTTCCTTATCCTGTTTATGATGTTCGGCAATGTAAAAGATGCGATGTTAACCATTCTGAATGTGCCGTTTGCACTTATTGGAGGTATTCTTGCATTGCATGTAACCGGAATGAACTTCAGCATTAGCGCAGGCATTGGCTTTATTGCATTGTTTGGTGTATGTATTCAGAATGGCGTGATTTTGATCACCGTCTTCCGAAAAAACCTTGAACAAAAGATGACGCTACACCAGGCAATTTTGCATGGAGTAATCTCCAGGGTGCGGCCTGTTGTTATGACTGCCCTCATGGCCGCGATCGGACTGTTACCTGCAGCCATCAGTACCGGAATTGGTAGTGAAACGCAAAAGCCTTTGGCTATTGTTGTAATTGGCGGGTTGATCACATCTACTATTTTGACATTGCTCATTCTTCCGATCATTTATTCATTGGTTTACCAATTTATACACGACCGCAAGAACAGGAAACTGTTAGGCAAAATGGGTGTAGTGAGCAAATCGTAGTAGCTATTAGCTGTCAGCCGTTAGCAATCAGCTTATCATATATAAGCATTTGAATAAAAAAGACCTGTTGATGTAGAATCAACAGGTCTTTTTTTATTACTTCGGATCGTAAAACCTATATGTTCATTTGTATGAACATATTTTTGTAAAACAAACAATCGCTCGCTAAAATCGGCTTAAAGCTAATGGCTGATAGCTCACAACCATTAGTTCTCCGGTAAATAATAATTTTTAACCGGCAAAAGATGCAGCATTTCGGGTGATGAATTTTAAATTTGTGGTATGAAGAATGTGACTGCCAGCCCCTATCAATTCATATTGATATTTTTACTTCTTGCCGCAACATCTGCCTATAGCCAGCAAACAAAATTGTCGGGCCGTGTCTTTTCCTCGCCAGCAAAAGAGGCCGTTTCCCAGGCCACTGTGCAGCTATTAAAAAAAGACTCAACTGTAGCAAGGTCAGTATTAACGGATAGTACCGGAAAATTCAACTTGTCCGGTATGCCAGCGGGTAGTTACACTTTGCGCATCAATGCACTGAGTTTTACAGCATTTGACCAGGCTGTTTTATTAAAAAACAACAACTCGAAGGTTGCAATGGATTCTATCTTTCTGGCGCCATCGTACGATGCTTTGACGTCCGTAACAATTGTTGCCAAAAAAGCGACGGTAGCGATTAAAACCGACACGACAGAATTTGTTGCATCGGCGATCAAGGTTCGTAAAAATGGAACCGTGGAAGATGTATTTAAGAAAATTCCGGGGTTGGAAGTTGATAAAAATGGAGCTATAAAAGCTCAGGGTGAACCTGTTACCAAAATTTATGTGGACGGCAAACCATTTTTCGGATCAGACCTGAAGTCTGTTACGCAAAACTTTCCCGCTGATATCATTGATAGAATCCAGGTGATTGATAAACGCAGTGACCAGGCTTTGGCGACAAACGTTGAAGATGGCGTGCGTGAAAAGATTATCAATATCACTTTAAAGAAAAACAGGAAACGCGGCCTCTTTGGTAAAGAATATGCAGGTATTGGCACCGACAACCGTTATGAGGTAAAGGGTAACGTAAACATGTTCAATAACGAACGTAAAGTGGCTATCGTGGCTGGCGCTAATAATACGGGAAGAAATGATAACGGTAATAGCGACAACGCTTCTTACGAAAATTGGAACGGCATCACAGACAATAAACAACTAAAAGCAAACTACGCTGATAAATTTGGCAAAACGCTTGATTTCAGCGCATGGGCGGGCTACGACAGAAACAAGAGTGTAAAACAACAATCCATCAGCAGGCAAAACATCTTCACTGATTCCTCCACTTATTACGACGAAAAAAACAATACAACATCCGTCAACAATAATTTATATAGCGGCATCTACCTTGAATTCAAGCCCGATTCACTCACTATGGTGCGCGTCAATCAAAACGCAGGGTATAATATCAGTCAGTATAATGGAGCCTCAGTTTTTAATACAACATTGCCCGGTGGAACTGTAAAAATAAATGAAGGTGCCAGGCTAAGCAATAACAAAACAAACGTCCCTACGTCAAATGGCCAGATCAGCCTCAATCATCGCTTTGGCAAAACAAGAAGAAACCTGTTCATGAATTTCTGGCACGATATCAATAACAGGCAATCTGATAATTACAATCAATCAAATAACTACTTCACGCCTGTTGACAGCACCGCATATAGCTTGTTGCTGAATCAATATCAGAATTACAAAGATCACGGAACACGTTTGGGATCCAGCCTGAGCTATAGTGAACCAGTTGGCAGAAGAGGCGTGCTCAACTTTGGCTATAACTACAGTTACGGCAAGAACAATTCGCCTAAAGAAGTTTATGACTACAATGCTCAAACGGGCTATTATGATCACTTCAATGACTCGTTAAGTAACCACTTTAATAATTTCACCTACAACAATACGGCTTCAGTTAACTACAACTACAATGGCAAGAACAGCGGATTCGGAGTCGGTGCGCGTTGGCAGGAAGCAAAAATTGTGAGCGAAACTTTTGGCAAAGACACATCCTACAAACAATCTTATGTAGGCATCTCTCCTAATCTTAGCTATTATTCAAATGGCAGAAGAAGAAGATTCAATGTTTACTACAATTTCAATTTACAGGCGCCGCAAGCTATTCAATTGCAGCCGATAGTTGACAATACCAACCCACTATATTTAAGACTGGGCAATCCGGGGTTGAAGTTTGCGCAAATACACAATGCACGTTATACTTACAACTACTACAATTCGCGCAAGGAAACAGGCTTCAATTCCAACGGTAGTTTTTCTACAATAGTGGATAATATTGTCAGCAGCAATATGTTCGACAAAACTACTGGTAGACAAGCCACACAACCCGTTAACATGGATGGAGCATACAACTGGAATGCATGGTTCTCCTACTTCAGGCCTTTTATTTTTGGAAAAGAAAAGATCAAATGGAACGTCAATGTTTATGCAAACGCATCACATAATATCAACCTGTTAAACGGCGAAGAAAACAAAACCAACAATACTTACTCAAAAGTATATATGGGGTTGACATACGATACACCTGAATGGATAGACCTTCATACAGATGTGAGCCTTGTAAGACAGACAAGTGATTACTCATTGCAGCCTGATCTCAGCAATACATCTTATTTCTTTGTTGTAAGCCCGAATGTAACATTCTCCATCGCCGGCAAAACGGAGATCAATATTGATTATGATTACAGGCAAACAACCGGACAGGCAAGTGGTTACAACACTTCCATTAATATGTTGAATGCGGATGTTGTTCAGTATTTTTCTGAGAAGAAAGATGTGTGGCTCAAACTAAAAGCCTATGACCTGTTGAATCAAAATGTAAGCATCTGGCGCAGCACTGGGGATAACTATATCCAGGATACGCGGTCTAATGTATTGTCAAGATTTCTTTTGGTGAGCCTGAATTTCCGTATCAATAAATTCAACACGAAACAAGAAACGCTGGATTTCCCAGGCAATAACAAAATGTCCAGGGACATGTAATAAAAATGTCCGCCGGCAAACTGTATACGCATGGTATTTATTCTTCGAAATCGAAATAAACGCGCATTTAAGCGGCTATTTCTTTGTACAGCTGACATTTTAGATACATCCATTGATTAATCTTATTTCTCAAAACAAACCCCGGTAAGATTACCGGGGTACTAACAAACCAAAACAGCCTCGCTCTAACTAAGGCTTCAATTGTTGCCATCGCAGTTTGAAGCTGTCAAACTCTTATTCCTGTGTTATTTATATTCAATTAGATCCGTTTCATCAGGCAGTTTATTGCAGCGCGAATGTACCGGGGAAATATCCTTTTCAACAATGAATTTCAAACAAAAACATACAAAATTCAAACATCCCTGAGGCTGGTGACATATGTATTTAGCCATTGGCTTCAATTAGTCTGTAAATGGTTTTAACAGTGTATTTTTTGCAGTTTCAACCAATAATATTGAACATTGCAAAAAATATAGTCCATGAAGAGGATATTGTTTGTGGTGGCGATCTTGTTTTCATTAACTGCTGCCAATGCCCAAACCGCAAAAGAACTGATCGGCAAATGGAAACTAATTCGCTGGACAGGGCCGGACGGAAAAGATAGAGACATTAAAACCTACTTCAAAACCGACCAGGTTTTCCAGGTGTTTAAAGAGGGCGATGAATTTGAAAGCATCAACGGAGAAAAAGTTAACAAGGGTAAATGGAAACTTTCCAACGACAATAAAAAGCTGACGATCAAATCAGGTATCATCATAACAGATTTCACTATTAACACCTTTAACGAAAACAAAAGAATAATGACTTCCCAATTCGGCGTTATGGAATACATTAAACAGCCGTCATAATTACCATACCAAATCCCCCGGAATGAACCGGGGGTATTTAGTTATTTGCCAAAAAACAATCCGCGATTTCTGTTCCTTCCATCGCAAGTCCTCAAAACTTTAAATATCATTCACTAAACAACTCTACATCTTTCACTTTCTCAGGAAACCAAAGTTGCATCTCACCCTTACCACGATTAGCCCACGCGTAATAAGGTATGGCAACAAATTGCTGCTGGCTCGTTGATACCTGCTCACCATTTGTACCAATATTTACTACAGGAACCAACCCCTTAATAGTAATTACTCCGTTCAAAAAACTTTTTTGAAAATCTGCCGCGAAGGTTGTTTCATCAGGCATGATGATATTGCTTGTTCTTCCATTATTATCTACCCATTCTGCGCAGTACATCAACGGCCCGCGTTGCAATGCTACTTTGCCTATGTCATTTTTAACCTTGGCGTTGGCAGTAACGCGCCTTACATCCATAGGCAGCTGCAATTCTACTACATCACCTTTTTTCCAGCTTTTACTAATAACGGCGTAGCCATGCTCAACCTGGTATTGCACAGGCTTACCGTTAACGTTTATAGTAACATTCCCCCTTGCTGTTGTATTTTTAAACGAATACAAATCCGAAGGGATAGCCTCGTTCTGCGCCCATCCCGGTATGCGAACCCTCATTTCAAATGAAACTGCAGATGATGGATTTACGGTAATCTTTACACTACCTTCCCAAGGATAGTTGGTCTCTTGCGAAAGAGTAACATTTTTGCCGTTCAGCGTAATGTCCGAAGTACTGTTTATAAATAAATTTACGTACAAACTGTTACCCCGTTCTCCATACACATATCCGGGAATAGAAGGCAGCAGCCGGGTGAGGTTGGTTGGGCAACAGGAACAGTCAAACCAGCCGGAACGTTGCGGCTCCATGCTGTTGTGCGAAAAGTAATTGGTAATCTGCATGGCGTTGGTGTAAAAAAAGGATTTACCGTCAAGCCCAATTCCCGAAATTAAACCATTGTACAAAATCTTTTCAAGGACATCAATGTATTTGGAGTCGCCATGCAGTTGAAACATGCGCTGGTTCCAGTAAACGTTCGCAATAGCTGCACAGGTTTCGTTATAAGCCGTTTTGTTGGGCAATTCGTAATCTTCGCCATAACGCTCACCATCAGGCACCGCACCTGCACCACCTTGCACATATAATTTTTTTGAAACAAGGTTATTCCAAAGCCGGTCAACCGCAGCTAACATTGCGCTATCGTTGGTAAGTGCAGCCACATCAGCCATTGCAGAATACAAATATCCGGCGCGGACTGCGTGCCCTTCTACTTCATCCTGCATGGTCACGGGTTTTTCATCCTGCCAGTATTTGCCATTCTTCCATTCACTCTTACTTTGCGGATCATAACCTGTGTAAGAGCCTCTCGCATCAATGAAGAACTTTGCCGCATTCAAATATTCTTTTTTACCAGTTACACGGTATAACTTAACAAGCCCCATTTCAACGATCTCATGTCCCGGGGCAACGCGCAACTTGCCGGGGCCAAATGTGTTGCACACCAGGTCTGCATTCTTCAATGCGATATTCAATAACGTCTTTTTATTTGTTGCCATGTAATGCGCTACAGCGGCTTCATACAAGTGGCCGGAGTTGTACAGTTCATGGCTCATGTTGCGCTCTTCCACCCAACGGGTACTGCCTGACCACGCATGAGGATGCAATGAATCAATTGTACGTGCAGTATATAAATAACCATCAGGCTCCTGTGCTCTACCAACAATAGTAATAAGCGAATCTATGTACCTATCGAGCTTTGCATCGGGAAACAGGCTTAACGAATAAGATGCCCCTTCAATAGTTTTGTAGATGTCCGTATCATCAAACGGAAAAGTTGTACAAAACTTGCCGCTATGTTCTGCAGCCATTACAAAATTCTTTACACGGCCCGTGCTTTCACAACGCGCGAACGATGCAGGGATGGTGACGTCTGCATTTGTTTTTAATCGCGGCAGCCAGAACTGGTCCGTCAGTTTAACTTTTGTGAATGGTACTGCCCTGATCGGGTAATCGCTGTTTTGCGCCCATGAGGCGACTGTAACGAAGAGCGAAAAAGACAAAAGAATTTTTTTCATATTTACATCTTAAAGAGATGAAGCTGCCGCGGATAAAGCGACAGCTAATTTTCAATAATGTTATTCAACGTTATTTCCTTAACATCCGGCCTTCTATGGTTATACTAAGCTACGACGACGAAGATTGAACGTCATGTCGACGAAAAGAGACATCTCCCAACATTCAACAGATTACTTTCGAGAGTCATCTCCTGTCGTCGACGTGACGATGCGGGTGTACCTTGCTACAATATCAATAAAAGTTCTTCCAAAAACAACATGGTGGCTCAATCATATTTTTTATTCAAACAAAGGCGGCCGTTAATAGCCCGGATTTTGTTTAAGATTGCTGTTCTTAGAAATCTCCGTGCGAGGTATAGGGAACAGATTTTTATTGGTGTCAGTTTTTGAGTGATTGAACCATGACTTAGTAGTAAACACACCAAAACGAATCATATCCTGGCGCCTTCTTCCCTCCTGTTCAAACTCCCATCCCAATTCATCAAGAAAACGTCCGTATTTAATATCGTTGCCGCCTTCCTCTGTAGTACCTTGTGTAGAACGCAGGCCGTAATCATACACACTGCCTTTCTGCAAATCAGCGCCCGTAACAGTGGCTTTTGAAGGAGCATCTTTAAAGGCACGTTGACGCAACTGAGTTACAATGGCAGCAGCTTCTTCAGCATGGCCGGTGCGGAGTAAGCTTTCCGCTTTCATCATCAGTATATCCGCATAACGGAACAAAGGAAAATCATTGTCAAGAATATTCGTCGTACCCATCGCTATCTCAAATTTCCCCAGGCGGAAACCATGTACTTCTTCAGAAGCATCGATATTCGGCACTTCATTAATATAGTTTAAAGGCTTGCCGCTATAAGAACCAAGGCCGCATATCAGTATACTTCCATCAGAGGCATATTGCTGGCCCTGTATCCAGTTATTTTTTAACCTACCGTCTTCCACATCGAAAGAGCTGATGAACTGTGGCATAGCACACATGCCACCCCACGGCGCACTTTGCAGGTTATATGTCTTTTGATTTTCTGGTTCCAGAGATTGCATGTGCAGGTCAAAGGCATTCCAGTCTGTAGTGTATTTGCTATCAATAGCAAGACCGAAGATGATCTCATTTGAGTTTTCATTTTTTGTAGCAAACACATTTTTCTGATCAGGCTCCAGTACATAACCCGCATTGGAATTAATTATGGCATCACACTCCTGTATACATTTATCCCATGCGGCCGTTCCGGTATACACTTCGGCATTCAGATACATTTTTGCAAGCAACGTGTGAGCGGCCCATTGATTGAACGTTCCGTAAGTGGCAGGGCTATGATCAGGGCTGAGTAAAGAGATATTGTCTGTAATTTCCTTCACAATAAAATCATACACTTCCTTACGGGTATTTTGCGCAGGAAGATATCCCGCAGGCAGCTCAAAATCTGTTACAATAGGCACATTACCAAAAACATCACACAGGATGTAATAGTAAGATGCCCTTAGCACTTTCATTTCTGCAATAGTCGCGTGCTTTACAGTTGAATCAGTGATCGGGATCAGGTTATTCTCAATCTGATAGATGATACGATTACAAGTGGTAATGCCAGAGTAAGTACGGCTCCAGGTATTTACAACGATACCTTCATCAGGCGTCCACGCGTGTTGATGAATGCGTTTATACACGCCGCCATCTACCCAGCCATTCGGGCGCGCCGGAATTAATTCCTGGTCGCCTGATAACTCCTGCGCACGCCAGAGGCCATCCCAAAAAAGTAAGATCTGGCGCCAGTAAGTATAGGCCGCGCCCGTTAACGCCGGTATATCGCTGGATGTAGGATTGAACTGGCTGGCGATAATAACATTGCCGCTTGTATCTTTTAGCTTGGTACACCCCGAATAAACGGCAAGCAATGACGAGCCGGCAATTAGTATAGTTAGTATTCGTTTGAGTTTCATAATAGGTTGCATTTTTGATCGTTAGAAATTTACATTTACGCCTACTGTGTAGCTTCTGGTTGTTGGATATTTATCACGGTCATCATCGCCGGGATTTAAGCCAAGCCTGTTAACCTCAGGATCCACTCCTTTGTAACCCGTGATAACAAAAGTGTTCAAAGTGGTCACATAAAGACGGAGGCCTTTTATGTAGTTTGAACGGATCTTGTTAAAGGTATACGCGAGTGTAATGTTATCGACCTTCCAGAAGTCGCCATTCTCAATATAATAGCTGTTAAATTCTAACGGAGCAGTTAGCAATGCCTTGCCATAAGGCTTGTCGTATGCGGTTTTCAGGCGATTATAGTTTTGCAATGTAGGGTTTTCATAATACATGCGCTGAAAGTTTAAGATCTGGTATTTGAATGCGCCACGCATAGTAACACTCAGATCCCACGCTTTGTAACGGAAGTTATTGTTCCAGCCTGCGTAGTATTTTGGCAAACCATTACCCAGCACTTTTTTATCTTCAAAAGCATGTGCAAAATCATCGTAGTTAACAGGCTTGCCGTCTCTTCCTTCATAAATCCATTTGCCTTTATCATCCAAACCAATCACTTTGAAACCATAAAAGTCGCCGATGTTTTTACCCACGTTTACAATATGCGTAAATGTTTGAATGGGCTCTCCTGTATAACCGGTTGTGAAGTAGCTGCTGGTTGCTTTATACAGATCGTTCGATAAACTGATCAGCTTGTTGGTATTGGTTGAAAAGTTTACACTTGTGCTCCATTGAAAATTTTTCGTTTGTATTGGAATAAAGTTCAGCATCACTTCAAGGCCGCGGTTTTCCATTGTACCCACGTTAGCCTCGGTTGATGGATATAAGTTTGGAGGGCTTGGTACTTCATAATTATACAGCAAGCCTTTAATCTTACGGATGTAATAATCAACGTTACCGCTCACCTTTCCCTTTAACATACTGAAATCAAGGCCGATGTTAGATTCGTGCTTCTCTTCCCATTTCAGGTAAGGGTTTGCATTTTGCGTAGGGGCAAGCGTTTGGATCCACTGGCCATTGGCATAGTTATAAGAACCGTACCCGATTTGTGCCACGCCGAGGAACAATGATGCAGGTGGGTTACCCGTAACACCATAACCGCCGCGAAGCTTAAGGTCATCAAACAGTTTTTGCCGGCTCATAAATCCTTCCTTTGTAATGCGCCAACCCAAAGACACAGATGGAAATGTGCCCCATGGTTTAGCAGCGCCGTATAGCTGGCTTGCAGCTTCACGGCGTAGGCTTGCAAGCAACAGGTATTTATCTGCATAACTATACTGAAGCCTTCCGAAAAAGCTAATCAAATTCGTCTCTCCTTTATAGCTATACATCGTGCCTTTGCCTTCCTTTAACGCATTACCCAGTTGAATGCTACTGTAGTCGAAGATATCAGTAGGAAAATCGTAGTTACGCTCATAAAAGTTGAAGTATTCATTTTCCTGGTAACCATATCCACCTAACACAGAGAAACGATGCAAGCCAAGTGATTTACTGTATTCAGCTGTTAATTCTGCAAGGCGGTCAATTGATTGAACCGTACCTACCGCAGCATAGCCGTTTAAACCATCGCGAATGGTGGATACATGCTGTTTGGTTTCAGAATAACCTGCTTCACTATTGAACCTGGTGTAGGAAAACAAGGCATTTAATTTTAAGCCTTCAATGGGCGTATAATTGATGTTTGCATTCAGCCGGCTTGTAACGCCCTGCGTTTTACCGGTACTTTCATAAATCCTGGACAACGGGTTTTCGTAGTTAAAATTACTTACCTGCTGAAACCATGTACCATCAGGATTTTTTGTTGGCGATGTTGGATTATAGATCAATGCCTGGCGATAAACATATCCATTAAAACTTCCGCCATCCTGCGTTTGCGTGAAGCTGTTGTTTTGATTCAGAATGCCAAGATTGAATTTCACCTTATCGTTAAACATGCTGTGATTGATGTCTGCTCTTCCTGTGAAAGTGATATTGTCTGACTTAAGAAAAATACCTTGCAGATAACGATAGTTTATAGATACCAAATAATTTGTTTTGCTATTACCTCCACGGAAAGTAAGGTTGTGAACGGTTGAAAGCGGTGTGCGTGTGATTTGTTTCAACCAATCGGTACTGGCACCAAGATCCCACGAAGAATCGCGAAGGCCATCTTTAATTTGTTGCCTGTAATCAGCAGCAGTAAGCATGTCCATTTTGCGCGCAATAGTTTGTGTGCTGATATTGCCGCTGTATTCAACAGAATTGATATTATTACCGCGTGCGCGCTTCGTCGTAACCAGGATAACGCCATTGGTACCACGCACACCATAGATAGCAGCAGCGGAACCATCCTTTAATACATCGATAGATTCAATGTCTTCAGGTGCAACTGTTTTAAGGGTACTTGGAACCCCATCAACCAATACCAACGGATCGGTATTGGCGCCGAACAGCGTTGTATTACCGCGCAATAATATTTGAGAAGAAGATGTAGGATCACCACTGGGAGCAGATACTGAAAGCCCCGCAACTTTACCCTGTATCAATTGCCCCGCGTCTAATACAGGCCCTTTTACAAAGTTTTCAGACTTTACAGAAGCCACGGAGCTTGTTACATCTGCTCTGCGTTGAGAGCCGTAACCAATAACGATTACTTCCCCCAATACTTTAACGGCTGTACGCATGGTGATATTTAAAGACGCTCCGTCACCCGCTTCAATCTCCTGATCGGAGAAGCCCATGGCGCTTATTTTTAGTTTGTCGCCGGGGCCTGCGGGAATGGTGAAGGAGCCATCATCTGCACTGGTAACTTTTTTTGACTGGCCTGCAACTGAGATAGATGCTGCAGGTATGGCTACACCCGATGAATCACGGATGACACCCCGCACAGTTGTCCGTTGTGCATTTACTTTGCCAGCGCATAGGGCAAGTAAACACAATAACAAGCCTTGCAGAACAATAGAGCGTGTCCTGCGATAATGAACAAGTAATCGCATATAGTTATGGTTTAGTATTTACATGAAACAAAGCATATTCATCAATATGAAAAGTGAGTTAAGCAAACAACTCCATGCGTAAGAATAAGGCCAAGCAATCATAGGTTGTTTTATAAATGTCAATTTTACATTTATAAAAGTAGCTGTTTTTTTGAAAAAACAAAAAAATAAGTGTATTTTTTACAATTATTATTTTTAGCCCGAAATAAAGGGGATTGAGGGCAAACTTATTCGTGATTGCAGATGAAAATAAAATTGAAAAAATAGCTTTGTGAGAAGGAAGAGGACTCTATCGGCACTTAAGGCCTAACGTGGTTTCTTCTAACTGCACTGATCGCAAATCACATAATTCGTTTTAGCATAAGACGTGCACATTTTATACGAGATTTAAAAGCAACACCTTAGTTGTACAAATCGGAAATTAGCAGAAACGCACCTCCAAAACATTTAGGCAAACCGGTACTTGACAGTACCATTTGAAAAGCTTAATTTAACTAACGACAAAGTGAACATTCCGTTACATGTCGCCAGCAGTCACGCAAATACGAAACCCCAAAATTGAATATATGCCCCGAAATACGTAATACATTTTAAGATCCACCAAAAAAGAAAACACATTAGTTATAGATACACTTACTAACCTGAGTGGCTTGCATCATCTTTCTCAATTAATATAATAGATAATGAATTACTCTATCTTTTTCAGAACAGAGGCATACATACTCTGTCTTTTTCTCTTTTTAGGTTGTATTGGCATGGTAGGGCTTGGAAAATTTGTGCACAGGAAATTTTTCAGCATGGATGCGCAGGAGTCGCGCGGTGGTGTAAACTCGTTGCTCGGCGCGCTCTTTGGGCTTTGGGGTTTTATGCTGGCATTTACATTCAGCCAATCCTCAACACGATTTGATAATGTGCGCAACATTATGGTTGACGAAGCAAACATGATAAGAAATACTATGTTGCGCGTACAGACATTTCCGGATAGTATACAGTCCGGCCTTCGCCCCGACATGCAGCAATACCTGGAAGCGCAAATCAACTATTATAAATACGCAGCAGATTTCGAGCAATTCGCCGCAGCAAAAAAAAGCACTGAAGAAGCAAAAATGAAGCTTTGGAAAAAAACGATAGAAGCTTCACATGTGCCTAATATGGGCATTACCAGTGCAAATATGTTAGCCTCTCTCACAGGCATGTATGATGTAGCCTCCAAACGCGATGCATTGCTTTTATCAGACGTTCCGGAACTGGTAGTGTATATGCTGTTTTTTCTTGCGCTATTCATCAGCTTCATCGGTGGCTTTACAACGCCGGCAAATATTAAACCCAAGGAATGGCTTGTTATCGTTGGATTTCTATTGCTTGCATCCATCATTATCTACATCACATTTGATCTCGCCAGGCCGCTGAGAGGTTTTATAAAACCAACCATTGGTATTGAACGATTGGCGGAGCTCAGGAAGCTGATTTAGCATATTTATTTATCACAGATCAAGAAACAGGCCTCAAGAATAGCAATTTTCCGATGTATAAAAAATGTTCGTTATGTTTGCGGTTCTGCCATTGCCTTCACGATTAAGGGAAGACGCTTTGCCTATTAAAAAAATAACGAACAGTAGATAATGATTGAAACAGCGCCACGGGTTGACCTTTTAAAAACCAGGCAACATTTTGAAATTTTAGACGGATTGAGGGGGATTGCCGCCGTATCGGTGGTGATTTTTCACTTCATGGAAATTGCAGTTCCGGATTACGAGAAAAGTTTTATTGCTCACTCTTATCTCGCAGTTGATTTCTTCTTTTGTTTATCAGGCTTTGTTATTGCATACGCTTACGATAACCGCCTGGAAAAAATTGGCATCGGTTCATTTTTAAAACTGAGGCTGATCCGGCTGCACCCGTTAGTTATTATAGGAGCTATTATAGGTTTACTGGCTTTTATATTTGATCCATTCAGTAACCTCCATCAGCAATATGCTGATAAGCTATGGCCCATGTTCATCGCGTCTTGCTTCATGATCCCCTACCCGATCGTGCGTGAACGTTTTTTTAACCTCTTTCATCTCAATCCGCCAACATGGTCTTTGTTTTGGGAGTATGTTGTTAATATAGTTTATGCGATTGTTTTAATCAGGCTGCCTAAAAAAATCCTTTGGGTGTTGGCGGTTGTCGCGGCTGGTGCATTATGCTATGAAGCACACAGAACAACCAACCTAAGCGGCGGGTGGGGCGGTGATAATATTCTTGGTGGCTTTATCAGGGTAAGCTATTCTTTCCTTGCTGGCATCCTCGTTTATCGCTCACGCTGGATCATTCAATCTAAACTCGGCTTTCTTTCGGTAGGCTTATTGACATTTGCAGTGTTCGTTTTTCCTTTTATAAAAGCATATAACTGGATAATAGATCCTGCCATCGTTATATTTTATTTGCCATTTCTGGTTGCGTTAGGTGCAGGAGCAACTTTACGGCCTGCCTTTGCAAAACTCTGCAGGTTCTCTGGTGAAATTTCCTATCCATTGTACATGGTTCATTATCCCTTCATCTGGATTTTTATGAGCTATGTAGAAAAATTCAAACCCACCATCGGGCAAATGACCCCAATTATTATTATCGGTACCGTCTCCATGATACTTCTTGCTTATGTAGTAATGATTGGAATTGACATACCGGTAAGAAAATGGCTGAAGAATAGGATGAAACAACGTTAATCAAACAATACATCGCTATAAAAAATACTCCTCCATCTTGCAGGAGTATTTTTTTTTGAAACATACTCTTTCCCTTTGCGCTTTTAGTATGTTAAGGGCATAAAATGGCAGATGTGATAACAAAGGAAATGTGTTAAAGAACATACAATCGTTAATGGTGCTTGCTTTTTAGCATACCCATATTTGACGTTATCAGGACTTTTTTACAATTCATTAAGCTGGTTTAAGAACGGTATTCTATAGACCTTTGTCCTCGTTGCCGCAAGCGGCAGATCCCGTTTTAAAATCCATCCAATAGACAAAAGCTGTGAAATATCAGCCTGTGAAAAACCGATCAACATAATTTGATCATCCAAAGAAAATAGGTTTCAATCTGTACATGCAAGCCGGAAGGACTAATATACTTCCGGCTTAATTATTTTAACACAAGTTGAAACGATAAATGCCGACAGACGGGTACAGATAACGTAACCTTCTGTGGCGGCCTTTTGCAAGATTATCCCTTCACCTGGATTTTTATGAGCTATGTAGAAAAATTCAAACCCACTATCGGGCAAATGACCCCGATTATTATTATCGGTACCATCTCCATGATACTTCTTGCTTATGTAGTAATGATTGGAATTGACATACCGGTAAGAAAATAGAATAGAATGAAACAACATTAATCAAACAATACTTCGCGATAAAAAATACTCCTTCATCTTGCAGGAGTATTTTTTGAAACAGGCTTTTCTGCTTTGCGCTTTTGGCGTGCTAAGGGAATAAAATAGCAGAGTTGATAACAAAGAAAATGTTGACGAACATACAATCGTTAATGGTGCTTGCTTTTTAGCGTACCCATATTTGACGTTATCGGGACTTTTTTCTGATTCATTAAGCTGGTTTAAGAACGGTATTCTTTAGACCTTTGTTCTCGTTGCCGCAAGCGGCAGATCCCGTTTTAAAATCCATCCAATAAACAAAAGCTGTGAAATATCAGCCTGTGAAAAACCGATCAACATAATTTGATCATCCAAAGAAAATAGGTTTCAATCTGTACATGCAAGCCGGAAGGACTAATATACTTCCGGCTTAATTATTTTAACACATGTTGAAACGATAAATGCCGACAGACGGATACAGATAACGTAACCTTCTGTGGCGGCCCTTTGCAAGATTATCCCTTCATCTGGATTTTTATGAGCCATGTAGAAAAATTCAAGCCCACCATCGTGCAAATGACTCCAATTATTATTATCGGTACCATGTCCATGATACTTATAGCTTATGTAATAATGATTGGAATTGACATACCGATAAGAAAAATGGTTGAAGAATAGAATGAAAGGACATTAATCAAACAATGCTTCGCGATAAAAAATACTCCTCCATCTTGCGCTTTTGGTGTGCTAAAGGAATAAAATAGCAGAGTTGATAACAAAGAAAATGTTGACGAACATAAAATCGTTAATGGGGCTTTCTTTTTGGCTTTCCCATATTTGACGTTATCGGGACTTTTTTTCGATTCGATCGCCTGGTTTAAGAACAGTATTCGATCGACCTTTGTTCTCGCTGCCGCTAGCGGCAGAGCCCGTTTTAAAATCCATCCAATAGACAAAAGCTGTGAAATATCAGCCTGTGAAAAACCGGTCAACATATTTGATCATCCAAAGAAAATAAGGTTTCAATCTGTACATGCAAGCCGGAAGGACTAATATACTTCCGGCTTAATTATTTTAACACATGTTGAAACGATAATCACCGACAGACAGCTGTAGACAAAGTATTTAATTGTTGATTTCAGAAACCTTCAGTGGCGGCCTTTAACAAGATGCTAACTTTCATTTAAAGCAGGCGCTCAAAGATACTTTGGATAAAAAGCCGTTTTCAGGCTTTTTTTGTGAGCTATTGAATAGTAACCAGGCATATTCTTCGAATTACTTTTGCACCTGCAACGAGTTTCTTTATCATGTAATGTAGTAAGTCTCCCTGTATTTTCATGCAGGGTTTTCTTTTTAAAGCCTTATCGAATAAGTCATTCACTGGTGTTATGCGCAGCCACCCTCCACACATTTTTTGCTTTTACAGCATAGCCGGCTTCAACAACTATCTGTAGCCTGCAACTTTGTTTTTTGCCAGCAAATCACATCATCATAACTTGTTAACCTTTAGGCCTGATAGAGGTAAAACGGTTTTTAATACACTTGTAAGGAAGCATTTATCTTCTAAAAATGATTGTATGAGATTAAGGTTAATAACATTGTGCGTTTGCGCACTACTTTTTTCACCAGCATTTTCGCAAAAGCCACCTGAACCTTTTAAAAAGGGAGACCGCGTTGTGTTTGCAGGCAACAGCATTACCGAAGCGGGATTTTACGAAACGTACATTTGGTTGTATTACATTACTCATTTTCCTGAAAGAAAGATTGAAGTAATGAACGGAGGAATTGGCGGAGATGTGGCAAGGCAGATCTATGTTCGTTTAAATGATGATATACTGGCAAAAAAACCAACAGTACTATCCGTAAGTTTTGGAATGAATGACAGCCGTTATTTTGAATATCCCATGCATAAGGACAAAACGGACAGCGTTCGTAAATCCGCCATCGATACTGCTTACAAATGGTTCACAAGTATTCGCGATCAATTAAACGGAATAAAGAATCTTAAAAAGATTATGATGCTTTCATCTCCTTATGATGAAACGGTTAAAAATGGCAAAGAGCCTTTCTGGGGCAAGTTTAAAACCATGGAAGGTATTTGTGCATTTCAGAAGGACGAAGCAGCGAAAAATAATTGGGCTTTTGTAGACCTGTTTTATCCTATGACAGAGATCAATAAAAAAGGCCAGCAAAAAGACACAGCATTTACGATTACCGGGCCGGATAGAATCCATCCGGGAAATGCGGGCCACCTGGTAATGGCTTACCTCTTTCTTAAAGCGCAGGGCCTAGCCAACAAGCCGATTGCAAATATTGTTATTGACGCCAACGCAGGCAAAACTGTAAAAGCAGAAAATGCAAGTATCTCCGGCTTACAAAAAAAGAACAACAATATTGCATTCACATATTTGGCCAAATCACTTCCTTTTCCAATCGACTCAACGGCGCGTGTCTTTTGGAATCCTCAGAAGCAATATGAAGCGCTTGACGTAATTCCTTTCACAAAAGAGTTTAACAGTGAGTTGCTACATGTTCAGCATCTTGATCAGTCATCTAACTTTAATCTGAAAATTGACGAGCAGCTTATCGGGACTTATACCGGTGCTGCTTTTACTGATGGAATTAACCTGGCGAATATCAGCAATACACCTCAATACCAGCAGGCAAAACAAATCATGGAACTTCAATTGAAAAGAAAGGACCTCGAAGATAAATTGCGTTCGTTCTATTGGGTTAGCTATGATTATTTATACGACAGAGGTTTATTTTTAAAAGACAGCCCGGCTATTACAGATTCTATTATTGCTGAAGCAAAAAAGAATCCGTTTATCGGGGGCAAGAAAGATGCATACTTAGAACTTCATGAAAAATCTGCACGTGAGAAAGTCCAAAAGCAAATGGATGAAATGACAGACAAGATGTATCAGCTTGCAAAACCTGTAACACATAAAGTATCTATCGAAAAAGTCAATTAGTTTTAGCCTGATTTAATATTGAACAAATGAAGCGGACAATAAAAAACGCATTTGCCATACTTCTTTCCGTATCGGCACTTAGTTCAAAAGCAAACATTAAGCTACCAGTGCTTTTTCAAAGTAACATGGTGCTTCAACGTGATAAGCCCTGTAATATCTGGGGAACTGCTGATAAAGGAGAGAATGTTACGATTGAATTCAACAATGCATCTTACAAATCAACGCCTGTTAATGGCAAATGGAAAATAAGCCTGCCGGCAACATCAGCTGGCGGCCCGTATAAGCTGACCATCAAAGGAAATAACATCATTGAATTAGAAGGAGTATTGTTTGGTGATGTATGGATCTGCGGCGGCCAGAGTAACATGCAATTTAAAACACGTGACGCTCGCCCTAAGGCAGATTCATCTTTCTTCAACAACAATAACATCCGCTTATTTACCGCCGGCATTGGAATGGATTATGCGCCACAGGATACATTAAAAGGCGGTGAATGGAAAATGGCTACCGAAAAAAATGTAGGTGATTTTGCGGCCGTAGGCTTCTTCTTTGGAAGGTATTTACAAAAGCACCTTAATGTGCCAATCGGCTTAATCAGTGACAACCTTGGCGCCACTGCTATTGAAGAATGGATGAGCAATGAAGCTGTACATCAGTTTCCGCAGTTTAATAATTACTACAACTTATATCTCGCGCCCAACAAAAGCATGGCGGAGATGAATAACGATTTTGAAAAAACAAAAGGTGATTGGAATAAAAAATATTATTTAAAAGACGACCCGGGGTTAAAGGAAGAATGGTTTAAACCAGAAACAGGCATAACAAGCTGGCAAACCATGCATTTGCCTGCGCATTGGGAAGATAAGGGGCTTAAAGATTACGATGGTTCAGTATGGTTTAGGAGAAGCTTCGATTCTTTCCCGCATGATTTTCTGGGTAATGCCTACATTAACTACGGGCAGGTTGACGATTATGATATTGCTTGGGTTAACGGTGTAAAAGTTGGCGAAGGCTACGGCAATCAGAATATGCGTTCCTACAAAATTCCTGCAAACATTATAAAGCCGAAAGATAATGTTGTTGTCGTTCGCGTTTTTGATGCGGGTGGAAAAGGTGGCATGTTCAATATGTTTTGGGCACCATACTGGGCTGGAGAATGGCAATATAAAACCGGTGTAAAAATAAACGCCGCATCGTTCAAAAGGCCATTGATAGCTAATGCATACATCTTCGGATCTCCAACTGTTTTATATAACGCGAACATTGCACCGCTAACGCAATTATCTATTAAAGGGTTTACATGGTATCAGGGTGAGGCCAACGCAGGACGAGCTGAAGAATACAAGGATTTACTACCAGCTATGATCAAAGACTGGCGCAAACAATTTAACCAGGGCGACCTCCCCTTTCTGCTTGTGCAGCTCCCTAATTTTACACCAGAAGACAAACAGCCAGGCAACAGCGAATGGGCAGAACTTCGTGAAGCGCAGACTTCGGCACTGTCTTTGCCAAATACCGGCATGGCCACTACAATTGATGTTGGCGAAGCTAATGATCTGCATCCGCACGATAAAATGTCTGTTGGTAATCGTCTCGCAATAACAGCGCTGAATATGGCATACGGCATCGACAGCATTCATCAAAGCCCGCGCTATAAAAGCATGCAGGTTGTTGGAGATAGCATTATCGTTACCTTCACGGGTAATTTCACCGGCAAAGACAAATATGGATATGTGCGCGGTTTTAGTATTGCCGATGCAGACAAAACTTACCATTGGGCAAAAGCGTATGTGAAGAGTGGAAATGCCATTGTTGTTTACAGTCCTGAGGTTAAAACACCAGTATCGGTACGCTATGCATGGAGCAGCAATCCCGGTGACCTGGACCTGTATAATGCACAAGGATTGCCTGTAGTGCCGTTTAGAACGGATGACTACCAGGGCATGACCGCCAATAAAAAATTCTCTTACAATGAATAAATCTTTATGACAGCAATAGTATTTCTATCGTCATAAGGATGATCGAAAGCAACGATGTATCCAAATCTGTATTACGCCATAAAAGAGCTGTTTGGAATAAGTGTCCCTTTTTTAAAGGCGATAAGTTCCGCCGGTTTTTTTATGGCGTTGGCTTTTATTCCCGGCGCATGGTTGTGGGAATATGAACTAAAGCGAAAGGAAAAGAACCGCGAACTTACCTATATAACAAAATCCATTACAATTGGCAAACGTACGTTGGTCATACGGGTATTGCTTCACCTTATTCTTGGTTTTATCGCGGGATTCAAGCTGATTGGATTGCTATTCAAACCCTATTACATTACTGACAATAACGAATACCTGTTTTCGTTGAAAGGAAGTGTTCCTGCAGGGCTTTTATTAGGAGTTATCTGGGCAACAGTAACATTGTATGTTGGATATGTTCAACGCCTGCACAAACCTGAAAAGAAAGTCATTGCAGTTTATCCGCATGAATATGTTCCAAGGGCTATTTTGGTTGCTGCAATATCAGGCGTTATCGGCGCAAAAGTTTTTGGGCTGATGGAAAACTGGAACGCATTTCTTGACGATCCCATCAAAAACATTTTTTCTTCTACAGGGTTTGCTTATCTCGGCGGTTTTATAGTGGCCACGTTTGCCATGTGGTTCTATCATTATAAGTTTAGTGCACAACGCATGCGCATGGCTGATGCATTGGCGCCATCCCTAATGCTGAGTTACGGTTTGGGCCGCATTGGCTGCCAGATAGCAGGTGATGGCGACTGGGGAATCAATAATCCTAATCCTAATCCGTACAGTTGGCTACCATCTTGGTTGTGGAGCTATGACTACCCCCACAACGTACTTCGAAAGGGAATTTATATGCAAGGCTGTACCTGGGACGATTATTGCAATGCATTGGCCGTACCCGTTTATCCAACACCGATGTATGAATTAATACTTTGTCTTTTTCTATTTACGGTTTTAATGCTTATACGCAAACGAATAAAGCTTGCGGGAAGAATATCTGCGTTCTACTTAATGTTCGCGGCCATTGAACGGTTTACGATTGAAAAAATACGGGTAGATGTGCGATATGACTTTTGGGGATTTCATCCAACGCAGGCCGAAGTGCTTTCTGTGTTTTTGTTTGTATGCGGTGTATTTCTATTTTTTATCGCTCCTAAGTTGAATGCGAATAAACTGCCGAATTCACTTAAAGAACAACAGGACGTTTAATGCGTTTATGTCTTAAGCAATAACTCTCTCGTTATAACTTTTCCGAAAGCCTGATAAGCAATACTCAAATTCAAACATAACAGTGTAGATAAAAAACTCCGCCTCTCGCCGCTCCGCGAAGCGGAAAACTTATATGTTCTTATATGCCTTATATGGTTCAAAAACCTTCGCTTCGTTCAAGCGCATATTGCATTTATTTTTTGTCCTAATTTTTATTTACAATTAATCGCCGGAGGCGATAGAGTAAGGCTGCAGAGCCTGTAGGCCCAGCAGAACGCAATACAACAAGTAACAATTTTCTATAGCCGAAAAGCTGCATTTATCTTATTACTTGCGCCCATTCAGGGCTTATCCCCTTTTGCTTTTTATTCATAGGGCGTTGCCCTATGCTAATGCTTTGACGCATTCAGCGTCGTGCGAATATGTACTGCTTCTTATCGCTGCGTGAGGCTTCCTGGCTTAGTGGTTTATTCTATCACTTATGTTCATTTGTATTTAAAAACTTAATCATCAAAGGCGATAAAAACTGCCAGGAAAGTCGACAATTCCGCGAAGCGGAAAACTTATATGTTCTTATATGCCTTATATGGTTCAAAAACCTTCGCTTCGTTCAAGTTCATATTGCATTTATTTTTTGTTCTAATTTTTATTTACAATCAATCGCCGGAGGCGATAAAGTAAGGCTGCGAAGCCTGGAGGCTCAGCAGAGAGAAAAACAATATGTAACAATTTTCCATAGCCGCAAAACTGCATTTATCTTATTACTTGCGCCCATTCAGGGCTTATCCCCTTTTGCTTTTTATTCATAGGGCGTTGCCCTATGCTAATGCTTTGACGCATTCAGCGTCGTGCGAATATGTGCGGCTTTTTACCGTTGCACGAAGCTTCCTGGCTTAGTGTTTTATTCTATCACTTATGTTCATTTGTATTTAAAAACTTAATCATCAAAGGCGATAAAAATTGCCAGGAAAGTCGACAATTCCGCGAAGCGGAAAACCTTATATGTTCTTATATGCCTTATATGGTTCAAAAACCTTCGCTTCGTTCAAGCGCATATTGCATTTATTTTTTGTCCTAATTTTTATTGACAATTAATCGCCGGAGGCGATAGAGTAAGGCTGCAGAGCCTGTAGGCCCAGCAGAGTGAAAACAAAAAAACATTTCTCTATCCGGCTACACCGAATTCGAGAAATGTTTTTCACTAATGTTTTAACCCTTCGCTACAGCCCCAATTGCAAACCCACGTTCAACACTCTCTGGTTCAAATACGCATCGCCCACAGTATTAGACGCCACTTCCGGATCCTGTTGATACAGCTTAAAGTTTGTCCATGTCAACAAATTATATCCACTAAAATAAAACCTCGCATTGTTTATTCTAAACGGTAATAATTTCTTTGGCAACTGATAACCCAGCTCAACTGTTTTCATACGCACATACATGGCATTTACTAACCAGAAATTGGAAGGATATGCGGTAGGGCTACTTTCATACGATGCATCTGTACTAAGCCTTGGGAATTTGGCGTTTGCAGCATTCGCTTCTGTCCATCTAAGTTCGTGGATTGGCTGCCACTGGCTTTGGAAAGGCTGAATACCAATTCCCGTTACCTGGAAGCTGTAGTCAAATGCGCCCTGAAAAAGAATGCTCAGATCAAGTCCTTTGTAGTGTACACCGAGCGTTATACCAGCATTCAGATTTGGAATATTTGGCTTACCAATTGGCCCCTGATCACGCTCATCAATAACACCATCACCGTTTAAGTCAGCATACTTAAGATCTCCAGGTTTGATAGTAGATGGATCAATATTTGGCTTAGGGCTTTTGGTGATATCATCCTGGCTTGTGTAGAAGCCAACCGCGGTATAACCAAATGGCTGCCCGATTGGATGGCCCGTTCTTGCCAACCACGGATAGGCCTGGTTGGGCTCATCCTGGTAAACAATTTTATTCTTGGCATAAGAGAACACACCGGTGATATCATAAGCCACTTTTCCAACGATACTTTGAAAACGCACAGAACCTTCGTAACCATGGTTGCGTACCTGGGCAAGGTTTTGCCTGGCCAATCCCACGCCAATAATATTCGGTACAGATCCCGGGTAGAACAACTGATCATACCTGAACTCATCAAAGTAGTCAAAAGAAATAGACAGTTTATCCTTCAACATATTTACATCCAACCCCACATCTTTCTTTCTGGATTTTTCCCAGGTAATAAAAGGGTTACCCAGTCCACCTTCATAAATGCCCTGGCTTGAATTCGCGTTTGTGCCGAAGTAATAATAGTTGCCTCTTGCATAAACCTGCTGATACAGGTAGCGGTTATCAACAACGGCATCAGATCCCACCAATCCATAAGAAGCGCGAAGCTTAAACAGCTGGAAAACAGGAAATGTATTTCTGAAGAAATCTTCCTTTGCCAGGTTCCAGCCAACGCTTCCCGCAGGGAAGAATCCATAACGGTGACCACTGCTGAAACGGTCAGACCCATTGTAGGCAGCGTTAAAGTTCACCAGGTATTTCTGTTTGTAATCGTAGTCCAGTTTCATGGTAAAGCCGCGCAGTTTCTGAGGTACATCCAGCGACTTGCCATTCTTTGATACATATGACTCCTGGTTCACCAAAGCCATTGCTGAAAAGTGGTGAACACCAAAGCTTCTGTCATAGTTAACAAAGCCTTGCAGGTTCAGGCGTTTATCGAAAAGATTATTACTACCAGATAAGGAGAACGGAGCTAACTGATACAGATTGTTTTTATCAAGCGTATAACCACCCGTTGAATCATAGTGATAAGCAGGCGGTGTACTTGTACGTGACTGCGTTCTGGTGATATCATTTGTTCCTGCATACGCAACACGGATCTGTGCAGACAACCCTTTAGTGATAAAATCAAAACGCTGGTTAACATCAAACAATGCATTGAAATCCGTTCTGCTGTTTCTTGTATATCCCAATGTCGCCAACCTTGAATTAAGGGTAGGCACGTTGGTAAGGTTGGGGCCATAAGCATAGGCGTAACTTCCATCAGGATTCAGCACAGGCGCAGCATACGGCGTAATGATCTGGTAGTTATAGATCTCAGACATGATGCTGTTCGCCGTGGTATTCGGATAAAACAAAGGTTCGTTGATCTGTCCAAACCTGCCGGATACATCGAGTCTTAATTTAGTTGTACGTGTCGCTTGAATATCAAGGTTACTTCTGAAATTATAACGATGATAAAAATAGTTGTTGTAAACACCCTGGTTTCTTGGATCAGAAAAATCCTTCAGGTTACCATTCTGTGTAAACGCACCTGCCGATATAAAATAACGCACGCTTTCTGTTCCGCCCGAAATATCCACGTTCGTATTAGCTTGTAATGAGTTTTTCTTGAACACTTCGTTATACCAGTCCACATCAGGATAGATATATGGATTTGTATGCGATTTATACTGCTGCAACTGGTAGTCAGTAAACATTGTGTTTAATCCATCATTCTTAAGTGCTTCATTCACAAGTGAAGCAGATTGATAAGCATTCAAAAATTTAGGAACCCTTGTAGGCGAGTTCGCACCGCCTTCAATGCGCACATTTACCTGCGGAGCACCTGAAGAACCTCTTCTTGTTTTTACGATTAGTACACCATTCGCTCCTTTAATCCCATATACTGCCGTAGTTGATGCATCTTTCAAAACCGAAATACTTTCAATTTCATTCACGTTGATTTGTGCAAGCTGCTCATAAGTATATTCAATATCATCTACAATGATCAGCGGTTTGTTACCATCGGGGTTCAGTGAACTTACACCGCGGATGAAGAAGTCAGAAGCATCCTTACCCGGCTGGCCACCACGTTGAACAGAAAACACGCCCGGCACTTTACCCTGTAATGTATTCTGAACGGCAGAAGTAGGTACCCGCCTGATGGCATCACCTGAAATGGAACTAACTGCGCCAGTATTGGTCACACGTTTCTTCGTTCCGTAACCTACCACCACAACCTGGTCAAGCCCCTGTTCATTGGCTTGCAAAATAATCTCTACAGATTTCTGCGAAGAAGAAAGTTTCACTTCCTGTGCAGCAAAACCAACGCTTGAAACAATCAGCGTTCTGCTATTGCCTTTTAGTGTTAAAGAGAAATTGCCTTCTTCATCAGTGGCTGTGCCGTTTGTTTTAACGCCTTTTTCTATAACGGAAGCGCCTGCGAGTGGGCCTGCGGCGTCCTTCACAGTGCCCCTAACCGTCTGCGCATTTGCGAAGGAGGCAAACACCAGGCAAAGAAGTAATATTGATATGTATGAAAAAGCTCTTTTCATGTTTATTCTTTTATATGCATTGCAGATATTGATCTGATTGAAATTTTCTACCATCCCGGATTTTGTTTCATTTTAGCATTGCTCACCACCTCATTGTATGGGATGGGGTAGAAATACATTTTAGATTCATCAAATGCTGAGTTTAAGGCCGAAACAACTTTGTACATTAATCCGGTAGTTGTTTGCGTAATGCTTATGCCGTGCAGCCCGCCGTTATAGATTTTTCCGGCAATTTTCCAGCGACGGAGATCCCAGTAGCGTTGTTCTTCAAAAGCAAATTCCTTGTGTCTTTCATTGCGGATAATCGTGCGTAGCGAATCTTTTGAAATACCATGATCCAATGCGTAAGGATTTAAACCAGCACGTTGCCTGATGCTTTCCACTGCTGCAAATACATCGGCTGTTGGCCCGCCGAATTCATTCATTGCTTCTGCATAGTTCAGCAACACTTCTGCATAGCGGAAGTAGATCCAGTCGTGGTAATGATCTTCATAATTGGTAGTGTTCTCGAAACGCCCCATGAACTTGCGCATGTAATAACCTGTTTGCGTTTGTACTGTCGCTCCGCCCGGCCTGTTAACGCCACCATTAAAGGTTTGTAGCGCAGTGCTTAACCATTGCGCACCATTGTACAGCACAGTATAACCCAAACGCGGATCCCTGTTTACATAAGGGTTTGTACTATCGTATCCCGAAGCCGGATCGTTGATCTCAAGGCCATTGTTCATACCGAAAGCGTTTACCAGCTCTTGTGTAGGACTTGTATTTCCAGAAGCAGGCGCCGTAGAATAGTTGATAGGTCCGTTCAGCGTTTCAACTGGTTTGCCAAGTGTATTGGTTTTGCCATAGATCACTTCCTGGCTGCGCTGAATAATAAAGATGTCGAGGAACTCCGGCTGCAAACTATAAACACCCTGATCCATGATGGCTTTAGCGGCATCACCTGCGAGCTTCCATCTGTTGGCATCATAACTTGCATAACCATTCAATGAATCACCCACATTGCCGCCATTGTACAACTGACTTGCTGCATACAACAAAACATGCGCTTTCAAAGCCATGGCGCCGGCTTTTGTGAAGCGGCCGTAGTTGCCATCATCAACAGGATCATCGCGCAGACTGTCTTTAGCTCTGTCACATTCTTTTACGATGTAGTTAACGCACGTCTCAAAAGAACTACGTTGAATTTCAATATTATCGTCAAGCGTTTTTAATGAATCACCAATGATCGGAACGCCGCCATATCTTTTCACCAGTTCCCAGTAAAAGAAGGCACGTAGTACTCTTGCTTCACCAAACCAGGAGCGCTTTTCATTTGCGTTCTTTAGAGGCACTACACTAAAGTTGTTTAGAAAATTAGTTGCCTGCCTGATACCTGCATAGCTTCGGGCCCATGCATCATCGGGATTGTTAAAAATGGTGATGCCGTTTGTTGCAAGCAGCGTAACCGCCGCCGTTGATGTTTGTGAGGTTACCGCATCATCAGAGCCCGCATCCAAAAAGTCTCTGCCAATGCGGTTTGCACCATCAGGCAGCGTAGAATAAATGGAAAACAGGTACTGGCTGGCATATACGCCGTTGGAATCTTTTGTATCCCATATATAATCTTTGGTTACCGTTTCAACCGGAACTGTTTCATATTTTCTGCAGGAGCTAACAACCACGAGGCAACCCGCAAGGAAAAACAATATCGTTAGGTACTTTTTCATATTTGTCTCTTAAAACTTGACGTTAACACCAAAATTTATGATACGCTGATTGGGATAAACTTGTCCGTATACTTCAGGATCAACACGCGAAAAATCTGCGTGCGTCAACAAGTTGAGTCCGTTAGCAAAGAATCGCACAGCATTCAACTTAAGCCTGTTAACCACCCTGTAAGGCAATGAGTAGCCGATCTCAGCGTTCTTTAACCTGAAGTAGTTGCCGGAACGTTGCCACCAGGTGCTGGTTACATCGTTGTTGGTATTAATGCCCGGAGTAAGTCTTGGGAATGTGGAGGCGGTTCCTGTTTCAGGCGTCCATCTGCCAACAATGTAGCTGTAGCCTTGCTGCGTACCAGAACCGAATGAATAATCATTCAGAATATACTTGCGATTTCCCACGCCTTGCAGCAGCACACTAATATCAAACCCTTTGTAGCTGATATTACCTGTTACGCCGTAGAAGATCAATGGTTTTTTCTCTCCAATGGCAGTCTGATCGTATTGATTGATCAAACCATCGCCATTCAGGTCGGCATATTTTATATCACCCGGCTGCATAGTATAACCTGCGGGATGCGGGCTTGATTCAGCGTCTTTCTGCGTCTGGATCAATCCTTGTGAAATATATCCGAATGCCATTCCCACAGGTTGGCCTGTACGCACGTTCCATGGATATTTCTGCTCTATCTCATTGCTGTAAACAACTTTGGATTGCTGGAAGGATACATTACCGGAGATAGCATAATTGAAATCTTTCACATGATCCTGGTAGGTAGCTGTTAACTCCACACCTGAATAATTATTGATGCCGAGGTTTTCAAGCGGATAACCGATGCCGATCAGCGCTGTTTGTTTTCCGCGATATTGCAACAGGTCAGAATACCGGTCGTTGTAATAATCTGCAGTGAATAGGAATTTGTTTTTAAAGAAAGCCGCATCTATTCCAACATTGAACTTATCGCCTTTTTCCCAGGTAACGTTGGGGTTAGCCAGGATGTTCTGTTGCGTAACTGCCTGGGAGGCCCTGTTAATACCAATCGGATAAGTTGGGTTTACGATGTTCAGTTGATACGATTCGCGCCAGGTAAAATAACCCACATTATCATTTCCTGTCTTGCCATAAGTGGCACGTAATTTCAGCCTGTTAATCCAGCTAATATTGTCTTTAATAAAATTTTCGCGGGCAATATTCCAACCCAGGCCAGCTGCATAGAACAAACCAAATTGATTGCCCGGCGGATAACGGTCGTTGCCACTATAGTTAACTGCTGCCTCCGCAAAATATTTTCCATTATAATCATAAGAGCCGGCAATCGCAACATTCTGGTTGGTTTCAGGCAGATCGTAGTTGAAAATGCTTTCATACCTGTCGTAAAAAGCTTTTACCGTAAAGTTGTTCTTCTTAATAGATCGTGTATAACCCAATGCTCCTTGCAAATACCAGAATTGCGCGCTGTAAGTAAGGTTGAAATTGTTAACCTGATCGGTGAATGCTCCGTACCTGTTGTAAGTAGTATCACTACCGCTTACGGAGAATTTGAATGAAGGCACACCTGCTGACCTGTCTGTTGTATTAGAACCAAATACAGAAATATTGCTTTGCACTTTTGCCCACAGGCCCGGAATAAATTTATCGAACTTATAATTCAGGTCAAGATTGGAAAAGATATCTCTTGAATAACCCTGCATATAGCCGGACTGCGTGAGCTGTGCATAAAGATTTTTAGGGTAAGCCTGGGTACCACCAAATGAGCCATCCGGATTGTAAACAGGATAGGCATTGTTTGGCGTGGTATACATTTGGGTGATGATGGCGTCTGTTGTAGCGCCCGGCTGATTATCCTCTTGTACTCTTGCAAACATCTGTAGTTTTACATTGAACTCTTTTGTTACATCCACATCAATATTTGAGTTGATGGTGTAGCGTTTGATGGTTGCATTGGTTTCATAAGCGGGATTGCTTCCGTTGAATAAAGCATTATCGCCAAGATAACTTAGGCCCACGGCATATCGCGCTGAGCCACCGCCACCTGTAACGTTCAGGCTATACCTGCTGATAGTGGAACTTTTCTTTAGAATTGTGTTGAACCAGTTAACGTCAGGATGACCGTAAGGATCAGTGTGATCTCTGTATGCTTTAAAATCTGCTTCTGTGTAAGAAAGTTGCTTATTCTCATTTGACTGTGCTTCGTTATACAAGTATGCGTATTGATAGGCAGGCAGCGGATCAGGCAAGCCCAACGGCGTTTGAACGCCTGTTTGTGCAGTTAAAGAAACGTGCGGCTTTCCTGAAACGGGCTTCTTTGTCGTTACCAGTACAACACCTCTTGAGCTTCTTTGTCCAAGTAATATGGTTGACAATCCATCTTTCAAAACAGAAACTGATTCTATGTTTTCAGGATCGATTGTATAAATATCTCTTTGTACGCCATCCACAATGGTTACTGGCTGCTGACCTCGCAATGCCATGTTTATTTCGGTATTATCATTGGGACCGCCCAAACCTTTTTTGTTGGGATAGTATAATCCATCTACATCCTGCTGCACCAATGCACCAGAGTTGCTGGACTGCCAGCCTCTTGTTTGCTGTGTGTATAATCCCGGCAATCTCCCTGTTAATGCATACGCATATAATGATGATGGTGTTGTGGTTAATTGATTGGTGTAAATACTTGCGACAGATCCCAGTATCTTGTCGGCGCTTTTTATTTCATACAAAACATTTACAGAATCGGGCGATTCGAAAACGTTGTGCGTCAGTTTTACCGCGATCACGTATGTTGAATCGTGAACAGTTGCAGTAAACGCATTATGATTTGGATAGGTGAATTGCAATACATCGCCTGCCTGTGCCGGAATGCTGTACAAGCCATCGTCTCCGGAAACTACAGTGGCAGCAGTTCTTTTGGATTTTATGGTAACACCCTGCAGCGGCCGGCCATACTCGTCAACAACACTGCCTGAAGCAGTGAATTGCTGCGCCTTTGTTTGCAAACAAAAGCAGACGGTGAAGAACAATAGGACCAGTAATTTTTTCATACAACAATATGTTTTAGCGATAACGGCTGAACATAAACCGGGTACCGTTATATTTATTTGCATTTAAAAGTGTATTTGAATGGGTCGGTGGTATTACCGTAACCGGTTTTGAGTGTGCCGCTTTCATCAGTGAAATAGTATTGGATCTGTTTAAGCGTTACACCCGGCTTCAGGTTGAAGAATTTCTTCGGCCAGAAATCAATCCGCCATTGTTGCAAGCCATAATTGGTAAGCTTCGTTTGTGCTGACGGCTGGCAAATAACAAGGCTGTCTCCCGTACTGGTGAATGCTTTGGCGCAGAAGTAGATATCCTGCTTGTCTTTTAGCGGAGATGTATCCAGGCTACCGTTGTATTTTACCGTGATGATATCATTCTCTGTTGAATTGGAAGGCTCACCAAGGCCAATTTGCGGATTGCAGAAGTCCTGCACATCTTCATCGCCTGTCCCAATCACATCCATACAGGTTCCAAACTGGCTTTGATAATATCCGGAGTTGGCATCAGACAATCCATCTTCATCTTCACACATTGCATAGCCGGGCTTAAAGCTGAGGTAGTCGGTCCCGGTCTTTATGCTGATAAAAATTTTACCATTTACTGTAGTCTGGTTAGCGGCGAACAGTTTGTTATCACTCCAGAAAACAATCCACTCCATATCACTGATATAGTTGGGCCCTATACCAAATTTCTTTGACATTGCTGCTGCATACGACAGGCCGCTGGCAGGGTCAACAATTCCTTCCGGAATCAATACCATTTTGCCGTTACCCACATCACTTGTGTACGTCATGGTTGTGTTCTTTGACGCGTTCCATGATTTGGGAACGCATATACCTACAATCTGCCTGTCGTTACGGTCATAGTTGATCTGCGTCCATTGCAGGCCGATCACCATATGTGCGGAATCGCCTGGTTTTACCGATGAATCCTGGCTCACGATAGTAAGTGTTGACACGCAGGCGGTGATCACCAATCCCGCGAACGCCACAAACAGTAACAGGTAGATATATCTTCTGTACGGTTTTTTATTCTTTGTTTTGACTGGCTGCATACGATTAATAAACTTTTTCAAATGTGTATACATATGTATTGGAATGACAGCCGGGGCTGAATGTTATGCTAAGTGTGCGTTGGCCGCGTGAAGCCGGTGTAGCAATGCTTCCGCTGAAAGCTTTGGAACTGTCTGTTGGCGTAAACATGATGTTATACGGATACTGCGGATCATCTGACCCCCATTTACCGGCGGCACTATTTACAAGAAAGGGAATATTGTTGCCGGTTAACGTATAACTGTTATCTGTTTGTAATGTGAGCCTGAAACCCGCTGAATCTATAAATTGAGTAATATCAGTTGAATTGCGGGTTACGCTTTTAATGCGCCATTGGGCATTCAGGTCTTTTACCGGCTCTGCCAAAAGATCTTTTTTCGTTACGCAGGATGCCATTGTTGCAATAACAATAACAAGTAGAAGCAATTTTCGCGCAAGCATATAATTATAGTTATGAGGTTATATTAATATCCGGGGTTTTGACGCAGGTCAGTCGATTTGGCTGTTTCGCTTTGCGGTATTGGCCATAGGTACATAGCACTTCTGAAGCTGCGTTTACGAACGTTTTCAATTAGATAAGTGTAGTTACCATTATCATCTTTTTTCACGCGCATACCGGTCATGGTTTGGCTATCAGTCTGATCTGCGATCTTCCATCTTCTTACATCCCAGAAACGATGCTCTTCAAATGCCAGCTCTACTCTCCTTTCATGCTGAATTACTTTGCGCATTTCATCTTTTGTAAGTCCGGTTTTCAGTTGGTAAGGATCCAGGCCTGCACGTTGCCTTACCTGTTCTACAGCATTATACACTTCCTGGTTAGGACCTTGAAACTCGTTGGTTGCTTCTGCGTACATCAACAGTATATCTGCATACCTGATCATTGGGTAGCAACGGGAACTAACGTTGAAGAAATAATTAGGAATTACATTATCGTTACACATTTTGTTGCCGTAGTAACCGGTTGGCGTACCGGCACCAAACCCGTTACCGTTAGGTTCACCATCATATGTGTACACAGGCCTTAGCTGATCATAAGCCACATAGATCTGCGAAAGATTGTGTGTAACGGTGAAATCCAGACGCGGATCTCTGTTTGCATATGGATTAGTGGGATCGTAACCGGAACCGGCATCTGTGATCGCCATCCCGTTTTTCATTCCGAAAGCATCCACAAGATTCTGGTAAGGGAATGATCCGCTTGTTGTACTTCCTCCACTAGATGGCGGCCGCCATAAGTTTTCAAGATCTTTGTTATCGGGTGTCATCTTCGCGAAGATGTATTCGCTGTTTACACGCTTTTGAAACAGCTGGTAAAAGCCGTATCCTGATTTTGTATTGTTATCTACATATAAACTATAAGCGCCGAGATTCATTACAGCTTTTGCTGCTTCGGCTGCGACCGACCAGCGATTGGCGTCATAAGCGGGATAGCTTACCAAAGGCTTCAAATCACCATCAGCATCTGAACCACCGTTAAACAATGGGCTGGCGGCATACAATAATATGCGCGCTTTTAATGCCAGTGCGGCGCCTTTAGTGACTCTTCCATAATCAAGTCCTGCATAGCTTGCCGGTAATATGGATGCTGCGTCGTCACACTGCTGAACGATGTAGTTCACGCATTGTTCGTAAGTGCTTCTAACAGTGTTTATTTTGTCGCTCTCTTTATAAACCGTGTCTCCAATCAATGGAATGCCGCCGTAGTGTTTCAGCATGGTTGCATAATACCAGGCACGTAAGAATAGCGCTTCGCCTCTTGTTCTTCTTTTAAGAATGTCATTAAATGGAACTGAAGGCAAATGCGCGAGAAATTGATTCACAGCTCTTATCTGCGTGTAAGGCGTGTTCCATGCATCAGTTGCAATGTTAAATGCACTTACCGAAGCAGATGCAAACTGATTATAGGTTGTAACTGTGGTGGACAAAGGGCCTTCCGCCTCGTCACTGGATGCATCAAGGCCGGCCGCACCGTTAAACCTGGTAAGGCTAAAACTGAAATCCACACTCGTATAGATATTCGTAAGAAAATCCATTGAGCGCGCACTATCAGAAAACACTGATGTTTCGCTCAGATCCGTAGTAGTGGTCTTATCAAGAAAGCCTTCTTTTGTGCAGGAAGTAACAATACATATACAAGCTAAAAAGGCACCAAAGAATACTATTTTCATATGATCGTTATTAAAAGTATCGTCACTCATTTTTTTTGCGACCTCTACGGTCGCGCGCATTTTTATCAAAATTGATAGTGCCATTTACGGCACTATCAATTGGCAGGTGTGCTTCTTTTCTAAATCCGTTATCATTGGTTGATGATAACGAACTATACTTTATGTAAAAACGCGACAGAATACTGTCAGCAAAAAAATCGATTGAGTTAGTCAGTAGTTATGGTCTATTTAAGAAAGCTTTCCTGTTTGGCAATCGTTACACGCAAGCAATAAAACACAGGAAATACTTTTCACATAATCACAGCATATCGTCACTTGTAAAATTCATAACCTCTATCTGTTTACTTATTTTTCAGCGAAACAGAGAAAGGCCTGTCTTCATCATTAATTCCTCTTGAGGTATTTGGTTCATTACTCATTTCCAAATGAAGTGTTCCTCCGTTCATGATATCGTTATAGGTGATCCAGTTATGGGTATAGTCCGCGTTATTCAACTTTGCAGACTTTATGTAAACATTCTTGCTGCTGTTGTTATTTGCTTCAATGACAAACTGCTTTCCATTTTCATGTGTGATGGTGATCTTATTGAAAACAGGGCTTCCAATAACATACTGATCAGTTCCCGGACAAACACCGTACAACCCCAATGCGCTTAGTACATACCAGGAAGACGTTTCACCCTGGTCTTCATCACCGGGAAAGCCACTTGGTGAAGCATTGTAGATCTTAGCCATTATCTCGCGCAATTGCTTTTGCGATTTCCATGGCTGACGACTATAGTTATACAGATAAGCAGCATGTTGTACCGGCTCGTTGCCATGCGCATACTGGCCAATATTTTGCAATACCATTTCTTTCATTTCATGAATCTCATGGCCATAGCTGCCGTATTTAACTGTATTAGGGGCAGTAAAAAGACTGTCCAGTTTTGCATTGAATTTCTGTTCGCCACCAATCATTCCAATCAGCCCGTTGATGTCGTGGAATACGGACCATGTCCAATGCCAGGAATTGCCTTCTGTAAAAGGCCCGCCCCATTCAACCGGGTCAAAATTTGGAACCCAATCTCCATTTTTTTGCCTTCCCCTCATAAAGCCTACGGTTGAATCAAAGAGATTTTTGTAGTTAAACATTTGTCTTGCAAAAATCTTCTCGTAAAATGTGTTGCCTGTAAGCTTTGCAAGGTTGTAGGCGCAGAAATCGTCATAAGCATACTCCAATGTCTTTGCGCCACTTTCGGAAATAGTGGGATAAGGAATGTAGCCCAGCGAGAACCAATATTCATGTCCTTCTCTTCCGCTGGATCCGCCCCAAAAGCCTTTGTTAGTAGCTTCATGTAAATATGCTTCCAATGCTTTTTTAGGATCGAATGTACGGATGCCTTTTACCCACGCATCTGTAAGAAGAGAGATGGCATGATTGCCTACCATTACACCTGACATTCCGGGGTTTGACCAGGTAGGATAAAAGCCATATTGTTCCTGCGCATCCAGCAAAGATTTCATATAACGGCCCTCCATTGTCGGATGCAGAATATTGCTCAATGGAAACTGCGCACGGAACGTGTCCCAAAAGCCGTTATCGGTATACATATAACCATCATGGATCTTAGCATCGTAAGGGCTGAAGTAGTAAGGGCTACCATCTGCCTTTATCTCATAAAATTTATGGCTGAACAAACTTGCCCTGAATAGGCAGGAATAGAAAGTTGCTTTTTCGTCTTCAGTTCCGCCTTCTACTTTTACCCGGCCGAGTAATGTGTTCCAGATATTATCAGCCGCACCTTTGGTTTGTTCTAGTTTTTCAAATTTTCCCAATTCTTGTTGAAGCGTAAGCTCGGCCTGTTCGGGACTAATATAAGAAGAGGCAATTTTCGCCTGTACTTTCACACCCTTCTTAAACTGCACATAGGCACCGGTTTGCATGCCGGAATCGAACTGGTTTTTATTGCTGATCTTTCCGCTTTCATTTTTCCATGTACCGTAATCAACAAAAGGCTGATCAAAAACAATTACAAAATAGTTTTTGAATTCTTTCGGAATGAAAGTACCATTAGTAACATAGCCTACCAGTTTTCTTTCTTCAGGAATAATTTTTACTTCACTGAATTTGGTATATCCATCAAATACTACAAATGATTCCTTTGACGAAGGAAATGAAAAGCGCATGTGGCCGCCGCGTTCTGTCGGTGCTATTTCAGTGGTAATCCCGTTATCAAGTTTTACTTTATAATAGGAAGGTTTCGCAATTTCATTCTCATGCTTGAAAGAAACCGCTCTTTCATTATCCTTTACAACAAGGTTGCCAGCTACCGGCATCAATGTAAAAACACCGTAATCTCCCATCCACGGGCTGCACTGATGCACTTCCTGAAAACCTCTTATTGTAGTAGCTTTCCAGGTATACTTCCATCCATCGCCATTCTTACCTGTTTGTGGCGACCACGAGTGCACCGGAAAGGGCAGCGCAACTGTGGGATAAGTGTTGCCATAAGAAAGATCCCATTCAGAATTGGTTCCCTGCAGGGTGTTTACATAATCAACTAAATTCTTTTGCGCATTTGCAGCAGATGCGATCAGCAGGCAAGCGACCGTGATATTTTTCCGTAAAAATCTGACCATTGTTTGTAATAAGAATAACGGGTGATGTAAAGCAATCGAAATAAAATTTATTGCAGGTTGAGGTTTCCTTTTAAAAACTTCAACGCTTTTATAATGTGTTTTTCAACTGTGCTGACAGATATGCCCAAATGCCCTGAAATGTCTTTATAGGAAAGATCCTCAGCCCTGCTCAACAAAAACGCTTCCCTACACTTTTCAGGCAACAGGTTAATGGAACGGCTGATGTTGTGTGCCAGCTCTTTCGTCTCGTATACCTGGTAATAGTCTGTTCTGTTACCCTGTGCACTTGAATAATGAACTGCCTTTTGGTAAGTATTGCGTATGTTCTGCGACCTGTACTCGTTCATTATTTTAAACTTCAACGCCTGGCATAAATAAGCTCGTAATGACACTGAAAACTCGATCCTGTTGCGCCTGTTGTAGAAACTTATAAAGATTTCCTGCACTACGTCTTCCGCCTTTTGCCTTGACTGCAAGTGCCTTGCTGCCGAATTGGTTAAAATATTAAAGTACCGGCAATAGATCTGATCAAAAGCCTTCTTATCGTCCTTTTGAACGAGTTCGAATAATTTTTTGTCGCATAACCGGCAATACGGATGGTCGTTATTAAGCATAGCAATCTGTATTTAAAACGCTTGCCACGGGTGCAAGTCTTCCTCTCATAAGTGTGCAATCAATTAACAGGCAAAAAGAGCAAGTAAAATCCGTTATACGATGATTTTTTGTTTCATGTTTGGACGGATTTGTCTCATTGTTTGGTAACAGGTCTCGTTGTACATGCAATTGATGTAATTTGACCGCTCAATGTTATTTGGCTGAGCTGGATGCAGATTGGATTTAATTGAGTTGATGAAATGTAAGTTCATTGCCGTCTGCTTTAGCTGACGGATAATGGTTGAGCTTTTGCATATGGCTTTAGCCACAAAAAAACGCAGTTTAGGGCTAAAGCCGGTAACCAAAGAAGAATTATTATCCGTCAGCTAAAGCAGACCGCAATGACATTGAATTTGACAACTGTAATTTTCCTATTTTCAATGATGCATTGCGATATGAGAAAGTGCCTTGTAATGTTGCTGTTTAGTGTTTTAACAATATGCCGTGGTAATGCACAGCCTTATTATTTTACACATTACCAGGTAGAAGATGGTTTGTCTAATAACGCGGTGCTTTGCATTCTGCAGGATCATCTCGGCTTTATGTGGTTTGGCACACGCGATGGATTGAACCGATTTGACGGCCTTTCCTATAAAATATTCAGAAACGATCCAGGCAACAAAAACAGCATTGGCAGCAACGCCATCATGTGCCTTTCAGAGGACAGTGATAAAAAGATTTGGGTTGGTACAGAAAAAGGATTGTTCATTTTTGACGAACTAACCGAAAGCTTCTCGCAATTTAAACAGGCAGGAAATGTCTCCGTTCTTTCGGTTAAAGTGGAGGGCGATGATGTATATTATATTACGCTCTACACATTGTATCGCTTCAACAAGAAAACACAAAATCTGAAGCGGTTTGTTGTCAACAAAGAAGTCACGTCCTACAATATTCTAAAAGACAAAAGCCTTTGGGTATGCACCTCCGCGGGTGTTGTTGAAAAATACAATGCACAGAAAGATACGTTTGATGTGGTGTATGACATGTTCAATAAATCTGGCTATGCAGTCTCCAAATGGATCCAGTCGATTTATGAAGTGGATAACGGCCGGCTGCTGGTAGGCACGTATAATCAGGGGCTGAAGCTGCTGGACACTAAAACTGGCATTTATAAAGACATCCTGACTTTAAATGCGGACAAAACTGATATCATCGTCCGGGATATTCTTGCCATTGATAAAAACATTTATTGGGTTGCCACACAATCGGGCATTTATATTTTGAATATTGCAAATGGCACTTATTCCAACCTGAGAAAAAATTACAATGATCCTTATTCTTTGTCGGATAACATTGTGCACGCCTTGTGGAGAGATAAGCAGGGAGGCATTTGGGCCGGTACTTATTTCGGTGGTGTAAATTACTATCCGAAGCAGGAGATTGTCTTTAAAAAATACTTCCCGAAAACTGATAGCAATTCAATCAGCGGCAATGCGGTCAGCGAAATGCATCGCGACAAATACAATAATTTATGGATCGGGACGGAAGACGGCGGGCTAAACAAATACGATCCCGCAACGGGCGTCTTTCTCAACTTCAAGCCTGAAACAAACAAACAGACTGTTTCTTATTCCAATATACACGGCATGTTGGTTAGCGGTGATACCGTATGGGCAGGAACATATTTACATGGATTGGACATTCTTGACAAGAACGGAAAGCGTCTGCACAATTATAACACCGTAAACTCCTCTATTGGTAGCAATTTCATTTGTGCCATGTTAAAAGCAAGCAACGGAGATATAATCGTAGCCACAGACAAAGGCGCATACCGTTATCTGCCTGCTAAAAATAATTTTGAAAGAATAACTGCATTGCCAAAAGCATTTTTCCGTGCGCTGTGTGAGGATAAGAAAGGGAATATATGGGGTGGCACCTATGGTGATGGTGTGTATGTTTATAACGTTGCGACGGGCAAGTCAGATCATTTCTATTTTTCTGTAAATAACAATCAGTCCATCGCCAGCAACATCATCAACTATATTTATTGTGATAGAGATTCTGTGATTTGGTTCGCAACAGAAGGCGGCCTTTGCCGCTATCAGCCGGAAACCCGGGTTTTAAAAATCTTTACTTCTCGTGACGGATTACCTGCAGATGTTATCTGCGCAATATTGGAAGACAATAAAAACAATTTATGGCTAAGCACTTCAAAAGGTCTTGCACGTTTTACGCCTGCCACTAAAGACATTAAAATATTTACCCAATCTCAAGGCTTGTTAACCGATCAGTTTAATTACAGATCAGCGTGCAAGGACGATGCAGGCAACATGTATTTCGGCAGTGTAAAAGGCATGGTGAGTTTCAATCCCGATTCAATTACCAGCAATGCCTTTATTCCGCCTGTGTACATCACCGGATTCCAGGTGTATAATAAAGAATTAGGCATTGCTAAAGATCATTCGCCGTTAACACAGTCCATCAGCTTCACAAAAAAGCTTGTGCTCAATCACAACCAGGCATCATTCAGTATTGATTTTGCCGCACTTAATTATGGTGCGCCCTCCAGGATGGCATACGCATATAAACTGGAAGGACTTGATAAAGGCTGGACTTATTTAACCACTAACCGCAAAGCCTATTTCACGGAGTTACCGCCGGGAAAGTATACGTTTATTGTAAAGTGCCTGGACGATAAAAAGGCAATGGATAATTACACTTCACTTGAGATTGAAATCCTTCCACAGTTCTGGCAAACATGGTGGGCTTATACACTTTATGTGGTTGCAACTTTGCTCATCATCTTCTTTATTGTAAAATTCTTTATCGACAGATCCCGAACAAGAAATAAACGCAGGCTGGAAAAGCTGGCTTACGAAAAAGAAAAGGAGAATTATGAGGATAAGCTAAACTTCTTCACCAATGTGGCCCATGAAATTAAAACACCATTGACGTTGATAAAAGGCCCGATGGAAAACATCATGGACCAGATTGACGAGTTGCCTGCTATAAAGAAAAGTGTTGAACTGATGAGCAGAAATACTGAAAGGTTAATGCAGCTGGCGAATCAATTACTGGATTTTAGAAAGATAGAACAAAATGGCTTTCACCTGAATTTTGCACGAACGAATGTCTCAGCTTTATTGTATGATCATTATATCAGGTTTAAACCAATAGCCGAAAAAAGAAAAATTTCAGTGGAGTTCAATTATGTAGAAGACCTGTGGGCCGAAGCTGATGAGGAAGCCCTCAATAAAATATTCAGCAACCTGATAGATAACGCAATAAAATATGCAGAAAGCAAAACAGCTATAACGCTTGAATATGCCAATCCACAAAAAGACGCTTATAGAATTATCTTTAGCAATGACGGTTTTCTTATTCCCAATGAGAACAAAGACCGTATATTCGAAAGCTTTTACCGGATAAAAGAAACGTCTAACAATGCGGGAACTGGGATCGGCTTAACGTTAAGCAGGTCACTGGCTGAAATGCATGGAGGAACACTTATTCTGGACCGCTCGTCAAATGAATTGAATGTATTTATTTTGACGTTGCCTGTGCAGCAGGGAAACAATCATAAATAGGAAAGCATGCAACCGATCATATTGCTGGTAGAGGATAATGAAGAGATCCTGGATTTTATTGAGAGTAACCTCGATGATAGTTACACGATTCTTAAAACAAGAAATGGCAAAGAAGCGTTGGATCTGCTGCGTCAGGAAATGGTTGATCTTATTGTGAGTGATGTGATGATGCCGGTGATGGATGGCTTTGAATTTTGTAAACTGATTAAATCTGATGTTGAACTAAGCCATCTGCCATGCATTTTATTAACCGCAAAGAACACATTGCAGGCGAAGCTGGAAGGATTGGAACTTGGCGCGGATGTGTATATTGAAAAGCCTTTTTCTCCAAAGCACTTAAAAATGCAAATAGCCAGCCTGCTCGCCAACCGCAATAAAATTAAAACGTATTTTGCCAACTCTCCGCTGGCGCATTTAAAAACGATAGCACATACAAAATCTGACGAACGTTTTTTAGACAAAGTCAACCACGTGATCATTGAGCATTTACAAGACACAGAACTGGATGTTGACCGACTGGCGAAGTATATGAACATGAGCCGGCCGACCTTCTATAGAAAGATAAACGCTATTTCAGATCTTACACCGAATGATTTAATTAATCTTACGCGATTAAAAAAGGCGGCAGAATTGATGAGTGCAGGCCATAACATAAATGAGGTATCGGAAATTGTGGGCTACAGCTCTCCCAAAATCTTCAGTAAAAATTTTGAGAAGCAATTTGGAATGATGCCTTCGGAGTATTTAAAAGGATAAGGGTAAAAAAGTAAAGAATACAGTTACACGCAGTTTCGCTGAGAATGCACTGAGTGATGCTACCGGATTAATGACTAATGAGCCATAAGCTAGTGGCTATGCCGCTCCGCGAAGCTTCCGAACTTCGTGGTCTTACTCTATCGCTTGTAGCAATTGATCGCGTCGCCGGAAACGATAGAGTAAGACTGCGGAACCTGGCGATTTCGCAGAGCGTATAATGTCTACTTATTATAAGGTTCTACAACAATATTATATTCTCCGTTACCCAACAGGTTCTCATCAAACTCAATCGTAACCGTTTTGCTTTCCCCTTTTAACAGTGTGAAATAATTGTCATTCATCACCGCAGGTAAAATTCTTTCGCCATCACTTTTTCTAAACGCCTGCACATGCACTGCAAATGCAACTGACTTATTTGAATTGGCTACTGTCGCCAATATAACGGCTTTGCCCGTTGATTTTAGAATGCTCGATGAAACTTTTACAGTTGCTTTGGGCAGTGAGTTTAAAGCTGTATAATCATTTGGCTTCGTACTGCGCCAGTAAAAATTATCACTTAATAAATCCCCTTTTTTGTTTTTAAGGGAAAGCTTGACGAAATGCACAGCAGACAAACCACTTTCAACCTTTTTGCTACTAAACACCTGCATTTCATACAGTGAATAACCCCATTGTGTTGCCCTTTTTATGCCAAGCATTTTAATGTATCGTGCAGTTACAGGCTTAAACTTAATAGTTTCAGCTCCACCTTTACCATCTGTTGTTGCATAAACATCCTGCCAGCTTGTAGTATCAGTAGCAACTTGCAGTTTGTAGGTTTTCGCATAAGCCGTTTCCCAATTCAACACAACGCTTCCAACTTCCGTCGGCCGGCCAAGATCAACATAAATCCATTCATTGTCATTTGATCTGCTGGTCCAACGGCTGGATGTATTATTATCCACGATACATTCCGCGGGCTCATATTCCCCGGGAGAAGATGATGCTACAACAGACTTTCTATACGCCAGGTTGTCCATCACAAAATCAACCTTAAAGCAAGGCGTGGATGCGTTTGATGGCACGTCTACCGTCAATGTTTTTGAGTACTTTTTCTGCAGCATTCCATCCATATTATATACCTGTGCTTCAGCGATAAGATCATTAAGGTTGTTAGAACTTGTATTAATTACGTTCACCGCGTTGTCGGCAGGATTCATTTGTATATGAACCGGCTCGCAGGCTTTTTTTACTCCCCAATAGGCGCCATTAAGGTCATAGTAATAATCATATGTCTGCCACACAAAAGATGGATAGGCAGACTGGCTCATCCAGGTCATTACACCAGAAGCATCATTCCACATATTGTGTTGCCAACCTTCAAACAATGCTTTATTGGTTTCTATATTCAATAGTTGAGCTTTGCGGCAGAAGTCCTCGATACCTGTAGCCTTACCATAACGTGTGTTCAGCGATTTTTCATAAATATCCGGGCCACCATTAGCAGCAGATTTTCCAAAGAAATGTTTGTTCCACATTTCATTTCTCGGCCACCAGTCTTTTTCCGGCATAAATTTCCTGAAGCTCTCAAAAGTTGTAAATACAGCAGTTCCTATTTCTGTGCGGAATCCCCAGCCCCTGTTGCCTCCAAAGCCACCGGGATACTTCGTAAAATACCAATCCGTTGGAAAGTTTGCCCACGGTCCGCTTCCCGTTAACGCATCACTATGTGAATTGGGCTGATACCATCTGTCGCTGTTGTCAAATGTTTTCACATCTTCACGTAACCAGCCATTCAGCGGTGGCAAAGGATAGCCTTCATTGTCGCCGCACCATACGGCAATGCTTGGATGATTGCGTAATCGCTTTATCTTCTCAACTGCATTCAAATTAAACGCCATTACATCATCCGGGAGGTTAGGATGTGAGTTCAACCAAAAATCATCCCACACCAGCATACCATATTTATCGCAGGCATCATAAAATTCTTCATCTGTAACAGAACCGATCCAGTTGCGGATCATATTCATGTTCATTTCTTTGTGCAACTTTACTTTCGTATCATATTCATCCCCACGGCAACGCAGTAAATATTCACTCATGCCCCAGTTGCCACCTTTTACATAGATGCGCTCTCCGTTAACATAGATATGAAATACACTTCCAACCGTATCATATTTATATTCTCTTATTCCGAAATTGATCCGCTTGCTGTCTGAAGTATCGCTTCCTACAACATATCTGATATCGCATGTATACAAATTAGGATCGCCATATCCATTTGGCCACCACAGTTTTGGATGGTTAATAATGAGTTCTTTATAATGAGTAGAATCAAAACCCAGATTAATTGTCTGACCAGATTTGATCTCAACTTTTTTATGCAACTGAATATTACCGGGATTAATCGTTACAATACATTCGCCTTTTGCATCTTTCAAGCCTGTATTGGATAAATCAAATTTCAGGTCGATAATGCCCTTATCTTTTGAAGGAACGGTTGTGCGGATCCACGGATCAAGCAATGTAACACATCCCGTAACTGATAGATATACATCATCTGTAATACCCGACAATAAACCAGGAACAGATGGCATCCAGTCCCAGCCATCACTTGAAATGTAAGTGGGGCTCTGATGATTGGCTATCGGCAACTGCGGATACTGTACCAACACAGCCAACACATTCTGTTCATTTTCTTTTACAACATTCGTGACATTAAATTTGCCGCGATGCATAAAGCCATCGATCAGCCCCAAACGAACGCCATTCAGAAATATTTCGCCCTTGCGGTTAATACCTTCAAAATTCAGCCAGATCTGCTTATTATTATCTGCGACCGGCGTTGCAAAAGTTGTTCTGTACCAAAAGTTTTTATTGTATTTGGATTTATCAACCTGGTAAATATTGTCGCCGTAATTCGGATCTTTTTCAATTCCTGCATTTACATAAGAAGTAAACACAGTTCCCGGCACAACCGCATTCACCCAATTGCCATCAGTGTAATTGGCTGAATACATTTTCACACTATCTGTTCTTACTTCATCCTGCGCCTTTACTTTCCACTGGATCGCTTTATTCTCGCTGTTTAAAGAGATCTTCTGCTGCGCCTGCGCACATATCGTTCCAGCTAATAACGTCAGTAGCATTTCCATTTTAAGTGCCATCACTAAAAATTGTTTCCAGTTAGTCACTTAATTATCTGCAAACCTCAAAACATAAAAAAGAATTTGGTGATGGAGGAAAACGGCTGCTAAGGTTACTATGATAAGCCTGTTTAACAGCAGGCAAACTCATAAGCCAGCGATCCTTAACAACACAACATCAGTTCACGTATATGCAGCTTACCCCTGAACATGTTGCTTTTCCCGGTGTTAAGCAATCAGGTTCATCAAACACGGTATCTGCAGTTTTTATTTAAAGCAAGTTTGTGAAAAAAATATACAGAGCGTTATTGTCCGTTTTTCTTTTGTCCGGCGTTTGCAACAATCTTCCCGCGCAGACGAGCTATTTTGTTGATGGTTTCCACGGTGGCATATATGGCCATTATCCTTTGTGGGTCACTAAATTTATGACAGACACATTGCAGCACTACAAAGATTGGAAAATTAACCTGGAGATTGAGCCAGAGACATGGGATACCGTGGCATTGAAGGATCCATCCAACTACGCAGCGTTTCAAAAGCTGTTGAACAACTCAGAATGCCCCGTTGAATATGTTAACCCTGCTTACGGGCAAAGTTATTTGTACAACATTTCAGGAGAAAGCATTATCAGGCAATTTCAGTACGGCATGCGAAAATTGAAACAACATTTTCCTTCCATCACTTTCACTACTTACTCATCAGAAGAGCCTTGCTTCACTAGTGCCCTTCCTCAAATATTGAAATCACTGGGTTTCAAATATGCCTCTTTAAAAAATCCCAATACTTGCTGGGGTGGTTATGTAAGGGCATACGGCGGGGAATCATTGAACTGGATTGGCCCTGACGGAACTTCCATCTTAACCGTGCCACGTTATGCATCAGAGGGGTTTCAACAAAAATCTACCTGGCAAACAACTGCCTGGAACAATTCACACGAATACATTAATGCTGCCATTCAACAAGGCATTGCTGATCCGGTTGGCATGTGTCTGCAGGATGCAGGCTGGAAGAATGGCCGCTGGCTGGGAAAAAACACATCGGCAGCACGTTATACTAACTGGCGCGACTATTTTAACCTGATAGAGAAAAAGCAAAATGTTGAAGACTGGCGCGTTTCGCAGGAAGACATACAAGTGAGCCTTGTTTGGGGATCGCAGGTATTACAACGAATTGCTCAAGAGGTTAGGCGCGCGGAAAACAAGATTACAATGGCTGAAAAAGCCGCTGCACTTGCAAAACTTTATGCGAATGTGCCTTATCCGGAAAAAGCATTTGACGAAGCATGGCGAACGTTGATGCTTGCACAGCATCATGATTGTTGGATTGTTCCATACAACAAGCAAAAATGGGGCACATGGACGGATAATGTAAAGGTATGGACCGGCAATACCATCTCCGTCAGTGAAAAAATTATTCAACAATCATTACAGGCACTAAACAAAACAACATCTAAACAGCAAAATATCCTTGTGTATAATGCAACTGCATTTAACAGAAACGAAATAGTTGAGGTTAAATTAACTCCTGGCACAAAACAAAACACGACTGCTTTTTCCAACAGTAATAACACACAGGTGGTTATCGGAAATGATTCATCCAGATCACTACTTGTTAGAATGCCTGCACCGGCATTAGGATATAGTGTACGCTCAACATCTGGCAAGCACGGAGAGCCGATGCATGCAGCCACTATTCAACGATTATCGGATGGCACCTTTGCCATGGAAACGGATTTGTATAAACTGGTTATTAATCCGGCAGAAGGCGGACGTATTCAGCATCTCATTGCTAAAACATTGGGCGATAAGGACTTTGTAGATGCTAATAACACAAATGGTTTTAATACATTAAGAGGAAACTTCTTTACAGGGGGAGGTTTTAAAACAAGCAAAGCCACAAGCCCAAAAGTTACGATTATCGAAGACGGGCCTTTAAGGGTAGGATTGAAAATAGAAGGCACATTAGGTGCTACTAAGTTTATCCAAACCATTCGCTTAACACAAGGTGAACAATTAATTGACTGCTCTTTGCACCTGGATTATTCCGGAAGAACCGGCATTGGTGAAGACTTTAAACAACAAGGCGGATTCAATTTGACTGATCTGCACAAGGCATTTTACAACGATACATGCAAGCTTATAGCAACATTTCCTTTAAATCTTCAGCATCAAAAAGTGTACAAAGATGCACCGCTGGATGTTACCGAAAGCAAGCTGACAAATACGTTTTACAATAGCTGGGATAGCATTAAAAACAACATCATCAACAATTGGGTAGATGTTACAGACGATGCCAACAACTATGGAATGGCCATTTTATCCGACCATGTAACGAGTTATTCTCATGGAACAACTTTTCCGCTGGCACTTACCATGCAATACGCGGGAGTAGGTTTGTGGGGAAGGGATTATTCTGTGGATGGGCCATCTGACATTCGCTATGCGTTACTGCCCCATAAAGGCAAATGGGATGCAGCAGATTTAAACAATGAAACCATTAAATGGAATGAGCCTTTAACAGCATCACTCACCAATACCGCTAATAATTCATTGAAATTTATTTCACATCTTGATTCGGGTGTTGCGGTATCTGCTATGTATTATCAAGGGGATGATCTTTATGTAAGATTGGTAAACAACGGTAGCAAACAGTTAACACATAAGGTTTCTTTTAACTGCCGTGCCGATGAAGTTGATCTGGTGGAGTTGAATAATGCAGTCGCAAGGAAGATTAAAAATGAGAAAAATGAAAAAGTGGCTATTGAATGTGAAATACCAGTGTTTGGAATCAGGACAGTGAGACTGACAAGAGCGAGGATGTAATTGAAAATTGAGAAGGAAGAAGTTTTTGAACCATATAAGGCATATAAGGGCATTGAAGAGAAGAAAGCTGTTTTAATCGTTTGTAGTTATGGGAATACGTTGATCAAAGAATGAGATTAAAGAGAATCCATGTGACAATACCGACGGACGGATTTAAACTAATAGGGAGAGTAAAAAAAACAAAAGCACGGGTCTCAGTGCTTTTGTTTTTTTGTGGGAAAGAGAGAGTCGGAATTCATTTTCCCGGGAAAACAGATTGCCTATTTTGACCTCACTTCAGTTGGTTTAAACAACAATCGCCGCTTTGGTTTGGAAATAAATCGCCATTTTATGTCCAACTCAGAAACGAGTGTGCCCAATAGAATTAATGCACCACCGATCCACAAACGCCATGACAATCCCTCGTCCAGTATCAACACCGCAGCAATGGCAGCGAACACGGGTTCAAACAAGTAGATAATCGCCACCTTTTCCGCTTTGATATAGCGTTGTGAAAGGTTGGAAATTGTATACATGTATGCAGTAGAAAAAATGGAACAGTAAATGATGCCTGTCCAAAATCCACCGGAAGATGGCAACCACTGCGCATTTCTGTCCACCAGTGCGATGCCAATCATGATCAATGTGCAGGTACCAAACATCGGAACGATGGTTGGCAATATGTTGGCGCGCTCGTTATAGCGTTCTACTTTTATCAGGTAAACGGCAAAGCCGACTGCACCGATGATGGTATATAAATCGCCCACACCGATTGTAAGGCTGGTTCTAACAGAGATGATAAACAAGCCGAGCAATGCAATCAGCGCCGCAATCCATACCTTCAGGTCGATCACACTTTTATAGAAAACATGTTTAAGTACCGGAATAATAATCACGCTGATGCCTGCCACGAAAGCACATTGTGAGGCGGACGTATGTTTAATGCCTAAAGTTTGGAACCAGATGCCGAATGTAAGCGGTACGGCCAGCAACATACTGTCCAGTAAAACGGATTTAGTAATCCTGCTCAGTTGTTTGTACAACACACCCGCTAATACAATTGTTGCCGCCAAAAAACGATACGCCAGGAATGTAGATTGCGATACCGTACCCATTGCCATCTTTGTAACGGGAAACGATATACCCCAAAAAGCAGTGCCCAACACCAACAAGCCCACCATCCAAAACTTTTTATCCATGCTTTCTATTTTAAAAATTATCACACATCTTTATGTGCCTTGCTATTATAATAAAGTCTTCTTCATCATTAGATCGGTTTGCTCGTCGCTGCCCAATTTGAACAGGTGTTTATCGAACACCGTAAGGCCGTTTTTTTCGTAGAAACGGATCGCCTTTTGGTTGTGCTCCCAAACACCCAGCCACATAAAATCAACTTTCTTTTCACACGCTATTTCGTGCGCCTTTTCAAATAATAGTCGTCCCACTTGCTTACCATGACAGGAACTGATCACGTAAATCCGTTCAACCTCCAACGCATTGTCGCCTTGCTTCTCAGTTTGCGCATCACCTGTGTTTAATTTTAAGTATCCAACCACTTTATCTCCTTCGTACGCGAAAAAAAATTGAGACTGCTTGTTATTCCATTCGGCGGTCAAAACCTCAAGTGATAATTTTTCCGATAGATACTTGTGCATGTCTTCCTCGCTATTGTGCGCCGCAAAAGTTTCCGAGAACGTTTGGCGGCTGACTGATTGCAATGCCTGCATATCACCGGCTTCTACTCTTACAATAATTATGTCTTCGTTTTTCATCAACAATCTGTTTTAATTAAAGTGGCAGCGTGAAGCGGACTTTGTTTTTCCCGATGCCGCCGATCCTTTTGTAAAATTTGATGGCACGTTCATTAAAATCCGGCGTCTGCCACTGCATATTAATACAGCCGGCTGCAATGCCCCTTGCTTTCACTTCTTCCAATAAACGTTGCCCGATACCGAAGCTTCGGTAGTCGTCTTCGAGATAGAGACAATCGAGGTAGATAAAACGGGCCGCATCCCAGGTTGAATAATCGAATGTATAAGTAGCATACCCAATTACTTCGCCTTCTACCTCCGCCACGATACAGTTCAATTGTTTATGATCTGAAAACAGCGCGGTTGCTAATCGTTCTTTTTTACCTAAGGGATCGTAAGGTGCCTGTTCATATGCTGCGTGCAAAGCACAAAGCGTTATAAGCTTAGCCATATCACGTTCTTCGCATGCTCTGATGGTGTAATCCACTATGTTTATTTTCTCGGTGATCTATTGATTGTTATCTGAAGGCAAAACTAAGCGTATCTATGATGCTTAAAAATGCTAATTTCGATCAGAATGATGCATAAAACGCATCATTCAAGTTTGTATGACAACGCAACAAATCAGCTATTTCCTGGCCCTTGCGGAAACACTTCATTTTTGGGATACGTCTTATCAACTGCATATCACGCAGTCGGCCCTAAGCAGGCAAATCAAAGCGCTGGAAGATGAGCTGCAGGTAGAACTATTTAAACGCAGCAATAGAAAAGTGGAGTTGACGGCCGCTGGTAAATTTCTGCAACAGCAATGGGCACCGCTGACGGAACAATTTCAGGCGACATTACACTATGCTCAAAAAATACATAAAGGTGAAGGTGGCAGCGTTGTCATTAATCATCCCGGCTCGATCAGCCACGACGTGTTGCCCGATTTACTCAGCCGCATTTCGACAACGTTTCCGGAGATCAAAATAGAATTACTACAAGTAAAGCATACGGATGAATTTGTGTTGCTAAAAAATTTCAAGGTGGACCTGTGCTATAGCCGGCATTTGCACCAAGCAGATTTCTTGTCCTCCAAACTTGTCCGGCAGGATAGCCTTGCACTCGTTGTTCCGAAAGCACATCCGATCCGCAAGGTTTCGGATATCACTACAAATTCCTTAAAAGATGAACGGTTTATACTATCTACTTTAAGCACAGGAGAAGTGTATCAAACAAAAATCGACCAGGTTTTTTCGAAGTACGGTATTGAACCCGATATCCGTTTTGAATCGGACTTCGGCTCTGTGATTCTAAGCCTGGTAGAAAAAGGGCTGGGCATTTCGATCATCCCTCTTTCCTATTCTTATTCGAATCCACCCGGCGTCCGATTTATACAAATGCCGTTTGAGGTGCCACTATATCTGCATTGGCGAAAAAATGAAGAGAATAAGGTGATTAATCATGTGATGCAGTTGGCAGTAAAATAAGTAGACGGTGAGGTTAGGATCTGACAGATTTAATGGGTAGCTATATCTTTAGCTTTACATGAGTTACGCTAACATATTAAACAACTCAAGGTTTACTTCTGCAAATGAAAAATCTCTTAAAAAACACGATCCTTTCTGTATTCATTACTCAAGGTATCAAAGCTTTGCACAACATGCGCTATTACAATAAAAGTGATTTCGCCGAAGGATTAAAACCAGGCTCAAATGCTTTAGGAGATCCTTTTTGTTGTTTTTTTATTTTCAATTTAACAACACACCATCAGCCGAAAAGTGGTTGACAGTACGAAGGATTTTTTATAGCTTTATCACCAAGCCTGGAATTGCTGCAATCATCAACACACCATTTATCCATCCTTATATAGTAGTTAGAATCAACGTTCAAAACAAACTGGAATAAGCATCTGCAGAAGCTTTTGTATCCTATGTTAATGAATACTTTATCAACCTAAAACTATATTAAATGCAAAACAATTCTACACCCGGCAATTCGCAATTCATTTCTTTAAACTTTTGGAACTCAAAACTCTTAGATCGCTGCAAAAACTTACTTACTTCATTTTTTATACTTGTATTAAGCTTTTGCTTTCAATCCGTGAGAAGCCAACCTCATGTTAGTAGCTTCTCGCCTTCTTCAGGCCTTACAGGATCTACCATAACCATTACAGGCAGCAATTTTGCACCAGCTGTCGGTGGCAACGTTGTACATGTTGGCGGTGCACGTGCTACCGTTTTATCTGCCTCAGCCACTGAACTTAAAGTAAGAGTTCCTCGCACAAGTACTGATTTACCGATCAGCGTTACAGTCAATAATTTAACCGGGTATTCTGCAGCGCCATATACCGTTATGTTCAAAGGTGGCAATGTGATAACAACAGGTATGTTTGCGACACCTGTAAAATTTTCAGCAAACTTTGACCAACGAATTGAGGGCATATTGTCAGCTGACTTTGATGAAGATGGACTATTAGACGTCCTCGTCACCGGAAATCGTAATTCTAACTGGTACAACTACTGGTCAGTCTATCCTAACAAGAGTACACCAGGTAAGTTATCGTTCGGTCCACAAGTTATTTTCAACCGTGATTTTTCTTACGGACCCGGTGCTTTACAGTTAGCTGATTTTGATGGCGACGGAAAGATAGACGTGTTTTATGGCGATGATGATCTGACCATTTTTAAAAACACAAGCACTCCTGGAAATGTTTCCTTTGCTCCGCCTGCCCATTTTATTTATGATGAAAACAGCTCATGGGGTGGCTTTGGTGTTATGGCAGACGATTTAGATGGAGACGGAAAAACGGATATTTACATCTACCATCAGTATGACCCCGGATATACCTATATGCGAAATATCAGCACTAATGGTATAATAGCATTTGCTGAACCTATTGTAATCGAAGGCATCCATAGGGAAATCACTTTGGCTGACATGAGTGGCGATGGTAAAAAGGATATAATAATTGATAGTGTAGATGGCACAACCACCTATTTGACAATACTTAAGAACACCAGTGCTAGCGGGATGCTTTCTTATGCCCAGCCATACAAAGTTGTTAGCCGTATGAATGGGTCATTTGTTGGCTTGACTGATATAACTAAAGATGGCAGATTAGACATGGCATTCCAACGTAATGATTCATTGATATTCTTTTTAAACTCAAGTCAGCAGAACAATCTTAATTTCAGCCTTGTTCAATCCGCACCTTTTAAGTATGGATTAAACAGTGCGCGTTTTATCGACTTTGACGGAGATGGTAAAAGAGAGTTGAGTGAAGTGGCTGTATGGGAAAGCCTGTCAATTTTTAAAAATACCAATACTGTTTCGAAACCAACATTTGCTGCACCAGTGGGCTTTTCAACATTATGGAATCCTACGATTTGTGACTTTGACGGGGATGGAAAACAAGATGTAGCCTTTCCAGTTGCAACTACTCAATCATGCTTCGCCATAGCATTAAACCAATCAGACACATCCTCCGGCCCTCCCACTATTGCTTCATTCTCGCCTGAAACGGGCACAGTTGATGATACAATTACCATTCAGGGTGATAATTTCAAAGGCACATCCAATTTAACATTGGGAGGCACCGCGGTAAAATCATTCACTATTGTATCCAATAATATAATAACCGCTGTTGTTTCAAATGGCAGTACTGGTGACGTAACTGTTACCAATAGAAAAGGCACTGCCAGCAAGAGTACATTCACGTACTCCACTGCGCCATTTGTCAAACTTGTGAGCAATGCGCCCTCAGTTCTTTGTGAAAACAATTTTATTGAAGCTGCGGTAACGCCCGTAAATCTGCAAGGAGCTCTTGTGTATAACTGGTATCGGAACAATATTCTGCAAGGGTCGAAATCTACGACTCTGAGCATTAGAAATGTGAAAGACAAGGACTCCGTCTGGTGCATTATAAAAGATGGAAATAATATTAACCACAAGAGCAATGTGATTGTATTTAGTGCAGGTCGTACAGCAAAACCCAATATGTACATTTCTTCCAGCGCAGGATCTGCGGTTTGTAAGGGCACGACAGTAACATTTAAAGCGATCATTACTAACGGAGACTTTTCGCCATTATACCAACAATGGACAAAAAATGGCGTGATCGTAGGCACACCGGGTAATACATATACAACCAGTGATCTACAGGATGGAGACTCTATTAGCTGCACAATTTTATCAGCACCGGCATGCACTGTTGTTCCCGTAACAGCATCTTATAAGATGAAGGTTGATGAAAAAATACCTGCCGCACCAAGTGTTATTCACGCGCCGCTTGAAGTTTTTGCCGGGCAAACAGGCATAGTGTTTACCGTAGACCCTGTTGAAGGAGCAAGCTATTATAAATGGACATTGCCTGCAGGAGCTACGCTTACATCTGGCTATAGTACAAATTCCATTACAGTAACCTGGGGTGCAACAACTAATGTTTTCGGTGTGAGAGCAGCAAACACATGTGGAAGCTCCAATATATTGTCCGTGCAGGTTGGAGTAAAGAACAATACCAATGCACCCATAGCCCACACAGATAATAAGGATGCTATCACGAATGATGCACTTACTTTGTCGGTTTATCCAAATCCTGCCAACAGTAACCTGACTGTTTCTTTAACAACAGTAAAAACAGGCGATTATTTTGTTGAGTTAAGAGATGCCAATGGCAAGTTGATGACCTCAAAACAGATGATGATCAACAAAGGAGGATCTAACGTCAACATAAATGTGGCCCCATATGCAACAGGTATCTACTATATTTCTTTAAATGATAAATCGGGAAAAGTTGTGACGAAACGAGTGATGATAAGTAAGTAAAAAGTTTTCGAAAGCCGCTTGAGTTGAGCGGCTTTCTTGTTAATTGTTTTTCTTTCTGTGCAAAGTCTTTAAAACGATCTTTTTCAAAGTTTCGCTCTAAGCTTTGGGCTAAAGATGGAGACTCTTTGCGGAGAAGTTAAAATAACAATGTAGTAGTTTTATGTATTTGTAGCAGTAGACGTTGCAACCTGTCTATTTCTAAGCTCTTTAACTTCTGGGAGATCCTCTATTGATGGCAGCTTTTTATTGAGTTGAATAACACAATCGTTGTATTTTGATAGCGACTCCTTGTGCTTAAGCGTTGGACTTAGCGTTTAGGATACGAAATAAAATTAAGTATAATTACTCAAGCCTGTGCCCTTTGTTCTATATCAGTCCGTCGAACCAAATAAAAAAGGTTCAGGATTTCATTTTGAACTTCCTGAACCTTTTTATTATACAAATTTAAAACCCGGAGTTACCCGAATTTTACATCTTCCAAACCATATTTTTTAATATCATCTTCCGGAACGCCTTCCCATCTGTTCGGGCGATTACCCACATACCCTACATCTTCCATACCCATTTTGCTGCTGAAAAAGCCGCTCGCTGTAAGGCTTCTCATTCTGTTGAAGAAGGCAACACCTTGTTGCATTTCGGGCTTTGCCAGCGTAGGATAAGCAATCTCATCGATCAATTGCGTTTGTTCCTGTTTTGAACAGTCAACAAAGGCCTTTCCATAGCGGTTCAGGCAGGTAACATCCGTCCAACGGATGCCGCCACGCATAGGAACCTGGTGCTCGGGCATATCCTTTACAATGAACTCGATGAACTCAGGTACTCCAGCATCTGATGCGCTGCCTGATTTTTCATCTTTTGGAATGATTATATCGGCAAGTACTGTGATAGTTGCCATTTCTGCCTTGGTAAAAAATTTCTCTTTTTCCAATGCATTTTCGCGTTCGATCTCATTGGGTAAACGGTCTGGTGAGCCAGTTAACGCACCAGTGGTAGTCGCTTCTTTGGACTCGGCCTTGCTTTTGCAGGCTTCCACCAGTACAGCGGCTGACAGACTGGTAATACCAAGTGCTCTTAATGATTCGCGCCTGTTCATATAATTACTTTAAGATTGATCAAATGTTTTGTTTTTTAATTTCATCCAGGATATACTCGGAGGTTCTCATGGATAAAGCGAGGATAGTCCAGGTAGCGTTTTTATCTGATTGTTGTACCTGGTTTGCACCATCTACAACAAACACATTTTTACAATCATGCGCCTGGCACCATTTGTTGAGCACTGATTTTTTTTGATCATTACCCATCCTTGCCGTTCCTACTTCATGGATGATTCGTCCCGGCGCCTCAAGTCCCCACATATCTTCAGGGCCATGTGGCTTTCCGGTTTTTATTGCACCCATCTCGTGAATAATACGATCAAAGGTTTCCTGCATGTGCTTGGCCTGGTTGATCTCATCATTGGTCCATTTATAATGGAATCGAAGAACCGGAATACCATATTTATCAACAACATTCGGATCAATCTCGCAATAGTTATCGTAGCGGGCCATACCCACACCACGACCGGCCATACCAAACGTGGTACCGTAAAAGCGGCGATAATCATCTTTTAAACCAGCACCATATCCACCGGCCGGTTTCATTTTACCATCTCTGCCAGGTACTTGGCCGTTCAGGGTAGGTACACCACCACCGAATCCGTAGCCCGGCATTCCCATGCCACCGCCAAATTCAATATGATAACCACGAGGGAAATCAAGCTTTTTATTATCAAGCACCCATGGCGCCAGGATATGCACTGACCCAACACCGTCTTCATTATAACGTTTACGGTCCATCAGTTGCGGAAGGAACCCACCTGAAGATGCACCTGTTGAATCCTGAAGGTAACGGCCCAAAACACCACCGCTGTTTCCAATGCCGCCCGGATGCGCTGCTGATTTCGAATTCAGCATAATACGAGTTGATTCACAGGCACTGGCAGCAAGGATCACACGCTTTCCGAGCACCTGGTATTCGCTCATATCCTCCTTGCTCACGTAAGAAACTCCGGTTGCCAATCCGTTTTTGTCCGTCAGGACTTCACGAACCATCGCATTGGAGATTAATTCAAGGTTACCTGTTTTGAGGGCAGGAATAACAAGGCAGGAAGAGGCTGAAAAGTCTCCGTAAACTTTACAACTACGGCCGCACTGTCCGCAGAAGAAACATTGGCCACGATCATTATTGCCCGGAAGTTTTTCAGTTAAAACTGACCCACGGCCAGGGATAACTTTTACACCGGCTTTGGCAGCACCCTTCATGATGAACAATTCAGGGAGCCTTGGTTTTGGTGGCGTAAGGAAGATACCATCCGGATCATTCTCCAGTCCTTCCTTAGTACCATAAATACCAATCATCCGGTCTACTTTATCATAATATGGTTTTACTTCATCATAAGTAATTGGCCAGCGTTCGCTAATGCCGTCATCGGGCTGAAAATCTTTTGGCCCGAAACGAAGTGAGATACGTCCCCAATGGTTTGTTCTACCACCCAGCATACGTGAGCGGAACCACTTAAATTCAGTATCGTCCTTTTTGGTATATGGCTCTCCATCTAGTTCCCATCCACCAAAGGCAGCATCAAAATCACCGAAATTCCGGGTTTTGGTACTGGCTCCACGACGCGGAGATTCATAATTGAACTTTAGCTGAGCGGAATGCTTTGCGGGGTCGAAAAAGGGGCCTGCTTCAAGTAACAGTACCTTTAGGCCTGCATGAGACAACACGTAGGCAGCCATACCGCCGCCCGCACCGGAGCCTACGATAACAGCATCATAGACTTTTCCGGATTTTTTAATTTGAAAATCTCCCATAAAGAATAAATGGCTTCTATAAATTGTTTAAAATCGTTAGGACATCAATATTATCGATTCTTATCGAATTTTATTGTAGACGAATTAACTTCTTTTGAAATTATTATGGCATTTGTCATTTTTTTTCGGCGAAGACTCAAAAATTAACATAATCACTACTGTGCTCCATAGATGACCTAGGCCGTTTTGGTCCAAATTTATCACCAACTCACCATTATTTCTTTCCAATATTACTAACAATAGGTTAATATCCAAAGACTCAAAAGAATGCGGCCAATAACAGCCTTCCCTTCACCTATAAAGCGCTTATCGATAGCCCCTTGTGCAATTGTTCAAACAATTGCTGTAATCTTTCCTGCCGCTATTGTTCCGCAGAATCATTCGCGTATTTCAGCTTTAAGGCTATCGCATCGGCTGATGGCTAAAATATTGAAAATAAATTGTAAGTCTTACCGTTTAAATATTTCTCGTATCGAGATCAAATTCAATGTTTTCATTCCAGCCCATTCAAACATTTTTTTTCAGATTATTCTCAATACCAACTTTAACTATCGGCGCCAGGATGTACTATAGTATTAAACAATAGTTTGTCTTATAAACCCAGATGCAATCGGGGATGAATTAATAGACAGGAGTGATCATGCGGAATACTCGCTTCAGAAAGAGTGATTTTTAGGCATCCTCTTTTTTCTCCTTTATAAAAAAATATTTTTTTGTCTGCTTCGTCCTTATGTAACATAAGTCACGGTATTCATAGTTCTTAATAGGGACCTTTGCAGTGAAATAGTTTCAACCTCCTGTTTAAAAATTGAATAATATGGATAATACACATTTTTATGAAGTAAATGTCAAATGGGACAAAGATCGAATAGGCACAACGTATTCACCGGATTTATCACCGACTATCGAAGTTGCTACCCCACCCGAATTTCCCAAGGGGGTTGCGGGCATTTGGTCACCTGAACACCTATTGGTTGCTGCTGTAAACAGTTGCCTGATGACTACGTTTCTTGCCATTGCCGAAAATTCTAAACTGGATTTTAAAAGTTTTGAAAGCATGGCAAAAGGTAAATTGGAAAAAGTGGACGGTAAATTTATGATCAGTGAGATTGTTTTACTTCCTGTTGTAATGATCCATAACGAAGCAGACAAAGAACGTGCGTTAAGGATTTTAGACAAATCCGAGGCAGCCTGCCTGATTTCTAATTCTGTTAAATCCAGGATTACATTTCAACCACAGATAACACTTAAACAGCCTGCTTTAAACTGAAACTTTCTTCTATTGACATGACGAAAGCCGACTTTAACGTCCTATATTTTTAAACCTTATTTCTCATGTCATTAGAAAATAACATCAACTTATATCACAATAATAATACTTATAGCAATGTTTGAAATATTTAAAAATTTGTTCGCTCAAACAGACAAAACTCAATTAATGAAAGCCATTAAAGACGGAGCATTTTTAGTAGATGTTCGTACATCTGCTGAGTTTTCGTCGGGTAGCGCAAAAGGCGCTGTAAACATTCCATTGAATAACGTCCCAGGCAAATTAAACATATTTGAGGGCAAGGAAATCATCGTTGTTTTTTGTCAAAGTGGAAACCGAAGCGCTCAGGCAAAAACAATTTTGGAGCAAAATGGTTTTCAAAATATCATCAATGGCGGAACCTGGCGAAACGTTAGTCAGATAACAAATGGATAAACAGGAGAATGACACGCTATGTTGGCATTTCAGTACAAGAACATGCTTGACCAACTCACCAGTGATGTACGCGTAAGAAGGTTAACCTGTTGGAATATTGCATATGCTTCGCCTGCCGTTAATCTTACAACAGAATATGGGTTGGTGCGGTGCCGTTGGTTGCAATATACCAGCTTAAAAAAAAATAGTAATAAAAGTGGAAGGTATGATCTATGAAGAAGTTTCTTAAGAAAAATTGGCTCTCCATAGCTGGTATCATTGCAGGTGCAGTCGCTGGATATCTCTACTGGCAGAATATTGGTTGCAGCTCGGGGAGTTGTGTTATTACTTCAAAACCTATTAACAGTACCGTTTATGGCGCAGTAATGGGCGGGCTTTTATTTTCGATATTACAGAAAAGCAAAAAGGAAACAGCATAACTTTTCAGGGAGCAATAAATAAGGGCAATAATGTCGCCCCATTTTTTTTGTGAGCGAGTAGTCCGCAGTATCACTATTTTCTTACAGTTTCCAGCCGATTGTATCAGCGGATGGTTAAAACTGATAACAAATTTTCAGCTCTTACAGTTCAGATATTTCTTATTTGGTGCGAGTGTTCCTGCGGAACACTCGCACCAAATAAGGTTACTGTAAAAAGTTCCCTTCACCACTTACTTTTGAATCTCAAACGAATCAATCTCTTTATTTTCTGAATTTACCGTTTTGAAACTCATTTTTTTCCCTTCAATCTTCACGTACTGATAAATATCGCCGTTAAAATTCCGCACCACTGTGTAAGGTTCTTCGGGATGTTTTTCCGGTGTTGTTGGAATGGCAACAGATTCAACATACGCTGTGCCTTCGTTATAAGAACCAACAACTTTTCCTCCCTTCATTGGCTTGGTACGCATGTAGTAGTGTATATGTCCATTCATTACCATATCCACGTGATACTTGTCGAAGATTGGTACCCACGCAGCCTGAATGTCGGGATACGGTTCATCCCAATTGTATGGCGCAAAATGAAACATAACAAACTTCCAGGTGGCATCAGTTTTTGCAAGCTGTTCTTCGATCCATACTTTTTGCGAGTCGATCGAAGCGGTGGATTCGATCATCAGGAACAACGCATTTTTATACTTGAATGAATATGTATGTTCAGGGTTAACACCAAACGGTGCATTTTTCGGATAGCTGAATAACTCGCGGAACATCCACGCACCTAATCCCTGGCGCGTATCGTGGTTACCAATTACTGCCATTAGCGGTTTACGGTAAATCACGTCTTTGGTAAAGTGAAAAAGGTCATCCCATTGATCACGACACAAGCCTTCCGTTACCATATCACCTGCAATGGAATAAAACGCCGCATCAGGATGCGACTGATCAGCAAGGTTAAATAATTTGGTTATTGTAGGTGAATGATGCGTATCGCCGGTCCAGACAAATGAAAATGAACTATCCGATGCAGGTGTTGAAAAGGTAGAATTTTCATTCCAATCAACTTGTGGTGGAATTTGGTATTCGTATGTCGTTCCCGGTTTTAAATTTTTCAACTGTGCTGTAAAACGGTTGATATATCTATCATTCATTAGATTACGATCTTCCATTCTGAATTTCTCAGCAGTCGCCGACATGATTTCGGATGAACCTTTTTCCCGGTAATTGACCTTTCCTTCAGCAACAGTGGTGTCTGTTCGCCATTGGATATCAATAGTGATTGACGGATCAGCACTCCAGGTAAGCATCACCTGGTCAGGCTTAGAAGAAGACGGGTAAGCTGTTTTACGAAATGCTCCAACCAAATGCGATTCTGTTCCTCTACCCCTGATAGTTGTTAGTAACTTCTCTCCTTTCATATCGTCGGGAACATTCGTCAAAACCAGTTCGGTCCAGTCGTGATAAGTAAATGCGCTATCCTTAAGTGTTCCTACATACTGATTTGCCGGAAAGAAATTACTTAATGCGAGTTGCTCATTTTTATTTTGAGGAGCAACCGAAACAAAGTAATGCAGCATATAATCCTCAAATCCATTTACGCCTAATCCTACGTGGCCTGCGTCAAAGTTTTTCTGCCATACCTCGTAAGTAATCTGTTCATTCTTCATGGTTTTGCTGGTCTTTACAAATCCGGAAGAAGCCAACCAAAACGGCACCGTTTTTTGTTGTGTGCTTCTCATAACAGATACCACTACCGGCACATTCACATCGAACATCCAGTGCTTCGTTGCCAGCACTTCTTTTTCCTGGTCATTAAACAAAGCCATCACCTGGTCATTGGTCAGCGAATCCAATTGTTTTTGACTTCTCGTTTTATAGAGTTTAGTAACCGTCTGATCCATCACATCCTTTACTGTTTGTTCCGGAATACTTTTATCAGCACATGAATTAAATGTTGTTAACACAAACAACATCGGAATGAATAAAAGACTTGAAAATTTAGTTGACAATGAATATTATTTTTTAATGATTTACTTAAGATGTTTTTAAAACTACTTTTCTGGCGCGAGTGTTACGCAGGATCACTCCTGTCTGCTAGTTTCAAGCCGATTGTATCGGCGCATGGCTAAAAATATTGATCATAAATTTTATCTATTACAGTTCGGATAACAACAATAGACAATAAGTTGTCTTATGAACCCAGATGCAATCTGGGGTGAATTAATAGACACGGGTGAGCCTTCGGAACACTCGCGCCATATGCGTGAATTAATAGACACGAGTGATCCTGCGGAACACTCGTATCAGAATCGTTTGCCATCGCGACCCAAAAGCTGATTTATAGTCCTTTTGTCGGCACACTACTTTTTACCTTACTTAATTCATCAAGCGTCCAGCTTGTATTTCTGTCGCCAACTTCTTTTCTCACTCTTCTTATATCATCACGTTTAACGACGCTGGCTTTATTGCCCATACTGTTGCGGATATAGCTAAGCACTTCAGCAATATAATCGTCTTCGTTGGCGCCCTGTGCGGGCATTACATCAGGATACTTTTTATTATCGATTGGACCTTGCAAGCCGTTTAGCAATATTCTTATAACAACATCCATATTGCCATTCACTCTTGCAGAGCCTGCTAAAGGAGGCGCCACTTTTGATGGAAGCCCCTTACCTTCCGGACCATGACAGGTAGCGCAAAGCTGCCTAAAATTCAACGCTCCATCCATTACCAATTTCCTGTCACGCCATGGCATATAAGCGATATTGGCTCTTAGTTTATTTAATGCGTCATCGCCTTCTTCCAGGCTTTTTGTTGTGGCGTGCACTACAAATTTGTTTGCTTTATTATTAGCGGCGATCTCGTTAAGCAATGCCTTTGCCTGTACAGTTTTGCTGAACCTTAGCGATAAAGCAAGTTGTATTTTAACATCGGCGCTACTATCATTCTTAAGAGGCTCCAATTGTGTTATAAGCTTTGAATCACCTTTGGCCAATAAAGGTTCACTGATTCTTATCGCGGCGCAGCGGATTTCAGGCGCCTTGTCCGTAACCATTTTTTGCAATAGCTGCGGGCTAAGCGCATGTAGTCCATCGAGTGTCCATAAGGCATGCAATCTTGTATACAGTGCAGCATCATTGCTCAACGCCAGGCTTTCAAGCTGCGGTGCAACAGATTTATCACTACGAATTACCAGCAGCTTTTGTGCATTATCTCTCCACCAACCGTTGGGGTTGGAAAGCGTTTTCACCAGCTCGTCACTGCTTGCATTGAGCAGGTTGGGTTTTGGCCCGGGCTTGTAGCCATCATGTACCAGGCGGTATATGCGGCCTCTGCCAATATTCTTATCCAAATCTTTACGCTGGATCTGCGGCCTGAGGTAACTACCTTCTTTTGTCCATGCACTTTCTTGTATAATACCATGATACATATCAACGATGTACATGCAGCCATCAGGACCAGTGAATGTATTTACCGGCCTAAAGTTCATATCAGATGATGTAAGAAATTCGGCTTTATCGTAAGCGTTCTTTACAAATGTTTCGCCGTCCTTGTTAATCACTTTGGCCCTGCGGATCAACCTGCCAACAGGCTCGCAAATAAACAAGTCCCCCCGCATGGTTGAAGGCAGTTTATCGCCTCTGTAAATAGTTTGTCCACATGATGCTGTAAAGTGGTTCAGCGTGCTGTCTTTACGCAAACGATCTGCACCACCTTGTACATCCGGTGTAATGATGATTGGATAAACTGAATCAAAATCTGCTATGCGCTGGTCATCAAAATCAAGCCTGCCATATTTCGGATTCTGTTGAAAGTTAACAGCGGGCTCCTCTCCTCCTGCGGATGAATAAAACAACCGGCCGTAGTCATCACTGGTAAGCCCCCACTGGCCGCCTGGTGAATCATTGAGTGAATCTGCTACCAGCATGCCGTTATCATACCTGTAACGTACAGGGTTGTATGTTACATAAATGTAGTTATCAATGTTCCAGATAAGTCCGCTTTTCTGATGTTCAAGATTAGCATTATCCGGTGCATCGTTATGAAACACCAGCGTTTTTTCATCTGCAACACCATCTCCGTTAGCATCGCGATAGCTATAAAGATTATAAGTATATGTTTCGCTAACCACCAGTTTATCACCAATCGGCAACATCATGCGTGGTAAAACAAGGCTGTCGATAAACACTGAATGTTTATCCATTTTGCCATCGCCGTCTGTATCTTCTAACAACGAGACACGGCAAATAGGTAAATGTTCACCTGTACCATTGATATCCTGCATATAACTACGCATTTCAGCCACATACATCTTACCGTTGGCATCCCATACAACTGCAACGGGCTCCTGCACCATTGGTTCGCTTGCTACGAGTTCGAGATGATAACCTTCCGGCAAATGCATTCTCTTCATGCTTTCTTCCGGTGTAAGGAAAGCGAATGAGGGGTTAGTATCTGGCTTATCAGGTTTGTAAGGTGGCGCCTCGCCCGATTGTTTACAGGATGCGGCAAATAGCAACATGCAAGCAGCAATATATTTGGCAAGAGCAATCGTGGGCCTTTGTAACATAGCCTTTCTATTTTTTTAATTAAAGTTTTATAAATATTTTTTTACGGTAAAGCAACCATGCTGGTATGAAGTTAATACATACAAAAAGCAATGCGTATAAAAGGCTTGCAAACCTGGTATCCGCACCAGCAGAGGTTAACCCTTCCACAAATTTCTCGTTCAACGAACTACCTCCAAATTTAAACTCATAAAATATCAGCGCCCACACATCAGCCAAAAAATAAATAGTAATTGCATTGGCCCCGAAAATGATACCGGGCTTTGTGCCACGTGTTTTGCCTTTTATATCAACCAAAAAATAAAAAGCACCGAACAGCAAGGCTGCAAAACCAGACGTGACCAACACGAATGAACTTGTCCAAAGATTTTCATTAACAGGAAAAGCAAGCCCCCAAAAATAACCGGCAATAGCTGAAAAAACGCCAGCGGTCATAAGATAGTTTACTTTTTCCTGCGGACTTTTTTCGCTTAACATAAGCCTGCCTGCAAGCATACCGGTAATACAAGTAGCTACTGATGTTACAGTGCTTAAGATACTTTCGGGGTCCCAGGTTCCGCGCCACATAGTGCCCGGTAAAAACTTGCTGTCAAACCATGCCACCAGATTAGCCCCTGGGTCCAGCATTACTTTACCGAAGCCAGGTGTTGGGATACAAGTTAAAGCAAGCCAGTATGAAACAAGCAATAAAGCCGCAATCCATGCCTGTTGCTTCCAATTTGTATTGAGGTATATAATGGCGCATATAAAAAATACAACCGCTATTCGTTGCAGTGTGCCAGTCCAACGAATGGTATGAAAGTTGAAATCGGGCATCAGGTTTAAGATCATGCCCACAGCATAGATCTTGAGCGAACGGAAAAAGATCTTCTTATATAGCGTTGATCTTGAAATGCCTTCACCAATTCTTTTAGAATACGCAAATGCAATGGATGCTCCGACAAAAAACAGGAAATATGGTGCAACCTGGTCAGTAAAAGATAAGCCGTTCCATATTGTATGCCGCAATGTGAAAAACACATGATCCTCACTGCCCGGATAATTTACCACAATCATCGCAGCAATGGTAAAGCCCCTTAACGCATCCAACGATACGAGACGTTTAATTTGCAACGCATTCTTAGGTGAGACGGCGCGTTCAGTTTGTTGTAGCATTAGATGTTTAATTTTTAATGACATTCAACAAGTCAATAGTGAATAGTCAATAAATGTCTTTGAATTAAGGAAAATTCTTTTCAAACAAGTACGATTTACGAAGTACGAAGTACCCAGATTTAAAAAGCTTTACTGTTTGAATGTTTCAAGGACATTGATTAGTCAATAGTTAAAGGTATCAGATCGCCTCTTTGTTGCAGGCTGTTTTCATTAAACAGCAAAACACTAAATACGGCTGGATTAAGACTTAACACACTCGCATATTTGCACATTCGCCCATTCGCAATTTACTCATTTACCGGCGCGCTTATTTTGCCGAAATAACGTCCCATCCAGTAAGGCAGCAGGTAAACATCACCTCCGCCTAATTCAGACTGGCCATTGCCATTTTCGTCCAGCTTAAACAGGTTTCTGTTATGTTTATTCTCAGGCCTTTCATCAGGTGGCAATACTTCTTTAACAGACCAGCTCATTTTTGTATTCTCTTCAAACACCAAATCCTGCCGGCTACTGTTATTCATGCGCCAGGTAGCCAGGTCAAGGGGCATTCGTTGTAGTTCCCAAATGGCTTCTTTTAGGTCAAATTCTTTCGCGCCTGTAATAGCGCCGTAGCAAAGGTTCCATAACGCTTCCTTTTCCGGACGAATAATATTCCAGTGATCCTGTATAGCTTCTTTGTATTTATTTTTAAGCGTATCATTCAACGCGTAAGGATATAAACCCCAGTAAGCAAGAAAATACATTTCATCGTCTGATGAATTCCATCCGCCTGATAAGATCTGGCTCCATTTATCTGCAGTTGCGGGTGCAGGGCCAATATCACTAATCGGCCTTGCGAGGTTATCAAGGTAATGATGCTTATACAGCAATTCTTCGGCCTTAGCCTTATATTCTTTCTTACCAGTAAAATGCCATGCTGTTTGTAAGAAGCTGATAATATTGGATGAATACAATTTCTTATCACCCACCATATCAGGAAACCTGTTTACATGTTCAGGATTCCAGCGCCCCCAAAGTGTAGGTTTGCCATTAAAATCAACCAGCGTTAAATTATTGGATACAATATAATTAGTGAGTTTATCAATAAGGTTGATAGCTCTCTTCTTCATACCAGCATCATCTGCATATTGCGCAACCATGGTAAGAGCGAAGTATTGCCCAACTGCCTGATCGCTGCTGGCAGAACCTCTCCAATCCCATTCGCTATTGTTAGAATGGCGCCAGCTACTGGGCATATGGTCATAACCAGGATACCAGTAATATTTATCTTCTTCACGAATCTCATCATGAAATGCGATTGTGCCGGTACGTTCAATACAGCGGCCAAACAATCCCTCAATACCACTTAAGGTAAAAAGCCTTTCCATCGCAGCGATTGATTCGCTGCAGTTTTGCTTAGCCTCCTCATTATGCGTAACCAGGTAACGAAACAATTGGGATGTAAGATACATGGATGTCCACAGATTATCGCTATCATGTGGGCCCATAATAACAGCAGCGGTATCGCCTTTTCTTACATTGGTATAGTCGCAATAAAACCCGTAGCGGATATGCCTTTTACGAACAATATCTTCATAATATGCAGCTTTCTCATCAAGGGTCATCATATGGGCACATATTTTTGCCAGGCCCTTTGTAGTTAACACGAGCACGCTGTTATTATCGCCTTCAGCAATGCTTGTTACAGCATCGGACGGCAACCATCTCTCGGAAGCGTAGTAATCATAGGTGCCGTCTTTTTTTAACATAAAGGCCCCTTTTGAGGAGCCAAACCAAATAGAACTGTCAATTTGTTCAATGACAGAAATGTCTGCACAGGGCAATTTATTGTTAAGAACGCTTGCTTTATACAAGGGTGCATCCAACTGCATAAAACCATTGTGCGTGCCCACCAGCAGTTTGCCCTGCAAGACTTTAAAACACGTTAAGCCATCGCCGCTATAAACATTTACCAATTGTTTTTTTACGGGTGAAAAAGAAACAATGCCTTTTGCTGAAAGTACCCAAAAAAGGTTCTCGTCATTGCTAAACTGAATAGCCTTAACATTGTCAGCTACTTCACCAGACCATAGTACTTTATCATTCTGCAATAAAGACAAGCGCTTATCTCCTGCCACCAAAAAACATCCATCATTACCAGCAGCGACTATACTAGCTGCTGCGAGGGAATGAGGCGTGTACAAAGTACCTGCCCAGGCATTGCTGAATACGGCATTATCATCCGTGTACACAAATTCATTTTTATAAGTTGTAATTGCAGCAATCTTTTTTTTTACAATGGACAGGTAAGCAACATCTTTAACAAGTGTGCCGCTCTTTAATAATTCCCCGCCGCGTGGCTTTAATAATCCGCTAGATGACAACACCTGTATATTACCGTTGTGGTCTTGCGCAACCTGAGTAAGTTTAGCAGCGTTATCATTAACATAGTATTTAATGCTGTAGCGCTGTGTGAACGGCACGTCCTTGTGTGATTCCTGCGCAGCTGTCACCGGCTTTTCAGCAGCCTTATTCTCAACGGGCGCACTTATTACATTTAAATAACGGCCCATCCAATAAGGCAATAACCATATATCCCCGGCACTCAATTCTTCGCCGCCATGCTGGTCACCGCCATCAAGATCAAACCTGTTAGCGTTATGCCGGCTTATGCGCAATTCATCCGGCGGCAGCACTTCCTTAGTTGTTTGGTTTCTAAAATTGGCAGGAATGGTATCAATATCTTTACGATGACTGTTGCGTACTTTCCAGTTGATCATATCCATCGGGTATTTTTGCAAATACCATACTGCTTCGTTAAGATCAAAATCATGCACATCCGTAAGGGCGGTGAATATATTCCATGCGCCTTCTTTCTCGGGCCTTTCAATCTGCCAGTGATCAAGAATAGCCTCTTTATATTTTGCCTTCAGCGTGTCGTTAAACGCATAGCGGTAAAGCCCCCAATAGCCAACAAAATACATTTCATCATCGGAATGGTTCCATCCGTCAGACAGCTCCTTACTTAATTCATCAGCATCAGCCGGCGCAGGGCCAATTTCTTTCATCGGCCGCATAAGGTTTTCTAAGAACCCATGCTTATTCATTAGTTCAAAAGCCTTGTCCTTATAAATAGCCTTACCGGTAAAATGCCATGCAGTTTGAAGCATCGCGATAATGTTAGACGAGGTAATTTTTCTGTCACCAACAATTTTTGGCCTTGCATTTACATACTCGGGATTCCACCTGCCCCAACGCGTTGGTTTGCCATTCCAATCGATCATGTACCAGTCATGATCAACAATATGCTGCATCAATGCATCCATTAGCCTGATGGCTTTATTTTTCATGACTGTGTCATCAATCAGTTCTGCAACAGCACCAAACACAAATATGTGGCCAATAGCTTCATCGCTGCTTGTAGTTGATTTCCAGTCCCACTCAGGATTTTCTGCGCGCTTCCAGACTTGTGTGTCAGCTATCGCATATCCTCTTCTTTCGTAAGACCTTGCAGGAAAGCCCTTCAATGAAGTTACCGTATACAAACGCTCCATGGCATCAAGCGATTCTCTGCAGTTCTCAAGCGCTTCAGGCGATTTGGTTGCTGCATACCTGAACACTTCCGCACCCAGGTACATAGACGTCCACAGCCCATCATTATCGGAATCTTCCAATGAGCCAGTACTTACATCTCCATTCTTCATTCTTGAGATGGTTGAATTAAAGCCCAGGCGGATATGTCTTGAACGTACCTGCTTCTCATAATACATTGCCTTATCATGCAAGGTCATCGAAGTAAAATGTATTTCACCCAGCCCTTCAGATGTAAGCAACAATACCGTTCCGTTGTTGCCTGCTGATATATCAGTTACAATGTCCGAAGGCAACCAGCGTTTAGAAGCGTAATATTTATATTTTCCATCTTCCTGCAACATAAAGGCGCCGCTTGTTGAGCCAAACCATAGCTTGCCATTGATCTCCTTAACTACGGTCAGGTTAGTAGCGGGAAGACGGCGTTGCATGTGCCCTATAGCGCTACCATTACTAGCATCAAGCGTAATGTAACCGTTGTGCGTACCAACTATAAGCTTAGCGTTATTATTGGCAAGTGTAAAACAGGTTAAACTGTCACCTTTATATTTTGCAGCGATGGAATTGTTTACGGGAGAGAATACAGATACTGTATGTTGTCCCAATAACCAGAATTGATTACGCTTTTTGTCAAATACAATGTCAATCAGTTTATCATTGGCGTTTCCCTGCCATAATACTTTGGAATCTTTAGTATATTGTAATGAGGCTCCATCCGATAGTAAAAAGTCAAAATCTTTACCTCCACTAAATAAGCTGGCGGCAGGCATGGTATGACGGCTGTAGAGGTTGCCGGCCCACGCATTACTTAACACTGCTTTATCATCCAGGTACACAAACTGGTTTTGGTATATACCTATGTTACTTATTTTTTTATTAAGCATAGGCTGATAACTAACATCCTTTACCAATTGTCCCGGGTATAAAAACTGTCCGCCAGTTACCGTTAAAAGGTCTTGTGACGAAAGCACCTGTATAACACCATTCCTGTCGCTGTATACTTTTTTAAGTAATGCACCATTGTTCTGGCTCAGCAAGAATTTTATACTGTAGGGCTGACGGTAAGCAGTGTCTTTGTAAACAGGCTGCCCCTTTGAATTAACTCCGGGCCCGGGTGAAGCCTTTAACCCACTCCACAAACAGCATAGCAGTAGTAGCGGTTGTACACGGTTTAATAATTTCATCATTAAAGTTTGTGTATAGATTAGTATTAAGTCAAGAGTAAAAAGTCCCGCCTAACCATCAGCAGGAAAATCAAACAGCTCTATTGAACTTTGTTTATAAGATATCCAACTCCGGCAGCGCTTATTCTTTTTATTAAAACTTGTTTATTGTTCCGCAGCCTTTTTTATCAATTTTTCTATCGGGTCAACAACCTGTAATTCACACCTGCCGCCTTGTTGTCTTGCAGCAGTAACTACAGCAAGGTTTTGCTTCAACCAATCAGCACTTGCTTTTTGTTTATCATGTATGTGTTGCATTGCATCCTGGCCTGCAATAGCGAGCAAAGAAAGGTTTTCGGACAACCCAGCTCCTTCCTGCAAAACAGGTGAATTGCGAAGCATTACTTTAAATTGCGCATCGTTATTCTTCCAAATAGTTAACCACTCCTGTATTGTTTTTTCAAGCGAGGTAGTGGGCTTTGCTAAAAAGCTATCCACCTGCTTATTAAAAACGCGCGGTAGTTCCTGATCAGGAGTTGCCACATCGGCCAATTTTGTAAACGGTGAAAACACTGAATACATAGTGTCTCCCGGGTTACGTTCGTATATTTTTAATGGTTCAATTACATTAACCAAAATTTCCAACGTTTTTGTATCGTAGCCATTTACCAGCTGCCGCATCATTGGCGGTTTGTAGGCTATATGTTGCACCCCAAGTGCATCAAGGTTAAGACTGATAACATCCAGACGGCGATACATGTCATCAATATTATTTACTGTTGCGGGCGACCATAGTCTTTCTGCTATGGCTGCAGTTCTTGGCCAGATCCTGCTGTCAACAGTTTCAGCAGTTACCATCTCACTCCACATGGTAGCTTCTCCACCTAAAATCAATTTCTTTTGTTCGTCGGTTAGCTTTGCACTATCCGGTGTAGGATCGTTTGTGTAGTGATATGATGCAGGTTGAATTAAGTCGATATAATAGCCGTAAGAAAGTATGGCTTTATATCCTTGCTTAACTGAATTATAAAATGCCTCATTGCCACGCCATGATTGTATAACAATATCTTTCGGCACACCGGGTTGAAATATTTCATCCCATCCCATCATTATCTTTCCGGTCTTGCGTATTATCGGCAGAAGTCGTTGGTTGAAATATGTTTGCAGGGCCATATAATTTGTCATGCCTTTGGCCTGCATAAAACTTTTAATATGCGGTGTACGCTCCCAGTCTTTGCCGGTATTTTCGTCACCACCAATATGTAAGTATGCGTCAGGGAAAAGTGACGCCATTTCTGTATAAAGTTTTTCAAGAAAAGGGTATAGCTTTTCGTTGGTAGGATCCATTACAGGATTATACACACCAAAATAGCGCTGTAATGTATAATCTCTTTTAACGCTTGCAAATTCAGGATATGCAGTAAGTATAGCAGTAGTATGAGCAGGTACAACAAATTCAGGCACCACTCTTATACCACGCTGGCCGGCATATACTACAATCTCCTTAATATCTTCCTGTGTATAGTATTGTCCATCCGATGCAACGTTTTGCAAACGCGGAAATACTTTTGATTCAACTCTAAAACCCTGATCATTGCAAAGATGCATGTGAAGCACGTTCATCTTGACGGCAGCCATTCCATCCAGGTTTCTTTTCACCACATCCACAGGCATAAAGTGCAATGCAACATCCAGCAGCAGCCCACGCCACGCAAAGCGCGGTTTATCAACTATTGTTACTCCTGGAAAGTAATAACCATTTTCGTCGTTGCTTACCAGCTGCAGTAAAGTTTCCAGTCCACGTATAGCGCCAATATCAGTTGTGGCCGTTATTACAGTCTGATTGTCGTTAGTTACAAGACTATAGCTTTCATCTTCGTCCAGCTTTAAGTTGCCTTTTCGCTGAACTTTAATAAGTACGGAGGCATGCATATTGCTGTCACTTGCACTTACGAATCCCTGCTTATCCAGAAAGATGCCTGTCTTGCTGCTTAAACGCCTTACAAACCTGCTGGCTTCTGCATATAAACGGGCATCAGGGTGGCCTTTTATTGCCACCCTGGTACCTTCGTTTATTCTGCATTTATTTGCATTGGCTTCTAATTTTGATGGAACGGGCATTAAGCTATAGGTATTATTTACCTGTGCAAACCCGGTTACAACCAACATTATCAACCCAAAAAACAAAATACTTTTCCGAATCATCGTTACAATAAATATTTACTTACCATGGCTTACCTGTGCCCTGCAATAACCAAAACTTAGACCATGAACTGTTTTGTCCGTCTGGCCCTACATATGGTGTAGTCTCCAGCTTTGAAATAGCCTTGTTTGCGTTGTCGGTATTATTTTGGATCTCTGTATTGTGATAAGCAAAACGCAATGGTAGTTGCGCACGGTATGACGCCCAGCCGATATTTAATGAAGGATAGCCGGTTCTTCTCCAATCCATATACGCTTCGTTACATGCCTGCCATGAAGCAATCCATTTTTGTTCGATAATTCTCTGCAGCGTGTTATTAAATGCAACAGTTGGTTGTGCTATATAGCTGCTAAAGTTTTTTACACAGCCATAGTAATCGTTGACTTCTGATTGATAGGTTGAAAATACCTGCCAGTCGTCAAATGAAGCCTGCACGCCCCTGTTATACCAATCTTCAGCAGAGCCACCGCTAATATTCCATCCCTTGAATGCTGCTTCAGCAAGGTCAAAGCAAACTTCGCTATAAGAAGCCAGCTTTTGAACCAGTAATGAGCCGCTTGGATTATCATAAATATCCTTTCTCAGATAAGATACATAGTTGTTGATGGATGTAGACTGTGTACCTGTACCATTGATATTGTACGAAAAGTCGTTATTGCTATAACTGATGGGTATACCTACATATCTTGAAGCTGTATCATACAGGCCGTATACAGATGATAACACCGCGCCATAAGGCCTGTCAGTTGAATATGTAGCAGGATCGAATTGTTTAAAACGCGAGGCTGTTGCCGCCGCAGGGTTAATATAACGAACGTTATCCTGTACAAGAACAAGTGTTGTGTTATCGCCAGCCGCAAATTTGCTGGCATCCAACATAGACGGTGTTTGGATAGGCTCAGCCATTATGATAATGCGGGGATCTTTCAGGTCCTTCATTTTCATCGTGAGCGTACCGCTCATCTTGTTTCTGTCATATCCGGAACGGCCCTGGAATTTGCTGGAAAACTGATAAGATGTGCCTGCATCTGCACCTGGCAGAGGCATAGAAAAATCATCGTCGTTACCCTGGAAAACCTTATCTGAAATAGCTTCAACATCGGCCTTTACATCCATTTTTGATGACTGGCGCAGGTAGTATCTCAATAGCAATGAGTAGGCAAGCCTTTTCCATTTGCCGGGATCGCCACCGTAAAACACGTCAGATGATTTTGTTACACTTGTTATCTCTTTGTAATCATCTGCATTGCCTTCCAGCAAAGGTATTGCAGCTTTCAGGTCTCTTATCACACGTGCATAGATAGCATCCTGTGAATCAAATACAGGGAATTGATTTTCGCTACCATCCAGATCACCATTTAAAGACAATGAATCTGGCGCATCTCCCCAAAAATCAGCAATACTGCCATAGTTGAAAGCACGCATCACCAATGAAACGCCCTGATGAAACTTCCAGCCGTTTTGCAATGCTTTTTGCGCCAGAAACTTGTTATCCCTCAGTATAGAATAATTAGTACTCCAGTCCACCGCATCCCATTTATATTGGGAAAAGCTATTTCCAAAAGCATCCTGGGCAGTTTGCTGCATAGCACCGGAAAACTGGCCCGAACCTAAGTTACCATACCACATGGCTGATTGCGTAAGTACACCTGCCATAAGATAGTCTGCAGAGGCCTCTGTAATGGTTATATTATTTGGGTCGCTGTTAAGAACAGTAAACTTTTTACAGGAAGCGCCCAGCAGCAATATGGTAAGGAAAACGCATACGGCTGTAACTATATTTTTTGCGCTTTTCATCTTTTATTATTTAATTTTTTTAGAATAGCGGTTTAGAAACGAACATTTAGTTTAATACCGATAGGCAATGTCCATGGAGTGATATTGTATCTTTCAATACCCTGCCTGAACTGTGAACCGTTGCCCTGCGCACCTGTTTGGAACTGGAACGCCATTTCCGGATCTATACCAGCTTTAGCTTTTGTCCAAAGTATAACGTTGCTTGAATAAACACCTACTGTGATGCCCTGCAGTTTTAACCTGTCAGAAAAACTTTTAGGCAGTTGAGCGGTTAGTGTAATCTCTCTTAGTTTAAGATAAGATGCATCAAACATGCTCATGCGTGCAAAAGTCCAGCTTCCAGTAGCAGCATCTTCATAGTTATCCAGCTTTGTTGTGGCTGGGTCGCCAAGATTTTCAATATAACCGCCATTGCCATCTTCGTAAACACCCGGATAAAATGCACCATCGTTAATGGTTATGTTACCATTGGTTGTATACGGGAAGCCGCCTGTTTCTTTAGTTGGGCCACCCACCAGGTTAAACATTCCCAGGTTGGGGTTGATCTTAATGAACTTATCAGGGTTTGATTTAAGATAGCCTGGGATATCGTTGGCGTGGCTGGCAGGAATAGGTATACCCATATTTGTTTGCCTTGCCATAGCTGCATCAGACTGCAGGTAGCGATATGTTTGAGAGAAGAATGTGCCGCCTAAACGCATGTCAAAGCTTGCGGACAGGGTGAACATTTTCCATTTAACAGCTGTTTGCAATCCCATACGAAGTTTAGGGTTGAAATTGCCCACCACTTCTTTATGCTGAAAGTCTCCATTGCCTTCTCTCTGTAAAAATCCGCCGTTATCCAGTAAAGGATAGCCATAGTATGGTGATGTTTTATCTGTTACTGTAGCTACTCTGTTATCCCAGATCTGGCCTAACTTACCATCGCTGATAACCTGGTTGCCTTTGCTATCAAATGAATTAGGAATTGGCTGGCCTTTTGCATATGTCCATGAGCCGCTGTTTCCATCCTGCCAGAAAGAGAAATAAGATACGCCATTAGCAAGAGACATAATATAAGCGTCATTTTTAGTGTAGTTAACACTTAAATCCCATGTCCAATCCTTCTTTGAAATTATCGTACCACCCACTTGCAGTTCAAGACCCTGGCTGCGTACAAGGCCAGCATTGATTTGTCTGCCGGTATAGCCTGAAGAAGCCGGTGTATTGATAGCTAATACCTGGTTCTTATTATCAGACCTGTAAATAGTACCTTCAAAATGCAGGCGGTTATTGAATAAGCCGAGGTCAATACCTATTTCTTTTGAAATGGCCTGTTCTGGTTTTAAAGTTGGGTTCTTAAGCCTTGATGAAGTTGCCTGAGTAACAATTCCGCCAAAGCTACCGATACCAGCAGTACCATATAAATTATATGGATCTGTATCCTTACCCACACTGGCCCAGCCGCCACGAACCTTAAACAGGCTGATAGTTTTGCTCATATTAAACATCTTGTTTACGAGCAAGCTTAATGAAGCAGATGGATAGAAATATGAGTTATTGTTTGAAGGCAGCGTGCTTGACCAATCGTTTCTGCCTGTCAGATCAAGGTAAGCAAGATCTCTAAAACCTAAAGATGCTGTCGCATACAAGCTGTACACTGACTTTTGAGACCAGCCTGATGAACTGCGAAGGTTTGCCTGAGCAATGTTAGACACGTTAAAGAACTCAGGAGCAATGATACCTGCTTTTGATGCAGAATACACCTGGTTAACGTTTGAATAAACATACTGAATGTTACCTCCGGCAGATGCAGAAAAATCAAAGTCACTGGCAAACGTATTATGATAGGTAGTCAAGAAATCTGTATTGCTCTCTGTATTCATAATATTAGTCAACCCATAATAACCGTTTCTTTCATCATTATAGCTCTTTGAGATTTTTGTTTCACGGTCTTCATAAGCAAGATCCTGTGAGTAACGCAAAAATGCGCTAAAGTGAGGATTAAACTGGTAGCTTGCTTTAAGGTTACCAAACAGGTGGTTACGCAAATAGCTGTTTTTAACCTGGTTAAGCGTAAACCATGGGTTATTCTCACCGTTATTATAAGGATCCAGCACATCAGGATTTTCATCCACGCCAACTGGTGGTAGTGCTTTCATTTGCTGTACACCTGGTGATAACCAGTAATTTTTCATTTGTCTTATGTCAACACTGGGTGATATGTAAGCAACATCTTTCAATACACCATTATTGCCTGCAACTACATTATCTGAAAGTGAACGGGTGTAGTTAATAGAAGTTGAAAATACCAGGCCGCTGTTCAACTTATGCTCAAGATTTAAAGCAAGGTTGTTTCTTGATACGCCAGTTGTAGGTATAATACCTTTATTGGTTAGGTTGGTAAAAGAAAACCTGTAGTTGTCTTTATCTGTTGAGTTCTCAATAGAAATACCGTTGGTAGTAGTAAGACCAGTTTGAACAAAGTTTTTAAGATTGTTGTGGCTTACCATAGGCAGTGGAATATAATTTCCGTTTGCATCTTTAGGGCTGTTCCATTGTATAGCGTTAATGCCCGTATTTAAAGGTGTACCAAAACGGTAAGTATCTGTGCCTGCCAAATCTACCATTGTGCCCTTCCAGCTATTAAAGCCGTTTGGTGTTGTATAAGGGTCAGTTCCTACAGTGTAAGACTGGTTTGTTGGCAGATAGTGATATGGCATATCAAACTGAGTATTTGAGTTGATAGTCACCCCAAGACCCCTTGATTTTTTACCAGATTTAGTAGTGATGATAATTACACCGTTACCTGCGCGTGAACCGTACAATGCCGCAGCACTTGGACCTTTAAGTATAGATACACTTTCAATGTCATTAGGGTTAAGGTCACTCATTGCGTTACCATAATCCACGTCATTATTGCTACCGTTGTTTACGCCGATATTACTGAGTGAGTTTTTGATAGGCACACCGTCGATTACAAATAACGGTTGGTTATCACTGTTCAGTGAGCGGATACCACGTATCACCACACTTACAGACGCTGTTGGAGAAGCACCGGTAGCACTTACGGCTACACCAGATACTTTACCAGCCATTGAGTTAAGCGCGTTAGTTTGGGCCACTTTGTTCATATCATCGCCTTTGATCTGACCCACGTCATAACCGAGCGACTTTTTTGCCCTGGTAATACCAAGCGCCGTAACTACAACACCTGTAAGGGTATTGTTTTTACCAGCCTGCATGGAAGCATTGATATTGGTTTGTCCGTTTAACGGAATTTCCAGCGTATCATAGCCAACATAGGTAAATACAAGCACTGCTTGCGGGTTTGATACGTGAAGCTCAAAGCCTCCTGCACCATTGGTAGTGGTTGCATTTTTCTTGCCTTTTTCAAGTACTGTAACGGCGGGCAGCGGCGTGTTGCCATCTGTGACCTTACCTTTAATAGTACTTAGTCCTTCCTTCCTGTTACCTGCTGCGCCATCTTGGGCAATAGCCAGACTGCAGGCAAAAAAAGTGAAGCCTGTCAGCAGCAGCAGCCATTTCAGAAATGACTGATGCGTGAAGTTTTTAGTCATTTGATTTAAAATTTGCAGTTAGAGAATCATAGCCACAACAACCTTCATGGCTATGCAACTATGTGGATACGAAAAATTATTGAATTGTGTTTACGTAAGTTTTACAGCGCAACAATCGTCTACGCTATACAGTATTCGGCCAGGTAAGTCAGCCAAATAAAATCAATATTTACTGTTTTATCATATGGGGGCAATTATTAATGGTACAAATTTTTTCTTTTCATTTTTCATATTTTGGTTAGCACTTTGGTAGGGATAAATTTAGACCGTTCTCTAAAGCGTCCGTTCCAAAATGCTTTCCTTGTTTTGTACGATATTATCCTGCAAGCGAACCTATAAATTGGCAGCCGTCATGAGTTAATAATCAATAGTGAAAGTTTTCACACAACACACTATTTAAATATTATCACTTTGTTATTTATAACAGCACAGGCATTTCTGCACCACTGTACTCTGCCAGCACCGGGCTATCAGGCGCCAATTCAGTCACCAGGTAATCAACATCTTCCACACCTGCTATCTTAATGCGTTTTACAGAATTAAATTTTTCGGCAATGGTAACAACTGCAACTTTTTTTGCTGCTCTCATCATTGCTTTTATCACTTGTACTACATCCCAGTCAGAATCAGTCAATCCGTCTTCCAGCGATATGCCATTTGTGCCTATTATGCATAGGTCGGGTTTAATATTTCCAATCTCATATATTACGGTTGCGCCTGTGTGAATGTTAGCGTTTTTAGCCAGCTTGCCACCTATTGATATTACTTCTATATTCTCATGTTCAGCCAGGGCCAGTGCAACCTGGGGACTCACTGTTAAAAAAGTTGCTTGCAGATCTGAGGGAATTTTTTTGGCAATTTCCATAATGGTCGTTCCACCTTCCACCAATATCATCATGCCTTTTTCAAAGAGCCCAATTACCTTATCGGCAATAAACTGCTTCGCCTCAAGTGCATAAACCGGGTTTTGATTATTAAAAGGATAATGAAAAGTTTTACTCATTGCGCCGCCATGCACCTTTAAGATTAAGCCCTGGTCAGACATTTCATTCAAATCTCGACGCACAGTGTCTTCGGAAACTTGCAGCTTTTCACTTAAGTCTGTCGAATACACTTTGTTATGAAGATTTATTTCTTTTAGGATGATCTGATGTCTTTCTTCCTTAAGCATGCGACTTCGTTAGATTAGATACTAAATATACAACTTTTGCGTTTATTTGCGTTTTTTTTATTTAAATTACAGAACAAAACTGCAAAAATTAATATTATGGTAAAGATCACGGAACAGGCATCTTCGCATAGAAGCCTGGAAACCAAAACAGTAGAAGAAATAACCTTACTTATAAACGAGGAAGATACCACTGTTGCTTATGCGATTAAAAATGCATTAACGCAGATTAATGCACTTATAAGTGCTGTTGTAGACCGTTTAAAGAACGGGGGACGGTTGTTTTATTTGGGTGCGGGCAGTGGAGGAAGACTGTCAGTATTAGATGCGATTGAACTCCCTACCACTTTTGGTATTGAAAAGGGCATCGTAAATACCATTCTCGCAGGCGGCGTTGAGCATTTAGTAGAGGCACGCGAAGAAATGGAAGATAATTATATGGAAGGCTGGGAAAGGCTACAGGCAGAAGATATATCATCAAAAGATATGGTGATCGGCATTTCAGCCAGTGGAACTACCCCCTTTGTACTCGGAGCGCTTGAAGCTTGCCGCGAATACAAGATAACTACGGGTTGTATTGTAAGCAATCCTGCGAGCCCAATAGCGGAGGTTGCAAATTTTCCGGTTGAAGTTATCACGGGGCCAGAGTTTATTACCGGCAGCACGAGAATGAAATGTGGCACCGCGCAAAAAATGTTGTTTGATATGATCAGTACCACAGCCATGATTCAACTCGGCCGTGTAGAAGACAATCAAATGGTAAACGTACTACTGATAAATGATAAGATAACGGACCGCGCTGTTAAAATGCTGATGAATAAAACCGGCATCACAGATTATGATAAGGCAAAGAAAATATTACTTGAGCACGGCAGTGTTAAACTGGCAGCAGAATATTTGCGATAAAGAAATCAACTACCATTTATCATTCACGATTTGCGAAGTATGAATTACCCGGCTTAAAAGTTGAACGGCTTCACTCACGAACCTGTTGTTTGAGAGACCTTAACTGGCATACCATCGACAGGTTTGTATACAAGCACATTCACCGCACAGCTCAGTGTATGCCCAGTGTTCTCCGTGTAATCTTTTTTGTTACACAGAGAAATAACCTGAGGAGGCACTGAGCTTCGCAAAGCCAGATCAGCAGATGCTTCATCAACTTACTTTCTTAAATAAACGATTAAACTCCGTTTATATAACCATAACGATGCGACACATATGAAATTCTTACACAAACCCATTTTTATTATAGGCATGCTTTTTTTTGTATTTGGCTTCGTAACATGGCTTGGCGCAGTGCTAATTCCATATTTAAGGATAGCCTGCCAGCTCAATGATGTTGCGGGCTACCTGGTAGCCTTTTCATTTTACATTTCTTATGCAGTTATGGCAATTCCTGCAGCGAAAGTACTGCGGTTAACAGGATACAAAAAAGGCATGAGCTTAGGATTGCTTATTATGGCTGCCGGTGCGGCATTGTTTATTCCTGCAGCTTTTATGCGCTCCTACCCCCTATTTTTAACCGGCCTTTTTGTACAGGGCACGGGCCTTGCCATTTTACAAACCGCATCAAACCCATACATAACTATATTGGGCCCTCACGAAAGTGCGGCGCGCCGTATTAGTATTATGGGTATTTGCAGCGGCATAGCCAGTGTTATCGGGCCATTGCTAATTGGTGCTGTTATTCTGAAGGATGCCGATGGCGTTAAAGCTCGTATAGCCACAATGCCTTTTGCAGAAAAAACAATGGTTCTAAACAACCTGGCGCATAGAGTAATAATACCTTATCTGATTATTGTTGTAGTACTTGTTTTTTTAGCCATGCTGGTATATTTCTCCAGCTTACCAGAAGTTGATGCCGATGCAGAAAATGAAACTGTGGCATCGGCCAATAACAATAAAACCAGCATATTCCAGTTTCCACACCTGCTCCTTGGCGTATTCACATTGTTTCTTTACGTAGGAGTTGAAGTAATTGCAGGCGATACCATTGTTAACTACGCCGCATCGCAAGGCATATCGCTTTCTGTTGCAAGGTTCTTTGCCAGTTGCACGCAGGTATGTATGCTGGCCGGATATATTATTGGCATTATAGCTATTCCAAAATATATATCACAGGTAAGAGCATTAAAAATATCGCCGGTAGCAGGCCTTCTGTTTGCATGTATTGCGCTCTGCACCACCGGCCTGGTATCCGTTACTTTTATAGCTTTACTAGGGCTGGCAAATTCGCTTATCTGGCCTTCTATATGGCCGCTTGCTATTAATGGCCTGGGCAGGTTTACTAAAATTGGTTCATCATTATTAATCATTGCCATTGGAGGTGGCGCTATTCTGCCGCTTGTATATGGCTGGCTTGCGCATATTGCCCAACCACAACAGGCATATTGGCTGGTAATTCCCTGCTACATCACTATCTGGCTATATGCAAAAGCGGGGCACAAAGTTGGCCTATCATTAAAACGAACTGTATAATACCTGCACATGACTGCGGCGCAGCCAAAGCGTTTTAAAATATCCATAAAGCAATTTGGCGCTTTAGCTATTGCAGAAATTATATTTCTTGAAAGTATTCATTTGCTATATAAATCTCTCATTCCGCCAATCACTTTTAAATTATCTGAATTGAAACAGCATTTAATAAGAAGAGTAGTTTATGTGTGCCTGACTTTTGGCCTTATAACTATTGTAACCAATACCACATGCGCACAAGCACATAAAACTGAGAATATAGTTATTGTTACGCTTGATGGCATGCGATGGCAGGAAATATTTGGTGGCATTGATACCGCCTTGATGAATAACCCGAAGTATACAAGAGACAAAGACAACCTGCAGGAGCATTTTGGCGGAGATATATCATCCGAAAAAAGAAAGAAGCTAATGCCATTTTTCTGGAGTACAATTGAACAAAAAGGCCAGCTTTATGGCAACAGAAACATTGGCAATTTAGTGAATGTTGCTAATCCGTATAAAATATCTTACCCTGGTTATAACGAAATGTTTACCGGATATCCGGATTCGTCGATCAGCAAAAATGATAAAGTTCCTAACCCTAATGTTACGGTTCTTGAATACCTCAACAAACAACCGAAATATGCGGGAAAGATTGCAGCATTTGCCACATGGGATAGGTTTCCGTATATACTTAATAAGCAAAGAAGCGGTATACACATTAATGCCGATAACGACACGCTTGCTCTGACTTCTTCCAACGCTGCTTTATACAACTCAATTAACAGGATGACACCAAGGCCTTTGGCCTGCAGGCCGGACATGATCACTTACCTGTACGCAAAAGAATACCTGGAAGAAAAGAAACCCAATGTATTGCTTGTCTCCTTTTTAGAAACAGACTACGCGGCACACAACGGTATGTATGATTTGTACGTTACAAGCGCACATGCGGAGGATGCAATGATTGAAGACTTATGGAATACGTTACAGCAAATGCCTCAGTACAAAAATAAAACTACACTCATCATCACATGTGATCATGGACGTGGTGATAAGATAAAAGATCAATGGACATCTCACGGCGGACTGATAGATTCAGGCGGAACATGGATTGCAGTCATCGGCCCTGATAGCCCGGCCCTGGGCGAGGTGCGCACGGAAGGCCAGCTTTATCAAAAGCAAATTGCTCCAACAGTTGGAAAGCTACTGGGTGTAAATTTTATTCCGAAGGATGCTACTTCACTGCCGATAAAGAAAATTGTTCAATAAGTAATAGTCAAGCATTAATTGAAACATTATCGTTTTTTATAGTTCGATTGGCGCCAGGGTAAGAAATAGGATTGATACCCTTTCTAAAGTTCAATATACTCGGCTCCATTATGTCGAAAAGCATGATAGCTTTAATCAATTTTGCATTGATATTCCATTCAGCTTTCCCTGGTCAAATCATTCAAAAATGATAGGAAAATCAGGGTTATTGTATTTCTGCAGCTTGTCAACTATTTCTTTCTTTTCTTCATCTGTTACTTTTAAGTTTTCATTTGGGGGTTCCCAGTTTTTCATTGAGTCAACATATGCATAAAAGACAGGAGCTGTGGTCAATTCTCCTGCTATTTTTATTGTCCGGTAATCAAATTCAACCAAAATATACGATCATGTTCCTGTAATTTTCATTTCCTATCTTTTAAATATAATTGTTTCCTTTTTTATTGCAGGATCAATGGTTATAATTTCTGTTATTAGTTTATTTCGCTTCTTAATTGAGTGTGAATTTAGATTTTGCGACAGCTTAACTCACGTCAGCAAATAACATTAAGTTACATTTCCTATCTATACGCCAAAATATCGAATACAATTATAATAAAGTAAAGCTTACTGTGTGTACAACCGAAATTCTAAACTTTCAAAATAGAATAATCTGTTTAATTTTAAACTCAATCAAAGAAGTTAGAACCTGAAAAGCGCGTTATGAAGAAAATAGGATTTTTATCATTTGGACATTGGTCTAACCATCCTGCGTACAAAACCCGCACAGCAAGCGACACACTGCTTCAGTCTATTGACCTGGCTGTTGCTGCTGAAGAAATTGGATTAGACGGCGCCTATTTTCGGGTACATCATTTTGCTGCTCAGTTAGCATCGCCATTTCCTTTACTCTCAGCTATCGGCGCCAAAACAAGCAAAATAGAAATTGGAACAGGCGTAATCGATATGCGTTACGAAAATCCACTCTATATGGTGGAGGATGCCGGAGCTGCCGATTTAATTTCAAGAGGAAGATTGCAGTTGGGAATCAGCAGAGGTTCACCAGAGCAAGTGATTGATGGTTGGCGATATTTTGGGTATGAACCAGCAGAAGGAGAAAACGACGCCGATATGGGCCGCCGTAAAGCCTTGGAATTTTTGAATAAACTAAAAGGTGTTGGATTTGCACAGCCCAATCCTTACCCAATGTTTCCGAACCCGCCCGGCCTGCTTCGCTTGGAACCACACTCGGAAGGCTTGCGTGAACGTATTTGGTGGGGAGCGGCTTCTAATGCCACGGCTGTTTGGGCAGCAGAAAATGAAATGCACCTACAAAGCTCTACATTAAAGTATGATGAAAGCGGCAAGCCTTTTCATATACAGCAAGCTGAACAGATCAGGTTGTACAAAGAAGCATGGAAGAAAGCAGGGCACAAGCGTGAACCGAGGGTATCTGTAAGCCGGTCCATTTTCGCATTGGTGACCGATCAGGACCGCTATTACTTTGGGCAGGATACTAATCGCGGCGATCAAATCGGAATGATCGAACACGATAGACGCGCCATTTTCGGCAGAAGCTATGCCGCAGAACCTGATCAGCTCATAAAAGAATTGGCACAGGACGAAGCGATACAGGAAGCAGATACAGTTCTGTTGACGATACCTAATACGCTGGGAGTTGATTACAATATACATGTACTGTCTTCAATTTTAGAGCATGTTGCACCCGGGCTGGGTTGGCGTTAAATTGTATATCCAACATCGGCGCATAGCCTTCTACGGCATCAGCAGAAGAGCTAACAATTCATCTCCGATTGCATCGGCGATATTAAAATATAAACTTTTCCAGAAAGTTTTCATTCTCGTTAAACCTTTAAAATAACACTGTCTCTCGTAGCTTCTGAACAAAGCCCGTCACTTAAGGCTTTGTTCAGAGTACTACAAGTTTGCGTTTAACAGATGAAATAAGAGCCGGACATTACTCTCCTTCTATCTTCAAGATTTCTGCGCATTGAATTACAATAACTATCCGCAACATCACATAAATACGTGATTAAGGGAACACATTGGCCACACAATGCCTAACTTCTGTGATTGACAGCAACGATATACCATCAGAACTTTGCATTACGATCCAGCTATTCTTTTGAATGGCGAAATTCTCAACATTCTTCACTATTCAAATTAATTCGCATGAAAAACACTCTGAATACGCTGCTGGCGATTTATATTTTTTTGTTGCTAAATGCCTGTACCAAGACAGGCGTGGATCCTGCCGAAAAAATAGTTAAAGAACAAGACAATGAAAGAATCATAGACACGGCCAGCTATTCACGCTGGTTATCGGCCAGAGTACCCAATGCCTTGCTTGTAAGGCACTATAAAGTCATTAGTGGAACTCCTCGCACACTTACTGCAGATATTCTAAAAAACGGGAAAGTTCTTGTGTTTGGTAGAGATGGCGAGCTATTCCAGCCTTATTCATTACCACACAAACATGGTTACGTTATAAAAACGCGCACTTCATTTTACGGAATAATCAGAACAACCTATTTCAAAGACAACGTTGCGAGCATCACCGTGTACGATTCCTTGCTATCAAAGTATAGCTATTCAACGTTACCATTTGCCTTAACAACGCAGTATAACATTAACGAATTCCGTTGCATAATTGTACCTCCGGCCTTAAAAGCGGCCGCTATAAGAGCGAAGATCAACTGGGACGATTACGCCGCAGTAACGGCTTATTTCAAAATAGCACCGTAACGTGATATTCCAGGCCTTACCCCTGGAGGTTGGAAAAAAATTTCTAATAACATTTAAAAATCAACCGAAATGAAAAATAAATTACTGAAGAAAGCTTTACAATTCATTCTCTTCGCAGTGATATTTTTTATTCTGATTGCGTCTGTACATGCACAAAAAAGATGTAAAAACGGCAAATGCCCGCCGGGTTATATCTGTGGGCCTGCCGGATATTGTGTCAGGAATTGCCCTCACTGTTCGCCCTTTCTGATTAAAGCTTCAAACGAAATAGTTTCTGGCGAAAGTTCACAATCAGCCGTTATCAGATTTCAGCTTGATGAAACGAAAGCTGGCTCACTTAAAACATATGATGTAACCGGGCGGCTGATCAGGACACTTGTAGATAAACGTTCTAATCAACGTATCCATCAATTTTTATGGAACGTAAAGGATGAAAACGAAAATGTAGTACCTACTGGGATTTACATTTTGCAATTGAGTGCAGGAAATAAGTTGTAAACAAGAAAATTATACGTCGTCAGCTAACCGATTTTTTAAAAAATCTATGAAATAAATGCTTCAACAAACATCATAACCGTTATTTGTTTTTTGGTGGATGGGATAACGCTATTCCTATACTCAACCTGAAATTAATTGGCTCACCTGGTGTATATCGCCAATCATTGGTCGGGGTATTAAAATGGCCTAGTACAGCATACCCGGCATTAGTGAGGTTGTATATATTTAAACTGATATTTAATCTGGCACGGCTATAGCTTATAGCGGCATCCAACAAATTATAAACGGGTAAATAACTAACAGGATCCCCTGGTTGCCAGTAACCATCTACAGCGCTTCGTTTGCCCATATGCTGACACCCAATTGCAAATGCCATTCCTTTTAATCTGTGATGAAGCACAATATATTTTAGCCATATGTTAGCATAATGATCAGGAGTGCCTGGCATTCTTAAGCCAACAAGGCCGCCGCTGTCTTTGGTAATTCTGGCATCCGTGTATGCATAGTTTGCTGCTATAACGATTGAATGCGTAATGTTTCCATTTATATCAAACTCAATCCCCTTGCTTTTTACCTGTCCTGTTTGTATATAAAAATCAGGATGCGAAGGATTTGTTGATAAGGTATTGTTTTTTGTAATCTGGAAAACGGAAAAATTCACGTTCAATTTTTCATCAAATAAATATGCCTTCATCCCTGCTTCAACGCCGCCGCTGGTGACAGGTTTTAGGGGTGTATCATTATACACTGGAGCAATCACCGGCATAAAACTTTGATCATACATTGCATATATAGAGATGCTTTTGGTAAACAACCAGGTTATTCCCAGGCGAGGCACAACTATATTGTAAATCTTTTTTTTCTGATAATCAGGAACAGAAGCTGCAGTGTCATCAAATGTAGCATGCGAAAAATGGCCCGCCAGCGTGAGCACAAATTTTCCCGCAATCTTTAGATGATCCTGCAGATAGATTGTGGCATTGGTGAATCTTATTTTCTCAGACATAGCATCAGAGAATTGTGTATTGACCAATGAATCGGCAGGTATATAATATTGAGGCCTCGGAATGTACAATCCATACTTCTTTTGTGCTGAAGTACTTTTCAACTGATCATCTGATCCTGCACTGTAACAATCAATTCCCAGCAAAATGTTGTGTTCTATCCTTGATGTTGTTTTAAACTTACCATCGAAGAAAACCTGTGCAACTTTAGAAAAATTCCCCCAGTCCTCATGATTAACATACCTATACAAAGTATCATTTGTGACAGGCAGAAATGCATCTGTTTGCAGCGAATGAAAAATATATGAGCCATCGATATAAGCAAGTTGGGCATTCAACTGCCAATGGTCATTAAAGGCATGTTTGAAGTGGACACGAAAGTAGTTATCCCGTGGAGCTAACTTATCTGTACTGGCATCGGCGACAGCAAAATTCGCTGGAAGCGCCAGCATTTTGCCATTGATAGAGGGCAAATCATTATTGTTTCCCTTTGTTTCCGCGTTCATCAAATTATATTCAGCCGTAAAAGAAGTCTTTTTATTGAGGTCATACTTCAAGGCGGCGCAGACAAAATACCTTGACGCTGTACCAAATTGAAATGATCTGTTTTGATGGTGAAAGCCTGCATTAAAACGATATGAAAATTTTGACGACTTTGAAAAACTGCCACCAATGTCTGCTGTGAGCCGCATCATGTTGAAACTGCCGAACCCGACATTTATATTGGTTATGGATTCTTTTTGTGGTTGTTTGGTTACTATATTCACAACACCTCCGGGTTCAGCCTCGCTCATTATAAAGCCAGCGGGCCCTTTTATGAATTCGATTTTTTCCACCATAGCCGCGTCTTCCTGTTGGTTCCACCAAAAATTACCCACGCCGTTGCGAACCACACTATAGGTAGCATTAGTACCACGTATGATGAGCGAATAATCATTTAAACCACCATATGTTTTTTCAATGCCGCTAATATTGCGAATTGCTTCAGTCGTAGATAACAAACCCTGATCTGCCATTGTTTGACGAGTAATTACGGCAATGTTTTGCGGCACTTCAATAAGGGGCACATTCAACCGCAATGATTCCGACGGCCTTGTTTCTACATATTTGGAAGTATAATTTGCAATAACCGTTATTCTTTGTAGTTCGGCATATGTTTGACTAAGTTGTACACTAACAAAAGTTGTTTCACTCTGTTTTAACTGTACACTCATTGAGCTATCAATATATCCCAATAAAGAGAAATGAAGAATGTAATTCCCTGGGCCTAATTTTTTGATCTCAAAATTTCCTTTGTCATCGGTAACATCTCCTTTCCCCGAATTTTCTATCTGCACGCTTACATAAGCAGCTGGCTTTCCGTCTGCAGTAGATACGGCACCCCGAATAATTCCACTATTTTCATTGGAAAAAACATAGAAAGGCAGGATTAGGAGAAAAGGGATTAGAAGAGGTTTCATACTTGCATTTTAAACCGGACATCACACCCATATCCGAAACAGCAACCATGTCTGCTAAATTAAACAATCTTCTTCTTTATTGCCAGCGAAAATCATAACCAAATTCTTTCTGGTTGTCGGGTAAATTAATTGCAAAAGAGAAAGCATTATATCCGAAAGTTATTTACGGTAGGATCAATTATTCCCTAATCAATAGGCCGGACTAAAAAGCCCAGCCGACGATTGACTCATTTTTAAAAGTCATTAAATCTTGTCAACATTTATTATAAAACACCTTATATAATGCTGTTGTTATAAAACAATTACAATGCCATAATTTATTACATACAACTTTGAAGTTGGAAAACCACCAAATTTTAATGTTCCCAAAGAAACCTGATTCGCAAAATCTCATTTTCAATTTGTTCGAAATAAAGCGGAAACAGTTCAGGAGAACCCGGGCTAATAAAAGTATTGAGCTTTGTATAAAACTTGATTTTATAAGGAGCCGAAATTTCTAAACCTAGTTGCTCTTTAAGAAATAAAGGCTTTATGAGAAACGTATAGGCCTGGTGGTCGGCATCGTAGAAGGAGTCAATAGAGTGGAGATAACAATGATCTCCAATGTCAATATCGAACGGATGGTTTTGCAACACTCTTTGAATTTACGACAAAAAATCAACGAAACGTAATTTCAGTTTAAGAAGGGGCTCGACGAGAAATCGTATCTCTCGAGTACCTGGTAGAATTTACATAACAGGGAAAACCCGTTAGCGTTTTAAACTTTTTACAGACTCGGTTAACTGCTTTTTAAATTCTCTCACCGCATGCGTTTCATAAGCATCCTCTAACGAAATGATTTTAGCACTTCTTATCAAACTGTCATCTTTAATCACAACAGAAGTTAAATCAGATCCAACCACGCTTGTCTGAACCAAAATGCTATACCATTTTCCTGACCTTACAAGTTCAATGGCTGTTGGTATATCATTCACTTCAATGGCAAATTTGGGATCTAAGCCTTTTGCCGCAAACGCTTTATGAACTATATGATTTTTATCGTATCCTTTTGTAGCTATAATCAACGGAAGCTGGCAAATATCTTCCAGCCGGATATTCTTTTTCTTGGCAATAGCCGCGTTTTTTGCTGTGGCCAAAACCATCGGGGAATCAAATAGTTTTTTATACCTGAAATATGGGGAGGCTTCGGTTTCATGAAAGGCCACAACAAAATCTACTTTAGATTGATAGAGTTTTTCATATAAGCTGTGAGATGGTTCATAGATAACTTTAATTTCAATTTTAGCAAACCTCTCTGCGAAACCTATCAGGGTTTTTAAAAAGAAATCCCGTAACCCATACGCAACACCGATGGTAATTGTACCTAGCTGTAATTTTTTAAAATCGTCAATCATCAGCTTCCCATCTTCTGCTTTTCTTACACTTTGCTGAGCAAATTCAATAAACAACTTACCTGCTTCTGTTAGTGTTATTTGTCTGCCGAGACGATTAAAAAGAGAAACCTCCAATTCAATTTCCAGTTGTTTGATTTGTTGTGACAAGGTACTCTGGCTAATATGCAGGCTTTTGGCTGCTTCCGTAAAACTAAGCAGTTCCTGAGCTTTGAGAAAGTATCTGAGCTGTCTGAGTTCCATATTGTTTTTTGTAATGAAGTAACCAGGTTGATACAAAGATAACAAATGCAGTTTTCTAACCCATCGATAAAACCGATGCTTATCATCGAATAATAATGTTTTGACGATTTGAAAAAGGACTGGAAATTTGCCCCATTAAAATATGGAAATAGCAAATCGATCGGAAAAAGACGAAAAGTTGAACTTTCTTAAAATGTTGAATTTGGGCGTTGCGCAAATCATATTGTGGGGTGCTTCCTATTTTCTACTATCGGTCCTATCCAGGCATATAATGGTTGAGATGGGCTGGACTTACCAGAAGGTTTATGGCTGCCTGTCCCTTGCGCTCATTATCTCAGGTTTATTGCTGCCCAAAGTCGGCAGAATGATACAGCGTACCAACCGTTATTCCGTGTTGTTGCTTTCAGGATTTGTAATGGCGATAGGCCTGGTTGTGGTTGGCAGTTCAGTTAATTTTCTAATGTTCGCTTTGGGTTGGATGGTTATCGGCGTAGCAATGGCAATGGGACTTTACGACGCGCTGTTTGCCGCAATAGGAAAAAAGTATGGTACAAATGCATCAAAGTCTATCGTTTGGATAACCTTAATTTCAAGCCTCGCGCCCTCCATTTCATGGCTATTCACCAAGTATATTTTGGATTGTTTTGGATGGAGAAATACATGTTATATATATGCAGTTATATTATTGATTACCGTATTCCCCATACACCGGAATGTTTTCACAAATAAAGGCTCGAAAAACATTGACTTGAAAGAAGAATCATTGCGTGGTTCAGCGGAGATATTTCGCTCCAAACTATACCATCTCCTATCCCTTAATTTCACTCTGGGTTCAATGATTACTACTGCTGTTATAATTCACCTTATCGACATCCTGCTTAACAGCAAAATAGAAATGTCAACGGTATTAACAATCATTGCTTTTTTAGGGCCAAGCCAGTCCATTGCACGGGTAATAGAATTGATGATTGGCAAGCGGACAGCCATTGAAATGTCATTTATTTCTACCGGCTCCATATTTTTTGGAACCTTGCTAATTTTCATGTCCGAAAAAACTGCAATACCCGGTGTTATATTATTTGGGATAGGAAACGGGATGCGCTCCGTTTTAAGAGGCACATTACCGTTATCGGTTTTTGGTAAGGATTGTTATGCACTCATTATGGGACGGCTGGGAAGGATGCCATTGGTAGCTCAGGCACTAGCACCCTTTCTTGGCGGGCTTCTCATTCAACAATTTGGCATGACATCTTTTTTTGGTGTCGTCGGAGCCCTCGCTATCGTGAATATTTTCCTAGTCGTCCTGATCAAACAAACTATTGGTCAGTATCAAATAATATCAATCAATAAATAGTATGGAATACGCTTTTAGACAAGCCGTAGCTCAGGATACGCCCCTGATTTGGGAAATTTTAGAAAAAGCCATTCAAAGGAGAAAAGAAGATGGCAGTACTCAATGGCAGGATGGTTACCCCAACCCTTCAGTTGTTAAAAATGATATTGATAAAGGCGTTGGTTATGTAATAACGGATGGGGACACCGTAATTGGCTACTGTGCTATTTTGATCAATGATGAACCGGAGTATGCAAATATTAAAGGAAAATGGTTAACTGTAGGTGACTTTGTGGTTTACCATAGGGTTGCAGTTTCTGAAAGTTACCTGGGCAAAGGAGTAGCGCAAAGGATGTTATATCATATCGAAAATTTTGCTTTGAAAAACCGAATTCACAGCGTAAAGGCCGACACCAATTTTGACAATGTGGGAATGCTCCGGATTTTTGAAAAGCTGGGATATACGTATTGTGGTGAAGTTACTTTTAGAGGAACTCCAAGAAAAGCCTTCGAAAAAGTTTTAACAGGCAAAATGGAATAGTGGCCAAATAAATTCAACATCAAATTAACTAGCAAATCATGCCGCGTACAAATCATCTATTGTAAAAAATAAAAAGGAAATGTGAAAGGCATTGAGACGAGTATTTTTTCTCATAAAGAGTTGACAACATTACCATAGCTTTCACAATCCAATTTCACCAGACTTTTTAGCATTCAGGTATGCCTTTTTTTAATTCGCGCACAACTAAATCTCCCGGCATAGTTGATGTAGTGTTGAAATTACTTGACGAAGACACTTCGCGAAGAAAGCTACTATTCTGTTCTCAAACTGCTTACCGGGTTAGC
>JBEHXT010000004.1:0-399772 GCA_048498555.1 Bacteroidota bacterium
TCATGAGATATCTATGAAGCACACCAATGAAAAAGCTATCTCTACAACTGCTGCGGATCTTATGAACGCGGGAGATATAGTTACATGGCAGGCTAACCATCTGTTTAAGAAAAGATCGCTGAAAGTTACTATTACCGAAATGGAACACAATGGTTATTTCAAAGACGAAATGATTGAAGGGGATTTCGCCAGCATGAACCACGAACATCATTTTAAGCCGATAGCCAATGGAACGATTATGATCGACATCTTCAAATTTGAATCGCCCTTTGGAATAGCAGGAAAAATATTCAATAGCGTTTACCTTACCCGTTACATGCACCGTCTTCTTACCCAAAGAAATATGATTCTAAAACAATATGCAGAATCCGATATGTGGAAATCTGTTTTAAATTCCAAAGGCACTGTAGAGCAATAGACATCTTTGTACCACAAGCATCTGCACATACTTTCACTATGTTTCTTTTTAAAAATAAGCACAAACTTTTTTTCATCGACTGTTCGTGCAAACTGCACTAATTGACAAGATTAATATTTACATTCGATACTTGATTATGAAGAAGTACCTTTTAGTTCTTATCATGTTTGCAACGTTGACTTCATGTAGCAGGCGTATAACTGAATCAGGCGTAGCGTCTTATTACTCTGATAATCTTGATGGAAGAAAAACTGCAAGCGGTGAAATATTTCATCAATCTGATTATGTAGCTGCCCATAAAACACTCCCTTTCGGAACAAAGGTGAAAGTAAAAAACTTATCCAACGGAAAGACTGTGAAGGTTCGTATTAATGACCGCGGCCCTTTTGTAAAGGGGCGCATTATTGACCTTTCGAAAAGTGCCGCAAAAAAAATCGATATGGAAAATGCCGGCATAACAAAGGTTTCAATAAAATATAAACGAAAGAAAAACTAATGGCTGCAAGCAGAACAACTGGCTTAAACATAAAACCAGCTCAAAACTTTTTTGTAACAAGTGTTGTTATTATTTCAACACATTTGAATAACGTCAAGACTCCCGTAAGGATACGCGGCAAAGATTGGTGCGCCTGAATTTTATAACCTTTGAGTTTTGTTTTACAATTTTTTATTTTTTGCTTTTAATCTGTTCCCATTAAACTATCGCTCTTGGAGAAGCACTTACATATTATTGCCCCCCGGGTTCCATGCCCAGTGGATAACAGTAGTCAATATGATGTGTACCATACGATTGCTGCATTACACAAAAATGGTGTTCACATTCATCTTCACTGTTGCAACAGCAGCGACGATGATGCAAGGGCGCGTTTACAACAATTTTGTGCATCAATAGACTTCTATCATTCTGCAAGCAGGCCTAAAATATTTTCAAAGCCATTACCATTTATTGTTGAACACCGCAAAAACGAATTGCTTGTTGAAAAGCTCTGCGAAGATGACCATCCCATATTAATATTTGGCATTGAGTGTAGTTATGTTGCTACATTGCCCCGTTTAATGCAACGAAAAAAATTTGTGCGCCTTCATCGCGTAGAATTTCAAGCATACAAAACCAAATGCCTTTATGCATATAACCCATTTAAAAGAATCTATTACTGGAATGAAAGCAGGCTGCTTCATGCTTATGAAAAAGCATTGATTACACATGTGAATGGCTATGCAGTGACGTGCAAGCGGGATATGCGGACATACAACAAAGAATTCGATTGCACATCAGTGAGGTTCATTCCCCAGTTTTTTCAACGGCTCACTGAAACTCCTGAAGGCGTGGGTGCCTATAGCCTTTACTTTGGTGACCTTAGCGATAGCCTGCACGAAAAAAAAGTGCTTGCGCTTCTGAAAAAAGTATATAAATATATTCATGTGCCTTTGGTTATTGCCGCAAGCAACCCTTCACAAAAAGTTTTGGAAGCAGCTGCAAAGCATCCTCATGTGCACCTGGTTATCAATCCTGATGAAGCTTCGTTACAAGACATCCTTGCCAAAGCGCACATCATCTTATCACCATCGAGATATGACACAGGTATTCAACCAGGATTGTTACAGGCACTTTATAACGGAAGGCATTGCCTGGCCAATACAAAAGCTGTAAATAATACAGGCCTTGAAGGGATCTGTCATATTGCAGACACGGCTGACGCGCTTCAACAACGCATTTCACAACTATATCACCAGCCATTTAATAAACAGGAAGGAATGGACAGAAAGACTTTATTGGATAACCTGTATCCTAATAAAACAGCATCAATGTTAATGAATTGGATATGGGAAGGAGGAGTTTGATATTTGAAATTTGATACGCAAGACTTGAAATGGCTATAAGTAAGTCACTTCTTGTATAGCCTTATTCAGCAGTATTAACGAAGTGACTGTAAAACGTAACCTCACTGTTAATGAGCAATTTCAGATCTCAAATTTCAAATCTCTAATCTACATCTCCACTGCGGCAGCACTATCAATAACCCTGTTCCTTTCAGTCTTAAGCATACGTGAAGGATAGCGGTTGATTACAATAAAATCATGTGTTGCCATAATTATTGCGGTGCCATAGTCTTTGCAGATATTAAAGAGCAGTTGCATTATTTCATCACTGGTTTCGGGATCAAGGTTACCGGTAGGTTCGTCGGCCAGCATAACTTTAGGAGAGTTCAATAATGCCCTTGCAATATCAACACGCTGTTGTTCGCCGCCGCTCATTTCAAAAGGCATCTTAAAACCTTTGCTTCGTAAACCAACTTTATCCAGCACATCATTAATCTTTTCTTCCATTAATTTTTCATCTTTCCAGCCGGTTGCTCTCAGCACAAATTTCAGGTTCTCATACACATTTCTATCTGTAAGCAATTGAAAATCCTGGAATACAACGCCAAGGTTCCTGCGAAGAAATGGCACTTTTTTCCAGGTCATTTCTTTTAAATTGAAACCGGCAACGGTGGCCTCTCCCTCTTTTAAAGAAAGCTCACCATATAATGTTTTCAACAAGCTGCTTTTTCCTGTTCCTGTTTTTCCTACCAGGTAAACAAATTCTCCCTTGTTTACACTAAAGTTTACATCCTGTAGCACGAGATTACTTCCCTGGTATATGTTGGCGTTCTGTACTGATACAACTACTTCCGGCATAGTGATTAAAATTCTTGTCCAAAAAGATAACTGTAAAGTTAGCAGTCTGCAGTTATATATAGAAATCAATCATGAATTCAACTAAAAAAATAGTTTGCAAACTAAATTATTAGTTATAACTTCAGGCCTTCAGCTCAGCTACTCACAATAATAACGCCATGAAACCGAAAGATCATATAAAACAACTTACCAAGGCCGAAGAACAGGTGATGCAGGTTCTTTGGAAAATTGAAAAAGGTTTTCTTAAAGATATACTGGATGAAATGCCGGCGCCAAAGCCACATTCCAACACTGTTGCAACTATTTTAAAAATATTAGTAGAGAAAAAATTTGTGTCAACGGTAACCTTTGGAAGAATGCACGAGTATCAGCCACTGGTAACAAAAGAAGCTTATTCAAAAAACACTTTCAGCGGGCTTGTAAAAAATTACTTTGGAGGCTCGTATAGTAAAGCTGTTTCATTTTTAGTAGAAGAAAACAAGGTAAGCGTTGAGGATCTTGAATTATTACTGAACCAGATTAAAAAGAAATAACATGCACACATTATTGCTATATGTATTAAAAATGATGCTCTGTGCCGCGCTTTTTTACGGCTACTATTTTTTCTTTTTAAGAAATGAACGCTTTCACTATTACAATAGGTTTTATCTTCTTGCAGGATATATTTTGTCAATATTGATTCCATTGCCTAAGATGGACTGGTTTACTGTTGAAAGCGATAGCAGTAGCACCATTGCGTGGATAAATATCCTGCACCAGGCAAACGGCAATGCAGTAGTTGCGGAGCCTGTAAGTTTTACATGGCAGTCATTTGCATTGTATGCAAGCCTGTGTGTGTCGGCTTTTTTATCGATCACCCTTATTTATCGTATCATAAAAATCCTCCGCCTCAAACAACAAAATAATTATATCCGGCTGGAGGATTTTGACCTGATAAATACCGAAGCCCGTGAGGCCCCATTTTCATTCATGAAGAATTTATTCTGGAGGAACGATATAGACTTAGATGATACAACAGGTAAACAAATTATGCAGCATGAAATAACCCACATCAGGCAAAAACATACCTGGGATAAACTATTTGTAGAAACGCTTTTATGCGTGTGTTGGTTCAACCCGTTTTTTTGGATGATGCGTAAGGAGCTTTGGATGATTCATGAGTTTATTGCTGACCAGGAATCAGTAAAGGATCGCGACGCCTCTGCGTTTGCTGCAATGCTGCTGCAATCGCAATATGGCAAAAGCATTTTTGCCCCGGCACAATCGTTTAGTTATTCACCAATTAAAAGAAGACTACTGATGCTGACTACTTCTAAGCAGGCGAAATATTCTTACACCAGGAAGATGATGATATTGCCGGTGTTTGGCGCAATCATCATGTTGTTTGCTTGCAAGCTTCAACAAAAGGAGGACTTAACTAAGGACAAAGTTGTTAAAGCAGATGTTACGCTGGACCAACTTGGCAAAGACACCGTAAGCCCACGGCCATCCCTTGAAAGCCTGGTTGCTAAAACTGTATCAAAGCCACAGGCGAACGCGCGTAAAATAGCTTCAACTCAGTCCACCACACATAAGCGAGCTGGGCAGCAACGAACGTTGACTTTGAAAAACAGTCTATACAGCGCATTGGGAACTGAGCATGTACTGACTAATGCCAAAGTAATAGATACCACCTCAAATAAGGGCTCCGACACAAAATCAGGAACATTTTATATTAAATTAAACGCACCCCAGCCATCATCACCTTTATTTATTATCGACGGTACAGAAGTTTCGAGTGATAAGCTAGAACAATTGTCCCCATCAACAATTGAATCGATAGAAGTATTGAAAAACGAATCTGCAAGATCAATATACGGCAGCAAAGGCAACAATGGTGTTATTATCGTAAAAACAAAAAAGCCTTCAGCAGGAGATGAGGAACTTTTATATTTTCCAAAACCTAAAGGCCGTGTGCTCGATGTAAAGACAAAAGACAATTAATTTTTTGCCGGGGTTGCTCATTTTTTATTTGCCGCCTTTTATAAACCGGCGCATTAAATAAGTTTTACCTATATAAACATCAACGAAATATAAACCTGACGCAAGATTGGCTACATCAATCGTTTGTTGCCATCTATAACTTTGTTTATCGTAATTTTTAAGGAACACAACTTTACCGTTAAAGTCTGTCATGCGCAATGTAAGCTTTCCCTTTTCATCACTAGAAAGCGCTGCACTTAATGTGGCTATTGCAGGCACAGGTGCAAGGACAAACATCGCAAGCGCGTCAGCATGTGATTGGCCATCTTTTATAGTAAAGCTAAAGAACGTTGTAGCGGTTTGTCCTTTGTTATCGGTTACCTGTAGTTGGAGCTTATACTTGCCTACAATCAATCCGGAAATATCGACTTGTGCATCCGAACTATTGCTCATTGCAATACCAATTGGCGCAGTAATCATGCGCCATCGATAAGACTTAATAACGCCATCAGGATCATAAGATGAACTTCCTTTAAACTCGATTGAAGTAACCGGCCATGTATATACCGAATCACCCTGTATAATAGCGATAGGCGCAAGGTTCACATTGTCTCTTCTTACAATAAAGCTTATAGCTGTATCTGCAACGTTGCCTCCATTGTCAGTCACCGTTAACCTGAACTTGTAATTACCTTCTACAAGGTTGTTGATTGCAAGCACAGGCTTATCAAGGCTTGTAGTAACATATCCGGCAGGGCCCGAAAGATATGACCATGTAAAAGATTTTATTGTTCCATCAGGATCATAGGAACGAGATCCATCCAGCTCTATGAACCTGTCGGGAAGTGTTACAAACGATGGCGCATTAATAATAACCAGCGGCAATTTATTAACCGGCTCAGGCTTTACCACAAAACTGCACAGGGCCGAATCCCTATTATTCCTGTCATCGGTAACAATCAGCATGAATGAGTATTTCCCATTCACAAGGTCGCTTACATTTATTTCAGGCTGGCTAACCCCCTGCATTTTAAACTCAGCGGGGCCTGAAACATATCTCCAGCTATAATATTTTATATGGCCATCCGGATCATAGGAAGAAGTACCATCGAGGCGAATGAAATTATCCGGCAGCAGTACTTCTGAGTTAGCTCTAATAATGGCAACCGGTCCGCGTTGTGCAATAGGCGCAGCGCTAACCGTTAGCGTATCAATCACCGCAGATTTTCCACCTTTATCATCCTCTACTGTTAACCGGAATATATATATGCCTGCTGATAAATTGCGAACAGAACAGATTGGGCCTGCGTTATTGTCAACAGTAAACCCGAGCGGCCCTGATATATATTGCCACTGATAAGATTGAATTATACCATCTACATCAAATGAAGCTGAACCGTCCAGCGTTGCAGTTCTTTGCGGAAGCGATATAACAGAGGGCGCTTTTATAACTGCAACAGGCAAAATATTGGCACCTTGGTTTTTAACAACAAAGTTTGCAATGGCAGTATCTTTCAATCCAAAACTGTTGCGTACAATTACGCCAAACCTATATGAACCAACGGATAGTTTCCTGATCGTTAATACCTGCTTATTGGCATCCATAGTAAAACCTTCAGGCCCAAACACATATCTCCAATCGTAATTAACAATGTTTCCTGAGTTATCAAATGAAGCGCTGGCATCCAACACAATTGAATCCTTTGGCAACACGATCACATTTTCATTTTTGATAATTGCTTCCGGAGCAGTTGGCCGTTTCGGACCGTTCTTTACTACAAAATTTGTAATAGCTGTATCTTTCAAACCGGCGCTATTGGTTATTATCACACCAAACCGGTAAGAGCCAATACGCAAGCCGCGTATAGAAAAAACAGACTGCCCGTTGCCAGAAGCAGAAAATCCTTCCGGGCCGAAAATATACCTCCAGTCATAACCTGTTATTCTTGCAGTACTATCGTATGATGCACTTGCATCTAACACAATTGAATCATTTGGCAATGTAACAAGCCCATCATTCTTAATTATAGCCACAGGAGGATTCGGCCGTAGCTTTGATTTTACCGAGAACTTTGCAAAACCGGTATCCCTTAATCCGGCATCATTGGTAACAATTACACCGAACCTGTAAAAGCCTTCAACAAGGCTTTCAATTTTAAGAACAGCAGATTTATTGTTTGCCATAGTAAAACCTTGCGGGCCAGAAATAAACCGCCATTCGTAACCTGTTATTCTGCCGTTGCTATCATAAGAGTCGCCGGCATCTAATGAAATAGAGTCTACAGGCAATAGTATTACCGCTGCATTTTTCACAACAGCAATGGGCGCTTTTTCATTTTGAGCTGCTTCGTTAACGCTAAAACTGGTAACAGCCGTATCTTTTAACCCTGCATCATTTGTAACTATTACTTCAAAACGATAAGTTCCCGCAGATAATTTTCCAATCACTACAGAAGATGCACTATTATTGGCTATTGTAAAACCGGTTTGTCCCGATACGTAGCGCCACTCATACGTTGTAATAATTCCATCATTATCGTAAGATGCGCTTGCATCCAACCTGATGGAATCTTTAGGTAGCGTAACTACTGCATCATTCTTTATAACAGCAATCGGTGGCTTTTTAACAACCGGCGCGCTCTTTACTGTAAAGCTGGTTATGGCAGTGTCCTTCAATCCCGCATCATCTGTAACAATAACACCAAAACGATAGGCTCCTGCCTGAAGCTTTTTGATCATTATTGATGAAGCGTTATCAGTACTCATAACAAAACCTGACGGACCGGATACATATTGCCAATTATAGGCAGCAACCTTTCCTCTATTATCATAAGAAGTGCTGGCATCCAACAGTATAGAGTCTTTTGGCAACACTACTACCGCATCATTTTTTATGACGGCAACGGGCGGCTTGTTGGCCGGCGGCGTGCCTACCACTTTAAACGAAGTAGTGGCCGTGTCTCTGAGGCCGGCATCATTGGTTACAATAACGCTAAACCGGTAAACACCCGCTGTAAGCCGCTGCAACTGTAAAGAAGGTTTCTTTCTGTTGGAAGCTGAAAAATATTGCGGGCCTGAAATGTATTGCCAATCAAACGCAACTATTTTTCCATAGCGATCATACGAGGCGCTTGCATCCAGTTCTATAGCGTTCGCCGGTAACGCAACAACAGAATCGTTCTTGATAATGGCGACTGGCTGCGGCCTGTCTACAACGGTAATCGTTTTTGTTTGAGAAGCTGAATTGCCCCAACCGCTGAAAACAGTGAGCTTTAAAACATATTGCCCTGCTTGCCTTACGGCAAAATAGCTTTTATCATCAGTTGCATTGGTGATGTTAAATCCGGCTGGCCCCGATATGCATTCCCACTTATAAAACAGTCGTGAGTGGTCGTCTGAATAGGAACCGGATCCGTCTAACAAGACCGGCGTTCGTCGATTAAAAACAACAGTATCTGGTGCATTAATCACAGCATGCACTTTTACATCGGGCGGAGGTTCTTGCTCGCCGCCCCTGGTATATTGCAACATCCATTCATACACATTTAATCCTTGTGGCCGCCAGTTAGGATTAAATGTTGTTGACCACGCATCATGCCCTGACTGTTCAAAAAGATTCAGAACAGGCAACGGTTTCATAGCTGGCTTATACGCGGTAAGAAAATCATACCAGCCAAGTGTATTACGAGCGGGAATTTTACGATCATACTCGTTATGCGTCATCCATAATGGAAGATTGGCCGACGCCACATTTTCACCACCGCTGTTTGTAACGTTCAGGTTTTCAGCAGAAGTTACCATTGCAGCTACCCTTCCGGCATGGTCACGCGAGCTGCCTGCGTAAAACATACAGGTTCCACCTCCAAGGCTTATCCCGGTAAGGTATATACGGGATTCATCTACTCTGTATTTGTGTTCGAGATAAGAAATTAAATCATCAATTTCGTCCGCGCTTCTGCCTACTATATTCAGTTGCGGGCAAATAACTATAAATGAAAATGTTTTACCGTTTACGGTAAAAGAGGTTGGAAACTTATTTTGTTTGATGAGTTTAGGCACTGCATTCTTTTGCACTTTATTCAGTTGTTTTTGGGAGCCATCACCAACCTCATCTATGCCATGAAAAAAAATAAGCAAGGGGTATTTTGAAGAAGAGGCGGCGTAACCAGCGGGCAAATATTCCCAGTAACCGTTTATATGTTTTGTAACGGGTGTAGTTATGGGTGTGTTGGTTTGTGCAAATAGCATTCCGCTCCAAGCCAATATAAGCATTAGAATAAAAACGGCCTTTTTAAAATGAGATCTGTACATGCAGCCACTTTTAGCGTTCTGTAATCAACATTTAAAGCCTTTCGGGCTATTTTTTGATTAAGCTAAAAAAGTATAATACATCCTGGTTTCAGCAGTTGTTTTTTTCCGGATGCAATCTTGTTTTCCTAAACTTAATCAAAAGGGTTTCTTTCGGAGGTTTTATGCTAACCTGCTACTTGATAAATCTTGCTCTAAAAGACTCTTTTCCAATAGTTATCTCCACAAAATAATAACCGGCAACAAGGTTTGCAACATTCATTATTGTTTTCCAACTGTTCGCTGCTTTAATATCATTTTCTTTTCGCGCAACAATCCTGCCATTCATGTCAATAATATGCAGGCTAAGCTTGCCGGTTGCGCTATCATTCAGGTATACTCCAAGATAGGAATTAACAGGCACTGGCGCAAGTGTTAGGCCAGGCCTTGTAACTATCTGTAATGATGGAGTCGTTATACTTCCTCCTCCCTGTTTTCTCAGTACCAAAATATGAATGCTATCTGCCGCAGAAGCGCCTCGCGAGTTATGAACAATTAGCTTAAATACATATGCACCTTCAATGAGGTTTTTAATCGTTATTGCCTGCAGCGCAGAATCTGAAACGGAAAATCCTCCTGGGCCGGAAACACATTGCCAAAGGTACGAAACAATGCTATCCCCTGCAGAATACGAGTACCTGCCATCCAGCGAAAGCACATTGATAGGCAGAATAATTGTTGAACTGCCTGAAATTACCGCAACAGGAGGATTGATGGGATTGGACTGATTAAGGGAAACATCGAATTTGAAAGTATCTCTAGCCATCCCGCCCTTGTCGTTTGTTACGGTTAAACTGATCGTGTAAATACCTGTGCTCAGGTTACGGAGTACTATCGAAGGGCTTGAAGAATCTACAATGCTCACAGCTGAAGGCCCGGAAACAGCGCTCCACAAATATTTGCGGATGTTTCCGTTAAGATCGTAGGAAGACAAGCCTGTGAGTGTTACAGAATCGGCTGGCAACATCACAAGCGTATCGCCCTGGATAATGGCAACCGGCTCTTTTTGCAAAATTGCTCCGTTGGGCTTTACCATAAAACTAAAAGTATCCGACATAGCACCGCCCTGCGAATTGGTTACCGTTAACCCAACTGTATATCTTCCAACAACCAGGTGATTTATGTGTAGCAAATCCGCAGAGGGACTGCTCATGGAAAAACCCTGAGGCCCCGCTATATATTGCCATTTGTAAGAGGTAATCGTTGTAACTTTATCATAGGACGAGGCTCCACTAAGTATAATTGAATCGGTGGGTAAAGAAATGGAGGTATTACCTGTGATTATCGCTACCGGCTTTACCGGTGGGTGCACAACAAACCGGAATGTATCTGAGGCTATACCCGACCGGTTATCAGTAACAGTAAGCGCAAAACTATAAGTACCTTCTGCAAGGTAATGCAAACTCAAAACAGGTTTTGAAGTGTCTTTTACATTGGAATATACTGCAGGGCCAGACACCTGCTGCCATCCGTATGAAACGATATACCCATCTGTATCATGAGATTTCGTTCCATTAAGCGTAATGGAGTCAACCGGCAAATAAATAGAAGTATCTGCCGATATTATCGGAACAGGCAGCATATTCCTTACCACCACCACGCGTTTATCGGTGCTAAACATAGCTCCAGAACTGGTTTTAATTGTCAGCCGGAAGGTGTACGTGCCTGCAACCAGGTTGGTAACGAGGGCCATCACATCGGCCTGGCTTTGAAAAACGGGGCGTGTGGGGCCGTTCACATATTGCCATTCATAAGAAGCAATTGGCGTATGGTTAGCGCTGGTAGATGAACTTCCGTCAAGCAAAATCGTGTTGTCTGGAAGACGAACAGAATCCGGCGCATTAATACGTGGGTATAGCGAATCAACCGGCCGTGTAAACTGTAACATCCATTCGTACACATTCAACCCTCGTGGCCGTGTTGTAGGATTAAACATTTTTGACCATGCATCATGGCCATTCGCATCATACCTGTCGAGCAACGGTCTTGGCTGATAGTCCATGGCTTTGAGACGGTTTACCCAATCTGTTGTGGTAGAAGGCAGCACAACATGGTCTCCATTGTTTACTGCGAACCAAATAGGAAGCTTGGTTTCGGTAAGATTTTTCAGCGGCACATCTCTTACTACAAGGTTTTGCGAAGCGGTTGCAAAAGCTGCAAACCTTTTGCCGCCCATAACAGAATCGGTGCAATAAAACATGGCGGTACCTCCTCCATAACTAAGCCCCATAATGTACATTCTGCTTTGGTCTATATTATAACGAGCAACACAAGTATCAATAAAATCATCAATCTCCGTCCATGTTCGTCCAGATACAGACAGCTGTGGGCATATTACTATGAACTGAAAAGTATCCTTATTAATACGAAATGACTCGGGAAACCTTTTTTGAGTAATCAGCCGTGGAATATCATTCTTCAGCAACTTTTTTAAATCATAAAAATCACCGTTGCCTATTTCACCAATGCCATGAATGTAAAATAACAACGGATATTTTTTCGGAGATGTTGAGTCATACCCACGCGGCAAATATTCCCAATAGCCGCCTATATGTTTGGTTATACGAGCGGTGACCGGAGTAAATGTTTGGGCAGTTGTTTTAATAGAAAAAGCAACTACCAAAATGAGAAAAAAAGGCAAGTGAACTTTGCTGACGTAAAAGCTCTTCATTCGATTTTATCATTTTTGTTAAATGACCTGGACGAAGCAATCGGGGGGGAATTTTCTCAATTAAATATTGGATATAGCACTTCTCAGAGGGAGGAATAAATAAGCAGAAAATCGAGTTTTAAAAATAACATTTCTTTTATAATATGCATATTAAATTTCCGTTCTCACACAAAAAATGCCGGCGTTTAGCCAGCATTTTCATATATAAAAAATTAAATTAATCTAATATTCGATAATATTGCCGTTTACTTTTAGCTGTAATTTCTTTTCTACAGCAGCTTCAACGTGTCCTACAATCTTTGCATCGATCTTAAAAGACGAAGCAATGGATATCATTTTTTCCGCAGCTTTTTCAGTCGTAAATATTTCCAGCCTGTGCCCCATATTAAACACCTGGTACATTTCTTTATCATCAGCTCCAGAGTTAGCCTGTATTAATTTAAATACAGGAGGTGCTTCAAATAAATTATCCTTTATAACTTTTAAAGGAGCCGGTAAATACTTCATACACTTGGTTTGTCCGCCGCCGCTGCAATGGATAACGCCATCTATTTCATCAAAATGATTATCCAGCAAAGCTTTCATTAATGGAGCGTATGTTCGGGTTGGGCTCAGTATCAATTTGCCTACATTAACATCTGTAAAACCCGGAACGTCAGCAGCATCGGTCATTCTGTTCTTTCCGATATAAACCACGTCTTTATTTAATGACGGTTCAAATGTTTCCGGAAAATTATCACCATAATATTTGCTCAACACATCGTGGCGCGCACTGGTTAAGCCGTTACTTCCAATTCCGCTGTTGTAAGCGGTTTCGTAGCTCGTTTGCCCTGCGCTTGAAAATCCAACTATAACGTTTCCTGCCTTTATATTGTTATTGGTGATGACTTTACTTTTGGGCCAGCGAGCCATCATTGTGCCATTTACGGCGATGGTTCTTACCACATCTCCTACGTCCGCAGTTTCTCCGCCGAGGTATTGAATGTTTACACCGTATTTTTTCAATTCATCAAAAAACTCCTGTGTTCCGTTGATCACCTGCTCTAATACCTCACCTGGAATAATGGTTTTATTTCTGTCGATAGTGGACGAAAAAAGAAGATTATCACAAACGCCAACGCACAACAGATCGTCAAGGTTCATAGCTACCGCATCTTGTGCAATACCCTTCCAAACTGAAATATCACCTGTTTCCTTCCAATACAAATAAGCAAGGATGCTTTTTGTTCCGGCTCCATCGGCGTGCATGATATTTACAAAATCATTGTCCTGTCCAATAAAATCAGGATACATTTTGCAAAAAGCATGTTCATATAAACCCTGGTCCAGCTTCTTAATAGCAGCGTGAACTTCCTCTTTTTGTGCAGAAACACCTCGTTGTGCGTATAAAGACATCTATTTTTTAATTGAATTGGTGCAAATGTACAATTCAAATATTAATCGGAGGTAAGGTGGGGAAATGGATCAGCTAACTCGTTCGAAATTAGTTGAATCGGCTACGGGTGCAACCTTGTTCAATTTCCAATATCAACTCAGAATCCGGAGGTTTTTTCAAAATTATTCTTCCGAGCAACAAACTCAATCGTTTGCGTAAAAGTTAAAAATACGTTTAAAAAAAGTTAAAAGTAAATAAATTTGAGGCTTGTCATTGGTACGCTAACCGCATCGCTTTTGTTAAGGTCTAATCGCTTTTACAAACAGGTAAGCCGTACCATTTTTTTTAACAGCAAGATTAATAAGAATGAGAAAATTGAACCAACACAAACGGGTGCTTGTGTGCCTGCTTGCATGTTTGAGTATTTGCTCCTTACATGCGCAGCAAAATGCCATTCGGGGAAAAGTGACGAACTCTAAAGGAGAACCGGTCCCCGGAGCAAATGTTATTATTAAAGAAACTAAAAAGGGAACTTTTACTGCGCAGGATGGAACTTATTCCATCAACCCTTCAACTAACCCGACAGACCAAACACTAGTCTTTTCCTCAACCGGGTATGTTGAAAAAGAAGAGCCAATAAATAGCCGCACGGTAATAGACGTTGTACTGCAGGACCAAACCAATAAACTGGACGAAGTACTGGTTGTTGCATATGGCACGGCTAAAAAATCTACCTATACTGGTTCGGCCGTTACTATTAACTCAGAAAAAATAAGCAAGATTTCGGGTTCAGGTTTTGCCGAGACGTTACAGGGTATGAGTGCCGGAGTAAACGTGGTAAACAATGAAGGTAACCCGGGCGGCGATACACGTATTCAGATACGCGGGATTGGTTCGATGAGTGCATCCGCAAATCCTTTGTACGTGGTTGATGGTATGCCTTACGATGGCAAGCTGACTTCCATATCACCCAGCGATATTGAATCAATGACTGTTTTGAAAGATGCTGCCGCCGCTTCTTTGTATGGTTCACGCGCCGCAAATGGTGTAATTGTAATTACGACTAAAAAAGGTAAGGCCGGCCAGTTGAGAATTAATTTTAAAAGTGCCCTGGGTACATCTGACCTTGCCGTAAAAAATCCTACAAAGGCGAATCCTTACCAGCAATTAACCAACACATGGGAAGGTTTGTATAATGACCAATTCTATAAATATGGCCAGACAGATGCATTTGCAAGACAATTTGCGACAGACAACGTATTGCCAAGATTGTTAAAGAAAACATTTGACTCTAATGGACAACCTATTTATGTTTCACCGTTTAAATACATAAACGAAGATTATGTGTTGACGACCGGTGAAATAAACCCCGATTTGAAAATGGCGTGGAACCCTGCTGATTACGATGCGTATGGCGCAGTGTACAGCCGTAAGCTTCGCCAGGATTATAGCATGGATGTAAGCGGTGCCAGCAAAGACGGTAAAACCAATTACTTTTTTTCAACATCGTATTTAGATGACAAGGGCTATGGGCTTACACAGTATTATAAACGCTATGGATTCCGCGCCAATATTTCCACACAGGTAACCAACTGGCTGGAAGTGGGCGGCAACATGGCTTATAGCAATTCACGCCAAAACACTTCGGGCTTTATCCGCGCACTGGTATTTTCATCCACAATAGCTTCGCCCTGGTTAAGGAACAAGGATAATACGGATTGGGTGTATTCAGAAAAAACAGGCATCAGAATGCTTGATTTCGGAACTTATGTAAATAATTTCTTTGGCGCTCAGCCCTTATCAGGATCTGGCGATTATTGGAACAACCCGAATGATTTCGACTTCAATAACGTTTTAGGAAGCATGATTTCTTCACGCTTTTATGCCAGTGCAAAATTGCCGTTTGATATTAAGTTCAGGACCAACATTAGCATAGACGATAACCTTGCACAAAATATAAGTTATGGTTCTGCTGTGCACGGCGGTGATCAATTAGCACCTTATGGTGTTACTGTTAAAACCAACGGTGGAACTGCTTCAAGAGATAACAACCGCATCACTTCACTTACCTGGAATAACCTGTTAACGTATGATAAAAGATTCGGAAACCATTCGTTGAATGTATTGGCGGGACAGGAGTTATATTCCTACAGGGAATTATATAACTCCGCTTATGGTGAAGGTATTATGCAGTTGGGGCAGTTTGAACTGGCCTCTACTACCAAAAACTGGTCAAACAGTTCTTATAAAAACATGTATGGCCTATTAAGCTTTTTGGGTAAAGTAGACTACGGCTTTATGGATAAATATTATTTATCTGCGAGCGTGAGAAGCGATGGCTCTTCCAAGTTTTCAAAAAACAACCGCTGGGGTAACTTTTTCTCTGCCGGTGCTTCATGGAAATTATCTCAGGAAGCATTCATAAAGAACATCAAATGGATTGATTTCATGTCTCTCAGAGCCAGCTATGGTACCTCTGGAAACGACAAGCTTCAGGATCAGTCAGGTAATATGATTTACTATGCTTACCAGGGCACGTACAAAAATGATAATATGTACAACATCCCTGGTTTAAATCCAGCTACAATACCAACCCCAAATCTTAAATGGGAAAAAAATGCGCAGTTTAACGCTGCTGTGGATTTTAAATTATTCCATTTCCTGAATGGTACAGTTGAGTACTATGAGCGTAAATCAAAAGACCTGTTATATCGTCAACCAATTCCATTGGCTGGCCAGGTTGGTGGTGTAATACAATATAATACTAACCTGGGCGATATCTCTAATCGTGGTTTTGAGATTACGCTCGGCGCAACTGCTATTAACAAAGCTAATTTCAGATGGAATATTGACGCCAACTGGTCTTCATTAACCAACAAAGTAACTTACCTGCCAGGTGATCCTTTCCTTTTTACAGAAAGAGTTGCTTCGTACAGGATGGAGAAAGGGCATTCACGTTATGAATTTTATATGCCAAGCTCTGCAGGTGTAGATCCTAAAACGGGCAACGCGCTTTACTGGATCACTGATGCATCTGGCAAAAAAGTAACTACTGATAACTTCAGCAATGTGACTGCCAACGACTATGCATGGCAGGGTTCTCCATTGCCAAAAGGATACGGCGCAATTACCAACAGTTTTCAATACAAAGGATTTGATGCTTCATTTATGTTCTATTATTCTTATGGATCAAAAATGTTTGACTATACCTATATGGAGCGCGTAACCTTACGCGGTGGAGTTGGTGTAATACAGGATTTAGTTGGAGACAGATGGAGAAAACCCGGAGACAATGCTTTATTGCCACGTTGGTCTGCTGATGATTATGGAAGCACACGTAAGGCTACCAACTTCTGGATATTCAATAACGATTATGTAAGGTTGAGAAACCTTAGCCTTGGCTATACATTCCCCAAACAATGGTTGCAAAAAGCTGGCATCTCCAGGTTGAGAATATATGCATCCGGTGATAACCTGTTAACTTTTGGAAGCGCAAAACGCCGTTACTCGGACCCTGAAACAGGTGTTACCGGTAATAACTACAACGGAAATAGTGTTACAGACAATGGCTACCCAGGCTCAAGAAGAGTTTACATGGGCGGAGTACAAATTTCTTTATAACCAATTAACGCGAATTCAAGATGCAAAAAAATATAAGATCATTTCAATTGATTGCGCTGCTTGTCACAGCTCTATCTTTTACAGCGTGCAAAAAACTGCTGGATACAAGTTCATCAACGGATATTTCTGATAAGATGGCAGAAACCACTACTACCAACTTAAATATGATCCTGACCTCTACCTACCGTGAGTTATTTTTTAATATACAAGGTAGTCAGAATGCAGGCGCTCAATATTTGCCTGGCGGCGACGGTGTTTACGCAGGTTTAACAGGGCTGCAAATGTATGTTGATATTGGAGGTGCTGATATATTGAGCCATACCAATATGGGTTATAACCCCGTAACAACCTATAAGTATGATCCGGTAAAAACACAATTTACAGGTAATGCAAGCGCTATCTGGCAGGCAATGTACCTGTGCATTAACCAGGCAAACATCATCCTGGACAATATTGACGCAACTGCTGGTGATCCTGATCTTAAAGATCAAATTAAAGGACAGGCATTAGCCATTCGCGGCTTGTGTTACTTTCATTTAATTCAGAACTATCAGCAGACGTATATTATCGCTAAAAATAAGCCCGGTGTAATTTTACGTACCTCTTCAACGCAGGATAATAATTCACCACGTTCAAGTGTTGAAGAATGTTATGCGCAAATTGTGAGCGATTTAAAAGGCGCCAAAGAAAACCTCGCTAAATTTTCACGCACCAATAAATGGACGATTGACAAAACAATTGTATCTGGCATTTTAGCCCGCGTTTATTTGGTAATGAATGACTGGACCAATGCGTTGGCTGAAGCAACAACTGTTTATAACCAGTACAGCCAGCTGATGACACGTGCCCAGTTCAGAAGTGGCTTTGATGATGCTATTACCAACAATTATGCAGAAGTGGCATGGGCAGTACCATTTACCAGCACAGATAATTTAGGCGGTGAAACTCAGTTCAACTTTTGGTATAATCAGGATGCTTCTTATGGCGAAGGATACTCCGATGGGCCTATCTATAGTTTTCTTGATCTTTTTGCCGATGGTGAATTTGAAAAACTATTTGAAAAAACAGATGACAGGTACCAGTTCTGGAAACGCACTAACAATGCAAGCGCTGAAATCAATACCAAATGGGCATACGATAAGTATAAACATTATGGCGACGGCAACGGCGCGGTAGCAAGCAACACACGCCCGGAGGTAACATTAATGCGCGGAGCAGAAATGTTGTTGATTATGGCCGAAGCATCTGCACAATTAAATGACGGAAACGCGTTGACAGATTTGAACAATCTGCAAAAAGCACGCGGCGTTAAAAATCTAACCAATGCCAATGGCAAAGATTTGTTGGAAGCCATTTATGTTGAAAGACGTAAAGAGCTTTTGTGTGAAGGTGTAACAGGTATCTATGATTTATTGCGTTTGCAAAAACCGTTGATCCGTAAATGCCAAACGCCTACCTATGTGGAGGGCCATTATACATGGGGAGTATCCTTCCTTGATGGTTATAATGCTTCTGCCGCAAACCCGGTTGGTACAATCCCTTCGAACGATTACCGCTTTATATGCCAGATTCCGCAATTGGAATTTGCTAACAATAAAGCACTGACTGCGGCCGATCAAAACCCCTTCCAGGGGCAATAAGCCAAAAATTTTATAATAAAAAAGCCGTTAGCAAACACTAACGGCTTTTTTATGCGAGAATAAATCGCGCGTTTTCAGGAAGCTACGCAAAATGGGAATGTCTTTAATTAAGCGCTTCTAACTTCTTAATTCGTAGGTTTTAACAACACCACCTAGCTGCCAAAAGCCAATATTCAAATTTTCGACCACGATTGCAACAGTTTCTCTTAGTTTTGCGCCCAATTATGTACGTACATCGCGATTTGGATCTTTTGCCTAAGTTTAAAAATGCCGTGGTCACCATCGGCACATTTGATGGTGTGCATCTTGGCCATCAGCAAATTATAGCGCAACTAAAGACCGAAGCCGCGGCCATACAGGGCGAAACGGTAATTATTACCTTTCATCCGCACCCCCGCAAGATTGTGGGTGTTAACCATAACATTCATATTCTCACTACACTCAATGAAAAAGTTGCGCTGCTTGAAGCGCATGGGATAGATCATCTGGTGGTTGTTCCTTTTACAGAAGATTTTGCCGCTCAGACTCCGAAAGAATATATCCGCGATTTTCTTGTAGCCAGGTTTCAACCGCATACGGTTATTATTGGTTATGATCACAGGTTTGGGAAAGGGCGCAAAGGAGATTATCATTTACTGGAAGAATATGGAAAACAATTTGGTTTTGAGGTAAAAGAAATCCCGGAACATGTATTAAACAATGTTACTATAAGCTCTACCCGCATACGCGCAGCTTTGCTCCACAACGATATAGCAACAGCAGACAGTTACCTTGGGTACGATTATTTTTTTGAAGGCACAGTGGTAAAAGGCAACCAGCTGGGAAGGACAATAGGTTACCCGACAGCCAACCTGACAATTGAAAATGAAGAAAAACTAATACCCGGCAACGGCGTGTATGCTGTTGAGGTTACATTGATAGCCGGCGAATCTGCGCCTGTTTACAGATCCGGCACCATTTACCAGGCAATGATGAATATAGGAACGAGGCCCACCGTTGACGGCAAAAAACGGGTAATTGAGGTAAATATCTTCAATTTCGACCAGGATATTTATGGCCAGATGCTTCGCGTATATGTAAAAAAATATTTACGTGGCGAGGTTAAGTTTACCGGTTTGGATGCGTTAAAAGAACAACTGGCTAAAGATAAATTGCATACGCTGGAGGAACTGAGTAAAAAATAAAAACAGCAAAGAATCACTTTTGCTGTTTATTAAATTATTCCAAAATATTACTCCCGGTTAAGTCATCATTTTCACAATTAATTCTTTCATCAGGTCTGCGTCTTCTGTGCCAGCGTCGCCTATACCAATACTTCTGAGGTTATATCGATGCAATAACAATAATATTCTTTCAACTCCACTGTAACCGTAGGTCTGCATGGCCTGCATACCCGTTCTTGCAGCAAAAGGATTCCTGTTAAATATCGGGATCAAGGCTTGCTCACTCTTATTGTCCATTCCAAATGCAGAATACACTTTACTGAAAAATCCGTAAATGGTCGGTAATATCAACTGGATGGGTGCGGCTTTGGGATTAGCTTTAAAGTATTGAATAATCCTTATCGCTTTTGCCATATCTTTTTTCGCTACAGCATCCTGAAGCTCAAACACATTGAATTCCTTACTAAAGCCAATGTATTCTTCGATATCATCTTCATTAATATCTTTTCGCGCACCAAGGTTAACAGCCAGTTTTTCAACTTCGTTCTGCAGGCGGCTAAGGTCGTTGCCGATATGATCCACCAACAAAGCCAGCGCTTTCTGATTGATTGAAAGCCCGTGTTGCTGTACCATTTGGTTTGTCCAATCCGGCAGCTGGTTGTCATATAACTTTTTTGTTGTAAGTACTTCCCCATGCTTTTGAACCAGCTTTGCGAATTTGGTGCGGGCGTCCAGTTTTTTTTCCTTATAACTTACAACAAATATTGTGGATGGCTGCGGGTTCTCAATGTAAGGTTCCAGCTTTTCTATATCACGCATCTGTTGTGCCTCTTTTAGCAAAACAACCTGGCGCTCAGCAAACATTGGGTAGCGGCGGCACGCATTTACAACCGAGGCCCAATCGGCGTCACGTCCGTAAAAAACCGTAAGGTTGAACCCCGCTTCACTTTCGCTCAAAATATGATGTTCAGCGTAGTCAACCACTCGGTCAATAAAATACGGCTCCTCGCCTTCCAGCCAGTAAACGGGCTTGAAAGATTGCTTTTTCCAATCACCTAAAATTTTTTCCGCAGACATGCGGCAAAGATAATGAGGTATGAGGTTCAGGTTTCAGGTTTCAGGTAAGAATATGGATAAGCCTTGAGGCATGAGGTGTAAGGCTTAAGGTTTAAGGCGATGTAAAAGACGTCGATGAATATTTACGTATAAGCAAGACATTGAACCGCTTATTTTATCTATGATTTTCGGTCGCACACCTTCTACCTCACACCTGATACCTGAAACCTAATGCCTGAAACCTCACACCGGCAACCTTTTTCCCGCTTAATTCCAACATTCGGATGTTATTTTATTTACAGACCTGTGTTTTTATTATATATTTAAAGTAAAAGGTTTATTAACTAACGAAGGCAGAATATGACACCATATAGATTATTCGATGCGATTGAATACCAGTTGAACAAATTCCCTAAAAACGATATGCTGGTTTCTAAGGTGAACGGAGAGTGGAAACCATATAGCACTCAGCAGGTAAAAGATATTGTGAACAGGTTTAGTGCAGGCCTTTTAAAACTGGGCGTGAGCGCTAATGATTTTTCGGCGGAGAATTCAGATAAGATAGCCATCATCAGTGGCAACAGGCCGGAATGGTTACTCACTGATATGGCTGTGCAGCAAACCGGCGCAATCCTTGTGCCTATTTACCCTACAACCAACCCTATTGAACTGCAATTCATCTTAAATGATGCCTCAGTTAAATACATTTTTGTAAGCAACAAAGACTTGCTGGACAAAGTAAAAAGCATCAGCGCCGGAGTTCCTTCACTCAAAAACATTTATTCTTTTGATGAAATAGAAAACATCGATAATTATACATCAATACTCAATCTTGCGGATGAAACTTCATTACAACAAGTAGAAGCAATCAAACAAGAAATTGATTGGGAACACCTTGCAACAATCATTTATACCTCAGGTACAACAGGCACGCCCAAAGGGGTAATGCTTACACATAAAAATATTGTGAGCAATGCTTTTCTTTCAAAAGAAAGCTTCCCGTTTGAGGATGCTCCTCAACAAAAAATATTGAGCTTTCTTCCATTGAACCACATTTTTGAAAAGATGGTGAGCTATATCTACATCTTTAGCGGCATAGGAATTTATTATGCGGAAGGAATGGAGACGATAGCAGAAAACCTGAAAGAAATTAAACCTGACGGATTTTGCACCGTTCCCCGTTTACTTGAAAAGGTTTTCGAAAAAGTAATGGAGAAAGGCCGCGATTTAACTGGCATTAAAAAGAAACTTTTTTTCTGGTCAGTAAAGCTGGGCGAGAAATATGATAACAATATAAGCGGCGGGCCGTGGTACAATATGCAATTAAAACTGGCCAACAAAATTGTCTTTAGTAAATGGCGCGAAGCACTTGGTGGCAACATCAGCTTTATTGTAACCGGTGGCGCGGCGTGCCAGGAGAAATTACTACGCATATTTAATGCCGCCCAAATACCTGTTTACGAAGGTTACGGGCCAACAGAAAACAGCCCGGTGATTAGTGTAAACCGTAAATTACCTCCCGGCGGTACCATGTATGGAACCACCGGCCCTGTAGTAAATGGCCTTGAAGTTAAATTGGCAGAAGATGGCGAGATCTGCGTAAAGGGGCCTTCTGTAATGCGGGGATATTATAAACGGCCGGATCTTACTGAAGAAGTGTTAATAGATGGATGGTTACATACCGGAGACATTGGCGTTTGGGTAAACAATAAATTCCTGAAAATTACGGACAGGAAAAAAGAACTGTTTAAAACCAGTGGAGGAAAATATGTAGCACCACAGCCGGTAGAAAATAAATTAAAAGAAAGTCCCTTTATAGAACAGGTGATTGTGGTAGGCGCGGAAAGAAAATTTGTAGGCGCGCTGATTGTCCCTTCATTCCCTATGTTAAAAAAATGGTACGCGGAAAATAACCTTTCCTACACGAGTAATGAAGACGCTATTCAAAACCCCAATGTAATCAAGTTATACAGAGATATTGTTAATAGCTACAACAGCTTCTTCAACCATGTGGAACAGGTGAAGAAATTTGAATTACTGCCAAAAGAATGGAGTATTGATACCGGTGAAATGACGCCCAAACTAAGTATTAAGCGTAAAGTAATCATGGAAAAGTTCAGGAATGAAATCGAAAAAATTTATTCCTGAACCGTAAGCCTAAAATAAATGAAACGCGCGCCTGAGGCTGAGGCGGCTTTTGTAATAAAAACCTATGCCTGGAATTACTTTAAGCATAGGCAACAATTTATTGTAGAATGATGGCCTGGGTTCCTCTTCAACAAGAGTAGAATAATGAAGCTTTGTAATGGTAAATTTGATACACATTGAATCAAAGCTTTTAATTTCAGCCACTCCCTCAGCAATAATATTATAGGATTCGCCTTTTTTATAAAAGAATAATTCGCCCGCAAAAAAATCATCGTCAATATCGGTAACGGGTAAACGTTCAAGATTGAACCAAATTACCTTATCCTTTTCAATTGAAAAAGGTTCAATAATGCTTACAGGTAATTTAGCATGTAAGCCGCTGCAATTGTAAAACATGGCCCTCTGCAGCCGCAGGATTTTTTCAGATAGATAAATGTTGGGCGGGGTCGTCTCCATATAAAAAGTGTTTAATTCCGGTTTCGTCGGTTCCACAGGACGAACAAAATCTTTCACAGGAGGGCGTTATAAATATAAGACAATTACGGTCAATTTTTGTTGCATGGGATTTGAAAAATTATTCACAACGTACATGCAAATCCGTTAAAAAAATAATACGCGAAATCGTCGGATTCCCTTATATTATAATTACGTTATCAAATCTCAAAACGCAGCTTTAACCGTTCTTTTGCGGGTGCAAAGTTTGTTTAGTTATAGTAAATAACGACAGAGAAAAATCGCAGTTTCGCTTAAAATTTTTCACAGAATTTGGTTTGGCTGCTTGCTAAACTTCGGTATAGTTTATAAACCCATCAGCTACGCATTTTTATATATTAATTTTCCATTCACTACTTTTATGCAAACTGTACTATGCATATTTTAATAATAGAAGATGACCAGCGTGTGGCAGATTTGATTAAACGCGGATTGGAAGAACAGGGCTACCTTCCTACTGTAGCTTACGACGGCGAAATGGGCAGAAAACTTGCATTGAACAATAATTATGACCTTATTATTACCGACATCATCCTTCCTAAAATAAACGGCATTGATTTGTGTAAAGAAATCAGGCAGGCACTCCCGGATACTCCTATTATTATGCTTACTGCATTAGGTACCACCGATGATAAAATAGAGGGTTTTGACGCGGGTGCAAATGACTATCTCGTAAAACCCTTTGATTTCCGTGAACTCCATGTGCGTATAAGAGAATTATTAAAAAGAAAAAGCAACCAGGCACAGGGAAAAGGCTTTATTCTGAAAGTTGCAGATCTTGAAATGAACATACAGACAAAAACGGTGAAACGTGGCAACACAGCGATAGACCTTACTCCCAAAGAATTCCGCTTACTTGAATACATGATGCAAAATAGCGGCCGCGTGCTTTCCCGTGTTGAAATTGCCGAACAGGTTTGGGAAACGACTTTCGATACAGGCACCAACTTTATAGATGTTTATATCAATTACCTGCGTAAGAAAATTGATAAAGATTTCACCGATAAACTTATTCATACAAAAACAGGCATGGGATTTATTTTTCAAAGCGGCAGTAAATAATGTAACTAATACAACATCACACGCTAACATATTTGAAGCAACACAATCAATTAAAGAACGGCAATACAGGCCATGACAATAAGAAATAAACTTACATTGCTTTTTACCGCTATGATTGCGGCGCTAATGATTGCATTCGCACTATTCGTTTATTACACCTATTCCCAATACAGAAAGGATGAATACTACAGGCGCATTCACCAGCAAGCCATAACAAAAGCAAATTTATTGTTTGATACAAAGGTTGATTCTTCAACATTGCAGGTAATCTATAAAAGCTCCAACGATGTTTTGTTTCAGGATGAGATGGCCATTTTTGATACCGACTTTAATCTGATCTATCACGATGCAGCAGAAATTGATAAGGTAAAGGAAACACGCTCCATGATTGATGATATACTGACTAAAAAAGAAATCATGTTTGAAGCCAATAACCTGCAAATAGTTGGCTTCTTGTATTCTCACAGTGGAAAGAACTATATTATTACTGCCGCGGCCAAAGACAAACCGGGGCTTGCAAAGCTCGCCAATCTTAAATTCACATTGATCACTGCATTGATCTCCGCCATCATTATCATTTTTATTGCCGGTAGATTCTTTTCAAAGCAAGCCTTGCAACCTGTTTCAAACCTGGTTGATAATGTTAATGAAATAACTGCCACCAACCTTGACCTTCGTGTAAATGAAGGCAACGGCAAGGATGAAATTGCAGAGCTGGCTGTTACCTTCAACCAGATGCTTAATCGGCTGGAGCGTTCTTTCAATGCACAAAAAGATTTTGTTTCCAACATATCGCACGAGCTTAGGACACCGTTAGCAGCAATGATTGGCGAACTCGACCTGGCAGCGTCAAAAGAGCGGAGCGTTGAAGAATACAAACACGTAAATAATCTGCTTCGAAATGATGCGCAAAAACTTGTACGGCTGATCAACGGACTTCTAAATCTCGCCAAAGCAAACTATGATGAGATAAACATTACGTTGAAAGATGTGCGCCTTGATGAAATTTTGCTGGATGCACGCCATGATATCATCACATCAAATAAAGAATATAAAATAAACCTCTCTTTTGAAAAGGAGATAGAGAATGACGACTTCATCTCTATTCATGGCAATGAATACCTTCTCAAAGTTGCCTTCATGAACCTGATGGAAAATGGCTGCAAGTTTTCCGGAGACAAATCATGTAACGTTGCCATCAATTATTATAAAGACAAAACAGTTGTGCGTATTTCAGACAACGGGATTGGTATTGCTGAAGAAGATATCGCCAAAATATTCACGCCTTTTTATCGTGGAAAAAATAAAAAATACGCGGAAGGTTATGGCATCGGCATGTCTTTATGCAACAGGATCATTCACCTGCACAAAGGTGAAATCTATGTAAGCTCTGAAGTGAATAAAGGAACAACGTTTACAATTGAGTTGCCGCATGTGTGAGAAAGGAATTTTACGTTATAAGTTGTACGTTATACGTTTATTGGTGCGAAGGTCTGGTTACTACCCCTGCTAACATCCCCTCTTACATAATACATTAACAGCCCATCATAATGATCTGAAAGGGCTTATACGTATAACGTAGAACTTACAACTTCGCACTTCTCTAATAACTTTCTAATAACATTCTAAAACCTTTCTAACAAGCATAGCGACAACATCAGGATACTTTTGCTATTGTTTAAATGCTCGTGCGGCTTATACGCACATAAAGAATTAAGCAATGCAGATTAAAGTAATTTTCACCCTTATTGCAGGCATTTGCGTTAATACCATGTACGCACAAACAACGTACAGTTTGCAAAAAGCCTTGCAAACTGCAAGAGAGAACAATCCAACATTAAAATCAGCGTCATTAAATATCAACATAGCACAAAGCGATGTTATTACGGCTAAACTTCGGCCTAATCCCGTTCTTAACAATCAGTCACTACAGCTTGTTAATTCTTCAAAGTTTCCGGCAGATACTAAATGGTATAATGGCGAAAACAGGCAGATCTGGTGGCAGCTGACAAAACCATTTCAATTACCGCCGCTCCGCCAAAATAAAATAGACGTAGCCAACAAAAGTGTCAAATTAACGGAAAAGCTCTTCAACGAAACAGAAAGAAACCTGTTTCAGGATGTTGCATTAAAATGGCTGGATGTATGGACTGCCCGTAAACAATGGGATATGATCATCATTGCCAAAGCCAACGTAGACAGCCTTGTAAGTACGAACCAACTGCGTCTTAAGAACCAGGTTATTTCTGAAACAGAGTTAATGAGAACGCAGCTTTTGGCTAACCAATACGAATTGCAGATAAAAAATGCAGAGCAGGCATACAAGAATGAAGTTGCCAATCTCAAATTAATACTGGGTGTACAGGAAGATGTAGGAATAGATACTTCCATCAATTTTATAACAACCATACCAGAAGATGCGGATAGCCTTTTGCAACAGGCGCTGGCGAACAGGAGCGACATACAATCACTTAAGTCAACGATCGACGTAGCAAACGCCAACATCAAACTGCAAAAATCACTCGCTACACCAGTACCGGAATTAGGCGTGATCTATAACCCCCAAAATACCGTTCCATACGTTGGCTTTTTCGGAACAATTGAAATTCCCATTTTCAGCAGAAACCAGGGAGAAAGAAAAAAATCAGGCATCATCAAAGATCAGGCGGAACAAAACCTGGCATTGCTGCAAAAACAAATCAACACTGAGCTGGGCACTTCCTACAGCAGTTATGTGTTGCAAAAAATGAACCTGGAAAAATTTAAAGCGATTCAACAAAAAGCAGAGCAAATTCTTTCCAATGTTAAATATGCATACCTGCACGGAGGTACAACGATCGTGGATTTTCTTGAAGCCCAACGCTCATGGCTGGACACCCAACATGATTATTATAACAACATGCAACAGTTTAGGGAAAGCTATATAAAACTGCTGTATGCAACGGGATTGATCAATCAGTTAGCGCAATAACATCTACCAACTACACAACAAAAAATAAACGGATGAAACGTATTCTTTTATACAGTAGTTCACTCATCATCTTACTATCTTCCTGCAGCAGTCATGAACAAAAGCCTGTAGCGATAGAAAATACTACGCCAAAAGTTACCGCCGATGGCGCAAACATTACGTTCCCAACGGCGGCGCAGGCGGATTTCTTTGCAACTGAAACCATAGGCAGCTCTTCACTTACATCAGGAATGATTGCGCCGGCAAAGGTTTCTGCAACAGTAACCACCTCGCAGGAAGGCGCAGCACAAAACATTGTGCTTTTTGAAAATCCTGATTTGTCAACTTCCTATACAGCGCTATTGCAAAGCCTTGTAAGCATCCAGCAAAAGAACGCAGTTATTCAGCAGAAAAAGGCCATCATCGAAAAGAAAAAAATTGAAGTGGACCGCTTTAAAGATCTTGCCGCACATGGCGCTGGCACAGGTAAAGATGTTGCAGATGCGCAGGTTGACCTGATGAGCGCAGAAACAGATCTTACAATAACAGAAAGCGAAATTGTAAATGCAAAAACTGCCATTACCGAATACGAATCAAAACTTAAAACAGGTGGTTTTAATCCGTTAGAATTAAGAAGAGCCGCGCCAGGCAGCGCATACATCGTATGTGATATTCCTGAAAGCGAAATAAGCAGAATAAAAGAAGGCAGTGAATGTTCTATAGTATTTACATCATTCCCCAATGAAAAGTTTACCGGCAAGATTGATGACATCGCAGATATGATTGACGCAACAACGCGTATGGTTAAGCTGCGTATTGTATTAAACAACGCGGCGGGCAAATTCAAAGCCGGCATGTTTGCCACAGTTTACTTCGGCATTAGCGAAGGCACACAAATCAGTGTAAGTAAAAACTCGCTTATTACAGTGCAGGCAAAGAATTATGTATTTGTGAAGAAATCACCTACTGAATTTATAAGACAGGAAGTAAATGCAGGGTCGCAGGTAGGCGACAGGTTCATTATTTACGCAGGCGTGCAAAATGGCGATAGCGTAGCTGTAAAAGGCGTAATGCAGTTAAAGGGATTGAGCTTCGGTTATTAAAACATAGCAGCAGCAAAACATGCATCCGAAAAACTACAGGGAAAAAATTATCAAAGGCAATTTTACTGCCTTAACCAATTATGTGGAAAATGCACGCTATGTGCATGCCACAGAATTGGCGCAACTGATTGTTTCATTACCGGAGCAAACAGCGTTTGATACTTTTAATATACTACCGGTTTTTCACCAGGTGAAGGCTTTTCCACTTCTAACATTTCTCTTGCAACAAAAAATAATCCGGGAAGCCACACCAACAAAAGCAGCACATGTGCTCAATGAAATAAATGCGGATGACCGTATCATTTTCTTCTCTCGTTTACAGCAAGCAGAGTTACAGGAAAAAGTTGCCCTGTTAAACACAAAAAATAAAACTTCAGTTACCTCATTGTTGGCCTATCCGCAAAACAGCATCGCAAGGTGCACAAACACCTCCTGTATAACAATAGCCAAAAACATAACAATAGGAGAAGCCAACGAACTTATCAGGAATAACCATAAAGATGACAGATCGGCCGATGTAGTTTACGTGGTTGATGCAACCGGTAAACTTCTGGGCGATCTTCCGGCCAGGCGATTACTGATGACAGACCCATCAAAACATGTGGAAGAAGTGATTGATGATGCTGTTGTAATGCTTCATGTAACGTATACTAAAACAACGGCGCTGGCCCTGTTCAAAGAATATAATGCCACTATGTTACCTGTGGTTGATGAGAAGCAAGTGTTAGTCGGCGCTGTTACCCTCGATCATATTGAGCGCGCGGAAGAAGAAGCTGCAGCAATAAAACTGCAAAGCTTTGGCGGCGTTGCTCCTTTGTCACTTTCTTATGCGCAAACAACGGTAGCAACCTTAATTAAAAAGAAAGGCACATGGCTGCTTACCCTCTTCATTCTTGAGGTGCTTTCAATGACAATGTTCGCGTTGGACAAAGGCGCACTGAGCAGATCAATGATGTTTATCTTATTCATTCCCGTCGTTTTGGCTGGAGGAGGCAACGCAGCTACACAGTCTGCATCACTTATAACTGGCGAACTTTCACTGCATGAACAATACCATTCTGATAAATGGCAATTTATCTGGAAAGAGTTTATTACAGCCACTATATGTGCAACGTTGCTTGGCACAGCCAGCTTTGCATTTATAACAGTATGCAACTCGCTGCATATATCAACTGGCGATCATTGGAATACAGTTGCCCTGAGCATTTCGTTATCATTCGCTTTTGTAATCATCACAGGCGCTCTTATTGGTACCGTATTCCCTTTACTCGCAAACAAATTCAAATTGCGTTATCCGTTTATATCGGCGCCACTCGTCAATGTGGTTGCAGACATTGCCGGAATAGCTATATATTTTTTCATAACCAACAATTTGATTGATCAATCATTTCCGTAAATCGCCCAATATGTTACAAGCGCAGATTTATATTGACAAGGACGACCTGAAGGGATCGAAACCTTTGTACGAGTACATTATGCAGTTTCTTCTTGAACATAAGATTGCAGGTGCTACTGCATTCAAAGGACAAATAGGTTACGGCCCGAGCCAACACCTAAACAGGCCGCATGCATTGTTCAGCTTTGATGAAATTCCCATCGTAGTAACGTTTATAGATGAAGAAGAAAAAGTAAAAAGTGCGCTTACAGCTTTACGAAAGGAAGTAAAAAATGGATTGATTATTACTCATCATGTTGAGAAATGGCAATAAATGATAAAGAACTTACTCTTATTCTCGTTAAGGAACCGCTGGGCGGTTATTGCCATCAGTATCGTGCTGATGGCCACAGGCTATTGGTGTTTCAGGCAACTAAAGATTGAAGCTTATCCTGATATAGCTGACACCAACGTAATTGTTGTTGCTGAATATCCCGGCCGTGCGGCAGAAGAAGTGGAGCAGCAGGTTACAGTTCCTATTGAACGTGCGCTGCAGAATACACCAAATGTACTGGATAGAAGGAGCAGGACCATCTTTGGGCTTTCTGTTGTTCAGTTAACTTTTAAAGATGGCACCGATGATTACTTTGCCCGGCAGCAAGTAATTGAACGTTTAAAAGATGCCCAGTTGCCTGATGGAGTGTCTACAGACCTTGCTCCTTTAACAACAGCAGTGGGCGAAATATTACGCTACGTTGTTGAAGCGCCACCAACGTACAGCCCAACACAATTGCGCGACTTACAAGACTGGGTGATTAAGCCCGCCATACTACAGGTTCCCGGCATTGCAGATGTAACAACATTTGGCGGCCCGTTAAAACAGTTCCATATACTTACATCGCCCGATAAACTGCGTAAATACAACCTGAAGATGCAGGATGTGATTGACGCAGTAAATGCCAACAACCAGAACACCGGCGGTAATGTGATTGAACGTGGCGGACAGGGCTTCGCGATACGTGGACTGGGTGCTATTAAAAATGAGCAGGACATTCAAAACATCGTGCTTAAATCTGATGCAGGTGTACCTGTGTTTGTACGCGATGTAGCCACGGTTGAAATTGGGCCACCACCACCAAATGGTGTTTTGGGCTATACGGTTACGAAAGACAGCGTGAATGTAAATAGTGGTGTTGAAGGAATTATTTTGTTGCGCAGGTATGAGAACCCAAGCGAAGTACTGAAGTTACTGAAGGATAAAATGGATGAAGTACAACAGACCGAACTACCAGATGGTGTTAAGTTCAGGGTGTTGTATGATCGTAGCTTCCTTATTGATCATTCGCTTGAAACGGTTGCCCACACGTTGATGGAGGGCATATCAATTGTAATCATTTTGTTGGTGCTTTTTCTTGGAAGTATCCGCAGTGCGTTGGTTGTTGCGCTTACCATTCCGTTTTCTCTTCTGTTTGCGTTTATCCTGATGCGTTTTGTTGGCATACCGGCCAACCTGCTTTCATTAGGAGCTATTGACTTTGGTATCATTGTTGACGGCGCCTGCGTAATGGCAGAACACCTGATACGCAAATACAGGACCGTTACACCAGAAGAAAGATCACAAGGAATTGTTCGTATCACACTTTTGGCTGCCCAGGAAGTTGGCAGGGAAATCTTCTTCTCCGTCACCATCATCATCCTGGCTTACATGCCCATCTTAATGATGACGAGGGTTGAAGGAAAATTATTCTCTCCAATGGCTTTAACACTTGCATTTGCGGTGATAGGGTCCATGCTTGCGGCCCTAACGTTTATTCCTGTACTGATTTCTTTCTTTTATAAAAAAGCGATATCAGATATCGATAAACCTTTGAAGGAACATAGAAATCCAGTTCTTGATTGGTTGGAAAAACAATATGGCAAGCTTGTTGAAAAACTGTTGAACAACTATAAAAAAACTGTTCTTGCCGGATTTGGAATCGTATTGGTCATCATTCTTTTTGGATTGAAACTTGGTACCGAATTTTTGCCTACGCTTGATGAAGGCTCTATTTTTCTTAGAGGTAATTTTCCTGCCGGCATTACTATCCAGGAAAATGCGAAGTATGCTCCCGTCATAAGAAGCACGATTGCCAAGTATCCACAGATTTCTTTTGTAATCACGCAATCAGGCCGTAACGACGATGGCACCGATCCATTCCCCGCAAACAGGAATGAGATCCTCGTTGGCCTTAAGGACTACAAATTGTGGAGCGATACTATTTCAAAAAAACAATTGGTTCAGGATATTAAAACTGATCTACAGAAACAGTTGCCTTCTGTTCAATTCTCATCCGGCCAGCCTATCATTGACCAGGTGATGGAAATTGTAACAGGTAGCGCTGCAGACCTGGCGATATCCATTGTGGGTGACGACCTTCAGTTTATGCGCAAGAACGCCGATAGCATTGTAAACATTGTAAAAGGTACACAGGGCGCGGATAATGTAAACATAGAGCAGGAAGGCCCACAGGAACAACTGGCAATTAATATCAATCGTGAACAGGCTGCCCGTTTCGGCATTAACGTTGCGGATATTCAGAACATGATAGAAGCGGCCATTGGCGGTAAGGCGATCTCTACTTTGTATGATGGCACAAAAAGATATGATATTGTTGTGCGTTATTTACCACAGGATAGAAATAGCCTTGAGGCAATTAAGAATCTACAGGTGCCTTCCGCGGGAGGAGCGTTGATTCCGATGAGCCAATTGGCGGATATAAAATTTGTAGAAGGGCAGACGAACATATACAGGTATAGCAGCAAGCGAATGGTTACAGTGCGTACAAATATCCGCGGGCGCGACCAGGGCGGTTTTGTAAAAGAATTACAAGCTAAGATTGATGCACAGATCCATGTTCCTAAAGGCTATAATGTGATCTATGGTGGCCAGTATGAGAACCTGGAAAGAGCGGGAAAGCAATTGTCGCTGACCATTCCGCTTACCATCATTATCGTATTGCTCTTCCTGTTCATGCTGTATAAAAATATTGCGCATACACTGGTAACCATGAGTTGTATTCTGTTTGCACTTGCAGGAGGTATATTCGCTTTACTTATTCGCGGTTACTATTTTAACGTATCTGCAGGTGTGGGATTTGTGAGCATCTTCGGTATTTCTGTAATGGCAGGTGTATTACTTGTCTCCGCTATAAACAGAAGGCGCGAGCTCGATGACGCCAAACTGAAGCCTGTTGTATTGCATACTTCCAAAGAACAATTAAGAGCATTGCTTTCAATTCTGATAGTTGCGATCGTGGGCCTTGTTCCGGCAGCCAAATCATCTGGTATTGGTTCTGATGTTCAGCGTCCGCTGGCAACGGTGATTATTGGTGGATTGACAAGCACGTTGATATTTGCCCCTATGATCATACCCCCATTGTATTTATGGGTTTCTAAGAGTAGAAAGAAAGTAGCCCCCATGAAAAAAGAGGAAGAGTTAGTTTAGTAACTAAGCGCACAATTTCTCCGACTTTTTACTTCTTGATTGCCGGGACTTATGTTGAATAGGTTCCGGCTTTTTTTTGAACCACGGAGGCACAGGAAACACGGCGAAGCACATCGATTTTTTGCCACGAAGACACAAAGGCGAAAAGAAGCACAAAAATTTTTGAACCACGGAGAGACTAGACGCACGAAGAAACACCACGTTTTGTAGTGAATGCAAAAAAGAATCAAGAATTGTTGATAATTACAAATTCAAGATTCAAACGTTCCAGCAAAATTCATTTTCAATTATCAACTTTCAATTGTCAATTAGCGTCGCTTAAATAAACGTATTACGTACAACGTATAACTTACAACGCACCTAAACTACGAGCAGATTCTCGCAAACCGTTTGGCTAAAAATGGTTTTGGTCTTGTTATTTAAGAGAACGGACATGGATCTGTCGAAGTCCTGGATGCCTTTAATTACGATAACCGAACCGATGCTTAACCCAACAGAATCCAGAAATTTCAGAAATGCGGTTTCATGATTAAGAACACCTGTGAGCTTGTACTTTTTGTTGGCAGCGCCTTCTGAAAGTTGGGTTGCTTTAAATACAGGCAGCTTGCCATTTGCATCAGGAATGGGCTCGCCATGCGGATCAAATTTTGGATATCCCAACATTTCATCAATCCTGTCAAAAAACAGGTCTGATTGAATGTGTTCTATTTGCTCAGCGATATCATGTACTTCCTCCCAGCCAAGGCCCATCACTTTACTAAGGAAAAGTTCTGTAAGCCTATGCTTTCTAAGAATGTGCAATGCCATTTTCCTTCCTTTTTCAGTCAACTCAATGGCCTTGTATTTTTCATACCGCAACAGTTTTTTTTCAGCAAGCCTTTTGATCATGCTGTTAACGGTAGACATCTTTATGTCCAGACTATCGGCAATATCCTTTACAGAGATTTCTTCAGTTTCAAGGGATAAGCGATATAACGCTTTCAGATAATTTTCCTCAGTTAAAGTTATCATACCCGTAAAAATATCATCTTTTACATTCAAAAAATCGCGGTTTAAACAAAATTTAAATTGTTAGATTAGTCTAACTTTTTAGTTTTGTATATCAAATTATAAATTATGAAGTCTCTGTTGCTCATTTTTCTTTCAATTCTTGTATTAAAGTCGAATGCACAAAACAAATTAGTTAGTATAATAGTAAAAGACAACATCAATGCCGCAACATTAAATAAATGCTCTATATATTCCCTCAATTCTGGCATTTCGGGCGTTACAGATGATTTTGGCGTTTTTTCATTTCCGGCTGAAAAAGTAAAAACCGGCGACAAGGTCGTCATTTCATTCACCGGTTTTAAAAATGACACCATTCTGATCTCCGCAGAAAAAACGACGTACCGTGTTTTTTTGCATCCTGCTCAACAACTTTTAGAAGAAGTGGTTGTAACAGGCGTTTCTAAGGCTACGCATATAAAAGAGAATCCGGTTGCCGTCGTAAGCGTTTCTTCCAGGACGATTGAAAAAACGATCGAGAGTAATATTATTGACGTTCTTACCAAGAATGTTCCCGGACTTACCGCCGTTAAGACTGGCCCGAATATTTCAAAACCATTTATTCGCGGGCTTGGTTATAACAGGGTGCTGACGCTTTATGACGGAATTCGCCAGGAAGGCCAGCAATGGGGCGATGAGCACGGTATTGAAGTGGATGGCTATAATTTGGAGAGAGCAGAAGTGATAAAAGGCCCGGCAAGCCTAATGTTCGGGTCAGATGCCTTAGCAGGTGTAGTCAGCCTGATCCCGCGTTTGCCGAAAGAAAAAGACGGCAAACTTCACGGCAAATTCACTTCAGAATACCAGAGCAACAATGGCCTTATTGGCAATGGCATCCGCCTGGATTATAGCAATGAACACTGGATGTTCGCGGGCCGAGGCTCATACAAACTCGCTAAGAATTATACCAATAGTGCTGATGGGCGCGTTTACAACACCGGTTTTAGGGAAAACAATTTGGCTTTTACTGCTGGCTATAATTCATCCAAAGGCTTTACAATACTAAACACAACACTTTACGATAACCTTCAGGGAATACCGGACGGTAGCCGCGATTCACTGACCAGGAAATTTACAAAACAAGTACAGGAAATGCCAGTTGATGATATCAAAAAGCGGCCTGTCGTAACGGATGATGAGTTGAATAGCTACGCACTTAGCCCGTTGCATCAGCATATTCAGCATTACAGAATTTATACAAACAATCAGTACAGGATTGCGACAGGCATGCTTGATGCCAATGTTGCTTTTCAGCAAAACATCAGAAGAGAATACAATCATCCTTCTCAACCCAACCAGGCAGGGCTTTTTGTAAGATTAAATACCATCAACTACAGTGTAGCCTACACCGAATCCGGAATTACCAATATGGACATTTCCGTTGGTGTTAACGGAATGTATCAATCCAACGCCAACAAAAATGGCACTGATTTTCCCATACCCGACTACCGCCTTTTTGATGCGGGTATTTTCGGCCACGCAAAATGGAAATACAATAAATGGACAATAAGCGGCGGCGTGCGTTACGACACAAGACAGTTAAAAGGTAATGATTTTTATGTGACTAAAAATCCGGCAACCGGTTTTGAACACCAGGCTTTTCCGCCTGATACAGCAGGTGCCAGGCTGCAGTTTCCGGCCCTGCGCCAATCATTCCAGGGCACATCGCTCAGCTTTGGGCTTACTTATCAACTTAATAACCATATCAACCTAAAAGCAAATATTGCCCGGGGTTACCGCGCGCCCAATATCACAGAAATCGCGTCAAACGGATTGGATCCCGGAGCGCATATCGTCTATATTGGTAACAGGAATTTCCTGCCCGAATTCAGTCTACAGGAAGATATTGGAATTGGTTTTGAGTATCCTGATCTTTCGGCATCCATTAGCATCTTCAATAATTCTGTGCAGCAGTACATTTACCTGGCACAGGTAGTTGATGCACAAGGAAACCCGGTTATTGCAGAAGGCAATAAAACTTTTCAGTACCAGCAGGCTTCCGCGCATTTATACGGATTGGAGGCAACATTAAACCTGCATCCAAAGAACCTTACAGGTTTTTCATTCAACAACGCGTTCTCTACCATCCGTGGAATTAATACCAAATCTGATTTTAAAAATGCAGGCGTACAGGGCGAATATCTCCCGTTTATCCCGCCGTTAAAACTTCTGAGCAGTGTCAATCAGCAAATAAAAACTTCTTCCAAACTGCTCCGCCAAATTAATCTTACAGCTGAAGCGGATGTTAATGCTGCGCAAAACAGGTATATGGCGCTCTATCAAACCGAGACTGCAACGCCCGGTTATACACTGATCAATTTTTCTGCAGGAGCAGATATCTATTATAGCAAAAATAACTGCGTTCAGCTCCAACTCCAGGTTAACAACCTTTTCAATACCGTGTATCAATCCAACCTGAGCAGGTTAAAATATTTTGAATATTACACCGCCTCTTCTAACGGAAGATCCGGAATTTATGGGATGGGAAGGAATGTGTGCGTGAAGGTGGTGGTGGGACTATAAAGGTATTAGGCGTCAGGTTTCAGGTATCAGGTTTGGGCCTTCATAGCTCCATGTTATTGGCCACAATGTTAAGTAATTAAAAAGGTCTGCAGGTAATGCAGACCTTTTTTCTTAATTCTTTCTTTCAAATAAATTCGCATCAACCTGGTACCTGAATCCTGATACCTGATCGCTAATACAAATCGTCCAGCTTCATCTTCAAATATTTTATCACGCTTCTATGGGTGCTGAATACTGAAATTCCTACGCCCATCAAAACCAATCCTCCAAAAAGAACGAGTGTTAACGAATTGTCGCGTATTGCTTTTAGCTGGGGAAACTGGCTTTCAGCCCATTGCATCAATGAGAAAAGAATGGCAATTGCGATGCCGGAACTTATTAAACCATTTGCAATAGCACGCAGTGCCATTGGGCGCGCAATAAAATTACGGGTGGCACCAACCATTTGCATCGTTTTGATTAAAAAACGGTTGCTGAACATGGCAAGCCTTATTGTATTGTCAATACTCACAATAACAATCAGGCACAGCACAATGGCCACTACCAGGAATATCAATCCAATTTTAGAAGTCTTTTCATTAAGATTATCTACCAATAACTGCGGATACTGCAAATCCGTGATCTGGTTACCATAGGCCGTTAGGATGGAAGATTGCATTTTGGCCAGGCTATCTTTATTCACATAGGCTGACTTTGCGTAAAAATCTATACTCTCCGGAAACGGGTTGTCCTCCAGTATTTTACCCCAATCTTCATTGTTTTCTTTATTCCATATTTCCTTAGCCTTTTCCTTATTTACATAAGTAACGTCTTTGGCAAAAGGCTGGGCAGTAATAAACTGCTGGATCTGCGCAATGGTATCTTTATTCATGGTGCGCAGGTAAGCGCTGATACGGATATCTTCTTTAAACGTATTTCCCACCTGTCTGAAATTCAAAAAAATCCAGCCCATTACACCGAGAATGAGCAACACAATCGCCACGCCAACAATGCTATAGATGTAACTGGGTTTGCTTCGCCTCAATGAAGATTTACCTGTTTCTGCCATGCCAATATATTATAGGATTAGTGAAGAAAGCAAATTTAGGGGATTCGCTTACATTTGCACACACTCTTAACGATTGTTTCTTGGCCTTAGTATGGCCTCATGTGAAAAAAAATGCGAATATTTATTCCGATGTTAATCGGAACATATTCACCGCGAGTGAACTGAAACTAAGCGCTGTTCCGTAACTTTTTTTGTTGCACCATGAATAGTAACTGCTTTTTTATGCAAGAACTGCCGCGGCATTTGATTAATTTTCGCAATCCAAACAGTTAACGAACAAACGATATATAGTACAATGGAATACAACTTTCGGGAGATTGAAAAAAAATGGCAGAACAACTGGAAGCAAACAAATGCCTACCAGGTGAGCAACGATTCTTCCAAACCTAAATATTATGTGCTGGACATGTTCCCTTATCCAAGTGGAGCAGGGTTACACGTAGGACACCCGCTTGGCTACATCGCCAGCGATATTTTTGCCCGTTTTAAAAGATTAAAAGGGTTTAACGTACTTCACCCGATGGGCTACGACGCATTCGGCCTTCCTGCGGAGCAGTATGCTTTAGATCATGGTGTTCACCCGGCAACCAGTACAGCGCAGAATATTAATAATTTCCGCGGGCAGCTGGATAACCTCGGATTCTGTTACGATTGGTCGAGAGAAGTTCGTACCAGCGACCCCTCTTATTACAGATGGACTCAATGGATTTTTCTTCAATTATTTAATAGCTATTATAACAGGCAAAACAACAAAGCGGAAAGCATTGAATCTCTTGTCACTTTGTTTGAAAAAGAGGGCAATGCAAATCATGCTTGTCCTGGTGATGCTTCCATAAGCTTTACTGCAGAAGAATGGAAAAACTATGCTGAAAAGGAGCAACAGGATATTCTGATGTTGTATCGCCTCTCCTTTTGCGGTTATGGCGAGGTAAACTGGTGTGAGGCTTTGGGAACCGTTCTGGCAAACGATGAAGTGATCAATGGCGTTAGCGAAAGAGGTGGCTACCCGGTTGTAAAGAAGAAGCTGCGTCAATGGTACCTCCGTATTACAGAGTATGCAGACCGTTTATTGCAGGGGCTTGAGACAGTTGATTTCAGCGAAGCGATGAAAGAAATGCAGGGCAACTGGATTGGTAAAAGCTACGGTGCAGAAATAGATTTCGCAGTTAAAAGCGAGCAGGGCAAAGTAGACAAAATGCGCGTTTATACTACAAGGCCGGATACTATTTTTGGTGTAGACTTTATGGTGGTTGCCCCGGAACTGGATTGGATTGACGACGTGAAAGGCTCGGCACAAGCTCAGTCTGTTGAAGAATATATTGCGTATGTAAAAAGCCGTAGTGAAAGGGAACGCATGGCAGAGAAAAAAATCTCCGGATGTTTTACCGGCGCCTATGCTATCAACCCTTTTGATGGCCGTGAAATTCCTATCTGGATCAGCGAGTATGTATTGGCCGGCTACGGAACGGGCGCTATTATGGCAGTGCCTTGTGGCGATGAACGCGATTTCAAATTTGCACAGCATTTTGATATTCCTGTCACCAATATCATTGGTGAACATTTTAATGGAAATGAAGCCAACCCAACCAAAGATGCCATTCTTGAAAACAGTGGCTTTTTAAACGGAATGGTTATGCGCGACGCAATGACCGCTGCAATCGATAAACTCGAAGAAATGGGCATTGGCAAGCGTAAAGTAAACTTCAAAATGCGTGACGCTGCGTTCAGCCGCCAGCGTTATTGGGGTGAACCATTTCCTATCAAATGGATCAATGGTATCGCTTATCCGCTAAGCGAAGATCAACTGCCACTTGAATTGCCTTACGTTGAAAAATATGGTCCCGGGCCTGAAGGTGAAGGGCCTTTGGCGAATATTGAATCATGGACTTCCGAGCATTTGGAAACCAACACAATGCCAGGATACGCAGGATCTTCATGGTACTTTTTGCGCTACATGGATCCTAACAACAATGAAATTTTCTGCAGCCGCAAAGCGAGTGATTACTGGGGACAGGTAGATCTTTATATCGGAGGAACAGAACATGCAGTTGGGCATTTGTTGTATAGCCGTATGTGGACGAAGATTTTATTTGATCTTGGATTTATCGGCCATGATGAACCTTATAAAAAACTGGTTAACCAGGGAATGATACAGGGCTCGTCCAGGTTTGTATATAGAGTTCATGGAGCCAACAAATTTGTTTCTGCGGGATTGGCTGATCAATACCAAACGGACCGGTTACATGTAGATGTAAATATGGTAGATGGTGTTGAACTTAATACAGAAGCTTTCAAAAAATGGAAAGCTGACTATGCTGATGCGGAATTTATTCTTGAAGACGGCAAATATATCTGCAGCTCTGAAGTAGAAAAAATGAGTAAGAGCAAATTCAATACGGTTAATCCTGATGATTTGGTTAACAGGTATGGTGCTGATACTTTCCGCATGTATGAAATGTTCCTTGGCCCTGTTGAGCAAAGCAAACCCTGGGATACTAAAGGTATTGAAGGTGTGCATCGTTTTCTTCGCAAGCTGTGGCGCCTGTTCTTTGATGAACTAAAAGGAAAGGTTTGGAACGAGGAAAAAGCAACAGATGCTGAATTGAAAATACTGCATAAAGCAATTAAAAAGATTGAAGAAGATACCGAACGCTTCTCTTTCAATACCGGCGTTAGTGCTTTCATGGTTTGTGTGAATGACCTGTCTGATGCTAAATGCCACAAACGCGAAGTATTGGAATCTTTGTTGATCATGCTTACACCTTATGCACCGCATGTTTGCGAGGAACTGTGGAGCCAGCTGGGAAATACATCATCCATACTTGATGCTTCATATCCTGCGTTAGAAGAAAAATACCTTGTTGAATCAACCAAAGAATATCCTATCAGTGTTAATGGCAAATTAAGAACAACCATGAACATTGCGCTGGATGCCACACAGGAGCAGGTTGAGCAATTGGTGCTGCAAAATGATGTTGTGGTGAAATGGCTGGAAGGCAAGCAACCCAAGAAGATCATTTACGTAAAAGGCCGTATGGTTAACCTGGTAGTTTAATTCCACAATCATTTCATTTTTGAAATACCGCATATTACTTTTTAATGAGCTGCCGCATGGCAGCTCATTCTTTTTGTTATATTAGCATTGTGTTGAAGCTTAATAACGAGAAGGAAGTGAGGAAATATGATTGTATACTAACAACAGGATTATGAGAAACTTTTTATTCATTTGTTTCATCGCATTATTATTTGCCTGCAACAACAACGCATCCAAACACGCAGCGAAGGATTCCACCGTAGCCAAAGAAGATGATAATAGCAAGGCTGAAGATATAACCATGCCAGAGGTTGAAGGGGTTTATCAGGGTGTTTTGCCGTGTGCAGACTGTCCGGGTATTAGCACCACAATTCAGCTCAGTGGAGACAGCACATTCCTCATAGAACAAGTGTACAAGGATAGGAATAAAGGCGGCGCTTTTTACAGCCTGGGAACGTGGTCATTAAAAGACAGTATTGTTTCTCTTAAAGGCATTAAAGATGGCCCATCACTATACAAGGCTACGCTGAATGGCCTGGAACAACTGGATATGCAGGGCAAAGAAATAGTGAGTACCGGCAACCAGAATTTCGGCTTGCCCCGCATAGCAAATAAGAGTTTCACAACAAAATCCAACATTCCCCTTGAAGGCATGTTTGTTTATTTTGCAGACAGTCATTTGCTTACCATTTGTGCAACAGGGAAGACGTATCCTGTGGAGTTGACAAAAGAAACTGTAAACATGGAAAAGGATTACAGTGCACTTAAAAAGAAAGATAAAGAGGCGTTACTCGCAAATGTAGAAGGTACATTTGAATTGCGCCCGTCGATGGAAGGTGATAAACAGGTGCTTACTTTTGTGATTAAGAAGTTTATTAAATTTCTGCCGGGGGAAAAATGCAAATAAGGTTTTGAACCACGGAGACAGTACGGCACGGAGAAACACAACGGTTAATTCATCAGCTTGCATGGCGCTCATTTTCAATTTTCAACTGTCAATTGTCAATTACTTCCCTCGTAACGTGTCGATGTATCTTTTGATGTAATCTTGTTTGTGCTTTAGCTTATACTGCATGATAAAACGAGGATGCGGAACTGCTTTAATATCTTTAAACCATTGGTATTTCTGGTTGAGCTGATTCAAATATGCCAGGTTTTCTCCTTCGCCAATACAGAAACAAACATCATTTTTTAATCCCCACGACAGCTGCTTGTTAATGCAATCAACTACAAACGGCTCTATCAATTGCTTCAATAATTTATCATCATAATAATTCAGGTTCTTACCAGTTTTCACAAAGCCGAGCGGACTTATTGCAGTAATATAAATTTCCCCGTAGAATGCCTTAGCTCCGCCAAATGCTTCGATCATATCATAGATAAAAACAGATGACAATTCCTGCTTCTTTTGAAAGTCGTTTGCGATACCGCAATCACGTTCAAGGCGGATTGGATCTGTAAAAGGAATACCTGTTATTCCTCCGCCAAATCGGCCCGGATTTATTCCCATCATGATATGCCGCGGCTTGCTATCGTTGTAAAACTTTTTATAGAATGCGGAACAGGCATCTCGCACTTCTTCGTCTTTATGCGCATCCAATACGCCCACCCCTTCGGGAAGGTCGAACGGCATTTTCAGATGAAACAAAAAGTCGATTATCTTTTTGGAGAGCGACATACACAAATGTAGGTGGATTTCAGATTTGAAATCTGAGATTTAAAATCTGAAAGGCAAGCATAATAATGCGTGTTGCCTAACTAAATTTTGTACTTAAAATAGACTTGAATCTTCGGCAACGTAACTGCATAATTACAGAATTTGGTTCCCGTATAAAACTACCTGCGGCACCCCTCTAACCACTAATCAATTTCATCTATCAATCATTCAGATTATCGATGTTTAGGAATGATAGCAATAAACCAATTTTGAGTTTCATTCAATCATTTCAAAAACACACATTATGGTACTTGAATTAACTGATCACAATTTTGCATCGCAAGTGTCCAATGATAGTAAATTGACGGTAGTGGACTTTTGGGCCGAATGGTGCGGGCCTTGTAGGGCGCTTAGCAATGTTATAGATGAACTTTCTGATGCCTATGATGGGAAGGCTAATCTGGCCAAAGTAAATGTGGCTTATAATCCAGAGTTATCCATTCAGTATAATGTTAGTGCAACTCCAACAATCTTGTTTATTAAGGATGGCGCAGTAGTAGATAAGCAGGTTGGTACACTTTCAAAAATTGCATTGGAGAAACGCATCCGCGAGAACCTTTGAGTGGTACGTTTTAAGTTATACGTTATACGTCTATCTAAGCGAAGGGCTTTAACGTACAACGTATAACTTACAACGTTTAACTTATTCCATGTTTTGCCTTAGCCATTTTTCGGCGTCTTCCGCGGTCCAGCCCTTACGTTGAGAATAATCATCTAACTGGTCCTGCGAAATCTTACCAACACCAAAGTACTGGCTTTTCGGATTGCTGAAATACCATCCGCAGACACTCGCAGCAGGATACATTGCCAACGATTCGGTCAACTCAATACCGGTATTTTCGGTGGCATTTAAAAGATCGAATAATTTATATTTTTCGGTATGATCCGGGCATGCGGGATAACCCGGCGCCGGCCTTATACCTGTGTATGCTTCTTTAATCAGTTCTTCACTGGAAAGGTGCTCATCTTTTGCATAGCCCCAATAATCTTTACGTACATGTTCGTGCAACACTTCAGCAAAACCTTCAGCAAATCTGTCTGCCAGCGCTTGTAACATGATTTTGTTATAATCATCGTACTGGTCTGCAAACTTCTTCAGATGAGGTTCAATACCGTGAATGGTAACAGCGAAAGCGCCTATATAGTCTGCCACACCTGTTTCTTCCGGAGCTATGAAGTCAGCCAATGAAAGATTTGGTTGATCCGCAGCTTTCTTTACCTGCTGACGAAGGAATTCCAGTTTTACCGGCTCTCCATTATGATTTACACGCACACTGTCAGCACCTGTTTTTGTTGCTTCGTAAAAACCGATCACACCTTTTGCTGTCAGCCACTTTTCAGCAACGATTTTATCCAGGAGTGCATTCGCATCGTTGTATAGTTTGGTCGCCTCTTTCCCAATTACAGCATCTTCCAACAATTGCGGAAATCTTCCACCCATTTCCCACGCAATAAAGAACGGGCCCCAGTCTATATACTTACGGATTTCAGCAAGATCAAACTCTTCAAAAACTTTCGTTCCGATGAATGAAGGTTTTACAGGTTTGTATTCAGTCCAGTCAACTTTTACAGCTTTGTTTTGCGCATCAGCAAAAGAAATATATTGTTTGAACGACTGGCGCTTGCCAAAATCTTCTCTTAATTTCTGATACTCCGTCGCTACACCCTGTAAAAAGGCTGGTTTATTGTCTTTACTCAATAATGATCCTGCTACGGTAACGCTTCTTGACGCATCCAACACATGCACTACCCCATTACCATACTCAGGTTCTATTTTAACCGCTGTATGTGTTCTTGATGTAGTGGCTCCGCCAATAAGCAATGGTTGCTTCATGCCACGGCGTTTCATTTCGCGCGCAACATGCACCATTTCGTCAAGCGATGGTGTAATTAATCCGCTTAAGCCAATAATATCTGCCTTTTCTTTTTCAGCCGCATCCAGAATTTTATCTGCCGGCACCATCACGCCCATATCAATAATGTCATAGCCATTACAACCCAATACCACGCCTACAATGTTTTTTCCTATATCGTGTACATCGCCTTTAACGGTAGCCATCAAAATGCGTGGCGCATTCGATGTGTTGCCTTGCTTTTCAGCTTCAATAAAAGGTGTTAACCAAGCCACACTTTTCTTCATTACCCTCGCGCTCTTTACTACTTGTGGCAGGAACATTTTACCAGCACCGAACAAATCTCCTACAACATTCATTCCGTCCATCAAAGGTCCTTCGATTACATCCAGCGGACGAGGATATGTTTGCCTTGCTTCCTCTGTGTCTTCATCAATATAATCTGTAATACCATTTACCAACGCATGTTTCAAACGTTCTTCTACAGGCGTTTTTCTCCACGCATCATCTTTCTTTTCTTCTTTGCCGGCAGCTTTTACTGTTTCTGCAAAAGCGATCAATTTATCTGTAGCCTCGTTATTATCATTATTTCTATTGAAGATTACATCCTCACATAATTGTTTTAACTCAGGCTCAATCTGGTCATATACCACTAACTGGCCTGCGTTCACGATGCCCATATCCATTCCCGCCTGAATGGCGTAGAACAGGAAAACAGAATGCATCGCTTCACGCACATGATCATTTCCTCTGAAGGAGAACGAAAGGTTACTAACGCCGCCGCTGATTTTTACAAGAGGAAATTTTTGCTTGATGATACGGGTAGCTTCGATAAAGTCGACCGCATAGTTATTATGTTCTTCAAGGCCTGTAGCGATTGCGAATATGTTTAAGTCGAAGATGATATCCTGCGGATCAAAGCCCACAACTTCTGTCAAGATTCTGTAAGCCCTGCCACTGATATTTACTCTTTTCTCCAATGTATCGGCCTGGCCATTTTCGTCAAAGGCCATTACGATAACCGCCGCGCCAAAGCTTAGGCAGATGTGAGCTTGTTGAATAAACTTTTCTTCCCCTTCTTTTAAAGAGATCGAGTTAACGATGCACTTACCCTGCACGCATTTTAAACCCGCTTCTATCACTTCAAATTTGGAGGAGTCAATCATCACCGGAACTTTGGCAATATCCGGTTCACTCTGCAGGTAGTTCAGAAAAGTGGTCATCGCCTGTGCGCCGTCAAGCAATGCATCGTCCATGTTCACATCGACGATCTGTGCACCACCTTCCACCTGTTGACGAGCAACACTAAGGGCCTCCTCAAATTTGTTTTCCTTGATAAGCCTGGCAAACTTTTTAGACCCGGTAACATTGGTACGCTCACCAACGTTTACAAAATTTGTCTCCGGCCTAACAATCAAAGGCTCTAAACCTGATAAACGTAAATATGGTTTAATGATCATGATAAATTGTTTTGGGAACCCACGGAGTCACAAAGACACGGAGATTCACAACGTTTTATTTTATTGAACCTCAGAGTCTTACAGACAAGGCGATTCACCGCGTTTTATGCTTTTTTTCCAGCATTCGCTGTTTAGATAATTCTTCTTTTTATTCCGTCTTTAATCAAAGGCACATGAAAATTGATCAAATAACCCAATCGCTTTTTGGCAAGTTTCAGGTATGTGAGTAACTGAGCCTCCCAGACCGGGTGATATGTTTCTTGAGCCTTCAATTCTACTACTACTAAATCGTCAACCAGGATATCAATTTCCAAGCCCTCATCAACCAACAGTCCTTCATAAAAAATAGGAACTCCTCTTTGTCGTTGAAAAGCGATTCCTCTATTGCACAATTCAAAACAAAAACATTTCTCGTACACACTTTCCAAAAGACCAGGACCAAGCGTTCGGTGTACTGCAAAAGCAATGTCAACTATTTGATCTGCGAGCCAGGTCTCTCTATCGGTTAATGGGTTGAAATAACCAGTTTTATTCAATGACATAGCTTATTCGCTTTTTAAGGCTAAGGGTAAATTGTTGGTCTTTGAGCGCCGTGTTACTTTGTGTCTTCGTGCCTCCGTGGTTTACAAAGCGGCAACGCTTTCTGGCAGTTGCCTGGGAACAAACTTTTTCACTTGCTCTGCAATATGCTTAATATGATCTGGCGTGGTGCCGCAGCAGCCACCAACTATATTCACAAAACCCTCTTTTGCCCATTCTTCAATAAAATGCGCTGTCTGGTGTGGCTGTTCGTCATACTCACCCATGGCGTTTGGCAAACCCGCATTGGGGTAAGCCGACGTGTAGCAAGAGGCGATCTGCGAAAGCTCTTCAATATGCCCACGCATTTCCTGCGCACCTAAAGCACAGTTAAGGCCGATGCTCAAAGGTTTTGCATGCTTAACGGATATATAAAAAGCTTCCAGTGTTTGTCCGCTCAATGTTCTCCCGCTTGCATCTGTGATCGTTCCGCTGATCATTATCGGCAGTTCCCTGCCAGTTTCTCTAAAGTATTTCTTGGCAGCATAAATAGCAGCTTTGGCGTTCAGTGTGTCGAAAATGGTTTCAATCAACAACGCATCAACACCCCCATCAGCCAGCCCTTTTATTTGTTCATAATAACCATCGGCAGCTTCATCAAAAGTTAATCCTCTTGACCCGGGGTTGTTTACATCAGGTGAAAGGCTTAATGTTTTATTCAAGGGGCCTATAGCACCGGCAACAAACCTGGGCTTACCATCCTTCTTCACATATTTCTCAGCTGCTTTTCTCGCGCATGCGGCTGCAGCCACATTCAACTCATACGCCAGCGATTGCATATCGTAATCTGCCTGCGCTATATTGGTGCTGCTGAAAGTATTTGTTTCAATTATATCCGCTCCGGCTTCCAGGTATTCTTCATGAATGCTCGTAATTATATCCGGCTGCGTAAGGCAAAGCAGGTCATTATTACCCTTTACATCTGTATGCCAATCTTTAAACCGCTCACCGCGATAATCCGCTTCCGTTAGTTTATAACGCTGGATCATGGTACCCATGGCACCGTCAATAATTAAAATACGCTCCTGTAAACATTCCTGTATTGTCTTCATCCTCTTTTAGTTTTAATCCGGCACCATAAATACAAACGCATGTATGGCATACCGGCCATGCAGGTAAAAATTTACTGCACAACTACATAATTAAAACTGCTAATAAAACGTGTGGGAAACGAAGTGAGGTTTCTTTGCGTTTATTAGTTCAGTTTTTTAGCCAGGCCGAACAATAAACAAATCCGCCTGATCGCGCAAAATTAAATGAAATGTATTAGAATCCGAAAATTTAAGGTTTTTCAGATGGCGAAGGGTTTCATGCAGTGGGCGCGGAGAAGCAACAGCGCCGCGTGATTATTGGCTCCGCCGCTCTTCTTTGCGCCTGCTGCTATAAATATTAACATACCCAACAACCGGAAATTTGAAATGGTGCCGCTTGTCCCCAAAAACGCTTTTAAACATATTTTGCCGTACGTTTGACCCCAATTTATGCAATTAAGCCGTCGAAATAAGATCATACTCAATTACATAATAGGCCCTTTGCTTTTTGTTGGATTGTCATTTTCCATCTATCAAAAAGTGAGGAATCAAACAAATCTTCATGGTTCATGGCAACTCATGAAAGATTCTTATAAAGGGCCTCACGGCTGGTATTTGCTGGCTGTAGGTGTTTTCAGCATCGTCAACTGGGGTATTGAAGCACTCAAATGGCAGGTTTTAGTGAGGCATGTACAAAAGGTTGGATTTTTTACAGCGTTTAAAGCGGTATTGTCCGGGTTATCCTTTTCCCTTTTTATTCCCAACCGCGTAGGGGAATATGTAGGCAGGATTGTTTATATGGAAGAGGGAAATCGTTTAAGATCTATTTCCCTTACCATTGTAGGTAGCATGAGCCAGGTAATAATAACCCTTGTTGCCGGTATTGCGGGATTGTTTTACCTGCGTTATATTGTTCTTACACCCGATCAACACCTTCAGGGGCTGTCGTCACTTTGGCTAAATGGCTTAATTTACATAATAATAATAGGCACGGTGCTTATGATAATTGCCTATTACAGAGTATCGTGGATAGCTGCCATTGTGGAGAAACTGCCCTTTATATCCAAATATAAATACCTGATTGATAAGGTAGAAGAGTTCCATTGGAAAGAATTAACAAGAATTTTGGTACTGTCAGCGGCAAGGTATATTGTCTTTATCGTTCAGTACCTGCTTATGTTTCGGGTATTTGACGTGTATGTAAGTGTGGCAGATGGCGCAAATATGGTATGCGTATTGTTTTTGGTATTGGCGATCCTTCCAACAATTCCCATGGCAGAGTTGGGTGTTAGAGGAGAAGTGAGTACACAGTTGTTTGGATTACTTAGTGCAAATACGATTGGCATTTTGTATGCCGCTGCAGGTATATGGCTTATCAACCTGATTATACCCGCATTGGCAGGAAGTTTGTTCATTTTGACAGTAAAATTATTTAGAAATAAATAGCGTGAAGAAGTTAATTGCAATCATCTGTGGACTTATAAGTTCAGTCTCTTTAACTGCGGGAGATGATTTCTGCGGCATTCGTAATTCGGCCTTTCAATCTGGCGAGCAACTTACCTACAACGTGTTTTATTCAGTTGTGGGTATTTATGTAAATGCCGGAACCGCCACGTTTACCACGGGACTCGAACACCTTGGGAACAGGCCGGTTTATCATGTTATTGGTGCCGGCACGTCTAATTCCAATTACGACTGGATCTTCAAGGTACGTGACCGCTACGAATCTTATATTGACACCGCTACACTTCAGCCTTTAAAATTTATCCGCAACATAGATGAAGGTGGTTATAAAAAATATGAGAACATAACGTTTAATGCTCAAACAAATACGGCTGTTACTAATACGGGCGTATTTAAAATACCCACTTGCATCCAGGATGTGATCAGCGCAATTTATTACGCGCGAAACATAAATTTTAATGCCTATAAACCCGGCGACAAAGTACCATTCGATATGTTTCTTGATAATGAAATTTATCATTTGTACGTGCGCTATATGGGAAAGGAAGTTGTAAAAACCAAATATGGCAAATTCAACGCCATCAAGTTTAAGCCCCTTTTATTAAAAGGAACCATTTTTGAAGGCGGTGAGAAGATGACCGTTTGGGTAAGTGATGATGGCAACCATATTCCTTTGCGCATTGAAAGCCCCATCGCTGTGGGAACTGTAAAAGTTGATATGATGCGCTACAGCGGGCTGAGGCATCCGTTGACCTCGTTGTTGAAGTGGAAATGATGCGATGTACGGTGTCAGATGTACGATTTTAGATGTACGGTGTGCCGGATGGCTGATGTCTGATTTTGCGATGTCTGATTTTCTTTACGATGTTGGATGCCCGCCCGTACCGATGGCACATTCCGGCGGGTACAATATATTGAGCATCCCATACCTTACACCTCACACCTTATGCCTCACACCTTACACCTTATGCCTCACACCTAATATCTCTCGCACCTGATACCTGATACCTATTACCTGAAACCTCACACCTCACCCCTTTCTTTTCCTTATCTTCCATAAAAATTTGTCATATGCCTACCCAGGAGCAATTTCTTGACGCAGTAAAACAGGGATATACTTTTAAAGGAGAACATGTTAAAATAGGTTGCGCCATATTGGACGGACAAGTAGTACCCGGTGCGGATGTATTTCTCCCACTAAAAACAATGAACAGGCACGGGCTAATTGCAGGTGCAACCGGCACAGGCAAAACCAAGACCTTGCAGATGATCAGCGAATGCCTGAGTGATGCGAGTGTTCCGGTTGTGCTGATGGATATAAAAGGTGATTTAAGCGGACTGGCAGCTCCGGGATCTGCAAATGACAAACTGAATGAACGCTATAAGCTGTTAAACTTAACATATGAGCCCACAGGTTTTCCCGTCGAATTACTTACGTTAAGCAACGAGAAAGGCGTTAGGCTTCGTGCAACAGTTTCTGAGTTTGGGCCGATACTTTTAAGTAAGATTTTGGGATTGAATGATACACAGGGAGGATTGGTCGCGATGATCTTCAAGTATTGCGATGATAACAAGCTACCATTACTGGACTTGAAGGATTTTATTAAAGTATTGCAATACATTGGGGATGAAGGCAAGGCCGAAATGGAAAAGCAATATGGAAAAATCTCAACTACCTCCACCGGGACAATCCTTAGAAAAGTAGTTGAACTACAACAACAGGGTGCCGACCAGTTTTTTGGAGAACCAAGTTTTGAAGTGGATGATCTCATGCGCATCAGCGATGATGGGCGTGGCATGATCAATATTCTACGTGTTACGGATATGCAAAACAGGCCCAAGTTGTTTTCTTCTTTTATGCTGCAGCTTCTTGCAGAACTGTACGCTGTTTCCCCGGAAGAAGGCGATCTGGACAAACCTAAACTTGTGATGATTATTGATGAGGCTCACCTGATCTTTAATGAAGCCACAGATGCATTATTGGAGCATATTGAAACCATCATCAAATTGATCCGTTCTAAAGGTATCGGCATTTTCTTCTGCACACAAAACCCACAGGATGTACCGGCATCCATTCTTGGACAACTTGGCCTAAAGGTGCAGCATGCGTTACGAGCCTTTACCGCGGCAGACAGAAAAACGATCAAACAGGCAGCGGAGAATTTCCCCGAATCGCCCTATTATAAAACGGATGAATTGCTCACGCAGATGGGCATCGGGGAAGGGTTGGTTACCTTATTGAATGAAAAAGGCATTCCTACACCGTTGGTGCATACCATGCTTTGTTCTCCCAGAAGCCGCATGGATATTTTGAGTGATGTTGAAATTGATGCCCTGGTTAATAAAAGCAAGCTTATTCCCAAATACAATAGGGAAGTTGATAGCGAAAGCGCGTACGAAATCCTGAATCAAAAATTAGAGGACGCCGCGAATAAACCAAAAGAACCTACCACGACCACAACCGGCGGCAAAACACAAAAAGAAGAAAGCATTTTTGATAATCCTATTCTGAAACAGGTAGGCCGTACTGCGGCAAATGTTATCACCAGAAGCTTATTGGGCGCATTGGGGTTGGGCGGAAGAAGCAGCAAGCGGAAAAGCCTGTTCTGAGAAGCTCTCAGGTGTGAGGTATCAGGTGTGAGGTATCAGGTAACAGGCCTGAGGCATAAGGAGTGAGGCATAAGGTATGGGATGCTCAATACATTGTACCCGCCCGAATGTGCCATCAGTATGGGCGGGCATCTAATATCTTACATAAAATCAGACATCTAAAAATCATACATCCGACATCTAAAATCGTACATTCTCAAACATTACATTCCTTGCAAACGCCGCTCATTACAATGTCAGTTTGCTTTGCTTTGAAGCCAGCTGGTAACTGAATGGCTGGTATATCCACGTGGTCGAGGCAATAGGTTGTGCCGCAATCATCGCATATAAAGTGAACGTGGTTATCGTGATGATGCCCCGCGGAACATTCATCTTTACATAAAGCATACAGCACGCTATTGTCAGCTGTAGGTATTGTATGAATAATGCCTTTTTCTACAAACGTCTGCAATGTTCTGTAAATGGTTACGCGGTCAAAATGTTCACCGCTTTGCTTCTCAATATCAGCATGGGCCAAAGCACCATTGGCGCTTTGAAACAGCTCCAGTATTTTCTTCCTGCTCTCTGTTATGCTTAATTGATTTTTCTTCAACAATTCAGCAATTCTCTTCTGCATATACTATTTTTTATTGAGGATTATTAGTAAAGATACTGGTCGAAAAACCGCCGGCTCCAGCCTTTTCTTTCAGCAGTTTCTTTATGTCTTCTTTCATAGAAGCCAGCTCATCTTTTTTAAGCCCATCGTAAACATGCCCACGCACCTGACCGTTTTTGTCAACCACCGCAAAAAACTGTGTATGTAAAAATTGGTCCTTTATATCTATCAGGTTGTTGTTCGGATCATCCAGCAAATAACTGTTACGTGCTGTTTGGTAAAGGCTATCCTTGCGCCCGGTTAAAAACACCCACTTATGGGTATCAACTTTTAAAGAATCAGCGTAATGTTTTAACACTGGAACTGAATCCGTTTCAGGATCACAAGTATGAGATACAATCATGAAATCCGGTTCATCTTTGAAAGTCTCATAAATATCTTTCATATTGGTGTTTAACCTCGGACAAATACCCTTGCAGCTTGTAAAGAAATATTCTACAACACTCACTTTTCCTGCCATATCTTTTTCTGTAAACCTTTGTCCGTCCTGTGTTGTAAAGGCAAATGGTTTAACATAATTTATCACGGGGCTTTTCGCTTTCCAGTTGTCGGTGCCCCAAAAAGAAAACACTAAAAACACTGCGGCCAGCAAAACAAAAAATATTGAATACCCTATAAACTTTTTCATTTTGCAAAGGTACATCAGGAATTGATAATTTTGTTTTGCAACTACGTTGCAAATGGTTACTTTTGCACTACTCTTAACGTGAAAGAATGAATGTAAAGATTAATTGGGATGCATTAGGAATTAGCGCTTCAGTAGCGTGTGCTATACACTGCGCTGTTTTGCCACTGTTTTTGACCAGTATGCCGATATTTGGATTTGAGGTGATCAATAATCTTGCTTTTGAGGCTTTTATGATCATTTTAGCTTTTGCTATTGGTGCTTACTCGCTATATCATGGCCGCAAAAAACATCACCACAGCTACCTTCCGCTGGTTATTTTTTCTCTTGGTATAAGTTTTTTACTAGCCAAGCAGATTTGGCATCATTACGAAATATTATTCCTGCTGCCTGCTGTGTTACTGGTAGTTTCCGCACATTATTATAATTACCGCCTTTGCCGCAAAGCAAATCATTGCCATGCGAATGATTGCGATCATTAAAGCTTTCAGCTATGAGTGATCAGCTCCTTAAATTCAAGTAGCCTACAATAGAACTGGGGCTTTTTGAGTTTTACTTTTTCCGCCCGACGGTCAGGCGGTGAATGTTGACATTTTATTCATGGTAGCTAACTGCAGAAAGTTTCCCGGCAAGATGCTCTTTTTTATAGTGGATCATCTGCAGAATTGTCTGCATCTTAACATCTACGCCCTGCTGAATGGCAACAGATGAAGGCGGAATCACTACATCCGGTATAATACCTCTGCCAGCCTTTTCTTTAGAGTGGTCTATTACAACGCGGTAAAGTGGAAACGTTACCCTTAGTTTACTATTAGGCAGCACAAGTGTGGGCAGGTATACCGCGGAGTTGCCGTAGCTTCCTCCTCCTGTTTCTTCACCCACTATAGTTATATTACTTTGGCCCTTTAAGCTGTTAACAAACATGGTTGCCGCCGAAAAAGTAAAGCCACCCTGCAATAGGTAAACCTGCCCTGAAAAATGATTCTTCTTTTTGGGTTTAAACAGGTTGGTTTCGTAATAAGTATAATGCGCCCTGCCGTCATCTTTTGTATGGGTAGTGAATTGCATCGCAAACCAATAGGCAAGGCCCGGCTTGATATATTTTTTATAGGCGATATTTTTTGATACCGCAGCCACGGTATCGGCCACTTTAAAGGGCTTATCAGAAAGGTATTTAGTCAGCCGGATGCTATTGGAAATATTGCCGCCACCATTTTCTCTCAGGTCTATCACCAGGTTATTAATACCGTGTTTCTTTAGTTTCCTGAAACTCTTTTTGTAAAAAGTTTTCAGGTTAGCATTATTGGAAAATGTTGCGATCCGCATATAGGCAATGCCATTAGCTGTATCAAACTGAATATTTTTCTTGGCATTGATATACTGCGGAAAAGTTTTCTTTGGCGGAGTTGGAGGAATGATTTGAATGCTGTTGTTATTCTTTTTTGAAGATGTATCTCTTTTCCGTTCGTAGGCATTTACAACCGTAGTCTTTTCAAGCCCGGTGGAATCAATATAACCTATCGTGAACTTATCAGATTTGCCGAATGCATTATAGTAAAATGCAGGAAAATTAAAGCTGCACAGCTGGCTTTTAAAATTGTCGCTATACCCATCCGTACTAATAAAACTAAATATGGAATCGAGCAACACTTTGTTAGAATAACCGTTAATCGAGGTGATAACTGTCCCCCTTTTCAGCACCGAATCTTTAGGAAACGCATTTGCTACTACAACAATACTATCGTTCCACGTTTTTACATACAGCGGCAGAAAAGGCAATTTCGAATGACGGAGATACTTGCTGTATGATTTCGGATAATGTACTGAGGTGTGGCCACATTTAATCTTGCTTATCAACCACGACACCCTGTTTTTGAATTCAAATTCAGTGAGGGAATCTTCCAGGTTATTTTGGGTAAGGTTGAAATAGAAATCAAGGCTATCCCTGGAAGTATACCAATAGAGGCTTGGATGGTCAGCTTCCAGCACCTTTTTAAGCAGTACTACATCCGATTGCATTTTTTCCGGAGCAAGCTTATAGCTCTGATCCAATGACGAGTTTTTAGCACTGCTGCAAGAAGCCGCTATCAGCCATAGCATCATTACCATCAAAATGAAACCTGTAGATCTGTTTGTTTTCCGCATAGGTTATACGTTCAGGTCTTACGCTTATACGCTTAAACTTATGGATAAATTCAATCGCTCAGGCTACCAACTTAAGCATATTTTGCAAATTTTGGCCGTACAAAACGCTTATTTAACAAATGCGTTCCATCCCTGCGCGGTTATATCAAAGGTATTGCCGCCTTTTGTGATGATTTTACGCCCTTCTTCTTCATCAAGCATATAGCCAATAACACTAATCTCTTCATTCAGCAGGATTTTCTCGTGGTCCGCCTGTTTAATCGTAAAGATCAGCTCATAATCTTCTCCACCATTCAGCGCACAAACTGTAGGGTCTAACCCGAATTTAAACGCCGCCTGCCTGGCTTTTTCGTCAACCGGTATCTTTTCTTCATAAAGGCGGCAGCCGAGGTTGCTTTGCCTTGAAATATGCAAGATTTCGCTGCTCAATCCATCGCTGATATCCATCATGGAAGTGGGCACCAGGTTGTTCTGCTCAAAAAATGTTATGATATCTTTTCTTGCTTCGGGTTTAAGCAGCCTTCCAACAATATAATCTTCACCTTCCAGGTCCGGCTGAATCTTAGGATTCTCGAGGTAAATTTTCTTTTCACGCTCCAGTAAAGTCAGCCCAAGAAATGCACCACCGAGATCGCCGCTCACACAAATGAGGTCGCCGCTGCTGGCTGTGCTTCTTTTTACAAATGCGCCCGGGGCTACTTCACCAATGGCTGTGACAGAAATTACAAACCCTTTCTGAGACGAAGCGGTGTCGCCTCCAACAAGGTCAACTCCGTATTTTTCGCATGCGGCATAAACCCCTTCATAAAATTCGTCCAGCGCCTCCATACTAAACCTGTTGCTGATACCAATGCTCATAGTTATTTGAGTAGGCTGTGCGTTCATTGCATACACATCACTCAGGTTTACTATAACACTTTTATAACCAAGATGTTTTAGCGGAGTGTACATCAAATCAAAATGCACGCCTTCCAGCAAAAGATCTGTTGTCACAACTGTTTGCTTACCATAGTGGTCAATCACTGCAGCATCATCCCCAACGCTTACAATTGTTGACGCGTTCTGTATTTCAAAATTCCTGGTCAGATGATCAATAAGACCAAATTCGCCGAGGGAAGAGATTTCGGTGCGACTCATAAATTTTTCTTTACAATGATTTTTCAAAGTACGGGTTACGAAGTACGAAGTACTTAGGCGCAACACGCTTTATTTTTTTAGGCATTATTTATTAAAGAGAGCAAAAGGAATATTCTAAAATCCGCTCCGGCTGCAAAACTACAACTTGTCCTTTTGATTAAGCTTTGCTCGTGTTGTAGTAATTGAACTAACGATTATTTTTAAAATTTCCGTGGTTTCGTTTATCAGGCCCCTGATCTGGCTCTCGTATATTAAATTAAACTCTTTTAAAAGCTCAAGGAAATAAATCGATTCATCTGCCTCTTCTTCCACGATTTTCAATTTATTGACAAAATCAGCATCAGATTTGGCTCGCCTAGCAGCACGATAATTTGCTCCGACTGACGAGGAACATTTAATTAATTGATTGAAATAAACCGAGTTCACTTTACTTGCCGGCAAATCGTTGACCAACTTGCCAACATTGACCGCAAACATAAATGTTCGCAATTTCAAGTCTGTCATAAAGTTTCAGGAATTTAGGGTTAGTTATATAAAAGAGACTCAGCTCATAAAATCAGGTTGCTTGTGTTTTATCAGCAGGCCGCACGGAGGTACTTCGTACTTCGTAACTCGTACTTAAACTGTTCCGTCAATCCATTTCAGCAGCTCATCATGTATCAAGCCATTGGTTGCTACGATGCCGGGCTGGTAGGGGTTATAGTAGCTGCCGGAAAGATCTGTTACTTTTCCGCCTGCTTCCTCTACGATCAAAAAACCTGCGGCGCTGTCCCAGGCGTTGAGCTTGTGCTCGTAAAATCCGTCGAAGCGGCCTGCAGCAACCCAGCAAAGATCGATGGCTGCACTGCCCAGCCTTCTAACGGGAATGCCCTGGCGAATTAAGCGGTCAAATACTTCTAACGGGCCGTTAGGCTGATTAATATATGTATAGGGGAAGCCGGTAACCAGGCAACTGGTTCCAACATCTTTTTTTGAACTTACCGATATTTTATCGCTGTTTAATGTAGCGCCGAAACCTCTTTGTGCAAAAAACAATTCACCAATAAAAGGATTATAGACCGCACCCATTTCCATTCTGCCGTCAACTTCTACACCAATGCTTACGCAACAAATGGGAATACCGTTCGCATAATTGATGGTGCCATCAATCGGATCAATGATCCACTTGTAGATGGAATCTTGCGCGAGGATGCCACTTTCTTCCGTAAGAATATAATGGTCTGGATAATCTTCTTTAATGATATCAATGATAACCCGTTCACTCTTATGATCAACTTCCGTTACCAGGTTATTAACCCCTTCTTTGTTGCTAATGGTAAACGACTTGTTGAAATATTCTTTCAGTACCTGTGCCGCTGCATCCGTTGCCTTTAGTAGTGTTTGTTTTAGCATGCGCAAAGATTAATAGAATTGTTTAATTCTGTTTGGTTTTAACGTTACAAAAAACCCGGGACTATTCATAGCCCGGGCATGTTGGTTGATTTTGGTTAAGAGAAACTACTTTATGCAAACCCTTGCGGGAAGTAAAAACGCATTTAGTTTTTTGCATCAATTTCAGTACACAACGCACCGAATATTTCGTCGATAGTACCCTCGCCGTGCACATTTACCACTTTGTTAAACTGGCTGTAATATGCAGATACCGGAAGTGTTTCATTTTTGTAAACATCCTGTCTTTTCTTTTGAATTTCAGGGTCTGCATCGTCAAGCCTGCCGCTTGTTTTTGCACGGTTTACAAGGCGTTTAATCAACTCTTCTTCATTTACCTGCAACGCCAGGACAATGTTGATAGCTGTTTTCTTTAATTCCAGCAGTTTATCCAGTGCTTCAGCCTGAGCAACAGTACGTGGAAAACCATCAAACAAAAATCCTTTTGCGTGAGGATTTGCGTCTAAAGCACTGCTGATCATTCCGATCACTACTTCATCAGGCACCAACTGCCCTTTTTCAATAAAGTTTTTAGCTTCGATTCCTAAAGGAGTACCTTCTTTCATTTCTTTACGGAGAAGGTCACCTGTGCTGAGATGGATGAGTCCGTATTTTTCAATCAGTTTTTCACTTTGTGTTCCTTTACCGCTACCCGGAGGGCCAAATAGAATAGTATTAAACATTGCTAACTTACCTTAAATGAGCAACAAATATAACGGTTAGCGTTTAAAATTCGTTTAACAAAATTTGAAGTTCATTCGAAAGTGTTTAGAGAAGCTTGTTGCTCAAGGCTTAAAACTTAAAACTGAACAGATGTAAGAAATTATAATAAGTTTTATGTGAAAGAGTGAAAAAGCGTAGAGCCAACTCCCATAATGATACTGGACTGGAACGCTGACCGACCGATTAGAGAACAGGCACATTCGCCAGGTGAAACTACCTGAAAGCTGACTACTGATTGCGGATAGCTTCTGTCATTGTGTCCTCAGTTTTCTGCGGCATGAACTTTGGACGATTATTTAAGATTTCTTTGCAATCCGGCAGTATCTTCTCACCGTTTATTATTGAAAAAAGCATGAAAACAATTTTATCACTGGCCTTAGTATTACTGGTGACAACATTTACCGGATGCTATTCACAAAGCACTAAAAAGGAGAATAAAATGGACAGCACTAACAATAACGAAAAAAGCAAAGTGTATTCAAGGACTGACACTTCTAAAGTGGTGATGACGGAAGATGAATGGAAAAAGGTATTATCGCCTGAAGTGTATTATATAGCAAGGCAAAAAGGAACCGAACGCCCATTCACAAGTAAATATGAAACCTCTAATGAAATAGGCACTTACTATTGTGCTGCATGTGGCAACCCGCTTTTTAAAAGCGATACAAAATTTGAAAGTGGTTGTGGCTGGCCAAGCTTTTATGAACCGATCAGCAAAAGCTCCATTATTTATACGCCGGATAATACCCATGGAATGACGCGTACTGAAGTTCAGTGCGGACGTTGCAAGGCTCACCTCGGCCACGTATTTGAAGACGGCCCTCCACCCACCGGCCTGCGTTATTGCATAAATGGTGTAGTGCTTGATTTTGAAAAGGCGAAAGAAGCAGAGAAAGATTATAATGAGAAGAAGAAAGACTAAGTAAAAAATCAAAAGTTAGAAGCTTCAGCTTGTAATTGCTAGTTAAACACAAACAGCATACAGATTTTGAAACATAAAAGAAAAGATCGTTGATTTACTTCAACGATCTTTTCTTTTTAAAGCAACTATTTCGCTCTGAGTTTTTTGACTTTTGAATTTTGATTTTTTTAAATCTTCACCAATCCATTCCTTATCGCATATAACACCAATCCCACTCTTGAGGTGGTGCCTAATTTCTCGAAAAGATTGCTACGGTACATTTCTGCAGTGCGCGGTGAAACAGCCATAGAATCTGCAATTTCCTTATAAGATTTCTCTGTGCAACAAAGTTTAAGAAAATCAATTTCTTTGTCGTTCAAGGTAACGGCATGCACTTCTTTATTTTCTTTTTCACTTTGATTAATAAAATGGACAAGCTTTCCGGTAACCAGCTCATTAAGGAAAAAACCTTTGGTTAGAATATCGTGGAGCGCGGTTTTTAACACGTCCGGTTTGCTGTCTTTCAAAATGTAGCCTTTAGCGCCATGTTTTAACATGCGGATAATAGCCGCATCGTTATCCATCATGGAAAGCACCAGCACTTTAATGTCTGGTTTGTTTTCTTTTATCCATTTAGCCGTCTCAAAGCCATCCATTTCGGGCATGGTTATATCCAGCAACACAACTTCAGGCTCTTCGCTTTTGGCCAATTTTTCAATAAACTGTTTTCCATTGTCGGCTTCAAACACAACAGAATAATCCCCAAAAGAATTAATTACGGAAGCCAGGCCCCCTCTTAATAATGCGTGATCATCTACTAGTGCTACTCTTGTCATACTTCCGTTTTTTGATCCTGTAATATACTTAATTTGACAACTGTTCCTTCCTGTGGCCGGGAGTTAATATCTAAATTCCCTCCAATAAGCTCCGCTCTTTGCTTCATGCTTTTAAGCCCTATACCAGTTTGAAGAGCGTTGAGTTTTTCCATGTCAAACCCAACACCATTATCCTTAATAGTAATACACAATGTATCATTTTCCGCATCAATCTTTACACATAACGCGGTTGCTTTCGCATGTTTTAAAATATTATTGAAGCTTTCCTGCATAATGCGGAAAACCACAATAGTCTGTTCCGGTGTTAACCGTACATCTCTTGTGGTGCATTCCAGCCCGGTATCCAGGTGAACAGCTTTTTTAATAATATTCAGTTCATGTGCTATTGCATCAATCAATCCAATGTCTGTAATCTTTTCTGTATTCAGGCTCTTGCTAAGGTCGCGAAGGTCTGTAATGGCTTTGCTGAGCAACTCTTCCGTTATAGCAACCTTTTCATCTGAAAAACCATTGGTAAAAGTGTTTAGGTTTAGTTTGGCAAGGCTTAGTACCTGGCCGATATTGTCGTGAATTTCCTGGCTAATGTTCCTAAAAGTTTGTTCCTGTATCTCCAACTGTGCCTGCAAAATAGTTTGCTCGTACTGCACCTTCAAATCAATCATTTCTTTTTTATGTAACATTCTTCTCTTATGCATTTGTGTGATCAACAAATAAAAAAATACCAGAAAGAACAGTACCAAAACCGTTCCTATAATAACAAAAGTTGTTGTGATGATTGGCGCTTGTAACATAATAATCCAACTGACAGCATTATAAATTTAGTAACGTTGGCCAGATGTATAATTCTAAATACACTTCTTGCTTCGTCCAGGATGTTTAACGATATGTAATATCTGTAAACAGCAACAACTAAGATACTAGCTGCAGAAAAAACAAAGAAACTGCTTACAATCCAAAATGATGGTTGCTTTTGAAAATTCAGTATTTTATCACTTTTTGCCAGTTCAAGCATGTAATACATACAACATGCAATAACTACCAAATAAGACAAACAGGAACTGTTACTGTTATAGACATTTAGCGGTTCCCACATAAGAATATTCAATAGCCAAAAACCAAAAAATACGGCCACCCCCGGAACAAACCATCGCAAGTTAATTTTGCCAGCCGTTTGCCTTATAATATAGTATGAAAGAAAAACCGTTTCAAACAATGTATAAAAATGATACAGCGCTAAATTGTTTATATGATAAAAGGCCATGACGTTAGTAATGGCGGTGAATACAATAGATATTACCAGATAAACCAAAAGCATCATTTCCCGCCTGTTGATGTCGCTCCACAAGACCATGTAAATGATAAGCGATATTAACGGCATATAAGTGTCGTCTGACTTAATTATTTGCGTTAATAAGGAATTCCCCATGAAACTTACATATTTAAAACATTCTTCGTACTACATTCAGCAGGACATGGTTGTAAACCGGCTACGCGGGCTACCAGGCTAAGGCTTTTGTTGCCGTTTGCAACAAGAGATTTAGCTCCGTTAGCAACCGATCCGTTACCATTTTTCTGATTTTCCCTCAAAGTTTTTAAACTATCCGGCACTTGAAAATCATTGTATTTACCATTTTCATCTTTTTCACAACCAACTACTACAAGCGTTGGCACCATAAAATCTTCAATCATTTCTCCCCCAAAATAAATCCTGATACCATCCAGTCTACCCTGTTTTTGTTTTAAGATCGTTTCAATTTCTTCGCGGGTAATTAAATAACCTTTTTTCTGAGAAACTGACTTAGGCGCATTTTTCATGTATCTTTTAAATACACCGATTTTTTTTCTTGCGTCATCCCAATTGGTTGTCATAAACTTTCTTTTTAATTAAATTGATTAATAGGGTAAAAGAATCTTCAGTTATGCAAAGAAAAGTACAATCAAAAAGGTGGAAATTGTAATTATTCACAAGGCAAATTGTGATTTTTCACACCCGGTTTAAACACCTTTCTTTATTCCTGATTTATCTGTAAAATTTACCCGTTTAAGTAAGAAATCATAAGGTACTTCATCTTAGTTTTTCACCATTGGTTTAATCATTTACCTTCGGTTATAAATTTAATTGTATATGAGCAGTAGGTTAAGTCGCCTCGCGGAAAATCTAATAGGTTCTGAAATCGTTAGATTGGGCAATGAAATTAATGACCGTATACGCAAAGGTGAGAAGATTTTTAATTATACCATCGGAGATTTTGACCCTGCTATTTTTCCCATTCCCAAAGAACTGGAAGACCTAATTGTAGATGCATATAAACAGCACTTCACCAATTACCCTCCGGGCGATGGATTGCTGGAACTACGGAAAGCTGTTGCTTCTTTTACCAAAGAATTTTCGGGTTTGGATTACGCAACCAACGAAATTCAAATTGCATCCGGCGGCCGGCCGCTTATCTATACAATATTCAAGACGATAGTTGATCGCGGCGACAAGGTTATATATGCCGTTCCCTCCTGGAACAATAACCATTACACAAACATGAACGAAGCGGAGCATTGTGTAATAGAAGCCACGCTGGAAAATAATTTTATGCCAACCGCCGCCGATATTGCGCCTCATCTAAAGGGTGCCGCTTTGGTTTGCCTTTGTACACCTCAAAACCCCACAGGAACAACTCTTCCGAAAGATGAGCTGGAGAAAATATGTGATCTTATCCTGGAAGAGAATAGTAAAAGAGGGGCGGACGAAAAAAAGCTTTACCTGATGTTTGATCAGATGTATGGCATACTCACGTTTGGCGATACCCGTCACCACAATCCTGTTTCTGTGAGGCCCGCGATGAAAGCATACACCATTTTTGTTGATGGCATTTCAAAAGCATTTGCTGCTACCGGCGTGCGTGTAGGATGGTCCATGGGCCCGGCGGAAGTAATAAGTAAAATGAAGGCGTTGTTAAGCCATATCGGGGCATGGGCACCAATGGCAGAGCAAAAAGCTGTTGCCGAATACCTGACACAAACAGAAAACATACAACGATACCTCGACCACTATAAAAAGGAGCTTGAACAAAGGTTGCAATACATATACGAAGGATTTATCGCGTTAAAAAACAAAGGCTACAAAGTGGATGCCGTTGCTCCGCAGGCTGCAATCTATCTTACTATTAAGATTGACCTCGCCGGCCAAACACTTGGCGGCACAAAACTCAATAACCAGGCAGATGTTACAGGTTATATTTTGAGCGAGGCTAAACTGGCGGTTGTTCCTTTCTATGCTTTTGGGGCGGATAAAGATTCTCCATGGTACAGGCTGAGCGTAGGCACCAGCAAAATAGAAGACATTGATGAGATGTTCAAAAAGCTGGAAGATAGTTTGAAGGAAAGCTAGATGCAAGCGTAAAGCGTATAGCGGGTGAATAGCGGACAGTCAATGGCGAAAGGTGCGGCGGAAAGATTAAAGCTTATAATGGGTAATGGTCAAAAGTGAAGAGTGAAAACCCGAATTGAAATTTATCCTTGCAAAGAGAAGTTTAACGCTCCGCGAAGCCTCCTGGCTTCGTGGCCTTATTCTATCGCCTCCGGCGATTTTGTAACCAATAGAATTCAGCTAGCAAATAGATGACCTTAAAACCTTTCTTTTTTGTCCAAAAATTTATTAATCCAAAAGTATAGTGACACAGTTACGCATTTCACTATTAACTATTCACCATTGACAATTCATTAATTGTAGAAGGAGAATTATCCGGAGTGAGTAATCCGAAGGATTAGCTGAAACTAGTTCTTATTGCAAATAAACACAAAGGGCTTCAGTTCCCTTGCCCGCGCGGTCTTCCAGATAATGTGCGCCTTGTGGATGATCTTGTAGCTGTTAACGTTTATAACTTCATTGGCGATGCAAAACGTTTCAATACTTTCAGTGCGGAATAACAGTTCATGCAAAAGCTCTATTTCACGGTCCATTTGTTGGCGATCCATAGTCAAGCCCTTGGTTAGCACAAGCAAATCCCTGTTATTATAGAGGGAATTCATACGACTTAATTTAATGTTCACAGGTTCACTACCCTACAATTCCCCTGTGCGAAGGGCAGCCGCAATTTTTTCTGCTGCTCTTTCCATACCCGTTGGAATTGCAGGATGAAATAATTACAAACAATGCCGAAATCAATAAAACTACGCCCAGGTTTACTTTTCTATTCATAATATTGCCTCCTAAAGTAATATTTTTTTTAAAAACGGTTACATTTTTTTGAGCACCACAACTTCAAATAAGCGGGTTCTTGTTGCACCTCTGGATTGGGGGCTGGGACATGCTACCCGATGCATCCCCATCATCAAAAAATTGCTCGAAGCCGGTTGTTACATTTTCATAGCTTCGGACAAATTGCAACTTGCCTTATTAAAAGCTGAATTCGGTGATTCTGTTAGTTATTTACACCTTCCAGGATACGAAATAACGTACTCTGCTAATAAACGTTTTCTTCCACTAAAAATATTGCAGCAAACACCGAAAATTCTGCAAAAGATAAGAGAAGAGCATGCCTGGCTTCAAAATGCTGTTGATGAGCATCGAATTGACCTTGTTATTTCTGACAATCTTTACGGCTTATATTCATCCAAAGTCCCCTGCATCTTTATCACGCATCAACTGAATATAGTTGCTCCCTTCAATTGGTTGCGAAGCCTGATCAGAAGAATCAATTATCGATTTATTGAAAAATATGCTGTTTGTTGGGTGCCTGACATTGCCGGAACAGAGAATATTTCGGGGGAATTATCCCGTCCGGACAAACTTCCGCACGTTCCCGTGAAATATATTGGATTACTGAACCGCTTTTCACCGTGGGCATCCAGAAACCGCGAATACAAATGGCTAATAGTTCTTTCAGGGCCTGAACCGCAACGAACCATCCTCGAACAGAAATTAGTTCAACTCATTCCCAATCTGCCCGGCCAGGTTTTACTAGCCAGAGGAAAACCTGGTTCTAAAGAAAGGTTGGAAGTTGGCGCAAATTGCACGGTAGCAAATCATTTAACCGGCAAAGAGATGGAGGCAGCTTTTGCCAATAGTGAATTTGTTGTAAGCAGATGTGGTTATACGACGGTGATGGAAATACTTGCTTTTAGAAAAAGAGCGCTGTTAATCCCAACTCCAGGCCAAACAGAACAGGAATACCTCGCCAAACATTTAATGAGCCAGAACTGGGCTTATTGTTGCACGCAGGATGATGATTTACTGCAGCATTTTGATAAGCTCCAAGCCTTTGATTTCCGGTTTCCCACATTTTCAAATTCAGGGCTTGATGAAGCGATTGAGGAAGCCATTGGTTTGAAGAGTGAATAGTGAATGGTAAATAGTGAAAGATTTCAGCTTGCTGACTTTCTCTGAAAGAGTTTATAAAAAATTATTGAAGAGCTCCTGTCGGATTATTTGAATCATAGCCGCACATTTCACTATTGACTATTCACCATCGACTAACCCGCTTTCGGGTAGTCAAAAAATTGAAATGTTTTTTCTGCGTCAGCAAAATTTGCCCAGGAAGCAACATCTGCATCAATTGCGAAGATGGCGCATGTTGGCATATCGTCAACTCTAGTATTAGTAAGTGTATTGGCAAAATCTGTAATACCGGGATTGTGGGAGAAAATGACGGCCACATGAATGTCGTCATCAATCTTTTTGATCACATCATAAAAATTGCGGACATCAGCCATATAGAGTTGCTGAACCTGGGTGATGTCTTTCTTTTTCAAACCATATTCTTCTGCAAAAAAGGTGGCTGTAGTCAGCGCTCGCTTTGCCGGGCTGGAGATGAATGCATCAATTGCTGGCATTCTTTTTTTAAGGCGTTTTGCCATTTCGGGTGCGTCTTTCTCGCCACGATGATTCAATGGCCTTTCAAAATCGGGTAAATCGTTATTTGACCAGCTGCTTTTAGCATGACGTATGATAATGATCGATTTCACGGCAAACTCCTTTTTTAAAAATGAAACAAATTCCCAAATCGCGAGGCAGCATGCAAAAATAAAACAGCCACAGGTCTTTTAGAATCTGTGGCTGTTCTTATTATTTAACGGCAACGCTAAGTGCCATTAGTATTTCATTCAATCTAATAGCCTCTAACGTCTTTTCCTTCCATATAGTTGATGAAGGCTTTGTTAACCACACGATTTCCACCAGGCGTTGGATAGTTTCCTGTAAAATACCAGTCGCCGGTATTTGTAGGGCAACTTTCGTGCAAATCTTCAATTGTCTGATAAATTACCTGTACAGGTATATCTAATTCAACAGGCGTAATTAACTGTGCGATTTTATCGGAAATCTCTTCGGGAGTAAATGGTTTGTAAACCAATCTAACCAGGTTTTCAGTATGAAGCTGGTTGGTACGTTGCAATTCTTTAACCTGTTGGTAAATGCAATCCAACTCGGCTTCCTGGCCTCTCTCCTTCCACAATGCAATAGCTGCTTTGAAAGCGATAAAGTCGCCAAGCTTGCTCATATCAATACCATAACAGTCAGGATAACGGATCTGCGGCGCAGAAGAAACAACAATGATCTTTACAGGGTGTAACCTGGCCAGCATTCTTACAATGCTTTCCTTTAAGGTAGTACCACGAACAATCGAGTCATCTATCACCACCAATGTATCCTCGTCCTTACGAACTGTTCCATATGTTACGTCGTACACGTGCTGTACCATCTCATTACGGCTGCTGTCTTCAGTAATAAACGTACGCAGCTTAACATCTTTGATGGCAATTTTTTCCTGGCGGATCTTACGATTCACCATTTCCTGCAGCTTCTCTTCCGTTACTTCCTTACCCCAGCTTAAGATACGCTGTACTTTAATCTGGTTCAGGTAAGTCTCCATGCCTTTCACCAATCCGAAGTAAGCAACTTCAGCGGTGTTAGGAATATATGAGAAGATGGTATTTTTCAAATCATAGTTAACGGCTTCCAGAACAGGTTTGCTCAGGTGGTTACCTAAAGCAATTCTTTCCCTGTAAATTTTTTCATCGCTACCGCGGCTGAAGTAGATCCTTTCAAAGCTACATGCTCTTCTTTCTTTTGCCGGAAGTACCTGCTCTATTTTGTAATCGCCATTTTGCTCAACAATAAGTGCATTACCAGGCATTAGTTCCAGCACTTCATTCTCGCCCACATTAAAAGTGGTACGTATAGAAGCTCTTTCACTTGCGGCAACAATTACTTCATCGCTTACATAATAATAAGCAGGGCGTATACCGTGTGCATCTCTCATCACAAAGCTGCTACCGTTACCAACAAGGCCGCTGATAGTGTACCCGCCATCAAACAATGGAGTTGCTTTTTTCAGAACGTTAGCCAGGTCTGCATGGTTAGGGTTCAATGCATCTTCTTTTGCAAGAAAATGATGAACAACTTCCATCATTGCAGCCAAATCGCTTTGTTTCTGAAAATCTCCGGGATTGATGTTTACGAGGTCAAAAAGTTCTTCTGTATTTACCAGGTTAAAGTTTCCTGCAAGCGCAAGGTTTTTTCCCGGCACAAGGTCCCTTTTAATGAAGGGATGGCAAAACTCAACGTTGTTTTTGCCTTGTGTGCCATAACGAAGATGGCCCAAAAGCAATTCACCCAGAAAAGGCACATGCCCTTTCATCAGGCCCGGATGCTTTTTAATATCCGGTTGGTATTTTTCCAGTTCCTGGATTTCAACACCTATTTTATGAAAAATGTCTGCTATTGGTTGCTGTACATTGCTTCGAGTGCGGTATAAAAACGGATGCCCTGGTTCTATGTTTAGCTTTACGGTTGCTATACCGGCGCCATCCTGGCCACGGTTATGCTGCTTTTCCATAAGAAGGTACAGTTTATTCAGGCCATACATCACGGTACCATACTTCTGTAAATAATACGAAAAAGGCTTTCTGAGGCGAATGTAGGCCAGGCCACATTCATGTTTTATTGCATCACTCATGACGGAATTTGAAAAGAAGCCGCGAATTTACGACTGTCTTTTTATAGATAGGCGTAAATCTTTCTAAATTATCATTTCCACAACACACAATTGTGCGTTGGACGAGAAAATATCACGGCTGAAATGGTTTTACTGTTTAAACAAGCTCCTGCATCTCAACGGATAAGCTTTCTGCTAGCCAAAGGAACTCTGTCACAAAAACATCCACACTATTCTGGAAAGATGCATCAAGCAGGTTGCCATCGGCATCAAACTTTTTATCTACAAAAGGGGTAATTAACATGTGCGGTGAACCTATTCCAAACAAAGCATTGATCAGCAATTGTATTTGCTGGCTCGCCCGCATACCACCCAAAGCCCCTGGAGAAGCAGTAACTATTCCAAAGGTTTTGTGGAGCTGTTTGGGAAAATGGTCAAATAAATTTTTCATGGCAGGTGTATAGCTGCCATTATATTCGGGAGTTACAAGGATAAATGCATTAGCGGAAAACATGCGTTTTGCCAATGGCTTCAATTCCTCTGGCGCCTTTTCCACACTCGAAAATACTTCCTGCTGCAATAATGGGAACTGCCAGTCGCGCACATCTATAATGTTTACTGTATGTTCGGATTTTTCTGAGAGAAATTTTTGAAGAAAAAGAGCCACTCTATAACTAACGCTTTGATTCCTGGGACTTCCTGACACTATTTCTATGTTCATATATTATATTTTAACACGATTATTCCACTGCAAAGTTCCATACATCAGTAATAACCGGTTTGTCATTTACGAAAAAATAAAGAAAACGCAGACCAACATTCAAAATTACTCCTATGTATAAAGCCAATCAAAAAATGATGCCAATCAAAAACGGGAAAAGGGATATGGATGAAATTTTCAAGGCCACTAATACATTTGCCATATCCCCTTTCTCAAACACACATTGTTCCTATTCGTCTGCGCTCTTTATTTGCTTAAGCCTGTTTTACCATCTGAGCCTGTATGTTCAATCTCACATCATCACTCACCACTATACCGCCTGTTTCAGTTACGCCGTTCCACACCAGGCCAAATTCTTTACGGTTTATTTTTCCTTCAACTTCAAAACCTGCTTTTGTTTGACCGTACGGATCTACAGTTGTGCCACCATAAGTTACTTTTAAAGAAACCGGTTTGGTTACATCGCGAATGGTGAGGTTACCGTTTAAAACGTAATCTTCATCATTTTTCTTTTCGATAGAAGTAGAAGCGAATTTCAGTGCAGGAAATTTATCTGCAGAAAAGAAGTCATCTGATTTCAGGTGGCCGTCTCTTTGTTCGTTGTTAGTTGAAATGCTGTTTACGTCTGCTTCGAAAGTTACTTTTGCATCCGTAAAATCGGCTGTATCGCTGTCGAGTGTTGCATCAAACTTGCCGAAACTTCCTGTTACATTGGTAATCATCAGGTGCCTTACTTTAAAAGTAATTTCTGAGTGTACCGGGTCAATTTTGTACGTAGCCATTGTTTTAAATTTTAGATTTTATAAGAAATTTTTTTTTTAGATCAATTGTGTTCTTCAATTAATATACCCATTTTGCCCATCTGGTAATCGCGAAAGGCCTCCAGGATCTGGGTTTCGTTGTTCATCACAAACGGGCCGTGTGAGGCAACCGGCTCATCGAGCGGTTTTCCCGTGCCAATCAATATCCTGGTATCCTTTAACGCCTCTAATAAAAAGCCTTCACCGTCATTGTTAAAAATAACCGCATGTTTCCCATCAACATCCTGTGCTTCATTTATGTTCAGTTTTCCATCCAACAAATACACAAAGGCATTGTGATCTTCGGGAATTGGAAAGAAATATTTTCCACCAACTTTCATTTCTGCAGTAAAAGCATTTATTGGAGAAAGCGTTGGAATCGGTCCTTTAATTTGTTGCAGGTTGCCGGCAATCACGTTAACAGCCACAAGTCCATCGTCTGTTACAAAATGCGGTGTTTGCTCGGCAGTTAATGGAAAATAAGAAGGCTGATCCATTTTATTTTTAGCCGGCATGTTAATCCAGAGCTGTATGATCTCCTGCTTTCCACCCTTTTCATGAATATCCACAGGAGGCCTTTCACTATGAATGATTCCCATACCAGCATGCATCCATTGCGTTCCACCTTCATATATTGTGCTGTCGTTTCCCCTGCTATCGCGATGATGCACGCCACCTTTAAAAACGAACGTAACGGGAGCAAATCCCCTGTGTGGATGGGGCCCTACGCCTGCCTGATGCGTTGGCACCAAAGTAGGAACCTTTATGTCAGCATGATGCAACAATAAAAAAGGATCAATCTGTTCCAATCCGGGTGATGGTATGGGTTGCCTTACGGGAAGGCCGCCCATATCGTACAAACCGGCATATATTACTTGCTGAATTGTTCTGTTCTCCATGATTAATTTTCTCCAATATTCATTGGTACTTCAATAAACAATACTTCTGCGTTTGAATTTGCCTTAACAGTAATTGCCCCCGCTTCTGAAATGCCCAAAGCATCTCTTTTTGCCAGTTGCTGGCCATCTACAGCTACATCTCCATCAATCACAAATACATAAACACCGTTTGATTCTTTTTTCACGTCATAAGTGATGGTAGTTTCATTTTCCAGTTTGCTTAATGAAAACCAGGCATCCTGGTTAATATGAACAGCCGTATCATCATCAGGCGCAACCACCGTTTGAATTGTGTTTACCCTATCCTCAGGCCTGAAGGTTTTTTGTTCATACCTGGGTTCAATGTTGTGTTCTTTGGGAAATACCCATATTTGAAGGAATTTAACTTCCTTGTCTTTATTAGCGTTCGACTCACTATGCAGTATGCCGCTGCCTGCGCTCATTATCTGCACATCATTTTGTCTGATGATCTCGTGACGGCCAGTGCTGTCTTTATGTTCTAAATCACCAAACAGCGGAATGGAAACTATTTCCATGTTCTCGTGTGGGTGTTTGCCGAAACCATAACCGGGATGCACGGTGTCATCATTCAACACACGCAGTGCACCAAAGTGGACCTTTTTAGGATCATAATAGCTAGCAAAACTGAAAGAATGATAACTATCCAGCCAGCCGTGATTAGCGTGGCCTCTTTCTGAAGATTTGTACAAGATAGTTTTCATAACTTTTTTCTCCTTTTTTGTGAATTACATGTATGTACATGTATATGATTAAAAAAAATTTACTCGGTCGATCTTATCCTGTCAAGCAGGGTATTTAAGTCTTTTGCAGTACTGTCATCCATGATAATCATTTCTTCGGTTACCTTGTTAACACGTTCCGTACTAAGCCCTAAAATATTAATGCCAGCGGAGGTAAGTGTAACTACTGTTTCTCTTTTATCGCTTGCAGATGTATTGCGCTTAACCAATTTTTTTAGCTCCAGCCTGTCAATAATCCTTGGCACATTGGAGTTTTTCTCAATCATCCTGCAGGCAATATCCCTAACACACATTTGCTCAGGATGTTTTCCTTTAAGAATACGCAACACATTGTATTGCTCATGTGTTAAACCAAAATCTTTTAACTCTTTGCTCATCATGGTCTTTAACCACCAGGCCGTGTAAAGTATGTTCAATCCCGCTTTATGCACTTCGCTCTTAAATTTTGTACTTTTTATGGCCTCTTCCAATTTCATAATGCAAATATATGTACATACATCTAATTTACCAAATCTTTTTAGCATTGAGCTGTCAGCGATTGGCTATAAGCGGATTACAGGGATGTATACAAACGAAGGAAATAAAAAAGCCTCCGTTTCCGGAGGCTGTATATTTTAGAAATTTGAAGCAAGAGGCTCGTCAATCTCAAATTTCAAATCTTTAATCTCAAAAACTTTTAATTAGTCTGCGCTGCAACTGCTTTCCACTCAGCGATATTTGAGCAGGCATTGAATTCTTTATCAATGCTGATATAATAAGTTGGGATGTGTTCAGAAAACCAAACTCTCAGGGATTTATTCTTTTTTTCTTCCAGTGCCCTGTTGGCTATTTTGTTGTAATCGTCTTTCATGTTTTCGCGGTGAGGCTCACTTCTACTTTTCAGGTAGATTAACCTTGCACCTTTCTTTCCATTTAAGGTAAAGGCTACAGCTTTAGAGATTTCACCAACTTTCAGATCTTTCAGGGAAACTACCATGTCTTTATCAAGCTCATCAATAGTAACATATGTGGAACCATCCTGCGCCATTACGTTGCCACCTGTGGTTTTTGTACTTTCGTCATCACTGTATTTGGCAACCGCAATATTAAAAGGAATGGTACCATCCACGATTCTAGCCCTTACACTGTCAAGCCTTGCCTTTGCGCCGGTTATTTCATCGTCTGTTACCGGCGGAATTTTCAGGATATGCCTTACGATCGCGTCGTCGCCGGAACGGCTAACCATTTGAATAATATGAAAACCAAATTTCGACCTGATAACTGGCGAAATTTGCCCTTCTTTCAAACGGAATACAGTAGATTGAAAAGTAGGATCCCACATTTTATCGCTACGATTAAGGCTTAACTGGCCGCCATTTTCCTTTGTTCCAGGATCATCGGAATATAGTTTCGCTAACGCATCGAATTTTTTCTGGCCGCTTTCAACCTGTTGCTTCATACTGGTTAATTCCCGTATTACGTAGTCATCAATGTCTTTACTGGCCTTGGGATAAATTACAAGCTGGCTGATCTCAAGTTCGCTTTCGTAGAACTGCAGGCTATCCTGCGGAATTTTACTAAAGTATTCTTTAACTTCAGTTGGCGTTATTTTGATGTTTTCTACAATCTTTTTGCGCATTGCGTCAGACATCATCTGCTCTTTAATGCTCGGTCTGTAATCTTCTTTGAGCTGATAAACCGTTTTCCCTGCTATTTCTTCCAGTACTTCTTTTGAACCATACATGCTGATAAAATAACGGATACGGTTATCTAATGCACCTTCCAGCTCATCATCGCTAACCGGCAGCGAATCTCTCTGTGCCTGTAATACCAACGCTTTTTGAATAAGCTGGCCTTCCAGGAAAGTACATTCGGGATCAGGAGGCAACTGGGCCTGCTGTCCCTGACGTATATAGTCGGATATTACGTTGATTATATCTGAACGGAGTATGATCTTATCACCAACCTGAGCAGCAATTTTATCTGCCACAACCTTTTGAGTTTGCGCTGAAACATTAGCTGTAACAGAACAGAAAAAGGCAGCAGCGATAACCAGAAATATTTTGTTCATAAAGTAATACTGAAATGCTTTCAAAAATAGGCTTTTGCACATACCTCCCAACATTTGATTAACAGTTTTTAACAAAGAATTGGAAGGGGAACGCATGTGAGATGTACGGCGTACGATGTACGATATTCACGGAAGATGGCTGATGGTCTATTTTTTTGATCTTGAAAGCAGGAGAATGTGAGGTAGCAGCCAAGCGACCGCCACATGCCTTAAGCCTTAAACCTTATCTTATTTCCCAGGTTATTGAAAGGCCCACAAAAAATAACACCGACAGTTGCCGGTGTTATTGATATGATTTTTAAGTACTTATAATGATTACAGTGTACGTTTAACTTCTTCCTGCTCGTAAGCAACTAATGTATCACCCACTTGAATATCGGAGTAGTTTTTCAGTGTCAAACCACACTCGTAGCCGGTTGCCACTTCCTTCACGTCGTCTTTAAAGCGTTTCAAGCTGCCCAATTCTGCAAAGGCACCTTCCTGTCTCGGATAGATAAGGATACCATCGCGGAACAAGCGAATCTTGCTGTCGCGCTTAACTTTACCTTCGGTAACATAACAACCCGCAACGGTAGCTTTGTCGAATTTGTACACTTCGCGTATTTCAACTGTAGCGACTTCTTTCTCTTCAACTTTCGGTTCAAGCATACCTTCCATCGCGCTCTTCACTTCTTCGATCGCGTTGTAGATGATAGAGTATGTTTTGATCTGAACGCCTTCATTTTCAGCAAGTTTGTTTGCTTGTGAAGATGGACGAACGTTAAAGCCGATTACGATAGCGTCTGAAGCTGTTGCCAACAGTACATCGCTTTCAGAGATCTGGCCAACCGCTTTGTGAACCACTCTCACTGCAACTTCTTCTGTAGACAGTTTCTGCAATGAATCACTCAACGCCTCTACAGAACCGTCCACGTCACCTTTGATGATAACATTAAGCTCTTTAAAGTTACCGAGTGCAAGACGACGGCCGATTTCATCCAGCGTAATGTGTTTCCTTGCACGCAAGCCTTGCTCACGCAAGATCTGAGCACGCTTAGTAGCTACATCTTTAGCTTCAGCTTCATCATGGTAAACCTTGAATTTCTCACCCGCCTGCGGAGCACCATTCAAACCAAGTATTACTACAGGAGTTGAAGGAGGCGCTTCGTCAACGCGTTGGTTACGTTCATTGAACATAGCCTTAATACGTCCGAAGTGTTGTCCACTCACCATCAGGTCACCCTGGCGAAGCGTACCATTCTGAACAAGAACCGTTGCAACGTAACCACGGCCTTTGTCCAAAGATGCTTCGATGATAGTACCCGTAGCTTCCCTGTCAGGGTTAGCTTTCAGATCCAGCAATTCGGCTTCAAGCAATATTTTTTCCAAAAGCAGATCTACGTTCATACCTTGTTTGGCAGAGATCTGCTGGCTTTGATATTTACCACCCCACTCTTCTACCAGTAAGTTCATCTGAGAAAGCTGCTCGTAAATCTTTGTAGGATTTGCGCCTTCTTTATCCATCTTGTTGATAGCGAATATCATTGGTACGCCTGCTGCCTGTGCGTGGCTGATGGCCTCTTTTGTTTGAGGCATCACCGCATCATCCGCAGCAATTACGATAACTGCGATATCCGTTGCCTTGGCACCACGTGCACGCATCGCAGTAAACGCTTCGTGACCCGGTGTATCAAGGAATGTAATGTGTTTTCCGTTCGGGATTGTTACCTCGTAGGCACCAATGTGCTGAGTGATACCACCCGCTTCACCGGCTACAACGCTGGCATTTCTGATGTAATCCAGCAAAGATGTTTTACCGTGGTCAACGTGACCCATGATCGTAACGATCGGAGAACGTGATTTCAGGTCTTCTTCGCTGTCTACTTCTTCTTCCTCTTCTTCTTCCAGATCATCCAGTCCTATAAATTCAACCTCATAACCAAACTCACCTGCTACCAGCTCAATAACTTCCGCATCGAGGCGCTGGTTAATGGACACCATTATACCCAGACCCATACACTTGCTGATTACTTCAGCGAAGCTTACATCCATCAGGTTAGCCAACTCACTAACGGTAACAAATTCCGTTACCTGTAGCTTGTTATCTTCTCCTGTTTCACCCATTGCTTCGGCCATTTCCTGGCGTTTTTCACGACGGTATTTTGCTTTCAAGCTCTTACCACGTCCACCGGAACCGGCCAGTTTAGCCTGGGTTTCACGTATTTTTTCCTGAATTTCTTTCTGATCGATTTCTCTATCCTGGTGAGCTACGCGAGGTGCATTTCTATTGCCGCCACGTGCGTTTCCGCCACGTGCTCCACCACCTTGCTGGCCGCCACGGTTAAACCCGCCGCCGCCCTGGCCGCCGCGATTGAATCCGCCGCCACCACCTTGCTGGCCGCCACGGTTAAATCCACCGCCACCGCCTTGCTGGCCGCCACGGTTAAACCCGCCACCGCCTTGCTGACCGCCACCTTGCTGGCCTTGCTGACCGCCACGGTTGTAACCGCCGCCCTGCTGTCCGCCACCTTGTTGGCCGCCGCGGTTGTAACCTCCGCCGCCTTGCTGTCCACCACCCTGTTGACCGGGATGACGCTGGAAGTTTCCACCGCCTCCACCTTGCTGGCCCTGGCCCTGACCTTGACCTTGAGAATCTCCGCCTTTCTTATCAACCGGAATGCGTTTACGCTTACGCTTTTCATCCCTGTTATGAGAAGGCTTCGGCCTTGTATCACTGTCAACGGGCAACTCGATTTTCCCTAAAATTTTAGGTCCCTCGATTTTTTCGGCCCTGATATTTTCAATTACTGGAGAGGAGCTATCTCCTTCGCCTGCTTCAGCAGGAGCATTCATTTCCGGTTTAACCACTTCTGGTTCTTTTACTGTTTTTTCAACTTTAATGCTCTCTGGTTGCTGCTTTTTAACAGGCTGTTCAATTTTTTCTGCAACAGGTTTTATTTCTTCTGCAGTTTTCGGACTTTCTTTTTTCTCTTCAGCAACAGGCTGTGGTGCCTGCGGAGCAGTTTGCTTTGGTTCTTCCTTCACAGGTGCAGATTCCTCTGGCCTGCTCTCTTCCTCATCTTCTTTCTTCTTAATAACCTTTTTAGGCCTTGTTGAAGAGTCAATGGTAGAAAGATCTATTTTATTGATAATTTTTGGCCCCTCAATTTCAGGTGCCTCAATCTTAATAACATCCTGTTCGTTATTTTGCGGAGCCTTGGCTTCAACCTGTTGGGGTTGTGGCTGAGGCTGGGGTTCAATAACCTCTTTTACCGGTTCTTTTTCCTGCACAACAATAGGTTGCGGAGCAGGTTCCGGTTTAACTTCTTCTTTTTCTTTAACCGGCGGTGCCACTACTTCCTCTTTTGCTTTAACCTCTGGTACCTCGGCTGCTACTTCAACTGTTTTTTCTTCCTGTTCTGCTTTAGTTTCTTCTTTTACTGCAGGTTTTTTCTCTTCTTTTTTGAAAACGACCTCATCTTCCTCCCTGCGCTTTCTTCCCTCACCCTGAATTCCTTTAGGAATTTCAATAAGATCGGCTTTATTTTTAGCCACCTTATCGCTTTGAAATTCCTGCTGCAGGGCACGGTACATGTTTTCCGACAACTTAGCTGAAGGCTTCAGCTCGTCGCGGTTAAACCCTTTACCGGAAAGAAATTCTACCAGGGTATCCTGGCCAATGTTAAATTCCTTCGCTGCGGCTAATAATCTTGGTAATTTAAGTTCTGACATTCAGTTTTTTTTATTTCACCGATCCAGCCTTCTTTGAGGCGATCTGTTGTTTTATTCTTAAAAGCCTTAATAGTAACCCTTCCCACGCTAAAGTACTAACGAAACAGAAATCTTATTATCAACTGTTTGTAGCAAATACCAACTGTACTTATGCTAAGCCGGTTTGTAAAAAGCTTTTACTCTCTTTCAAATTCTTCCTGCAACACTCTTCTCAAATCTTCAATTGTTTCTTTTTCCAGGTCTGTTCTTCTTTCAAGTTCTTCGATGGTCAAGTCCAATACACTGCGAGCGGTATCGCAACCAACACGTTTCAGTTCTTCAATAACCCATGGTTCAATTTCATCGCTGAATTCTTCCAGGTCAATATCAAATTCCTCAACTTCTCCTTCATTTTCGCGGTATACATCAATATCATAACCGGTCAATTCACATGCCAGTTTAATGTTTACACCACGGCGGCCGATAGCTAATGAAACCTGGTCTGCTTTCAGATAAACATCTGCATGTTTTCTATCGTTATCCAGCTCCATGTAGCTGATTTTCGCAGGCGTTAACGAGCGCTGGATAAGCAATTGGATATTGGTAGTGTAGTTAATTACGTCGATGTTTTCGTTCTTCAATTCGCGAACGATACCGTGAATACGGCTACCTTTCATACCTACGCAGGCGCCAACGGGATCAATTCTGTCGTCAAAGCTTTCCACTGCAACTTTTGCTCTTTCACCCGGCTCGCGAACGATTTTGCGGATGGTGATAAGGCCGTCAAAAATTTCAGGAACTTCAATTTCGAGCAATTTAGCAAGAAAATCCGGGCTTGTTCTGGAAAGAATGATTACAGGCGTGTTATTTTTCATGTCAACCCTGCGAACCACTGCCCTGATGTTTTCACCTTTTTTGAAATAATCCTGCGGAATTTGCTCGCTTTTCGGAAGGATCAGCTCGCTGCTTTCTTCATCCAGCAACAAAACCTCTTTTTTCCACACCTGGTACACTTCAGCACTCACTATCTCACCTACACGGTCGCTATATTTCTTAACGAGAACATTCTTTTTAAGATCACTGATACGGCTCGCCAGCGTTTGTTTCGCAGCGAGGATAGCGCGGCGGCCGAAATCGAAGATATTTACTTCTTCGTACAATTCTTCACCCACTTCAAAATCCGGCTCAATCTTCACAGCTTCGTTATATTCAACCTCAGCCAAAGGATCCTGCACTTCCCCATCTTCTACAATCATACGTCTGCGGATAATTTCCAGGTCACCTTTTTCAGCATTAACAATAACGTCGAAGTTGTCATCACTGCCGTATTTCTTGCGAAGCAAAGTCTTGAAAACATCTTCAACCACCTTCATCATCGTAGGACGGTCAATATTTTCTGCATCTTTAAACTCCTGGAATGCCTCAATTAAGTTGATACTTGCCATTGCCTTATTTTTAAACGCTTTAAACCGTTACGCCATTTGCCCGCAAGCAAAACGGCGGCGGATTAAAATTGTATTTGAACTGTTGTTGATTTAATATTAGTAAATGGAATTACAATTTGCTGTGTTACAGCCTTTTTTCCCTTTCCTTCAGTATGTTCGATAATAATATCGTTTTCTGCCACCTGTACGAGTTTTCCTTCTTTTATTGCGCCATCGTTGAAAACCACTTCAACCGGCCTTCCCACATTTTTTGAGTACTGCCTGTTATTTTTAAGCGGTTCACCAACACCCGGAGAGGAAACTTCCAATGAAAATTCCCCTTCAGGATACATGCCTTTTTCTTCGATTAACTTGTACAGTTTCCTGTTGAATTGCACACATTTATCAACTGCTATGCCGTTATCGCCATCTATAAAAACCTTGATGTTATTCGTCGGTTTTATTTTAACATTCACTTTAAAATATTCAGGTTGATCTGCCAGCAGTTTATCAACCAACTGTTCTATAACCTCTAATTGAGTATCTGTTGCCATAGTAAAACCCGGAAATTGAAATTTATTCTTTAATCTTAGAAAGAACAATTTTGCTCTTTCACAATATCCTCAAAACACTGTATATAAAGGGTTAAAACTGTCTCGGAGACATTAGATAAAAAGAGAAGGGAACGATTGTCGTTCCCTTCTTTGCTTCTTTTTCCGGTGCAAATGTATGATAAATGATTAGAGTGACAAAAAAAGCTTGTAGCTTTTTAGCTTTCAGCAATTGGCTATCAGCAGAGAGGTATCAGGTGTCAGCTTTTTTTCCCGCATTTTGAGTTTTTTGTTCTTACTGTTGATAGTTACAGTTTCTCCACTAAAGAAAAATCCGGTTAATCCTCCAATCGGTTAAACCAGGGTCCGATCCCCCACCCCGATCATAATCCGGTTAATCCACTAATCCTTTAAATCCCGTTCCGGACAAAAATCCCCGCCAGTTTTAACACCTTTTCCAAATCATACCCTGTACCTTTACTCCATGATCAAGATTATACTTTCCATTCTGCTTTTCTATTTTCTGTATAAACTGGTGTTCGATTTTATTGTACCGGTTTCCAAAGCAACCTCACAGGTAAGGAATAATATTGAGCAAATGCAGAAAATGCAGCAGGATCAGTACCGACAGCAACAGCAACAACAGCAGGCCCAGGCGCAAGCTCAGGCGGCTCAACAGCGAGCAACTGCTGCACCCAAATCAAAAAGCGACGACTACATTGATTTTGAGGAAGTTAAAAGCTAAAATAGTTAGGGAAGACAAAGAGCTTCCCTTTTTTGTGCCCTGTTCAAATACAATTTATTTGCTTAAGTACGAGTTACGAAGTACGAACTACCCAGGTGCAGCTACGCAAATTTCCTTTCTACATCTTATTGCCTTAATCCTCATACCTCAAGCCTTACACCTCACGCCTGATTTCTTCCTCTGCCTTCATTTTCAATTTTCAACTGTCAACTTTCAATTTACAGTCCCAAATCCAGCACCGTTGTAGGATGTACCAGGTGAATTGTTTGCAAGCCAGCTTTCTGAGCCCCTTCTATATTTGAAAAGGTATCATCAATAAATACCGTTTCTTCGGCCAGCAGGTTTTGTTCATTTAAAATATGGGTAAAAGATTCCGGATAAGGCTTCCTAAGGCCAAGCTCATGAGAATAATAGGCTTTTTTGAAATAATGATTAAAGTCCGGGAAGCCTGTTTGCTCTGTAAAGCTTATGATAAAGGAATCGTAGTGGATTTTATTGGTATTTGAGTAGAGATAAACATTGTATTTTGTCCTGATCTCATCCAGCCAAACAATTCTTTCTTTCGGGAAGTCAACCAACAATGCATTCCAGGCATCCCTGATTTGTTCGTTGGTGATGAATTCGTATACTTCCTTTCTAAAACTTTCGTAAAATTCCTCCGGAGTTATTTTACCTGTTTCCAGCAATTCAAACATTGGCGTAGCGTGATGTTGGGTAAAATGCTCTTTGAAATTGGTGAGGCCGGCTGCCGCAAATGCTTCATTGGTTTTGGCAAAGTCTATATTCATAAAAACCCCGCCCAGGTCGAAGATGATATTTTTAATGTTCTGCATGTAACAAAACTAACTGAATGATTTTTACAAAATATCTTGGATTGTATTATGTTTTTTCTATTTTTGCGCTCCCTCAGCGTTAGCGAATTGTTATGCACTTTGCTAACTCAGGGCCTATAGCTCAGCTGGTTAGAGCACCTGACTCATAATCAGGGGGTCCCTGGTTCAAGCCCAGGTGGGCCCACAAAAGTTGAAAGACTTAAATTTTGTAAGAGCCGCGTAAGAGATTACGCGGCTTTTTGTTTTTTTGGAACCACGGAGCATGAAGGCACAACGATACACGGCGTTTTTGTGATCACTGTGCAATCAATAATCATCAGTTTGTTAATACCTCGTTTGTTAAAGTGGAGATTTCGCCGCGTCGTTGCTTCGTTGCGCTTGCTGCGAGAAACTCCATTTACTTCACGTTCTTATAACAATCTAAATTTCACTCAACAAACAAGTCTTTTATAAGCTTCCAACTTAGGCCTACACACTTCGTTGTTGGTGCACGCATTAGCAAAAATGAATCATCTTTTATTGTAACCTTTTTTTACTTCACGAACTCTAATATTTAGAAGCGCCCCGGCTTTCATCCAAAGAGTGTGCATCATTCTTACTATAACGTCGTCTCCTCTAACAATTAAAAAATATAATTATGGCGTACAATAAAAAGTCCATAATAATGGCAACAGTTATTGCTGTGGTGGTATTTGCACAATGCAGGAAAGATGCCAGCCACGCACCTGATGAGCAAACAAATCCCGGATTGATCAATGAAGGAAAGGAAATATTTCGTTTTGACACGTATGATGATGAGGCGTTTTGGAGCGGTGTATTGCATCTTGACAAGGCGATTGCGGGGGCTGCCAACGGAGGTTTTGGTAGCGGTGTAAGTCCGGCTACTGCATTAGCTGTCGGCTTAAAGGTTGATGCAAAAGCATTGCCATCAGATGTCGTAGCAGGCATACAATCCGGAGCAATTAAATTAGATGACCCCGCTACAACCCTCACTCTATTAAAATTAAATGCGGTAGTTGGTGTACAAGGACATTTTAATACTAAAGGACAAATTACTTCCGTAGGCATTACTTGCGCTTCCTGCCATTCTACAGTTGACAATTCATTTGCGCCCGGAATTGGCAATCGCCTGGACGGCTGGCCAAACAGAGATCTAAATGTTGGGGCAATTATTTCATTAACAGATAACGCAAAACCAATAGCTGATATGCTGCATGTTAGCGAACCAACTTTAAGAACTGTTCTTGGAATGTGGGGGCCGGGAAAATTTGCTGCAATTTTATTTATGGATGGTAAAGCGCTAAAACCAGACGGAACTGTTGCGGCAAATCTGATACCTGCAGCTTTTGGGTTGAAAAAAATAGGCCTGACAACCTATACCGGTTGGGGTGATATTAGTTATTGGAATGCTTTTGTAGCCAACCTGGAAATGCATGGCAAAGGGAATTTTTCTGATCCCCGTTTGAATGACGCAACTAAATATCCAATCGCTGTTGAAAATGGCTTTTATAATGTAACAAATTCTCCGGATCAAATCACGTCCAAACTTGCTGCTTTAAGAGCCTACCAACACTCGATAGATGCGCCTGCACCTCCTGCCGGCAGCTATGATCATTCTGCGGCAGAGAGGGGTAAAAAGTTATTTATAACTAAAGCCAAATGCACCGGTTGTCATGCGCCACCCGTATATGCAGATAATATTCTTCACACAGCTGCAGAAATTGGAATTGATGATTTTGATGCGAAGCGGTCTCCAACGGGTAAATATCGCACCACGCCGCTGGGTGGATTATTTACCAGGATGAAAGGAGGCTTTTATCATGATGGAAGATTTCCGACGCTCAATGCAGTTGTTGATCATTACAACAACCATATGGAATTAAATCTAACGCCATCTGAGAAAAAGGATCTTGTAGAATATTTAAAATCACTGTAGTAAACTTGCCAAACAACCGCTAATGCCAATAAGTCCGTTATGTCGATAAACTGATTGGCGAGCTAGCGGAGAGAAAAACAATGGAGAAAATTTTCAGAAAGCAGGGTAAAACATAAATCGATTTTTTGAGCCATATAAGAGCTATAAGGGAATTTAAGGGATTGCATGGTCCGTGAGATACGGACCATGGCGTTTAATTTTTTTGAACCATATAAGGCATATAAGGACATTTAAGAAAACACTTATCGCATTGCATATAACTTTAAACGCAGCACGACCGCTTTTAAATGACGCCGAAGGCGTCAAAGCATTAGCATGAGGCAACGCCCTATGTGCAAGAAGCAAAACACAATAAAGCCCTGAAAGGGCACAAGCCGTACAGAAATCAATCCACGTTTCGCTTTGCATTAAAGCTTTGCAAAAAAATCAAAGCCCTGGTTAATAAATCACCGCGTCGCTGCTTCTCTGCGCCCGCCGCGAGAAATCTTACTTCCCCGAAGCAACACCCAATTTCTTGAATGCATGAATTACTTTTTCGGCAATAATACTGTCCCCCTTATCGCTTGGATGCAATCCATCGTATGTAACATTTATAGCTGCTGGCGGATAAGGATATTCATCTGCTGCGGGATTAAAAGGAATATTGGTAAACTCCGGATAAGTATAGTTCACATAACTGCCCGTCTTTGGATCTTTGAGACGTTTGAAGTTGACGAGCTGTTTGATGTCAAGTTTCTTATCGTGATAAAGATCGATAACAGGAATACGTTCTGATCTTCCGATTTCGATCACTGCATTGGCAAATGCCTCTAGCGATTGCCCGTTCTTATCTTTATAAGAGCCGTAAGCATTATTGGAGGAGTTGGCTATATACACAAAATCATTGCGCTGCATGGGCGTAATCAGCACCATTTTTGCCTGTGGATTCAGTTGCTTTATCTTGTCGACAATGATCCTGAAAGATCCATATACTGTACTAGTGCCTGTACCTTTTTTATAATCATCTATACTCCCTAATTGTTTACCACCCCACCAATCATTGGTGCCGAGAAATACAGAATACACATCGGCTTTCACCAGGCCAAGCTCTTCAATATGTGTGGCTATGTCGGTGGATTTCCAACCATTGTGGCCCTGATTGATATAATGCACATCTGGCAGGCTTTCGGTAACACGACTCAAGTAGCCTTTAGTAACACGATTGCCGGTTTCATCGGGATGATCGTTGAGGTAAGTGATGGAATCACCAATCGCCACCCAAACGATTTCCTTTTGTTTAAAGGAATAAAGAGCGATTAATACAATCAGTAAGAAAAGAATTTTTTTCATGGCATGAGGCTGTGGTTAGAAACATTTGTTCATAAAAATAGTTGCTTACGATGATTTTACCTGAAAAAAAAGAGTGCTGCGTTGTATTGCCTTATCAAGGCCATCTTTACTTTTCTATTCGCCAATATAAGCCTAAAATGGGGCAACACATGTTTACATTTGTCGTCAATCAAACCCTAGCTTTGATACAGTCAAATTTAATTCAATGAAACTGACACCAGTTCTCCGCATACTTTTTATTCTAACGATCTCAGCGCACACATTCGCGCAAGAAACCGTTCAGCCTGCATCTACTGGCGATATAAAAACAATTATCACCGCGCCACCAAAACAACTGAACCTCGATCCGTTTTACCAAAAATATACTGATGGTTTTGGCATCCCTGTGGTCTCGTCGGGTAATGTATCTGACAGTGCATTAATCATCGCAAGAGACATCGTCAACTATATGCTTTCCAAAAGACCAGATATAAGAGCTGAACTGGTAACGCAAGGCGCCCGGCTCTCCATCATCGGCCAGCATGAAATGCAAACTGATCTTCCTGAATGCCGCGACTGGAAAAAGCCCGAAAAATCAGATCGGCGATTGACCCCTAAAGAACGGGAAAACTATGATAAGCCAGGCGGCATAGCAAGCATGACTGACAAACAATACTGGAACCAACGTGCCAGGGGCATGGGTGGCATTCATACTTCCTGCGCAGAAGAAAACTTACTTGGCATAAAAAACACACGTTACTATGGCGAGAATATTACTGTACATGAATTCAGCCATAACATTATGCAGGCGTTGAGGCACACTGACAGCGCATTGTATTTACGCATTAACGATGCATATGAACAGGCAAAGACGAAAGGCATTTACAAAGGACAGTATGCCATCAACACTGTTCAGGAATACTGGGCTGAGGGAACGCAGTGGTGGTTTTGGAGCAATTTTGAATTTTATGATGGTGACACCAGAGTGCAATCTCCGGACGATCTGAAGCAATATGATCCTGAGTTGTTTGACATATTAAGCAACGTATATACAGGCCATCATATTCCGGCGGATGTTTATTATGGAAAGAATTGGAATTCACCAGTGAAGGCTAAAGCTAACAGTAATTAAAAACCATCCATTGTATCTTAATCCGCATAATCTTGAAATATGTAACCCCAGATAATTGTAATACTGTTGAGCCGGCATCGTCACCTCGACGAGAGGAGCGGACGCCCGAATAGAAAACTGCTAAACCGGAAGAGCGGAGATCAACCTTAATCTGAAAAATTTGTCAGTATTATTAAAATCAAGCCTTTTCATGTTGATGCTTGTTACTTTCTTTTTCTTGAAAAAAGAAAGTAATCAAAAAAAATCAAGGCAAACCCCAAGCCTCCGGCCGTTTTGACAGGCCACTCCTCCCCCTGTGCGGTTCGCATTATTGACTCAGCACCTCTTTCCTATTCAATCATTTTCGCCTTACTTTTTACCGACTAATCGTTACCACAATCTTCTCTCCAGGCTCAACACTCAAATCAACATAGGATATTACTTTACCAGCATCATCTTTACTCTTCATTGCCTTTTGCACTTTTCCATTAACAATCACGCCGCTGTACTCACCGTAAAACTGTGCGCGCCATGTTACTTTATGTTGTCCGGTGTTGATGAATTCAGATGATCCTGGCTGATGCTTTACTGAAACAAGCGTACCAAGCAAAGGAACATTTTCTATGAAACAGGACTCTTTCCTGTTTGACTTATAAATGGTTTCAACACGATTGAAACGTGCATCAGGTTGTATGCCCATCAATCCATTTACGAATCCAAGCATTACCCCGTATGATACCTCCGGATATTCTCTTCTTTGGGTCCTGAGATTTGTAAGCAGCAACATGTACTTAGCTGCATCATCCCAATATCCGTTTTGATAAAAGATGTAAGGGAAGTAAGACATGTTCTCAACGTTCCATTTGTTGTTCAACAAGTGTTCAATTGTATGCCTTTTTCTGGTGGTATCAGTTAACGCGTTAAACCACAACAAAAACGTCTCTCCTTCATTCTTGCCAAACGCTTTTTTGTTGCTGTAAAAAGTATTGTAGAGATTTTCTTTTTCATCCCACCAATATTTATCTATATGTTTTTGATAAAGTGCTGCTTTTTGCTCAAACTGTTTGGCTTCTGTTGATTTGCCGTTTTCTTTAAGTATTGCAGCGTACGACAACAGTCCACGATAAATAGCCGCAACCAAATCAATTCCTATCTTCATATTTGGGACACCTTCGGAATAAGAAGGCAATCCTCTTGCGCGGTGAAAAGCATCTTCATCATTGTATGCAGCACCAGCATTTGGATGCGCAGGCCTGGTCAATAAAGAATCTGGTTGAAGCACCCATTTCTTAATGAATTCATCGGCCGATTTATTTTGAAAATTCTCAAATGCAGGATGACTGATATAATCACGGTCGCCCGTCCACAAATACAATTTCCAACAGGCATTCAGTATATCGAAATTGGCATTGAGGTTATACCAGAAAGCGGTATCATTCCTATAATCTTCCGGTGCGGGCTTGCCATACTTGTTAATCTCCCAATAGCTGCACCAGTCTTTGGACTCGCTAATGTTTTTCGCAAATAGCGTAAACATGTTCTTATTGGCTGCGGTTAGTCCCAGCGCCTCCGCAGGAATCGCCTGGTGCGCTACGTCACGCATACAAAATGCATAGCGTGGAGGGAGCGCCGATTCATACCACGCCCCAACAGGATCATCTGGCTGGCCCTTGTAATGCAGCGCCATTTCCTTTGCCCGATGAAAGGCGGTCTGCAAGGCTGTATCAGAAGACGTAAAAGTAATGTCGTTCTTTTGGCCACACGCGGAATTACTTGTGCTTGCGAATACGATAAATATCAAAAAAGCAATCGGTATTATTCTTAAAGGCATATCAATCTTTTATTAAGTGCATGGGATCACCATACCATATGGCATCAATAAAATTGCATTTATATGGTGATCCCACTTAAGCCAGGCTAATATTCAGAAATCCAAATATTGCAGGATATCACTTCCACCAACCCTGGCTCACTAATAGTACCTTTTGGTTTTAATTAGATAAGCTTTTAATAAGGCTGGCTGGTCAGTTTGAATAATGTTCGCTCCATACTTTAATACTTCTTCATAAGCGGAAGCGTTTGTTTCCAGGGCTTTCTTATCCACGTCGCCCAACGCATTGATCCAGATCCTTGCATGATTGGTTTTAATTGTATTCACCACATGCTCGGTATAATGTGAGGGATCAATGTGAACGGCCTGCACTTTCATTTTAGGCATAAGCGTGTCAACCATAGTCGCATTTTCCGTCCTCATCAAAAAACGAAACGATGGATCTGCAGCCTGTAACTGGCGAACCTGTTCTGGTTCGTACGCAAGGAAAAAGCAATTGTTTTGAGCGTGTGTACTTTTTACTGTCTCTACAATCTGATCAATCGCTTCGTCAGCCTTGATATCCAGATCCACCAGTATTTTTCCTTTTGCTACCGCCAACGCTTCTTCTAATGTAGGCACTTTTTCGTCCGTTAACTGTCCGTTGTGTTTTAAGCGCAGGTTGCGGATCTCTTCAAAAGTAAAACTATCCACGCGCCCTTTTCCGTTAGTGGTGCGGTCCACAGTTTTATCATGCATAAGAACCAGCTTGCCATCTTTAGTCCTGCGAACGTCCAGTTCAAAAATGTCTATTCCTAATTCAATAGCTTTTGAAAAGGCGGCTAATGAATTCTCCGGAGCTTCGAGGTGCGCGCCTCTATGTGCAGCTACCATCACCACGTTAGATTGGGGATTCAAGAATGCCTGGTTGATCTTTTTAAACCGTGCCGTTGCATCCTGTGCCAGGCAAACCGTGCTAGAAATGGTCGTTAAAACCAAAAAGAAGAAGATTGATTTTTTCATTGTTTTTAATTGAGAGCTAGTCTGAAAATAATTGCACCGAATTTAAGGTATGATATTGATGAAAATGCAAACACACAAGCAAGATTGCAGTGATTTTTTATAAAAGTAATTTTCGTGAGCGAAGGCGGTTATAAGTTTCTCTTATCGTCGAACGAAGTCTACAAAGATGTCTGCTGCTTTTATCTTTTTGGTTCTATTCTGATGGAAGCGTAATCAAAAAACGCTCCCAACTAAAAAGAAGGGAGCAGAACCATTCATATGTGTTGAGTATCGAAAATTACTCAACAAAAAAGACCCCAGAGCTAAATAGAACAGGGCGTCACATGAGAAAATACTTTGCGTATATATAGATTTAGTAATGAGCTAACACATTTACTGCATTTCTTTTTGAATTTCCGTATCAAACCAAGGCTACACGAGCGCGCTTCTATCCAGAAGAAACAAATAAGAAAGCCTCCGACTAAAGAGAAAGAGGCGGTGTTGTAATTAGACCTATTAAAAAAACTAAATGATTTATAATTACGTCAAACTGTATTCGTCTTTCCTATCAGCAATTACGCTTTGACCAGCTACCTGATAATTTCTAATAGCCGTAAGCTCAAAGAAAAAAAGCTCCCTCCTAAACAGAAAGGAGCGTGAATAATTCGTATGTGCTAAAATATGAGTAACAAATTTAACTTTCATTTCAACTCGCCGTCGCTTGTATAGTGTAGACGTTTGTCGAATGTTAATGCGGAATGATCACTGTTGTGGATGGATGCTAGGTGCCTCTACAAAACAAAAAGTGCCCCCTTCTGGAAAGAAAGGAGCAGAGCTATTCATACTGTTTACTATATGAAACCTATCTTACAAATCTAACAGAACTCTGTTTTATGTGCACGAAAAAAACAGCCATTTATTGTAGACGTTTGTTGAAAGTTTAATTGGAGCTATCTCTTCTCTACAACGCAATGCTGAGCCTTTGTGCAATAAACAATAAAGGGGGCAATGCCCCCTTTATTTACTGAGATAACTATTCAGTTAAGTAATACCACTACTCTAATGTGTTTTTCCATTTTGTAGCACGCCCTGTTAACCATACAGGAAGATCTGGATTGTTAAAAGGACTGATGATTGCCCAACCATCCGGATCAGAAGCCTGAACACCGCTTGGGTAAGTCATCTTCTCTTTCCACTTGTATCTTTCATATTGTGAAGCCGGATTTGTACCCAGGTATTTAATTAGCCTGCGTGCAGCTGTATACGGCACTTCAAAGTTCAACATGTTGTAATGCAACTGAAGCTGATTAAAGATTGCCTGCACTTTCTGAGTGCCTGACATTGCATCAAATTTCTGAGCAGCAAATTCAGCATAAGCACTTGCATTGTATTCCATAGCAGGCTTAGTATTGATCCTGGAATCATCCATGGTTGATGGCATTGCAGGTAAAGTTGACTTAGAATATTGATTTGATACATTCAGGTCGTACCAATACTTACAAGATAACTCGATCGCTTTTTTGTAGTGATCGCGCGCTGCACCATTCAGTGAACCGAAACCTCTAACTGCTGCTTCAGCTAATGAAAGCTCTGTTTCAACTGCGTGAATGGTTGGGTACTTCAACGCAAAGTTGAACTGCGGGCGCACATTGTATTCTGCAACCAGGATGTTTTCAGTACCTACGTTCCAGTTATTGTCTTCGTAGTTAGCACATTTGCTGCGAAGCGCTTTTAAAAGGTATGCTTCACGCTTAGTGATATCTTTCTGCGATGCATCATCTAAAGTGATTGACTGGCTGTTATTTTTTCCGTAATAGAAAGTTGTTTTTGTTATATCAGTCAAGATAGGATCGTTGATATAATAGCCACGCATAATTTCGTTGAAATAGCTATTTGGATCTGTACCGCCATCCCATTTTGTATCAACGCCAACATATCTGCCGGTCACGTCTGGAGAGAAGATGTAAGATACGCGTGGGTCAACAGTGCCATTTGCAAGGCCTGCTGCAGAATTATCTCCCGCAAAATAGTATAATGTTTGTCCGTTCACCACTTTGCTAGCAAGCGTTGGCTGACAATTCATTACATCCTGCAAGAATTTCTTTCCTGCACGGCAATCGTCCGCTCTTTCTCTGAATGCACGGGTGATACCCAACTCATTACAAATACGTGAAGGCGCAATAACAGCGATATCAGCAACACCAGCCACATCGTCATATTCAGACAATAAAGGCTTGCCACTTAAGTCAGCAATCACCTGGCTTGTTAAGCTTGGCAGCTGCTCGCTTACATTCATTGCACAACGTAACCTTAAAGAGTTAATGTATTTACGCCATTGCAAAAAGTTACCCTTAAAAATAATATCCTGCTGCGTAAATGATGCCGCCTCAGTAGTAGTAAGTGTAAGGTTAGCCAATACATCGTCAGCAGCTTTAAAATCACTCAGGACTTTAGGATAGATGTCTGCCTGGCCCAGGTATTTTGCCTTAACGCCATCAAGGCCACCAGCAGAACCTGTTTCAATGTAAGGAACCTTATCGTACATGTCAGTTGCTCTCTGGTATGCATAACCCTTTAGAACGTGCATTAGGGTTATGTATAAGCTATCCAGATTGCTTCTTTTTCCAACAGGGATATTGTTGTATTCGCGCTGAGCCCAAAGTATTGGTGTAATCCACTGGGTGTTTACAAAATTGAATACAGATTCGTTAAACCCACCTGTACCCCAGTCGTGCTCAACATCTGCAAGAGAGTAAGCGCTTCCTTCAGCAGTTGTGTTGTAGATCTGAACCGCATTTCCCATAATCCTGTTTCCACTTCTTACCTGGTGGTAAACGGATCCATAATCGCCGCTCAGAAAGAATCCCTGAGTTAGCTGAGAAGTGAAAAATCCTGAAATAACGCTCACTCCGGACTTGTCGGCCATTTCTTTTGAATACCCGTCCGGGTTTTGATATAAGTCTTCCAACTTCTTTTTACATGCTACCGAAGACAGTAACAACGTAAACAAGAAAAATGATTTTATTTTAATGAATTTCATCTTAGTTGTTTTTAAAATTTAGCTTTAATAGAAAACCCTATTGAACGCTGTGTAGGCAACGCAGTTGTTCCATAAGAACCCACGCCCCAACCAGTTCCGTTAGTTGATTCAGGTATTGAGTTTGGTGCAGCTTTGTAGATATAAGCTACATTGTTCGCAAAAACTGAGATCACCAGGTTGTTCATAAACACCTTTTGAGCAAACTTGGGGTTCAACGTGTAGTCAAGAGCTATATTACGCAGCGCGATATAATCGCTTTTATAGATCCTGTCTTCAGGGAAGAAGCCATTTGAGAAATAAGAGTCGTAATAATAATTCTCAGCAGAAACAACTTTGGTATTTTTTGTACCATCCTGAGCAACACCATCTAATATTACACCATCGTGGAAAGTTGCGCCACCGTTAGGGTTTACACCAGCAACTTTTTTAGAAGACGCATCTAAGTAATAATCAGCTCCACCATGTGCAGCATCTCTGTATTTCAAAGATTCTTTTAAAACACCTGCAGCCATCATATAAGTTTCAGATCCTGACAGGAAGGTTGCACCAAACTGGTAGTCCATGTTAGCAAGAACACGGAAACTCTTATAGCTGAAAGAAGTAAAGAATCCACCTGTTACGTCAGGGATTGTTTTGCCGATCAGTTTTGCAGTGCTCTGATAGTCGTAGCTTGAACCAGCAGCATTCACTACTTTTTTACCATTGTTTGGATCTTTAGGATCGTTTGGATTGTTGTAAGTGTAGTTTGATTTTGTCAGGTAAAGCATACCGTATTGCTGGCCAACATTCGCTACAGCATTTACTGAGTTGAACGCGTTCCACAATGTAAGTGATTGCAGTTTGCCATCCAGTTTGTCAACATAAGTTTTACCACTTGCAAACATCAGGTTAACATCCCATTTGAAATCTTTCGTATAAATTGGTTTTGTTTTAATAGCCAGTTCCCATCCTTTGTTGGTAACCTCACCTGCATTCATGCGAATGTTTTTAACGCCCATGCCGGGAGGTGCAGCAACAGCCATAATCTGGTCGTAGATATTAGATGTGTAGTAAGAGAAGTCTACACCAAGCCTTTTGTTCTTGAACAGGTAAGTTTCTAAGCCAAGCTCATACTCACGTTTACGCTCAGGTTTCAAGTTAGGTACACCATTAGCATCCATTGGAGGAAGATCAGATGGAGGAGTAAGCACATAACCTCCGCCAGTTTGAGAAGTAGCATAGTTCACGTTGCTGAAATAACGAGGACCAGGACGGCCTACATCAGCCCATGAAGCTCTTACTTTAGCATAATCAACTACTGCAGGCAGTTTCAGGCTCTGGCTTAAGATCCAGCTTGCACTTAAACCAGGATAGAAATAGCTATTGTGGCTTGAAGGCAAAATAGAAGACCAGTCTTGTCTGGCTTGCGCTTCAATAAACAACTGGTTTCTCCATGCCATTTGTGCTGATGCTAACAAGCTATACAACATGTCCTCACCGTTATTAAACTGGTACTGAGGTTGTACGCCCAATGGCAGGTTGTTAAATGAGAAGTAGTTAGGGATAACCAATTGTCCGTAACCATTAACAGATGCACCTTTTCCTTCAGCATAATTTTTTCTGATCGCACCACCTACAAAACCAGACAGATCAAAATCAGCATTTATTTTAGTGTTGAAGTTCAACATGCCCTGGCCATATGTATTCCTGTAAATATTGGTCATATCACTATACATAAAACCACTGTTAGGCCCAGTTAACTGAGGGTCCAGCAATTTACCTTTGTACACATTTCTTTCAGTACTGTAATCCATACCACCCATAACGGTAGCACTAAAGATCTTCGTCAGCTTAATGTCTGCAGTTAAAGACTGGATATTGTGTGATCTTGTGAAAGTAGATTGGTTTTCCAGCTGATCCCAAAGAAAACCTACAACAGCTTGTCTTCCGTTCGAAATTAAGTTTCTGCGTGAAGGGCTGGCGAAGTAGTTATATCCGTCAGGGGTAACCATGTGCGACTTTAACAAGCCTACATTAATATCAGCACTATATGCGCCGATGTTTGCTTGCTGGCCTTCACCATTCATAGTGTTTAAGTTAGCAGCATTCAGGTTTGTAGAACTATAAAAGTTGCCTGTATATTTTAGTGTAATGTAGTCGTTGAGTTTGTATGAAGTGTTAAGGCTGAAAGTATTTTTGTCATACTTTGAACCTGGCCTGATCGGAGTCATGTTCATATTGGTATATGAAAAACGGATCTGGCCCTGATCGTTACCACCACTTACAGCCACATTTGAAGTGTTCTGATGTCCTGTCTGGTACAAATCATTGTAAATATTTTTAGTCTGTGCTTCCCATGGCCTTTCTACGCCATCCCACCATACAAGTTTAACACTTGGGTCGAAATGAGGACCGAAAGCAGCCGCACCATAACCATCTCCTAAAGAAGTAGCCAATGCTCTTTTTCCGTTTGCATCAATATAATATCCCTGGGCATCGTTCCTTGCATTGCTTGCGCTGGAACCTGTTCCATATTCATTTTGTAATTTAGGAAGGAACGCTGCGCGGTCCCACGTAGTGGTAAAAGAACCCGCTACACCTAAGCCTTTGCCTTTAGCACCGCTTTTAGTGGTAATCAGTACAACACCATTTGCACCTTCGCTACCGTATAGTACAGATGCTTTAGCACCTTTAAGGATCTCGAATGATGCAATGTCATCAGGGTTGATGTCGTTGATACCAGTTCCGTTATCACGGTCAGTAGCGCCATAACCCATTTGTGTATTTTGGTCGTGAATGGGAACTCCGTCAACAACAATAAGAGGGCGTGTAGATGAGTTCTGGTCAAAAGAAACAGCATTCCTAATGTTGATCTTCATACCGCCTGAAGGGCCGGCCGCAGTAGCAGCAACCTGTACACCAGGAGCAGCACCATAAAGCGCCTGCAAAGCGTTAGAAGGAGTACCGCTGGCCATGATCCTGTCGTTATCAATTTTTGATACGGCATAACCCAAAGCCTTGGCTTCTTTTTTAATACCCAATGCAGTAACAATCACTTCTCCTCCTGCATCCGGAGTGCCAGTTAATAATGTTACCTGCACAGCAGAAGAAGCTTTCACTTCTTTACTTGTATATCCCACATAGGATACAACCAATACTGCACCTGGTTTTACTTTAATAGTAAAGCTGCCGCCTTTGTCGGTTGTGACACTGTTAGCTGTGCCTTTCTCATTTACGGTTGCGCTTTCAAGGCCGTTGCCGGCAGCATCCTTGACCGCTCCTGTAACCGTCATTTTTTCCTGCCCGTAGGCAAACATGCTTCCTATGCTGAGCAGCATTAAAAGCAAAAGACGTGTAATTCTTGTCTTCATCGTTTTTGTTTGTTTAATTGAATAGTACAGATTTGAAATAGCCTTATTAAGAGGATACATATGTCAATCGTTAGTTTCTAAGGTTTGAGGATATTCCCTGTTCGTAGTGTTCCATTACCAAAGCAGCGGCGCCAATTAATTCCGCCTCGTGCCCTAATGATGAAACTCCGATGGAAGTTTTTTCAGCTAGTCTTGGTATACAATGTTCATTGATGGCTTGCTGTATAGGTGCCTGCCATACTTTGCCCGCAGATGCACCGCGGCCGCTTAAAATAATGACCTCAGGATTTAATACGTGAATGAGGATAGCTGCAGCACGTCCGATGTTATATCCGGACTCAGAGAGCAGTTCGATGGAGAATTTATCGCCTCTTACCGCAGCATTTATAATAGCCTCACTTGCCTGCTCATAGTTTTCAGGAATAAAATTTAAGACGGAAACCCTGCCTTTGTCAAGCCCTGTTTGTGCCTTTTCCGCAACAACGGCAAGCGATGCTTCGGTTTCTAAACAACCGGATTTTCCGCAGCTGCAGATCTTTCCGTTTGAAAAAAGCGGCATATGGCTAAACTCGCCGGCAAAGCCATTATTTCCCCTGAAAAGCGCACCATTCAAAATCAATCCCAATCCTATTCCCCAGCCGATGTTTATCACCATCGCGTTTTTCCTGTTCTTCGCCGCACCAAATCTTAGTTCGGCAAGGGCAATAACGCTGCTGTCGTTATCAATAAAAACCGGCAGGCCCACTTTTTCTTCTACATATTCTGTTATGCTTTGTTGCTTTGTTTCGAAGAAGGAATAGTTCACGCCTTTTTCCAGGTCCACAAACCCGGGCATGCCAATACCAACACCGCTTATGTTAGCCTTGTTGATCCCTGATTTGTCTATTAACCCGTTAATTTTTTCCGAAACCATTTCAAGCGCGTCATAGGCGTTCGCAAGGGGTAAATCAAATTTTGCCACGGGGCTAACAAACCTGTTGTGCATATCCAGGATGGCAATACGGCTTACAAATTGATCCATCGCTACAGCCACCACATACATAATGTCTGGCTTAATGCCATATACCAACGGGCGGCGGCCACCAGTAGAAGGGGCGTGCCCCGTTTCCATCACTGCGCCTTCGCTGATCAATTCATTAAGCATCCGCGTTGTTAGGGGAATACTTCTTTCTATCCTCTCACTTATGTCTGAGCAAGACAATACGTTTTCAAAATAGAGCTGACGGATTATCTTTTTACGATAATAAATGCTTTTACCCGACATACACCAATCGTTCAATTAATTAGCCGGCATAATTAGAAAGATCTTAACAAAATATTTGTAGACGTTTGTTGAAATTAATAATTTTAAAAAGTAGACAGCTATTTTTAATTAAGTATGAATGATTTGTATTTTAGTTTATAAATAGAATGATAATTTTGAGAAAGTAAATCTTCAAAATGAGTTATCCATGTACTTCAGTTTGACTTATCGAGCGTTTAAAATTGCTTTTGAGAAGCTTTCTATTATAGCTATCAGCCCAAAAACGACAAAAGTTTGGCTGTCTGTTCTGCGTTCCTTTAATCCCTCTCTTTGATCATGCAAACAAAATCCAGCGAGAAGCTGCTAAAATTCAGATAGCCGGGCAGAAATACGCCCTGTACTTTTACCTCCATCTGCTCTAAATAAACTCTTCTGAAGAAAAACAGAAACATGAAAGCGACTAAACTGCTGCTGGCGGCAATGATTGCATGGTTTACTTACCCAATACAGGCACAATCAATTTCTGCGGAAAATATTGTCAGAAAATATAAAAACGTGTTCACTACCCCGCCTACGAAAACACCAGGCACAGTTGCCGTAGATGCACCATTACTAGGCAATGGCTTTACTGCCGTTGCCATTTCAGGCAAGCCTGATTTGCAAAATTATTACCTGGCACGAAACGATTTCTGGCGATTGAAGTCCGGTTTTAATGAATCATTCCCCGCAGTGCTTGGCAAAATCCAAATCGCTATTCCCTTGCTATCACAGGCTTCGTACAGGATAGAACAAAATTTATACGATGCGGTAACGGTATCAGATTTTCAAAATGACTCAGCCCATGTGCAGATCGCTTCGGAAATGATGGCGACGAAAGACGTGCTGTACTTAAAATAACCAATAAAGGAAATAATATTGTTCGGGGCAATGTTTTCCTAAAGCTGCCCGAAGAAGACCAATTCCATGTTAACCCGCCATTGGAAAATAAATTTCCTGACACTTGTTTGCAGGGAAACAACAAAGCCATGCAATGGATAACGAGGGGATTTACGCAGGATGTAAGTATTAAAAGATTCGCTTCAGCGGCCTTAAATATGTTAGATGGCCAGCCTGATAAAAATGCATTTACAATCCTTCCTAACCAACAAATTACCATTGCCTGCGCCTTCTCTGGCGATGGTAATCTTAACAGCAGCCTCGCATTAGCAAAGGAACAGCTAAAGCATATCAACAGCCAGTTTTTAAAAGATGCAGAAGCACAACATAAAACCTGGTGGCACCACTTCTGGAATGAGAGTTGGGTCTCCATTGAAGATTCAGTAATTGCGCATCAATATTATGCCTCGCAATACACTATAGCTTCATGCAGCAGGAATATACAATTCCCTCCGGGGATATTTGGTAGTTGGGTAACCCGTGAAATACCTGCGTGGAACGGGGATTATCACCTAAACTATAATTATACTGCGCCTTTTTACGCATTGTATTCTTCCAATCACCTTCAACAGGCATTGCCCTATGAAGCACCGTTGCTTGAGTTTATGCAAAGAGGCAAATACTACTCCTCAAAAATTACGCATATCCCTGATGGCATTTTATATCCTGTGGGCATAGGCCCAATGGGTATTGAAACTACCCGTAAAAATGACTTGATGAGTAAATACATGAGCGGGTATATTTCAGAAAAGCAGGTGGAAGATGAGGGCTTGTTTTTCGGGCAAAAAAGTAACGCCGCTTATTGCGCCGTAAACTTCTCCATGCAGTTTTACAAAACATATGACCCTGTATTTACAAAACGCGTATATCCTTTTATAAAAGCTACCGCCATTTTCTGGCAACATTATTTGAAAAAAGAAAAGGACAGATATGTGATTGTTGATGACGCGATACATGAAGGCACCATTGGCACAAAAAATCCAATTCTATCGTTAGGATTGGTGCCGCTGATTTTAAGAACAGCGGTCGATATGAGCAAGATGCTGAATGTTGATGAAGAGTTCCGAAAAGATTGGGCCGACAAACAAAAGAACATCGCGCCTTTCCCGCTGCAGGAAAGAAACGGAAAAACAGTTTTCCGGTACAGTGAAAAAGGAACGGCCTGGTGGGATGGAAATACGCTCGGTATTCAACATATATATCCCGGAGGGCAAATTGGTTTAAGCAGTGATAGCATGCTTTTACAGGTGGCCCGTAATACAATTAACGATATGCAGCGCTGGCTTGATATGAATGGCTCTAACAGCTTTTTTCCGGCAGCGGTAAGAGTTGGCATCGATGCTGATACGATTTTGCAAAAGCTACATGAATATAGCCTGCATACTTATCCAAACGGCTTTCAGTTAAACAATCCCCATGGTATTGAAAATTGCAGCACGGTACCCAATACCATTAATGAAATGCTTTGTATGTCTAACCAGGATATGATCCGTGTGTTTGAAGTATGGCCCAAATCAAAAGACGCAAGCTTTTCAAAAATCAGGTGTGATGGGGCTTTCCTGGTTTCATCAGAATTAAAAAATAAAGCAGTGCAGTATGTAAAAATCATCAGCGAGCAAGGAAAAAGCTGTACGATACAAAATCCCTGGCCCAATAAAAGGGTAATAATAAAAAGCGATAAAAGAAAACCACTTCAGCTTAATGGCAACGTTCTTTCCTTCAGTACCCATAAAGGGGAGGAATTAATTTTACAACCTGAATAATACAGCAGGCGATATTCTATTTGCTTTTTGTTTTTTGAGTATGCGTAAATTTATTACGAGGTAAAACAAAGCAACGGGAAAGAGCAATTGGGCTCGTCTACTTATACTTGTTCTTACTTTTCTCTTCTTTTTCTTCGGTTCCCATCGGGATAAAGTAAAGCCAGAAAAAACCGATAAGAAAGAGGGCAAGTGACCCTAAAAAAGCCGGTAATGCAATACTGCTGTGCTTACCCAAGGCATTGTTCAGGGCAGTATACAACAGCCAAATCTGAATGCCGGTATTGAGGATGAGCACGCAGATGAGCGTGGAGATAAGCGTGTTTGATTTATTTGGATGCGCCTTACTTTGCGCCTGCCTAAAGTTGCTCATGTGATAATGCTTTTACATAAATATCGTTGCCTTTTAAAACCACATCCAGTTGTGGAAGTGCACGCGGCGGAGGGCCAGCGAGCGGTTCACCGGTGAGTGCATCAAAAAAACCATCGTGGCAGGGGCACTCAATCTTTCCCGATCCAGGCCTGTAAAAAACTGCACAGGAAAGATGGGTGCATTTTTGCTCGTATGCGCGCCACTGACCGCTTTCAAGACGAATAAGAATATACGGAATGGTACTTCCGGGAATGACAAATGAATAGGTACCCCCAACCGGGACATCTTCTATGTTGCAAACCATATGTTCACCCTGCACTTCTTCAGGCGGAGCAAAATGCGCTTTTAATGCAACAAGGCCTGTACCTGCAGCCAATCCGCCGGAAATAAAGCATAGAAACCTGGCGAAATCACGGCGACTGACTGCCGTTGCTGATGTGCGTTCAATCGGAAAATCCGCTTGCCAGTGCGGCGCTTCTTTTGTTTTTTCGGCCATAACGCTTCGTTGATTAATGAACTTTTAAATAAGTGCTGCCCTTGGGCATCATAATATTCACTTTTGTTGTAACGGTCTGTTTACCGAATATAAAAGTGTTTACAGGTGTACTGTTCGGCCGCATGCGGCTGATCTCTTCCCTAGTTCCATAAAACAAAGCCTGGCTGGGACACACTGTTGCACACATCGGTTTCTTACCGGCACTTGTACGGTCGTAACACATATTGCACTTCATCATCAGATCATACTGCTCCTGCTTTTTGGGCACACCAAAAGGACAGGCCATTACGCAATTGGAACAACCGATACAACGTGATGTATTGGCACTGTGCACCACACCAAAATCATCTTTGGCAATGGCATCTGCGGGGCAAACCCTTGCACAAACAGGATCATCACAATGCATGCAGACCTGCACGGTGGTTTGTATGGTGGTTGAGCGTTCCACATAATTCACATGTATCATGCTTTCATGCCCGTTCGTCTCACATTCAGCGCACGCCATTTCGCACGCCCGGCAGCCAATGCACCGCTGCATATCCACGAAAAACTCCATGTCCGTTTTGTAGGCCGTTACTTCCATATGCTTTATTTTTTGTTATACACTATCCCATGCATGTGCCTGGGATGGATCAGCAATTATATTCTGCGGTTCAAGTTTACATGCACACACTTTAAACTCCGGGATCTTTGAAATAGGATCAAGCGTTCCGGGCGTAAGCTGGTTGGCCGATTTTTTACCCGGCCAGTGATAGGGAATAAACACAGTATCCTTCCTGATGGTTTCCACAATGTTGGCAGGAAATTCTCCCATACCTCTGCGTGTCAATACGCGAACAACCTCACGCTGCTTTATGTTGTATTTCGCCGCCAGTTCGGGATGGATCTCCACCATAGGTTCGGGATAAATTTCCACCAGCTTCCCGATACGGCGTGTTTGGGTACCACTGAGGTATTGCGACACAACCCTGCCTGTAGTAAGTACAACCGGATATTCATCATCCGTTACTTCGCCCGGAGGCCGGTAGCTTACCGGATTAAAATGTGCCTTCCCATCAGGTGTGAGAAACTTGCGATCTTCCCATAGTCTTGGTGTGCCCGGATGATCTTCCGAAGGACATGGCCAAAACACACCCATGTTTTCTTCTATCTTTTGATAAGTGATGCCATAATAGTCTGCACTTCCCCCTTTTGATGCCACACGCAATTCATTAAAGATGGCTTCGCTATTTGCATAAGTAAATTTATCGCCAGCGCCCAATCGCTCAGCAAGTTCTAATAAAATAGATGTATCTGTTCGCGCGTTGCCGGGCGGTGTAACAGCTCTTTGAATGCGCACCACTCGTCCTTCTGCAGTGGTTACTGTGCCTTCCTCCTCTTCATGCAGCGAACCTGCAAGAACTATATCCGCATGTCGCGCAGTTTCATTCAGAAAGAAATCAATACACACATAAAATTCCAGTTTCTCCAGCGCTTCTCGGACATAGTTGTTATTGGGTAGAGAAACAAGGGGATTAAAGCAAATGGATAAAAGGCCTTTTACTTCTCCCCTATGAATGGCCTCAATCAGCTCGTACGCTGTTAATCCTTTCCCCGGCATATCTGCTTCATTGATGCCCCATACACTGGCAATATATTTTCGGTGCTCAGGATTGGTGATGTCGCGGTTGCCGGGAAGCTGATCACATTTATGTCCGTGTTCGCGTCCACCCTGTCCATTTCCCTGTCCAGTAATCGTACCGTAACCACAATAAGGCTTTCCAATGCGTCCTGTAGCCAAAACAAGATTGATGCAACCTAATACATTCTCTACGCCTTTTGAATGATGTTCTATACCGCGGGCATGTAACAGAAAACTTGTTTTTGCCTTTCCCCAAAGTTCTGCAGCAGCTTTAATTTTTTCTACTGTAATTCCGGTTATGGAACATGCCCATTCGAGCGTATAATCTTTCACTGCATCCAATGTATCCTGGAAACCTGAAGTGTAGTTATTGATAAAGTCATGATCAAGCATATCATTATCTGCGAGATATTTCAGCATGGCTCCATAAAGAGCCGAATCTGTACCGGGCCTTATATCTAAATGAATATCGGCAGTTCGTGCAAGTGGAATCACACGCGGATCGATTACAATTAGTTTTGCGCCATTATCTCTCGCGCGCCAGATCCAATGAGTAAGCGTGGGAAAAGTTTCGCTCACATTGGCGCCGGTAACAATAATCACTTCTGCATGTTCAAGATCTTCAAATGTGTTAGATGACCTGTCGAGTCCAAATGCTTTTTTATTTCCTGCACCTGCACTCACCATACAAAGACGGCCGTTATAATCCAAGTTAGCCGTTTTTACTGCCACCCTTGCAAACTTGCCTACCAGATAACTTTTTTCGTTTGTTAGCGATACGCCGGAAAGTATGGAAAATGCGTCGTTGCCATATTGTGATTGAATGCGTTTGATTTCAGCAACAACACGATCCATTGCATAATCCCATGACACAGTCTTAAAGCCCTGCCCTTCCACACGCTCTATCGGATCCATCAAACGATCGGGATGATTGTCCTGCAAATAACGTTGTACACCTTTAGGGCAAAGCCGTCCCTGGTTAAAAGGAAACTCCATCCATGGTTCAAAGCCTACAACCTTATTGTTCTTTACCAGTAGCTGTATGCCACACTGCATGCCGCAAAAGCAACAGTGTGTTTTAACAGCCTTATCCGGTTCATCTCTTCCCACATATCCTTCCTTAGGCGCGTAATTAAGATGCGGGCCATACTGCTCTATTATTTTTTCTGCGGATACTGGTAGTCTCGCCATCAGATCTGGTTTATGAATTAAAAATCCCTTTTATATAAAAGATTTTCAGTCTTAATATGTTTTTTAAGTACGAAGTACTTAGCTTTTAACAGGTTTCTTCTTTACAACCTGCAGAACAAAAAACCACCGAACTCCTATCCAAAAAAAGCACCACTTTCTTTGCGCGCTTCGAGATGTGCTTTCGCCAGCAATGATCTTTTGCCTTCAGGACTAAAATCGAGATGTGAGCTTCCATCTTCCAATGTGAAATCAAATCCCAATTCCTTGGTCACCTGTTTCAGATCATCCACATGCAGTTGTGTTGTGAAAGACTTGTGCGTATGCGGACAAATAGCCATTCCTCTTTTCTCTCCTTCTTTTCTATATACATGCACACCTATTTGCGCCGGACGTTGTATGATATGAAAAAACTTTCCGAAAGGAATCCATACAAGAAAAAGGATGACTGTGATGGCGTGTGTTACCGCCATAAAATCATATGCAAATCCTTTCATGAAAGCATAACTAAAATTTAAACCGAGGCCCGTTACAGAAATAAAAACGAGCAGGAGCAATGGCAGCAGATCACCTTCGAAAGTTTGCGTGGCAATAAGACCGGCATTGGTGAGGCGCCTTACAAGAAATATTACGCAACCAATAATCACCAGCCAGGAGCACCAGGTTAATGCATGAAAAATAATGAAGGCTAATGCGCTGCCCAATTCAAAATCCATTATTTTAAAACCAAAAAAATTGGCGTTGTAAAGCTTGACCACTTCAGGATTAACTGCTGTTTCAGGATTTAGCGTAAAGTTGATCCATCCAAGTGTTAAGGGAATCGTGATAGCAAATGCTGCAAGGCAACCGGATGCAAGCATAAAATGCGCGAACCAGCGTTGCTTGCTTCTCGGAAAAATAAAACTCTGAAATACGAGGTTTATAACTGACTCTTTTATGAGCAAAAAAACGTGCGCAATGAAACTTCCATTAAAAACAAATTGCCAGGTGCGTTTGAAGTATAGCCATGTTGGCGGACGTTGCAGCCATACTGTATAACGATATACACCGCCAGCCAGTGCAAACAATGTTCCGAACAAATAAGCTATCAGAGCGGGATCGAAATTCTGCAATTTACGTGAGCCGTAAAATGACAGCGCCACGCAAAGAGCCGTTACAACAATGGCAGCGATGAGCGCTTTTTTATCAATGGAAAAACGGTGTTTCATATCAGCCTATTGTTTTTTACTTACGCGCAGTTCAAGCAATAATCCGATGAATACAATTATCCAGGTAACTACAGCTAATATAACGAATAATGCAGAGATAGGTTTAAGAAAACTGAAGCCCGTTATAACGGCATAATTGAAAGTGCAGACGCCATACATTCCCATCGGGAACACCATGGACCAATACTGCGGATCATATTGCAGCGGTACTCTTGCTATAAAATGCCGATACCCAAACATGACGAATAGCAAGGGAACCCACCAAGTTGCAAAGGCCCAGAAAAAGATAGTGAATGCCTGTACAAAGTTGCCCCAGTAGGTAAGTATTTCATGATGGGTTGCATACATTACCAATCTTGAACCCGCGAGTGCAATGATGGCAACGGCTCCCATATTAATCCAATACGGAGGCGTAAGAGTTTCCGCCTTCATACTGATGAAAAGCCAGCGATATAAGATCAATCCTATCAACACAAAATAAAACATGCCACCTACCATATATGTACATAATGAAATAAACGCGATAAGGTAGTGATAAGCACTGCTGTTGGCAATGATAGCACCTAATACAGCCACGGATTCTGTAGATACGACGATAAGCAGCCATGCACCACTGATGCTTTTTTCAAAAGAAGGCTTAGGCTCCTTCATTATGTTCACCAGGAAAAAAGTATAAAGCAGCAACATCCAAAGTATAAAGCCAACGATCCATATTACCAATGCAATATCGTTGCGGCCAGTAATGATGGCCACCTGGCTTCCTAATACATTATTTCCCGCAACAAGCGTAAGAAATGTTACTCCGCGCGCATGATGGTGCAGATCATCCCATACCACTTTAGGATACTTAATTATCCTGGCGATTAGTATTGCCCATAGCACCGCATAAAAAAAGACATTCATGTAAAGGAAAATGTGTGCAAGCATTGGCCATTTCCACAGGAACAACCCGATTGAAACGATTCCTGTAGCCATTACGAGGGCAAAATAGCCCGGAAAGAAATTTTCGAGCGTGGTTTGTGACAAAGGTTGCCCGGGATGCTTGCGCGATACTGCTGCCTGGCTATTCATACAGAAAGGTGTTTGATGGATGATCTTTCGAGCTCACATACAATCTTTCAACGCAAATAGATATTTAAGATAGTTTAATTGTACAACATGTACACGCTTCAGTTTTAATTCGCTTGATTTTTTAATATTTTAAAAACGCGCCGGAATTAATTGCACCTCATCAATCAGAGATATGTTTAACTATTCAGGGCAAATAATATAATTCGATTTTGTTCGCTAAAAGTTAATGATTGAAGGAAAAACCTATTTTTCTTCAAAGAAATACAATTGTTTAAAGTAAATTTAGATACGTTAAAATAACGATGGAGTAAGCCAATAAACGATTTAAAGACCAACCGCAAATAGTATCATTTTAATGTCTAACCAAATTAATCACCTATGACACCAGTTTCAAGGCGAGCTTTTATCAGAAATACAGGAGGTGCCAGCCTTGCGCTTTTGCTGGGCGTTTCATATGATGGATATGGTGGCAAGGCTCCTGATGTGTCATTATCAAAAAATTTTACGCCTTACATTCTTGTCGAATCGAACGGCAAGATCACCATTTATAATACAAAACCCGAAATGGGCCAGGGTACTTTTCAATCCATCCCTGCATTGATAGCCGAAGAATTTGAAGTATCGCTTGACCAGGTTACCATTAAACAATCAAATGGTGAAAAAGAATTGGGTAACGGCCAAAGGGCGGGCGGCAGTTCTTCGATCAGATCAAACTACACGGACCTGAGGAAAGTTGGAGCATCTGCAAAAGAAGTCTTCATTATGGCGGCCAGCACAAAGTGGGGTGTTGATATTGCAAGTTGTTATGCGGAAAACGGAAAGGTGATCCACAAACAGAGTAGCAGAAAAATTGCCTATGCGGATCTGCTGGAAGAGGCTTCTAAACTGGAACTTCCCAAAGAACCGAAATTAAAAGACCCCAGGGATTTTAAGATACTTGGCAAACGAATCAAACGCCCGGATGTGGCTTTAAAAACAAATGGAACCGCTGAATTTGGTATTGATGCACAAGTGCCCGGAATGCTGTTTGCAAGTGTAGAAAGATGCCCGGTAATTGGCGGTACACTGAAAAGTTTTGACGATACTGAAGCCTTAAAAATTCCCGGTGTTGTGAAAGTTGTTGAGACTGAAAAAATAATGGGGCAGCATCACTCTGTTGGCGTTGCCATTATTGCAAATTCTTACTGGACAGCATTGCAAGCGAGGAAACGATTAAAAGTTGAATGGGATACAAAAGGATTTGAAACATTTAATTCTGTCGATTTTGAAAATCACTTGCGCAACCTTGCAAAAGAAGAAGGGATAATTGATAAAAATACAGGAACGATAGAAGCGCTGAATTTATCAAAAGAAAATATTGTTGAGGCCTTTTATGAAACACCAATGGCGGCTCACCACACGCTGGAGCCGATGAATTGCATTGCACAGGTTAAGGGTGACCAGGTTGAAATATGGACATCTACACAAGTACCGAGCAGTGTTACAGGCAATGGTGCAAATGATCTCCATAAACAAATCGGATTTTCTCCCGATAATATTAAACTCCATGCAAAATTTATTGGTGGAGGCTTAGGCAGAAGATTATATATTGATTTTATTATTGAAGCGGTTAATATTGCTAAGCAAATAGATAAACCTGTAAAAGTTATCTGGTCAAGGGAGGATACAACCGAGCAAGGCCCTTTCAGGCCCATGACTTTCTCGCAATTGAAAGGTGGTTTTTCACAAGAAGGAAAATTGGTTGCATTTGAACACAAAGTGATCAGTCCCTCCTACCAGGAATCTATGCGGGCCGATTTCGACAAAACCAAAGTAGACAAAACAATGGTTGAAGGCATTGGCGAACAGGCCTATGAAATCCCAAATATTAAAACTTCGTTTGTGCGGGCAGATTTTCATGTGCCAGTAGCCGCATGGCGGTCTGTTACAAGTTCTACCATTTCTTTTCCTCACGAATGTTTTATTGACGAACTGGCCTATGCAGCAAAAAAAGATCCGATGGATTTCAGATTGGAGCTTCTTTCCAAACCTTCAGATACAAAAAGGGTTTTGTTGAAATTAAGAGAAGTGTCTAACTGGGATAAGCCATTGCCTAAAAACAAAGGCCGCGGTGTAGCGCAGTGGGAGTTTTTTGCCGGCTTGTGTGCACAGGCAGTTGAAGTTACCTACAACAACGACAATTCCATTAAGGTTGATAAAGTGTATGCGGTTATTGACCTGGGCGAAGTGGTAAATCCTGACAACGTGAAAAACCAGGTAGAAGGCGCTATTGTGATGGCTTTAAGTGCAGCAATAAAACCGGGCATAACATTTGAAAAAGGCGCCACCATGCAACACAACTTTTATGACAACCAGCTCATCCGCATCAATGAAGTACCCGAAATTGAAGTGTCTATTTTAGCTGAAGGCGGCAAAGTTAAAGGCGTGGGCGAACCCGGACTGCCACCATTTGCTCCCGCACTGGCCAATGCGATTTTTGCAGCATCAGGAAAGCGCATTAGAAAAATGCCGTTCGACATTAAAAACATTTAAGTTATCCAGCGTTGATTTGAATTTCTTAAGGAAATGTTTGAAATTTAAAAGGCATTAGAGAACAGATTGAAATATTTTTACAATACACGTTTGCTTAACCACTTATAATTCTTCCGAAACTGTAATCACAGAAAATAAATTGCCAGCTTATGATCACACTAAACATTAATCAAAAAGCCTATAAAGTAGATGTTGACCCCAACATGCCCCTGCTATGGGTAATAAGAGATGTGATAGGCCTAACCGGCACAAAATACGGTTGCGGTGTGGCTCAATGTGGCGCTTGTACAGTTCATCTGAATGGAGAAGCTGTTCGTTCATGTGTCACAAAAGTCAGCCGTGCTGAAGGAAAAAAAATCACAACAATAGAAGGCCTGTCGCAAAATAATGATCATGTGCTACAACGCGCATGGCAGGAAATCGATGTACCACAATGCGGGTATTGTCATTCGGGCCAGCTAATGTCAGCTGCGGTATTGCTTCGCGAAAATCCCAATCCGACAGATAAGGATATAGATGCCGCCATGGCCGGAAACATCTGCCGTTGCGGAACATATTTGCGCATTCGAAAAGCTATTCATTTAGCCGCGGAAATGCAGCAAAAAGGAAAATAATTATATCATCAGTCCAGCCAGGTTATGAAACAACACTCAGCAACCAGATATTTCCCATTCAAAACGATTACTGTAATGGCAGTCATTCTTTCCGTAGTCGGAATAATGACAACAGCCTTTAGAGCCAGAGTTCCTGAAATAGGAACCACTGAGACAGCTAAAATAAAAAAGGATAGCGTTGCTTCTGTGCAAGCGTTTATGGATGTTTATAAAGTGCTGATGAGCCCGCGCTGCATGAACTGCCATCCTGCAGGGGAAGCTCCACTGCAAGGTGATGACAGCCATATCCATATAATGAATGTGCAACGCGGCAAAGATGGAAAAGGGCTTTATGCAGCGAAATGTTCCAACTGTCATCAGCCTGCAAATACGCCGGGTGAACACACCCCGCCAGGCAATCCGAAATGGCAGCTACCTCCTGGCGACATGAAAATGGTATTCCAGGGAAAAACGGCGCGACAACTGGCCATGCAAATAATGGATTACAACCAGAACGGGCATAAGAATAAAGAGCAGTTATTGGAACATGCACACGATACACTGGTGAAGGCGGCATGGAACATGGGCGAGGGCCGTACACCACCGCCGTTAACGCACGAAGAATTTGTTACAGTATGGAATAAATGGATTGAAACAGGCGGCTATGCGCCCGCTGAATAAATCCTTTCACGCAGCGCTCGCAAAGAAGCGGCAGCGCGGCGATAAGTATAAAATATTAGTTACGTAGCATCGTTGCTTCTCTGCGAGCGCTGCGTGAAATAAATCAAACTAAAATGTCACAGGCAACAGATCTAAAACAGATCTCCAGGAGAAACTTCCTGAGAGTGTCCGGCATGACCGGCACGGCATTGTTTCTGGGCTTTTACCTTCCGGCTAGCGGCAAGGAAGGAAAGGTGATTGCCGGCGCCGATGCCAAAGAGCTGGGCATAGAAATGAATTCATGGATCCACATAGATACATCGGGTAAAGTAACAATCGTTGATCATCGTGCGGAAATGGGCCAAGGATCATTTCAATCCGTTCCGCAAATTGTTGCAGAAGAACTTGAAGTTGACCTTAAGGATGTGAACGTAATTTTTGCGCAGGGCAACCAGGCTAAATATGGTAGCCAGATCACCGGTGGTAGTTCAACCATTCGTGGCTCCTATAAAAATTTATTGAACTTAAGCGCTTCTGCAAGAGAAATGCTGATAGCTGCTGCTGCAACAAAATGGAAAGTGCCTGCAATAGAATGCTACGCGCAATCAGGGCAGGTTTTTCATAAGCCTTCTGGTAAAAAATTTCATTATGGAGAGCTGGTTGTTGCCGCGTCAAAACTACAGGCACCAAAAGATGTTGTACTGAAAAAACCATCTGAATATAAATTGATCCGCAAGCCACTTCACCGCAGGGATTCACCTTTAAAAACAAACGGCGAAGCTGTATTTGGCCTTGACAAACGCCTTCCGGGAATGGTGTTTGCAGCAGTTGAACGTAACCCCAGGTTACGTGGCAAGATTAAAAGTTTTGATGACACCGAAACTAAGAAAGTACCCGGTGTAAAGCAGGTATTGAAAGTGAGGATGAAAGTATTCCAGGATTACCGGGAAGGTGTAGCCGTAATCGCCAATTCTACCTGGGCCGCAATGCAGGGAAAGAAAGCATTAAAAGTGGAGTGGGATGATAGTGGCTTTGAACATTTGGGATCTGACGAAATTTATAGCCGGATGAAGGATGTGCTAACAACGCAGGAAGGATTATCGTTTAAGTCGCAAGGGGACGTCAACAGAATTATTCAAAACGCGCAGAATAAAATTGATGTCATTTACGAAACACCTTACCAGGCGCACTATTGCATGGAGCCTTTGAATTGTGTTGCGCACTATCAAAAAGATAAGCTGGAAGTATGGGGCCCTATTCAGGCGCCTGACTGGGTGCAGGATTTCCTGAGCAAAGAAATGAACCTGGCTAAAGAAAATGTGATCATCAATATGACCTTTCTTGGTGGAGGCTTTGGCAGAAAAGCGTTCCTGGATTATCCACATGAAGCAGCCGTAATCTCCAAAGAAATTGGCGCACCTGTTCAGGTTGTATGGACAAGGGAAGATGATGCAACGCAAGGGCCGTTTAGGCCAGGTATTAGTTACCGTTGCGAAGGCGTAATTGAAAACGGAGAGATCACCGCCTTTAAAGTTAAGCTGGCGGGCCAGAACATTGGCCATATGGATGGGGGCGGTAAAGACAAGCCAAATGATAGCGCTTCAGAAGGTTTTGTAAAACACTATTTTGACAGCATTAAAAACCTAAGCATACAGGATGTGCCTTTTGAAACGCCGATCCCTATTATGTGGTGGCGATCGGTATATGCATCAACCAACGGTTTTGCTTTTGAAAGCTTTATAGACGAGCTGGCCATACAGGCACAAAAAGATCCACTCGAATTCAGAAGGCAATACCTAAAAGATGAAAGGTGCCAATTGCTGTTAGATAAGCTGGAAGAAATTTCTGGCTGGAAAACAAAGAAAAAGAATGAAGGTTTTGGCGTAGCCATAACAGAGTGTTTTGCATCTACAGTGGGACAAATAGTAAAGGTTTCAAAAAATGTTGACGGCAAGTTGCAGATTGACCAGGTGTGGGCAGTAATTGATTGCGGCTGGTATGTGAACCCTGACATTATCAAGGCCCAGGTGGAAGGAAGCATCATTATGGCGCTGGGTGCTGCCACCATACATGAAGTAACATTTAAAGATGGAATGGCTGAACAAAAAAACTTTTATGCCTACCAGATGCCGCGCATCACGGACGCACCTCCTATTGAAATACATATTATGGAAAACAGCGCTGACGCAGGTGGTGTTGGCGAGCCCGGCCTCCCTCCTTTCACGCCGGCATTTACGAATGCTATATATGATTTAACTGGAAAACGAATCAGGAAATTGCCTTTTAACATGGCAAGCATTTAATCAATTTTGGGCAATGTTTTTGAGGTAATGATTTATATCTATGAAAGAGCTAAATGACATAGTAGCTGCTTACGACAAAGCCGTTAAGCAAGAAAAACAGTCGGCACTGGTTACCGTTGTAAAGGTAGACGGCTCATCTTATCGACGGCCGGGAGCAAGAATGCTTGTTACTGAGGATGGAGAAATAACCGGCGCCATAAGTGGCGGATGCCTGGAAGGAGATGCGTTGCGTAAAGCGCAGTTGGCCATGTTTGAAAAAAGAAACAAACTGGAGGTTTATGACACCAGTGATGATGAAGATAATAAGCTGGGAATTCAACTGGGTTGCAATGGCATTGTTTACATTTTATTTGAACCGCTGCAATTTCATGATCCGCATAATCCATTGAACCTGTTAAAGAAAGTGGCGCACAGCAGGAAAGATGCAGTTATAGCAACCATCTTTAATGAAGATAAAAGATTGCACCAGCAGGGAACTGTATGCTTTACGAATGAAAGTGAGATGATTGCTTTGTGTGCCGATGCAGACCTGCCCGCTGATGCGAGCGCTGTTCTTAACTCAAAAAATTCATTTGTAAAAACCTACGAAGACCATACAGCCTTGTTTCAGTTTGTTCCACCGTCCATTCAGCTAGTCATTATTGGCGCCGGCAATGATACGCAGCCGCTTACCGATATGGCATACATTCTTGGTTGGGATATTATAGTTATTGATGGCAGGCCCGCTTACGCAACGCAACAACGGTTTCCGAAGGCCGGTAAAGTACAGGTAACAAAGCCAGGGGAAATTTTGAATTTGGTTAACGCGGATGAACAAACCGCTTTTGTACTGATGACGCATAACTATAACTATGACCTGGTTGCACTGGAACAAATTATCCAAACCAGTAGTAGCTACGTTGGCGTACTCGGCCCCAGGAAAAAACTACAAAAAATGTTTACCGAATTGACGGAACAGGGCATTACAATAACCGATGACGCATTGCAAAAAATTTACGGCCCGGTTGGGCTTGACATAGGCGCTGAAACAGCAGAAGAAATAGCGCTGTCTGTCATAGCTGAAATTAAAGCGGTATTCTCTGGCAGAAAAGGTACTCCATTACGAGAAAGAAAGGTAGAAATTCATGAACGATCAATTATGTAACATTCATAAAACAGGAATCATTATTCTGGCTGCGGGCAGTTCTTCCCGCCTGGGCCATGTTAAACAGCTGCTTTCCTTTAACGGCAAAACCTTACTACAACACGTAATTGATGAAGCCACGAACGCTGGCGCAAGCCCTATCGTAGTAGTACTGGGATCTAAAGCGGAAGAAATTGTTGAAACAATTCATCGCGACGGAATAGCACTGCATATGAATAATCATTGGGAGCAAGGTATGGCGTCCGGAATTTCCGGCGGCGTTAATGAGGCTATAACGCTTGATAAAAACCTGGAGCAACTGATTATTACGGTTTGTGACCAGCCTTATGTTTCAGCCACACTATTTAAACAATTATATGCAGAGCAACAGAAAAGCGGCAAACATATTGTTGCCTGCGCTTATGCAGATACGGTTGGCACACCTGTGCTTTTCTCCAAACAATATTTTTCTCATCTATTGCAACTGACCGGTGAAGAGGGCGCCAAAAAAATTGTAAAAACACATATGGAAGAGGTTGCCGTTATCGAGTTTCCACAAGGCGCTATCGACATCGATACTGTAGAGGATTACGACGAGCTGGTACACATAGAATAAGGGCTGTTTGAAAAATGTAATTCTTTCTTTGAAATTTGTAAGTTACCCACGATGGTTCTGTATTTCTTTGCGATTGAGTGCTGGCTTACCCTATAATACATTAGCCACAGGGTTTATAGCTTCAAAATTGTAATTTCAATACATGAGCAAGGTTGAATCATTAGAAGACTTTTACAAGAAGAAATTTGAATGGATGCCCGACAATATCCGCACAGAACTGGGGCATTTCAATGTGTTCAAGCTGGACCCTTTTGTAGGCGATAATGCCAACCCGATTCCGTACAAAAGGCGTGACTATTATAAAATCATGCTCATCATTGGTAAAAGCAAAGTGAACTACGCTGATAAAGTTTTTGAAGTGAAGAAGCAGGCGCTTTCTTTTTCCAATCCGCAAATACCTTACAAATGGGAACATCTTGACCAAGTAAGAAGCGGTGTGTTTTGCATCTTCAACCCACACTTCTTTCATCATTATGGCAACCTTAACCAGTATGCTGTTTTTCAGCCAGGCGGGCCACATATTTTTGAATTGACGGATGACCAGGTTGACGAGATAACCATGCTCTTTCAACGAATGTTTAATGAGATTAGTTCGAGCTACATTCACAAATATGACGTACTAAGAACATTGGTTTTCGAACTCATTCATTTTGCATTAAAAATACAACCCACCACACTGCTCGATAACCATGCTATCAACGCTTCACAACGAATCTCAACCTTATTTATGGAACTGTTGGAACGGCAATTTCCGATTGATGATACGCATCAAAAGGTTCAGCTAAGGTCTGCTTCAGATTTCGCCAATCAGTTAAACGTGCACGTGAATCATCTCAACAGGGCAGTGAAAGACACGACTGAAAAAACTACTTCTCAGATTATCGCAGAGCGTGTGTTGCAGGAAGCGAAAATCCTTCTAAAACACAGTACATGGTCCGTCTCAGAAATCTCCTATGCATTGGGATTTACTGAAGTAACGCACTTCAATAACTTCTTTAAAAAACATGTGCAGCTAAGCCCTTTAAAGTTTAGAAATAACTGACCTGCTGGTTTCGAAAAAAATATATTCAAACGTCCGTTGTTTGATTTTCGTAATTCATTGTTTGTTTTTAATTACAACAAGTGCAACTGCGGATCGAACTTTGTACTCAGTTCAAAAATCAGTTTATGAAACCAATAATGCAAAAACGCCAACTCGGTAAGAGTGGATTGGAAGTGTCAGCCATAGGGTTTGGCTGCATGGGCTTAAACTATGGCTATAGCAGTGCCGTTACTAAAAAAGATGCTATATCGTTATTACATTCAGCGATCGACCTCGGCGTAACATTCTTTGACACTGCGGAAGCTTACGGGCCGTATACAAATGAAGAAACTGTAGGTGAAGCTTTAAAACCCTATCGTGACAAAGTACAAATCGCCACCAAATTCGGTATTAAACATGAGGATGGTAAACAGGTTCAGGACAGCCGGCCCGAGCAGATCAGAAAATCGGTTGAGGGTTCATTGAAACGTCTCGGCACTGATTACATTGATCTATATTACCAGCATCGTGTTGACGTTAACGTGCCTATTGAAGATGTTGCAGGAACAATTCGGGACCTTATTAGTGAAGGCAAGATCAGGCATTGGGGCCTATCTGAAGCGGGTGTACAAACCATTCGTCGCGCACATGCCGTTCAGCCTGTAGCGGCAGTGGAAAGTGAATATTCACTTTGGTGGAGAAAACCTGAAGATGAACTGTTACCCATGCTGGAAGAATTGGGTATTGGCTTTGTCCCCTTTAGCCCGTTGGGTAAAGGCTTTCTTACGGGAAGCATTAATAAAGAAACAATATTTGACAAAGGAGATTTCCGCAATATCGTTCCGCGCTTTACGCAGGAAAATATTGAAGCCAACCAGGCATTGATCAATCTTCTCCAAAAGGTTGCGGAAACCAAAAACGCAACACCCGCTCAAATTTCGCTTGCATGGATCTTAGAACAGAAGCCCTGGATAGTGCCTATTCCCGGTACAACCAAATTACATCGACTGCAAGAAAATGTTGCAGCGGCGGACGTAGCATTAACTGCCGAAGATTTGTCTGAAATCAATTCAGCGCTCAACAATATTACGATTGAAGGTGCCCGTTATCCTGAAGAGCTCGAGAAAAGAACAGGCTTATAATCTCAACAAATTATTCGCTATAAAAGAAAAGGCTGCCTTAGTAAGACAGCCTTTTATAACAATTTTCATTAGGTTAAGCGGGAACGGGACTTGTAGGTTAGCAAGGTTGTTTCCACTTTCAAACTATTATGGATACGTTTAGTTTTATTTCAGGTACTGTTAAAAACGGACGCTATAATTATTCGAATTCAGTGCCAATTGGAAAATATTTCATAAGTAATTAATAATCAATACATTTATTATCCGCTGAGTTTACCCAATTCTCAAATTTGGAAAAATTAAGTCCCGATTAGAGATTTACCAAGCTGATTCCGATTAACTGAACTTCCGGCGAGCTCATAGAGTAAGTCTTTCTTGCCTGAATATGTGAAATGAAATTCATTGTAAGCTTTGGAATAGCGCCTCTACGCCCAATAACTGGCTTTGGCCGTGGCTCAAATGACTTACAGAAATTTGATAAAAGTTATGGAAAGGGCCCCTTAATAATTAGCGGGGTTGGTATGTCTTGTTCGCGGCGCGTTGAATTGGTTGTAAGGCATTACAGGATAACTGCTTCTTTCAATGCCAATACTTCCTGAAATAGAGAAGGTTTTGTCATCATTCACATACATCAACCCAAGTTCCGCCCTTGTATAAACACCTAAGCTTCCGGGCTTCATGTAAGTGTTCGTTTGAAAACCTTTGGGCATTGTGCCTGAGATAAATGCCTGGTTGAAATTAACATAAGTTGGTGCAACAGACACGCCTGCAAACGCGTACAGGTTATTGTTAAGCTTGCGGTTTAACTGGAGGCCAATTGGCGCTGATATATATGTTGCAGTACTGCCACCGGCAAAAACCACACCCGTGGAAATACCTACATATTTGCTTACAAACCATTTTTTGTTGGAAAGATCGTTTGTCTTAAGCCTGCCGTGTGCAGACAAATTCTCGCTTCGCCTGTAATCCGCATAGTTTGCGGGAAACAGGTTTTGCGCGTTTAAAGTGGATACAGCGCACATAATCAGTCCTAAAAATAACAACACTCGCATTCTGGATCAGCTTATGTGGTAAAAGTACGTTTTGTTCGTTGAACCGGCAAAGCGGCATCCTCAATTTTAAGCAATATTATGAGGGCCAGATCATCTGCATGCCGCCTGTTAACCATACTTTTCCCGGCTTTAAGGCTTTTCGCAACAATTGTTGAACAGTTTTTCATCCCTAACATATTTAACACAATCATTTCTTTTTAGCTGAAACAACTTTACCCCGGTAACATACCAACAGGCCTGCGGTTATAACTACAACCGTGCTGATACTACTGTTACAACTTGCTGCTGCTATTTTAACAAATACTTGAACGTCTTAAATCACATTGCAATGAAGAAAATGCACTTTTTCTTGTTAATGGCAATCAGCTTTTTGCCAACGGTTTCCATCCTAGCACAAAACTGGCTCACTTCCGGAAATGCAGGCCTCACCGGCTCCAATTACATAGGAACCAAAGATGCACACGATGTTATTTTCAAAACCAACACATCTGAACGGGGAAGAATTTTCAGCGCGGGCGGCTGGCGATTCGGTACATCAACCAATTATGCAAAAATTGATGCTGGCGGTGTGCTCACTTTTACTGGCACGGGCACATACGGCGTTGCAGGAAACAAATACGTTTTCAGATATATAACGCAGCCTAACGTAGGATTATACTACAACAGCACTAAATCTCAATATGAATTCCGCAACAGCGCTGCAAGCCCGATGTTTTCAGTTAGTGCTACAACTGGCAATAGCGTTATCACCGGCACACTTAAAATAGGCGCTTATACGCTACCTGCTACAGATGGCACCAACGGACAAGTATTGAAAACGAATGGTACCGGAAAAATAAGCTGGTCAACCGTAACCTCTTCTGCACCGGGCTATTGGGCAGCAAACGGCACAACAATTTACAACACCAATACGGGCAACGTTGGGCTTGGCACGTCCTCTCCTGCAGCACCACTTCACATTTTGAACGCCAACGCTTCTGAATTACTGAGGCTTCAATCAGCTTCGCCGTACATTTCATTTTATGACAACAGCAATGTATACCAGGGATTTTTATGGAAGAATACTACCAATGATATAGTGCTCGGCACTTCTTGTAACAACGCCAGCGGCCGGGTTGTTATTCAGCTCAATTGCCAGGACCATTACACATATAACCAGTATGGCATGCAGGTAAACAGCGGAACCTCACCCGGCATAAGTTTCAGCCAGAACAATGTTACCGCAGGAAGCATTTTTACAGACGTTAATGATCTGAATATAGACGCGAAAGTTGTGAATTCTCTATTCTCGTCTGTAACACAAACGCCTGGCAACCTACTGTTACAAGTCAACAAAAGCGGTGCATTAAGCGCAAAGATCTTCACAGGCAATGTAGGTATAGGTACCGCAACACCAACAACCAAACTGCAGGTTGGCACTGCCGATGCAAGCTGGGGCATAACACACTCCAACAGTGCCAACACAGTTAAAGTGGGTACGTATGTTGGTTCTTCCGGCGGCTGGTTCGCCACCAACACCAACAGCAATTTATATTTCGCAACCAACCTGCTTAATGGCAACAACTACGCCCAACTGGCTTTGTTAACCAACGGCAACTTCGGCGTTGGTGTAATAGCTCCGCAATTCAAACTGGATGTGTGCGGAACCATAAGAGCCAAAGAAGTATTGGTTGAAACCGGTTGGTGCGATTATGTATTTGACAACGACTACATTTTAAAACCGCTGGATGAAGTAAAAGATTTTATTGAGGAAAACAAACACCTGCCCGATGTTCCTTCGGCTGTAGATGTTGCAACCAACGGTGTGCGCGTTGCTGAGATGGATTCAATTATGATAAAGAAAATAGAAGAACTCACACTTTACCTTATTCAGCAAAACAATCAGATAAAAGATCAAAACAAACAGATACAGGCACTTGAACAAAAAATTGTTTCCATGCAAAAACGAAATGGCCCCGGCACTTTGTTTACAAAAGAAAACCAATAAGGTCACAGTTTCCATCCTAACATTCATCATTAAAAATTACACGGATGAAACAACTACATACTTACAACGTGCATGGCGTCAAAAATAAAATTCGCAACACCTTCTTTTCTCTATGGCTTCTTTTGTGCGCAACGGTATCATTCGCACAGCAACCACTACCATGCGGTGGCTACAAAATAGATATGCCGAAATTGAAAGCGGCGCTTGAGTTCGAGAAAAAAAACTTTCATGCGCTAACCATAGGCAATCAGTTGGTGCGCGTATATTTTCACATTGTTACGTGCGATAATGGCAGCAATGCAGCCGCAACAGAAGCACAGATAAAAACAGAGTTTGCTACACTGGTAGCAGACTATGCCGGCGACGGATTGTGTTTTATTAACGCAGGCCTGGATTATGTTAACAGCACAAAGCTGGATACACTATTCAATGCTACAAGCGATAATGCAAATCTGTTCGACCCATACCGCGTACCCAGTTGCATCAATGTTTTTTATATGAAAAAAATATTGGGCAGCAACGGCGCATGCAGCAATAATTGCGGCATTGGAGGCACAAGCCTTAAAATACCCAATACGTTCTGCCTGATCTCTTCGGGAAATATTGGAGCGGGGCATACTGTTTCACATGAGGTTGGCCACTGCTTTGGTCTGCTCCATACATTTGAACCGGCGAACGGATTCGAAGATATCGATGGCTCTAATTCATCTTCAAGTGCTGACCTGATAACAGACACACCTGCAGACCCGTATGCTTACAACAACCAAAGCTGTTTTTCCACTTCCTCTAACGGCTGTACCTATACGGGAAGTTGCAAAGACCCGAAGGGCCAGACAGGTTTTACTCCGCCCTATACAAACATGATGGCTTACTGGTGGGCCAACAGTTGCTATGCAAATTTGTTCTTTACCAGCAACCAGTTTGGAAGGGTAAACAGTTTTTTGAGCAGCAACAGCGATTTAATTAATTGCGCATCCCCTTCTGTGGCAGTTGTTGGCCCATACTTTTTCCCCGTATCCGGCGGCTATATTATCAACTCCGGCATAACCCAACTTTCAACTATCGGCAATGTGTCTATCACAGGTTCAACAATTGCTGTTCTCGGTGGAGGAACCGTTTATCTTGAACCTGGTTTTCACGCATATCCAACATCAGGATTCGTTCGTGTACAAGGCGCTTATTGTTACAGCGCAACAAATCTTTTATTAAGAAAAATAACACAGGATACATCTACAGCAGCATTGTTACCTCCCGTAGGCAAACTTCCAATGGAGGAAAAAGATCTGTTGAAAGCTTATCCTAATCCCGCAACATCGATATTGAACATAATTGTCCAATTGCAAAATGATGAACAAACGGTTCATCTTCAGTTATACGGCAATAACGGTGCAAGAGTAAAGGAAGTGGTTTTGCATAACATTCAAAAAGGTGAAATGACTTCCCGGCTTACCGTAAGTGACTTACCGGCTGGCTTATACCACCTGGTAGTATTGTACGGCAATAAAAAACTCAGCATCAAAATCATCGTAAGCAGATAAGGTGGATATATGGCCGTGGTGTACAGCGTTATGCCATGGCCTTTTTTTGAAATTGACAATTGAAAAGAGAAAAATTCTTCATCGCCAATTAGCTTAAAATTAACCGCAAAGCTCTGCTATATTTGTAACCTTTGCACCTGGCATGAAAAACGAAGCGCAAGCAGACAACTTAAATAAACAGCATATTGATCCCGCATTTGATTATGTGATAGCACCGTTTGCTGTTTCACAATTAAACAGCTCTTTTATTCTTCGTCATTGTTCCGAACTTATTTCAACAGAAAGCAGAGGCTTTTTTGATATGCAGCCAGAAACGATTTCCGTTAACAATGTTGTATTCAATAATGCTTCTCCCTCGTCAGTTACGGTTACTTATTTTGATGACAGCCTTATTCTTTCCTGCCAGTGCAGCCAGGAAAAACGGAAACTCTGCTCTCACCAGGCACGCGCATTATATAACATAATGGAGCGGGAAGAACTACGCGCTTTTTTTGATGATGAGCTTCGCACCAATTTAATCCGCACCGCTGCCAGGGAATTCGGGTTGGAGCATGAAAATAAACTGGATAATTTCTTTACGATTGAATACAACAATAAGCGTGTTAATGTACTGCCCCTCCGCAAAGAATTATTGTCATTCAGTAACGAAGCCAGGAATATTTTTCAGCAAAGCCTTCTTCCTAAACAACACGGCCAGATCGCAGATAAGGATGGCAACAATCTTCAAAAATTTATTGTTTTAAAACAACACAAATATTACGGCCATCTTTATATAGAACTTTTAGAAGCACCTTTTAGCCAGCAGGGAAAAGTTAAGAATCCATTGCAGCCAATTAGTCCTTTTGAAGAAACATGGCACGCGAACAACAATACTGCAATAAAATTTTTTGCGGCAATAAACAGCTTTCAACAGAATTATAGCGTCCAAAAAAATGCGTCTTTTATCGAAGCATTAAAAGCAATTGCAGTAAACCCGCTACAGCTACCTATCTATTATCACAGGGCGGAATCTTCAGAGAATGTTATTGCCAGCTCAATAGCACCGGTTCAATTACATTGTTTGAAGAACAACATACAATTGAACGTTCAGGAAAAGAACCAGTTTTATGAAATAAGCTGCCATGTGCAGCTACACAACAAATGGGTTGATATTGCCTACTTAGCACTTAAGTATGATTATTTTATACTTTCAGATGAAAACCTGTTTCTCATAGATGACTTTGATATTCTTCGCGTCGTCGACTTCTTTAAACAACATCACTACAAACTTGTACTGCATGCCTCCAGGTATAAAGAATTTCAGCGTGATATTTTAACACCGCTTGAAAATAAGATCAGGATATCATATGAGTACATGCAAAAGGCAACACAACAACAGATTGAGGATAACGGTTTCAATCAGCCCATTGTACGGATCTTGTATTTAACGGATTCACATAATTACATCCGTTTCTCGCCGGTAATAAGATATGGCGACGTTGAAATTCCCGTTCTTTCGAGAAGGCAGATCTATGCAGTTGATAGCAAAGGCAGCGCTTTCACTATTCAAAGAAATGAAGAAGCCGAACTTGCATTCACCGCCTTACTTTTAAAACAACATCCTGATTTTTTTGAGCAGCTGGATTATGACTATCTCTACTTGCATAAAGACCGCTTTCTTGAAAACGATTGGTTCCTCGACGCATTCGAACAGTGGCGCAATGAAAACATCACCATTCTGGGATTCAATCAGCTTACCAACAATAGGCTGAATGAAAACAAAGCGAAGATTTCCATCGAGGTTACAAGCGGCATTAACTGGTTCAACACTTCTGTGTACGCACGTTTTGGCAAGCAGAAAGCATCTATAAAAGAACTTCACAAATCTAACAGGAACAAAAGCCGCTATGTGCAACTGGATGATGGCACACTCGGCATTATACCTGACGAATGGCTGGCTAAATTTGCACAATTTTTCGAGGCTGGTGACATAGCTGGTGACTCCATTCAAACACCTAAGATCAATTTTTCAGAGATCACAGAAATGTATGAGCAGCAGATGCTCTCACATGAAGCAAAAGAAGAAATTGATCTATACAAAGCGAAGTTTGCCAACTTTGATGAAATTGAAGATGTAGAAATACCTGAGGGCTTTACGGGCACATTAAGGCATTACCAACAGCAAGGATTGAACTGGCTCAATTTCCTGGACGACTTTAATTTTGGCGGCTGCCTTGCAGATGATATGGGGCTGGGTAAATCAGCGCAGATCATTGCATTCATTCTTTCGCAAAGAAAAAAGAATAAGCAAAACACCAACCTGCTGGTCGTTCCCACTTCACTTCTTTTCAACTGGCAACAGGAAATAGCCAAGTTCGCGCCTTCATTAAAACTGTTCATTCATTATGGTTCAAGGCGTGCTAATCATGTAAAAGATTTTAATCAGTATGAAGTCGTCATTACTACATATGGAAGCATTTTATCTGACGCACGTTTTCTAAAAGAATATACTTTCAATTACATCTTTTTGGATGAGTCCCAATTGATCAAAAATCCGGGATCCCAACGTTATCAGTCGGTGTGTTTATTAAAGGCAAAAAACAAGATCATTATTACCGGCACTCCACTGGAAAACAGCACATTTGACCTGTATGGGCAGCTATCATTTGCTTGTCCCGGTTTGTTTGGTTCCAAGCAACATTTCCGGGACTTGTATGCAATACCGATTGACCGGTTTAAAGATGATAAACGCGCCGCAAAATTGCAGCAAAAAATAAATCCCTTTGTTTTAAGGCGCACAAAAAAACAGGTGGCGAAAGAATTGCCAGACAAAACTGAAATGGTGATTTACTGTGAGATGGAAGCGGAACAAAGAAAATTATACGATGTACATGAAAAGGAATTTCGTGAATTTCTTTCTGCGCGCAGCGATGAAGACCTACCCAAAAGCGCACTGCACGTATTAAAAGGATTGACAACACTCAGGCAAATATGTAATTCACCTGCATTGGTAAAAGATGCGGCTTATGCGCATACTTCAGCCAAAATGGACGCATTATTGGAGCAGATTGAGAACAAATCGCCTCAGCATAAAATACTGGTGTTCTCACAATTTGTTTCTATGCTCAACCTTATTAAAAAAGAACTGGAGAAAAGAAATATTTCATTTGCTTATCTTACAGGAAGCACCAGGAACAGAGAAGCAGTGGTTGATTCCTTTCAAACCGATAGCAATGTCCGTGTGTTTCTCATAAGCCTGAAAGCGGGTGGTGTGGGCCTTAATCTTACTGAAGCGGATTATGTTTATTTAGTTGATCCATGGTGGAACCCTGCGGTAGAAAACCAGGCGATTGACCGTTGCTACCGCATTGGACAAAATAAGAAAGTGATCGCCGTAAGAATGATTTGCATGGATACTGTTGAAGAAAAAATAATGAAGATGCAGCAGGCAAAAACTTTGCTGGCTGATGGCCTGATAAAAACAGATGCCAACATGCTTAAATCTTTTACAAGGGAAGATTTGTTGAATTTGCTGAAATAAAGAAGCTTAAAGCTCAATGCTGTGGCGGCTTATATTTTTTATATGTCCTATAAAGAAAAAAATATACAGGCTGTAATTGACTTGTATAACATGATTCCAAATGTTATATGGTCGCTGATCAATTTTGCGCCGGTATATTTCTTTTATGCGCAACCCGGAAAGCTGCAGCATTTATGGATGGTAATAGCTATCAGCTTAATCGGATACTTTCTTCCTATCTCATTTTACAACCGTTTACAAATCAGCAAATCAAAAAAAACGTATCATAAACTGGGAATACGTACAATAAGAAAATATGCGCAGGATGGCGATCTTATCAACAAAATCATCAGGAAAAAATACCCGGATTATAAGGGCCACAGCGGCAAGCAAAACTTTCAGAAGCATATCGGCAAAACATACTTCTATGAAAAATTTCATTTTGTCTGCCTGCTATTTTTCTTGATAACTATGGTGCTCGCATTTATGCAACAAAATGTTGTACTCGGCGTTCTTATCATTGTTGCCAATATCCTGTATAATGTTTATCCAATTATGCTTCAGCAATACAATCGTCTTCGCATTCAGTTGCTGATAAAACACACACGAAAGCAATCGTCGGATCAATAACTTGATCTTAAGTACATTTGCCTCTTATATGTTGTTTCCTTTATGAGCGCATCATTGATTCTGTCTACATATCATATTCAAAACCGGGACATCTCACTTTACGTACCCGATCCACTACAGGTAGCTGAATCATTTAAAGAAGGCAAAATAAAAGATTCCTTTGCAGCAGCTCCATACTGGGCATGCATATGGCCATCATCCATTGCCATGGCGATGTATATTGAAGCGAATAAAGAATTTTTCGCCAATAAAAAAGTATTGGAACTGGCGGCAGGTTTGGGCCTGCCTTCGTTAACGGTAGCAAGTTATGCAAGTGAAGTTTGTTGCAGCGACTATCTTGAAGATGCATTATCTGTTGTACAAAGATCCATCAACTTTAACGGCCTAAAAAACATGCATTGCCGGTTAATTGACTGGAACAATATTCCTGCAGATATTAATGCTGACGTTCTATTGCTGAGTGATATCAACTATGAACCGGCCGAGTTTGAAACCTTATTTCGCGTGCTACAAAAATTCACTCAGCAAGGCACATCCATTATCCTTACTTCCCCACAGCGCCTGATGGCAAAACCTTTCATCAGCAGGCTGATGCCTTACATTAGGCAGCAGGAAGAGATTGCCGTAAACCACCATGGCCAACAATCATACATATCGCTGTACGTTTTATAGCACCCTTCCCTATCATTCTCGAGATTAAAATTTTGATCGCTCCGCAATCATGTCTATTTAATTACTAACATTGCAGGTACCCAAATTTCTCGTATCTATGTTTTTACGCCTTAAGCCAACCGTTCTAACGGCTTTATTTTCAATCTTTTCCTTTTTAGCTTTTTCACGTGAACCCTTACCTAAAACACTCCTTTGGCGCATTTCCGGCCATGGTTTGCAAAAGCCATCTTACCTGTATGGCACTTTCCATATGAATGATAAGCGCTTATTTCAATTTACCGATTCGGTTTATCGTTCCATTGAATCCAGTCAGGGCCTCGCCATTGAGGTAAATCCTGACGAGATGGCTGCCTACTATGTCAATAAGCTTTTTGATGATTTAGGGAAAGGAAAAAAATTAAAAGACCTTCTTCCTGACAAGGACTACGAAAAATACAGCAACGCGCTTTCAAAAAAATTGAAGAAGCCTGCCGACAAAATTACCAGCAATGACATCCTGAAAGAGAAGAATAAATGGATGGCTGATTATTTTGATAAAGGAGAGATGCCCACTTTCATGGATGCCTACCTGTACAACATTGGAAGGCGCCAGGGCAAATGGCTGGGAGGAATTGAGGATCTGTCGGACCAAACAGGATTGATGGAAGACCTCATTGACCAGTCGGATATAGCAGCACTTCTTCATACTGAAAAAGGTGAAGTAGACGAAACCCTGGAGAAGATGATCCGTTTATATACTGCGCAGGATATTGAAGGCATTGATGCTTTCACGAATGAAAGTTCCAGCGAGCGGCAAAAAGATTTATTGCTGATTCGACGTAACATCAAAATGGCGCGCCGCATGGATAGTTTAGCCAACGTACGTACTATGTTTTTTGCTGTTGGCGCTGCGCATCTTCCGGGCGATAGCGGGGTAATTCAATTATTGAAAAACAAAGGTTTTCATGTAGAGCCCGTTTTATCAACCAATAAAATAGATCCTGATAAATATACTTTTAAAGAAGTACCCATTCCGTGGCAAAGTGTTACAGATGATAAGAATCAGTACACAGCCAGCATGCCGGGCAATCCTGCTAACATTAGCTTATATGGCGTGGTTAATTTAAAGTTTTTATTGGACCTGTATGGCTTCAGGGGCTATTGTACAATGGCGACCGTGATGCCTGCCAATATTAAAAATTATGACAGCATGTTTACCAACATGGCGAAATCCATGTATAAAAATGCAAAAAATGTTGTGGTAAATAAGCTCTCTAAAGATGGTGTTCCCGGCAAAGAATTCATTTATACGGTAGATAATAACACGAACCGTGTGCAGATGTTTTTTGCAAACAATACAGTATACCTGGCCTATGTTTCATCCATGAAAAAGGCATCGGTGAATGATGAAAATTCTGATAAGTTCTTTGCTTCATTTAGTATCGTAAAAAATGCGCCGGCGGCAAATTCGCAAATGAAAGCATTTAGCGATCCAATAATAGGCATTAGCCTGAATACACCAGTGGAACTAGCGTATAACAAAGAGCTTAGTAAAGGCGTGGAAGGATGGAAAATTAAGGCCTATTCAGGCATAGATATGTCTTCCGGATCATACGTTTTCCTGGTTAGCAAAGACGTGCTTGAAGGACGTTATATCCCCAATGATAGTATCATCTTTAATGATCTTAATACTTACTACAAGTCAATCTACAAGAATGTAACTGACAGGGAAGTCCTGATTAACGGCACCAATTTCCATGAAATAATTGGTACAGAAAATAAGGAAAAAAGCCCGCTGGATATGCGCGTTCTGGCAACGGTTAAAAACAACCGGAATATCATTCTGTCAGTTATCGGCGATAAGTCAACAATAAACAGCAAAACAGTTGACAGTATTTTTAACAGCGTTCATGTAGAGATTAAATCATCTATGCAATGGAATACGCAGATGGGTGAAGACAGTTCTTTTAGTGTGTGGGCGCCACAGCCACTAAAATACATTCCATCTGAAGTACGCGATACCAAACATATTGTGTTCTATGATAGCACAACCTCTACTTCGTATATGATCCTCACCGATACCTTAAGCAAGTACAGATGGTATTCAAGCGACAGTTCTTTTTGGAGCAAAGCTATACAGTTAAGCAACAATGCGGATTCCACAATATCAGACACTCAATTGAACACACCTTATGGCGAGGCTAAAGAATTAATCATACAACTTAAGAGCAATAACATTTACTCAAGAACAAGAATGTTTGTTAATGGAAATATTCTTTACAAACTGTACTGTGTTGGAGCTAAAGAACTTTTATCCGAGCATGACACAAAGCAATTTTTCGAGTCATTTAAATTGCTGAAACCTTCCGGCAACCATTTTATTACAGAACCGAAAACGCCGTTAATACTTGGCGATATTAATAATGCAGACTCTGCAACGCGTGTTGATGCATACCATGCCATTGATGAAGCGCCGTTTTCAAAAAATGATTTTGAAAGTTTGCATAAGGCGCTGTTTAATAATTATATGCCACTTTGGGACGGAGGTGACTCTCTCAATGTGAACAGGCGCATTTCAAGGAAATTGCAAGTCTTAACCGATACTTCTGCCGTGCCTTTTATTGAAAAGGAATATGCATCTTTAAAAAGCACTCTGCAGCCAATTGCGCTGAACACGCTTGCGGGAATAAATACGCAAACAAGCTATACAACGCTCGCCAACCTGCTCGACAAGTCAGCTGGATTAAAAGGATTCGAGTCTAATTTTATCGTCAATCTTAAAGATAGCCTTGCGCTAACAAATGGTATCTACAAGCATTTTCTGCCTTTTGCCAAAGACTCGGCCAACGCACCTTCCGTTGCTGCATTGCTGAGCACATTGATTGATAGCGGCTTCATTAAAACATCGGATATATCCGCGTCAGAAAATGATTTTATTGGAACTGCCAAATCGCTACTGCCGCTTTATAAAGTAACATCAATGGATAGCACTGAGTATGACTATTATATTGATGAACTATTGAAACTATTGGCGAGATATGACTCTCCGGCTGCGACCCAGGTTATAAAAAGCTATCTTTCTGCTAATGATAAATACCTGCTTAAAGACGTTGCTTTTATTTTGCTCGACAAGAACGAACCAGTGAACCCATCTGTATTCACAACAATAGCAGCAGATAAAAACATGCGCACGCTGCTGTATGATAATCTTAAAAAGAAAAATAAAACATCGCTGTTTCCTCCAACATATTTAACCCAACAATACTTTGCAGAAAGCTTTGTTTACACCGCCGCATCAGATGATGATGAGCCTTCTTCATACAAATTTTTAACGCAAAAACAAGGCAAGTATAAAGGCAAAACCTATAACTTCTATTTGTATAAAGTAACATATGGCGAAGGCGATGACGCTATTTCACATTTAGGTATTGCAGGTGGTTTTAATACAAACCCGAAAGCAGTTGAGCCTGTTGATGACATATCCGGAATTTACTGGGAAGAAGAATTTAACCAGGCTGAACTTTCAAACCAGCTCAAAGCATATTTAAAACAGTTTAACGAAGCCGATTAAACCGGTAACTAGTTTTAATAACGGGGAAACCTGTGTTGCAGGCAACAAGCTCATACACAGGTTTCCCCGTTTTATTTTATATAGTCTCAATCCTCAGCAGAGAAACCACGAGCCTTCTTTTGTATTGAAGCTATATTAGCCATTTTTATTATATTCGTTAATAGCTTTCCCTTAGGCTAAACCTTCACTTGATTAAGCAAGAATCGTAAAACAGAGAGACAACATATGAAAAGATCAGGCGCAGCTATTCTCGAAACCAAACAGCATTATGCCTTACTTGACGGGCTAAGAGGCACAGCTGCCGTAACGATTGTTGTTTTCCATTTTCTTGAAATGGTGTATTCAGACTATAGTAAAAATTTCCTGGGACATGGCTTCCTGGCGGTAGATTTCTTTTTCTGTTTATCAGGCTTCGTAGTTGGATATGCATATGATAGCCGCATTCGTCAAATCGGTGTATGGGAGTTTTTTAAATCAAGATTAATCAGGTTGCACCCATTAGTTATCCTCGGCTCAATACTGGGTTTATTGGGTTTTCTTTTTGATCCCTTTGGCGGCAACCCGGAACTATACAGCGCAGGCAAAATCGCGCTGATGTTTCTCTGCTCTATACTGCTCATTCCATTTCCGGCTATTGAAGAACGAGGCTTCGCACTATTCGGATTCAACTCTCCATCGTGGTCGCTCTTTTACGAATACATAGCCAACATCATCTATGCATTTGTACTCTGCCGGGTTCGCAAAAGCGTTTTAGTTATCCTCGCTGTTATATCTGCAGGATGGCTTTGTTTTACCGCTTTTAAGGCAGGCACTTTAATTGGTGGCTGGGATGGTAAAAGTGCGTGGGATGGTATGGCGCGTTTGTCATTCTCATTCCTGGCGGGCTTGCTTGTTTATCGCTTCAATCTTATTATTAAAACCAGGTTAGGTTTTATAGGTTTATCAGTTTTGTTAATCTGTCCTTTTGTAATGCCCTACTTTACATGGAACTGGCTGGCAGAATCACTTGTCGTTTTATTTTATTTTCCGCTGATTATATCGCTCGGTGCAGGTGCAAACATTGCGCGCAAAGGAATGCATAAAGCATGTTTGTTTTTTGGAAAGATCTCCTATCCACTTTACACGACGCATATACCCGTCATCTGGTCTTTTGGCCACTATTACACTGCCAACAAGCCCGATACGCATCAATTGTTTTACATCATCAGCATAAGCACAGTGTTACTGGTTATTATGGCTTATGCAATAATGGTTGTGTACGATATTCCCGTTCGCAGGTTCCTGACCAATAGAAGAAAAAAAGCACTTGTTTCCGCAGGCATGCGCGAAGGCAAAGAAGCAATTAATAATGCCTAAAGAAAAACGGTTAATGCAGTTTTACGGCATGAAAATAACAGTCCGCCGGCCACTATTTATGCCGGTGGATATTTTATAACAACGTGCAGGCTTATTACAACTGCTCGTGCTGCTGCACAACATAAAGATCTATCAGTTCGCCTATTTCTTCAGCTTCTGGTGTAGCTTGTTCACTGTGGGAATCCATCCAGCGATTGGCACCTTCTGTATCTTCCTTTACATGAATATGAAGATCTCCATCAATCAGGTGAACAATATAGCCTTTTTCATTAGCTCTTGATTCCGGATCGTGTTCTACAACAACCTGCCGGCCTTGGTATTCGATGGTAAATTCTTTTTTCATATCGTTAAAGAATCAATCTCAGTGCCAAGTTATAATTCTTTATCTCAGGCTGCAAGAAAATCGCCTTCCATTTTGCGCTTGCTATCCAGGTATTTTTCATAGATAACAGTTCCCATCGGTTTCTCATACACCTTGCTTTCTAACCATGAAATAACATCCAGGTAAGCAAACGCTCTTGTTTCATACCTGTTTTTTTCAAGGTGCTTGATCTTATGTAGAAACTTTTCCAATTCAGGCTTAAGCTTTCTTGGAGAAATGGCAAACGATGTACGGAGAAACCTGAACATTTCCTCTTCCACCACAGTAAGATTTTTCATCCTGGCCATGAAACGGTAAACTGATTTTATGAGAGACTCTATAATATCATAATTACCCATTTCATAATGCGCCATCAGGTGAAGCAAACGCGCATAACATTGTAAGTCTATGCGCATGTCAATATTTCCGTGTATAAGATTTTGCAGGTAATCTATAGAAGTTGAATAATCGCCATTGCCAAAATACATGCTCGCTATCTTGTAATTAAACACCATTATCCTGTGCTTGTCAATGTACAGCGAATACTCATCCAGCTTTTCAACAACATACGGAACCAGCTTTAGACCATCGGCAAATGTGCCCATCATTAAATGCTGGTTTATTTTAGCTCCGTTGATGTAGATAAATGTGTGAATGCGGAAGTTATCATGAAGATTGGCTACCGGTGTTTTGGCAAAATCCTCAAAATCGCGAAGCGTCGTCTCAAACTGCTGATAATTGCGCAGGTCAAAATGCGCATTCAGCAAGTTATGCATGCCTTTTATGTAATGGCCTATCTCCACCGTTTTCATCAATTCCTGTTCCTGGTACAAATCAATCCACTTACGGCTGTAACGATAATACATTAAAAAGTCCTGACGAATAAAGCCGTACCAGCAATAACTCTGGTAGAGATAAAGCTTTTCATAAAAATCGGTTACCTCGTGCGCGTTGACCGGCAGATTACTGTTGAAAAAGTTTCTTACATCTTCTTCATCAGCAAGGTTACGGGCATGGCCGTTTTTAATGTACCAACGATATAATTGCAAAGCCAGATTAGAAAGCCTGACAACACTATCTATATGCTCACTGATTTCTAACGCTTCCGCTGCCAGTAGGTCGGTTTTCTCCTGGGAGCTACGGGTAATATGGAGCGTCTCAATTTTCTTCTCCAGCGATATAACCTGGGCCAGGTAGTTATACTTGTGGTTTGCCTTAGCAAGCTCTTTTGCTTTTTCAAGCATTTTGAGCGCCTGGGGCTTTAACCCCTTGTTATAGAGCACGCGGGCAAAATCCAGATGCTCACTTAACTGAAGATCAATGTTTTCGGTGCTTTTTAAAAGCCTCAAGCTAGCCAGGACCTGTTTATACAAGTGCGTTTTCAGATTAGCCAATTGCGGTTTTGTGATGGGAGAAAGTTTTTTCATCAAAAATTTCTCATCATATTCCGGCAATTTATCCAATGCATCGAATAACTGTATGATTTTCAAGTCTTCTTTAGCCGAACTCCGTTTAATATATAACTTAAAATGCCTTTTTTCAGATTTTTCCAACGATTGAATTAACTGAAATAAAGCATCGGTAAAACTGTTGGACGTCATAATGAAATTCTCCTCAAATTCAATACCAGTAAGGGTTTTAATATTTTTTTATCATTTTTGGCGTAATAAAAACACGTTTAGTTTGTTTTGTACGCCAAAAGAACGCGCATTACTTTTACATCAGAATAACAAAGAGATCATAAAGCAAGCAACCGAAAGAGCAGGCAACAATAGTTAAAGGACCGTAGTAAAGCAGAAGAACCTGCCTTTCAATAACAAAAAAGATTTTTCGAACTTTTTTTCATATGGCAAGCAATCGTTAGAGGCCATCTGTTTCTACAGTGTGGCTTTTTTCTTTTTGTATAAACGAAAATAGGCGTTATTTCCAATCCAAAAAATTTTTCCCTTTCTTTTTAGCACTCATTTTAGCCAATTTATCCTTCTTTAATACCACAATCAATTTATAATTTACTCTTAAGGTTAATCATTTGATAGTTTGGGTGAAGGTGCCATTTACTAACATTAAAAGGAGTTTGGAAAGTCAGATTAAGGTAACAGCACAATATATAAGGCGCTTTAAAACAAGGTGCTTTTCAGGGTTAGAATGAGAACTTTAGCCTCTGCCTTATCTTTTAAGTATTTTCAGGGCTTTTTGTTCAACTTGAAGAATGGAATCTGGCTTACCTGCGAAATAAGTACTTATTTTGAGAATTAATTCTACAGAAGCCATCCCTCTGTTCAGGGCTCGGATAATAACGGGCTTAGATTTTTTGGTGAAGCTTACAAGCCTTTTTACATCACCTCGTGTTTGCTTTTCCTTCCATATAATATAAACGCTATTGGGTACAGCAACAACATTGGAAGCAAATTCTGCTTTACTTTGTATTTCTTTTTTATTTACCAAATAATTACTATTTTATTACTTGTTTAGACAGCAAATCTAAGCATTAATTCTAAACATTAAAAAACATATTAAAATTTTTCTTTAATGCATATTGGTGAATTCCTAAAACAGTTTAGAGCGGCAAAGAATTTAAGCAGGCAAAAAATGGCAACGCTGATCGGCGTAAGCCAATTTCGTTTGCAAAAGTGGGAGGACAAAAAGTTTAACCCCAAAACGGAAGATGACGCAAAAATTTGCCATTATTTTAATCTCATCAGCGTTCAATATCTCTCTGAGGAAATACTGAACAGGTGCATCGCCGCAGAAACCACGGGTAGCAGTGCCAAAGTTAGCCTTGAGGACATTTTACAACAAAAGGATTTGCTATTGCAGGAGAAAGACAGGCGTATTGAAGATCTTCAAAGGCTTGTTATGGCACAGGAGGAAGTAATAAACAGGTATAAACACAGTAAAGTATCACAGCAGGAACAATGAGGCCCAACTACTTACCCAACATTTTGTCTACCATATCCTCAAGTGATTGAAGTTTTTCAGCAGATTGCTGCAGCTTTACCCAGTCGGCACCGGGTTTGTTTTTTTCAGTAGCGAGCCAGATGAGTACCATAGCAATATAGTCCTGCATATCCTTGCCGGAAAAATTAGTCTTAAATTCTACGATCTTATCGTTGATTAACTTAATACTTTTACGCAATGCCTCTTCATCCTTTGGCTCAATTTTCAAACGATAGGTGCGATCGCCAATGAGTATATTAACTGGTATTAGCTCTTCCATCTTCTTATGCATTTAGTAACGCCAGGCAACGTTCAACTTCTCTCAGGTAAAGGTCTATTCTTTTTTCAAAGTCTTTTTTTGAAGCATCATCCCATCCATGCGCGCCAACTTTTAGCGCATCTGCCTGCTGTTGCAATACATTAATTTGTTCTTGTTTGGCCGCCGCTTCCAGCCGCTGCTTTTCAAGCTCCCTGGAAAGCTGCTGGTTCTCCTTCTGCAGGTGCTGTTGCTGCTTTGCAAGCATTTGTAGCTTTTGCTGCAACCGTGTTATTTGCTCTTCCAGTGGAAACATGAACTTTGTATGTACGATGTAAGGTGTTAGATGTACGATGTAATGATATGCGTTCGGTACAATGTCAGATGTATGGAATTTAAACGAGCCGACTGAAAGTCAACTACATCGTACACCGTACATCTAACACCGTACATCGACATTCGCTTATTTTCTTATTTCAGCGCTTAAGTCTTCTTCAAAAGCTTTGATCAACTTGTTGGTAAAGCCTTCAATTTCTTTATCCGTCAATGTTTTTTCATCATCGGCGAAAGTAAAATTAACTGCCAGTGATTTTTTGTTGGCACCCAGTTTTTCGCTTTCAAACACATCGAATAACCTTACAGACTGAAGCTTTTGTATTCTAAGCTTCTGAATTGTTTTCTCCACAGCGTCAAATGAAACGGAACTGTCAAGTACTAAAGCCAAATCCCTCTGAACAGATGGAAACCTGGAAACTTCTGTATACCTGATCTTTTTCTTTTCAAACAACTTCAATAACTGCGCGAAATCAATATCAATAAAATATACAGGCTGTTTAATATCAAACGCGTTCAACTGCGCCTTGCTTACTTCGCCAACCAATCCCACATGCTGCTTACCTATTACAAAATTCAGCGCAGTAGAATAATCCGGCAATTCAGTTGCTTCAAATGCCACATCATCCAGTCCGCACCAGTTAATGATGGCCTGAACAAGCCCTTTAGCCCTGTAAAAATCGTACCGTAAACTTTTATTGCGCCAGCTATCGGCATGATTGGCTCCGGTTATATACAAACAGAAATGCTCATCTTCCCTGTAAGAAACAGATTTTGCACTATGATGATAGGTTTTTCCGAATTCAAAGAATTGCAGGTCTGTGTTCTTACGATTGATATTGTAAGCTACTGCCTCAAGGCCGGTCTGCAACATTGATGGACGCATAATATCCAGGTCAGCGCTTAAATTATTCAGCATTTTCACAGCTGCATTAAGCACTTCGTCTGAAAAATATTTGCTGTTGGTTACAGAGTTAGTCATTATTTCATGAAACCCCTGCCCTACAAGATAGCTGGCAATCTTTTCTTTCAACACATCTTTCATTCCGCCATCGTCAACGGAAGGCGTAATGGTAATGCTTGTAGGAATAGATATATTATCAAGGCCGTCAATGCGTACTATTTCTTCTACTATATCTGCAGGAAGCGATATATCAGGCTTGCTGTAAGGCACAGCTACCCATATCTCATCCATGCCTTCTTTAATCAGTTCAAAGCCCAGGCTTGTCAATATTTTCTTGATCGTATCAGGATGATAATTTTTACCGCTCAGCTTTTTCAGGTAGTGGTATTTAATAGCAACCTGCAGTTTATCTTTTTGTACAGGATAAACGTCAACAATATCGCTGGAAATTTCGCCGCCGGCAATTTCCTTTATCAGTAGCGCAGCTCTTTTCAGTACGGTTACTGTTGCTGAAATATCCACGCCTTTTTCAAAGCGGGATGCAGCATCAGTCCTGAGTCCGTGAAACAAAGAAGTTTTGCGAATATCAACCGGGTTAAACCAGGCACTTTCCAGGAATATGTTCCTGGTTGTGTCTTTAACACCACTGTGCAAACCGCCAAAAACACCGGCGATACACATAGGCTCGCTTTCATTGCAGATCATCAGATCTTTTTCTGAAAGCTTACGTTCTTTTTCATCCAACGTAACAAAGGAAGAGCCTTCCGGAAGATTTTTTACAATGATTTTGTTTCCTTTTACCGCATCTGCATCAAATGCGTGCAGGGGCTGGCCACTCTCATGTAAAATATAATTGGTGATATCTACGATATTGTTAATGGGCCTTAAGCCTATCGCAACCAGCCTGTCTTTTAACCATTTTGGAGATTCTTTGATCGTAACTCCGGAAATGGACACACCAGCATATCTTCTACAAGCTTCCTTGTTTTCGATGGTAACGGTGATAGGCAGATTATGATTGTCGGCTTTAAACGCATTAATATAAGGCACTTTCACCTTTGCGTCGCTCTTTGCATGGTGCGTAAGGTAGGCACATACATCTCTCGCTACGCCAAGATGGCTCATCGCATCCATACGGTTTGGAGTGAGCCCTATTTCAAAAATATAATCATTGTATACCTGGAAATATTCGAAAGCTGGAGTGCCGGCTTTTAAATCGGATGGCAGCACAATAATTCCATCATGGCTTTCGCCAAGGCCGATTTCATCTTCTGCGCAGATCATTCCGTAGCTTTCTACTCCGCGGATCTTGGCAACCTTCATAGTAAGCGCATCACCTTTTACAGGATGAATGGTTGTACCCACCGTTGCAACTACCACTTTCTGGCCAGCAGCTACATTAGATGCGCCGCAAACAACCTGTAATGGTTCACCTTTGCCAACGTTTACTTTAGTAACTTTTAGTTTGTCTGCATTAGGATGTTGCTCGCATTCCAATACTTCACCAATTACAAGCCCTGCCAACCCTTCTTTTACACTTTCATACTTATGCAGGCTTTCAACTTCCAGGCCGATTGAAGTAAGAATTTTTGATAATTTTTCCGGGTCAAGTCTTTCCGGCAAATAATCACATAACCAGTTATACGAGATTGTCATGTATCGCTCCTTTAATTCTATTGCCTGCAAATATAACGGATGCGGGGGAGGTGGCGGAGATTTTATAGGTTAAAGATCAACCAATGTATGATGTTAGGTGTACGATGTTAGGCAGCAGGTTTCAGGTATAAGGCATAAGGATTAAGAAGTGTGGGGCTTAAGAACCATTATTAGATGGAAAGATGTCGAAAGAAAGGATACTTATAACAAAAAATCCGGCAAAAGCCGGATTTTTAAATAAATTCTGACGGGTTTACCCTGCGATCATTGTGTTGACGATCACTTTATCCTTCATCAATTCACGCACAGTTTCTGCGATTGCGATGGCATCGTAGCCGCATTCACGCTGTAATTCTTTCGGAGTTCCGTGCTCAACAATCCTGTCCGGGATACCCAATATTTTTACTTCAGCTTTATAATTGTATTTGGCCATGAACTCTAAAATGGCACTGCCAAAACCGCCCGCAACAGTACCATCTTCAACAGTTACTATTTTGGAATATTTAGCGAAAACTTCATGCAGCAATGCTTCATCCAGTGGTTTTACAAAGCGCAGGTCATAATGCGCCGGATTAATCCCTTCTGTTCTTAACTCACGAATAGCCTGCGTTGCAAAATTACCCGGATGGCCGAAAGAAAGAATGGCTACATCCTGTCCGTCCTTAATCTTGCGTCCCTTGCCAATCTGCATTTCTTCAAACGGCGTTCTCCATTCCGGCATAACACCTTCGCCACGCGGATAGCGGATCACGAATGGCAGGTTCATAGAAGGCAACTGCGAAGTATACATCATATTGCGCAACTCCTGCTCATTCATTGGAGAGGCAATAATCATATTTGGAATACATCTGAAATAAGCAATATCGTATGCGCCGTGGTGGGTTGGCCCATCCTCTCCTACCAATCCTGCTCTGTCTAAACAAAGCACAACCGGCAATTTCTGAATGGCCACATCATGCACCACCTGGTCAAACGCGCGTTGCATAAATGAAGAATAGATATTACAGAACACGCGCATTCCCTGTGTTGCAAGGCCTGCACTCAATGTAACTGCATGCTGCTCACAAATGCCCACATCAAAAGCGCGGTTCGGCATTTTTTCCATCATGAACTTTAAGGAAGAACCACTTGGCATAGCAGGCGTTACACCCATTATGGACTTGTTTTTTTCTGCCAGCTCAATGATTGTGTGTCCAAAAACGTCCTGGTACTTAGGTGGTTGTGGAACATCTAATTTCTTTTTATAGATCTCGCCGGTTACTTTATCAAACAATCCGGGAGCATGCCATTTGGTCTGATCTTTTTCCGCCAGTTCATAACCTTTACCTTTTACAGTAATGATGTGCAACAGCTTAGGCCCGGGAATGCTTCTAAGATCTTTTAGTGTATCAACAAGCTTGGTGATGTTATGTCCGTCGATCGGTCCGAAATACCTGAAATTCAACGACTCAAAAAGATTGCTGCTTTTGCTTACCATCCCTTTAACGCCTGCTTCCAGCTTGCTGGCCATATCGCGGGTAAAACGTTTTCCCACGGGCAGCTTGCCCAGCAGGTTCCAGACATCATCCCTGAATTTATTATAGGTATGCGAAGTTGTAATATCGGTAAGGTATTCCTTCAAAGCACCAACATTTTGGTCGATGCTCATGCAGTTATCGTTCAAAATTACCAGCATATCAGCATCTGCAACGCCAGCATGGTTCAGTGCTTCAAAAGCCATACCCGCCGTCATTGCTCCATCACCGATAACCGCAACAGATTTCCTGTTTTCGCCTTTATACTTTGCCGCCATAGCCATACCCAAAGCAGCAGAAATTGATGTAGATGAATGCCCTACACCAAATGTATCATATTCACTTTCACTACGTTTGGGAAACCCGCTGAGGCCGTTGTATTTACGGTTGGTAATAAATGAATCCCGGCGGCCAGTAAGGATTTTGTGGCCATAGGCCTGGTGGCCAACGTCCCAAACCAGTTGGTCGTAAGGTGTATTGTATATATAATGAAGCGCAACTGTAAGTTCTACTACGCCGAGGCTTGCCGCAAAGTGACCGCCATGTACGCTAACTACATCAATAATGTATTGACGCAATTCGTCGCAAAACTGGTGTAATTGTTCTCTTGGAAGCTTTTTTAGATCATCCGGATTGTTCACCTGGCTTAATAGCGTACCTGGCAATATTTCCATTCACATCAATTTAAGGGTGTAAAAATACTATTTTAGCGGCTAAACCTTACATACCGAGAAAAACGCCGGAGATATTTATTTTATAACGTTTATCCATTTATTTGTCGGCGTTAATTTATATACTGTAAATTAACAAAAATTTTATTTTTCGACACAACATTCAACCAAACAGCCTTTGCATTTTACCTTTAATCACTTATAAGATATTATAGCGCTGGCAATAAATTAATTTTGAGTTCCCATGAAGTTTAGATTATCAGCATATTGGTTGTGCCAGATTGCCGGATGGGCTTTCTATGGCCTTGTGTTTATGTTCCTGGCGTTGGTGTTCGAACAAAACATCTCTACCCTTTTTGTTCAAAGGCTTCTCTTACAATTATTTATGGGATTATTTTTCACCCATCTCCTACGTGAGTTTATCAATTACAAAAAATTATTGCCGCCTCTTAACAAACGGGAATGGATGTTTTTGCTGGTGCTGGTGTTGACTACCTGTGTGCTTTGCAGTTTCGTATCGAGTGTTATAGTTGAAACACTTTCTTTGTACGACCCACAGATGAAGGCAACATTCGCGAAGCGTTTCTTATCTGATATGTTTTACGATTCTCCCATCATCATTGTATGGGCGTCCATTTACTACGTCTGGCATTATGTTGAGGCTACCCGCAAAAGCCAATTGGATCGTGTTCAACTGGAAAGTGTTGTAAAAGAGCTGGAATTAAAAACCATCAAATCCCACATCAACCCACACTTCATTTTTAACGCATTGAACAGTATCCGTGCACTTGTAGATGAAAACCCTGAGCGTGCAAGAACCGCCATCACCGAACTAAGCAATATACTTCGCAGCAGCATGAAAGCTGACTCCCTTGAAACATCTCCGCTGGAAAGAGAACTGGGCATTGTAAAAGATTACCTCGCTTTGGAGCATATCCGTTTTGAAGACAGGCTTCGCATTGAATACGATATTGATGAAGATACCCTTGATCAACAGGTACCACCCATGATGCTGCAAACGTTGGTGGAAAATGCTATTAAGCATGGCATCAGTAAACAAATAGGTGGCGGCATCGTTAAAATCACTTCGGGTTTTAGACAAAATCAACACGAATTAATCGTTCTTAATACTGGTAGACTCAGCAGTGAAATAAACCCTGAAGGCTTTGGTATAATGAGTACCTTTAACAGACTCAAGCTATTATACGGATCGAAAGCTTATTTTGAAATAAAAAATGTAAACGGAAACCTTGTAGAAGCAAAAGTTATCTTACCTGTACAGCCACTATAATAATTAACCTGAAGTACCAAAAATTGAAGTCATGTCCATAAAAGCAATTATTGTTGACGACGAACGTTTAGCCAGAAATGAACTAAGGAAGTTATTGCAGGAGTTTAATGACATTGAAGTGATTGAAGAAGCAAGTAACGCCGATGAAGGAATTGAAAAGATAGAGACATTAAATCCGGACCTTATTTTTCTTGATATTCAGATGCCGGGTAAAACAGGGTTTGATATGCTGGCCGAACTGGAAAAAGCTCCGCATGTTGTTTTTACTACCGCCTACGATGATTATGCGCTGAAAGCTTTTGAAGTAAATGCGCTGGATTATTTAATGAAGCCTATAGAACCACGCCGTATGGCAGATGCTATTCAAAAAGTAATGTTTGAAATAAGCAAGGAAAAAGCAGGCTTAAATGGCAACATAAACCGCGGACCGTTAACAGACAACGACCAGGTATTTGTGAAAGACGGAGAACGCTGCTGGTTTGTTAAGCTGGGTGAAGTAAGATTATTTGAAAGTGTTGGCAACTATGCGCGCGTATTCTTTGGCACCAACAAACCGCTTATTTTAAAATCATTGAACGCTTTGGAAGAAAGGATGGATGACAGAATTTTCTTCCGCGCTAACAGAAAACATATCATCAACCTTCGCTGGATTGAAAAGATAGAGCCATACTTTAACGGAGGCCTTCTTGTTGAATTAAAAGGAGGAGAAAAAATAGAAGTAAGCCGCAGGCAGACGGTTAAGTTTAAAGAAATGATGAGTTTGTAACTGAAAGCTATCAGGTGCCAGGTTTCAGGTGTGAGGCACTAAATGCAAACTCGCGGACTGAAAAAATAAACGCTAATCCAATCTAAACAAATCAGAGATCAAAAAATCAGGCATCAGAGATTTACTTATATATTCAACTTATGATTAAAATTACTACTACAGCGTTGCTGACGCTTTTATCGGTATCCTATGTATCAGCACAAAAAATCAATACGATTGTTAATGCGGATGAAGTAAAGAGAATAGAAACAGTTTTAAGTGCTGATGATATGCTAGGGCGAAAAACATTCACACCTTCAATTGACAAAGCCGCAGACTTTATTGCATCAGAATTTAAAAGTGCTGGTTTAAAAACATTTCCAGGTTTGTCTTCCTACAAACAACACTTTCAGTTAATAAAACCTACTGTCCAGTCTCAAAGCCTTACGATAGATGGAGCCGCAGCGGATGAAAAAACTTTCGCAGTAGTTACCCTAAAAGATGAAATAAACTTAACGGAGAAATCAGGCCTGCCTTTTACCTCCATTAAAAAAGGTGAGAACTTATATGAAGCCGCTTCAAAAATTGTGCATTCGAAAAAAAGCCAGGTGGTAATTGTTGATACAGCTTTGTCAAAAAACTTTGGCCGCATAATGAATTACCTCAAAAGCAGGCTTTTTGAAAATCAGGCTGATATCCTTTTCATTTTATCAGATAAGCAACCTGGCGCTTTTACACTCAATGCAAAGCTCAGCTTCGTAAAGTCTGATTTGAATAACGTTGTTGGCGTACTGCCTGGTAAGTCAAAGAAAGATGAGTTTGTGGTTTTCTCCGGACATTATGACCACCTGGGCATTGGTGAACCAGTTAACGGCGATTCAATTTATAATGGAGCGAATGACGACGCGGCTGGAACAACTGCTGTTATTATGTTGGCCAAATATTTTAAAGCGTTAAAAAACAATGAACGCTCTATCATTTTTGTCGCTTTCACTGCCGAAGAAATCGGTGGCTTTGGCTCTCAATATTTTTCAAGGCAACTGGCTCCTGAAAAAGTGATGGCCATGTTCAATATTGAAATGATCGGAACAGAAAGTAAATGGGGTAAAAATTCGGCTTACATAACAGGATACGAAAAAACTGATATGGGAGATATTCTTGCCAAAAACTTAAAGGGTTCTTCTTTCACATTCTATCCTGACCCTTATACTTCAGAACAACTATTCTATCGTTCAGATAACGCAACACTTGCAAGGCTCGGTGTTCCGGCACATACCATCTCTACATCCAAAATGGATAATGAGCCCAACTATCACAAACCAAGTGATGAAATTGGTACGCTGGATATGAACAATATGGCTGAAATAATCAAGGCTATTGCCTTAAGTTCTACAAGCATTGTTAGCGGTAAGGATACACCTTCGAGAGTAAAAACGGAAGAACTAAGATAAATGGGAAAATGAGTAAATATGCAAATGTGCAAATGATTATCGCGGATGTCTGATATAAGGATATCTTGATATGATTTTACCCGCACATTTGCATATTCACTCATTCGCATATTCGCACATTTTCTCATTTGCATATTTGCACATTCGCACATTTGCCCTTTCATACATTCGCATCATTTTCACATTTGCACATCCACACATTCCGCATATTCACACTATTTTTAAGGGTCTTTCGGTAATGCATTCCTTACAACTTTGCAGTTAGTGCTGCATTGAACCTCGACCTTATATGAACAGACATATACTGCTTACAATACTATTGATCTGTGTCCTCGCAAACTGTTATGCAACAAAATTAACGGGCATCGTATACAATGAAACCGGTAAACCACTGGCGTATGCATCCATCACCGTAAAAGAAACTGGCAAGGGAACGACGACAAATGAATCAGGAGCTTATTTACTAGACCTCTCTTCCGGCAATTATACAATCAGCGTTCAGTACATCGGCTATAAAAAACAGGATAAAAAGATTCATATCAGCAATGACGCGGAAAAACTGGACTTCAAATTAGAGCCGCAAACATTTACACTTAATGAAGTTGTTGTTAAATCAGGCGGAAAAGATCCGGCATATGAGATTATCCGCAATGCGATAAAGAAAAGGGAAGAATATCGCACGCCTTTGGATTCTTTTACCTGCCAGGCTTATATAAAAATGATGATCAAAACGCGTGGCTTGCCCAAACGCATCTTTGGCCAGAAGATTGACAGCACGGACCTGAAGGAAATGGGTGTTGACTCACTTGGGCGAGGTATCATCGCGCTGACTGAATCTGTAACGAAGATTGCTTACAAAAAACCTGAAAAGCTTAAGATGGAAGTGTTGTCAGGCAGGGAAAGCGGCTCTGGTGGTTACGGCTTTAATTTTCCAACTTTTATCAACTTCTATGACAATAATGTGGAAGTAATGAGCGACATTATCGCACCGCGCGGTTTCGTTTCTCCGATAGCAAATGACGCACTCTCCTTCTACAACTATAAATTCCTTGGATCGTTTTTTGAAGATGGGAAAGAGGTCAACCGGATTAAAGTTATACCTAAAAGAAATTACGAACCGCTCTTCTCAGGAACGATCGAAATAACGGAAGGCGATTGGCGCATTTTTAGTCTTGATCTTCAGCTCACAAAGCAATCGCAATTGCAGATGCTGGACACAATGCATATCCGTCAGATCCATCAACCCATCACATCTAAAGTCTGGCGCGTTAAAGACCAGGTAACTTATTTTACTTTTAACCTGTTCGGCATTAACGCTATCGGCAACCTGGTAAACATCTATAACGATTATGACCTCAAACCAAAGTTTCCAAAAAACTACTTCAACAATGTAATTGTAAAGTATGATACAGCAGTGAATAGAAAAACGCTGGCTTATTGGGACTCTATTCGCCCTGTTCCTTTACAACCCGAAGAAGCCAAAGATTTTAAAGTTAAAGACAGTGTGTACAAGGCGAAAAAGGATTCAGGCTATTCAAAAAGATTTATTGATTCGCTTCGAGCGAAACAAGGTAATGTCACCGTAATGAATATTTTGTGGAGCGGTGTAAAACGTGGCAATTACAATCCCGAAAAATGGACGACTTTTTATTGGAAGCCGTTACTCAAACAAATACAATATAATACTGTGGAAGGCCTTGCTATGAATGCAGAAGCCACAATCAAACGGGCATATCCTGCAGCAAACGGTGAGCTTAGCTTTACACCACATGTGCGGTATGGGTTTAGCAACGGGCACTTAAACGCATGGGGAACGTTTGAATGGAACAACAAAACATTCAACAAAGACACATCTGGCAAATATGAGTTTAACGAATTTGGCTTTGACAACAATTCACACAACCGCTTTTCGCTAAGCGGCGGCAAAAGAATAAACCAGTTTAATAAGGATAATCCTATATCGCCACTCTTCAACAGTATAGTGACGCTTTTCTTCAATCACAACTACATGAAGATTTATGAAAATTACTTCACAGAATTTAACTGGATCCACACAAATAACAATGGCTTGAAGTATGGACTGAATCTGTTGTATGAAGACAGAATTCCTATTGAAAACACAACGGATTTTTCCATCATTAAATATGACTCACAAAAGTTTACGCCGAACTATCCATATGAAAAGATCTCATCACAATTCCCACGCCATCAGGCGGTGATTGCGAGCGCGTTTGTGGAGTATCAACCCGGACAAAAATTCATTGAATTTCCGAACATGAGAATGCTTGTCGGTTCAAAATATCCAACCTTTACATTGAACTATCAAAAGGGGATTGAAGGCATATTGGGAAGCGATGTAAACTTTGATAAATGGTCGCTCTCTGCCAGGCAAGAACTCAAACTCAATCTTTGGGGACAGTTTAACTATCGCGTAAATATCGGCGGTTTCCTCAACACAAAGAGTGTTTACATTCAGGATTACAGGCACTTTAATGGTAACCAGATTGTGCTTGCCAGTCAATACCTCAACAGTTTTCAGCTAGCACCGTACTATGCCAATAGTACTACTGCATCATTTTATACAGCCGCACATATTGAACATCATTTTAACGGGGCCATCACCAACAAAATACCCCTGTTCAAAAAACTCAACTGGAATCTTGTAGCAGGCAGCAATGCATTTTATGTAAACAGCAACAATAACTATGTGGAGGTATTCGGTGGGATTGAAAATATATTTAAGCTGATTCGTGTAGATGTTGTCGGCGCTTATCTCAACGGCACAAGCGGACAGGTTGCAGTTCGCCTTGGGTTAGGTGGCATATTGGGAGGCAAAATCTCATTTACGAATTGACAGTTGATAATTGACGATTGAAAATGATCCATGCGAAGAAAATCTCTGTAAAACTCTGTGTCTACTTTTGACTCTTCGCTGTATAACAAAAAATACATTACACAGAGTCGCACTGAGAACACACAGATTTGCACAGAGAAGGTTGCCTCACTTGCACATTCGTGCATCTTCACATCCGCTCATTTCCATTGTCAATTGTCAACTTTCAATTATCAATTGATTACGCTGCGTTCGTTCTGAATTTTGCTTTGCGCTGGAACAATAATTCGGTTACGTAAATCAGTAACATGCTTACTGCGGTAGTTGCAATTACTTTACTGAAGAAGAAAATGAAATCATTAAACTGCAACCATTCAAGCAATACAAAATAAAGGTTGTGAAGGAAAGTAAGGATTAGCACATATACACTATATGGTGCCCAGCCAAGGCTTTTAATACTTGGCTCAATATAGGAGAACTCAGTTTTTTCCTGAGGCAATAATACATTTAATAAGAAAGGCCTTACGTATGCAATCAATACACAGGGAGCTGCATGTATGCCCGGCGTTCCTGTAAAATAATCCATGCACAGGCCAAAAATAAATGCAACGATCATCAGGCTTATGCGAGACATATTAAACGGCAGCCACAACACAAACAGGAAATACAAATATGGCTTTACATACTGATGTAATGGCGGTACCTTATCAAGTACAAAAGCCTGTACCAGGATGAACAACACAAAGCGGATAATATTTTTAAGTAAAGTGCTCATTAGTTCTTAGGTGTTTGTGCATCCAGTTGTTTTTGCTCGTTCCAGTTTGCATTATCAATAATGTATGCATACTGCATCGTGTAAAAGTTTGTTGCTGTCTTAACCCTTACGGTGTAGGTGCTGGCAGATGGCTCTATTGTAAAATCTTCCACCTGGCCTATCATCAGGTTAGGCGGGAATATGCCAGATAAGTTGCTCGTAAGCACCGAATCGCCTTTTTGAATTTTTGCTGTTTTCGGTATGTTCTTAAGAATTACAAACGATGCATCTTTTCCATCCCAATCCACAATACCATTGTTATAAGCGCCTTTTTTCAACATGGCGCTGATGCTCGATTTATGGTTGAGCATACTCATTACTCTACAGTAATTGTCGCTCACCATAATAACCCTTCCCACAACGCCATCAGGCCCTACAACGGCCATATCAGTATGAATGCCCTGCTTTCTTCCCCTGTACAGTGTGATGTAGTTGTTTTCCTCATTCACAGAGTTATTCACCACTTTAGCGGGCAGGTAAGTAAACACACGGGTTTTGTATACAGAATCCACCAATAATGAATCAAGCTTCTTTTGTCTTACAGTGTCCGGCCCTTCAAAACTGCTCAGCAGTTCGTTGCGAAGCCTTGCATTTTCAGCTTCAAGTTGCTTATTCGTTTCTTTCAGCCTGAAATAATATTCTACATTATTGTACTGCTTGCCCATTTTTCCGGTAAGCTCACCGGCAACATTTGCAAAAACAGCCTCATGCGTTTTATTATATTTTACAAGTATGCCAATACTTAGCCCTTGCAAAACGAGGAACATGAAAAAGGTAAAAAAACGCCTTATGAAGAGAATGATGTTACGCATGCAGTTCTATAGTTCATGATCCGATACCAGGAAACCGCAGAACGGAACACCGGATAGCAGACTTTCATCAAGTTTACCGGACTATCGCATTACAAACGGATAGCGCTGGTAATTTTTTAAAGAGATCCCTGTACCACGTACCACACTCTTCAACGGATCATCTGCGATATGTACAGGTAATTTAATTTTTTGGCTCAAACGCTTGTCTAATCCGCGAAGTAAAGCACCGCCACCAGTCAGGTACAGGCCTCTGCGATAGATATCCGCAGCCAACTCAGGAGGAGTAGTTTCCAACGCTTTCAAAATAGCTTCTTCAATTTTGAAGATGCTTTTATCCAGTGCTTCAGCAATTTCCTGGTAGCTTACCATAATTTGTTTTGGAATACCGGTAACAAGGTCACGGCCGTTAACAGGTATATCATCCGGAGGTGTTTCAAGGTCTTTCATCGCAGCGCCAATCTGGATCTTGATTTGCTCGGCAGTCCTTTCACCAATCAGCAAGCTGTGGTAACGGCGCAGGGCCTCCATAATATCTGCGGTAAATTCATCACCCGCAATACGGATGCTCTGATCGCACACAATGCCAGCCAACGCAATAACGGTAATACCAGTGGTACCACCTCCAATATCGATGATCATGTTACCAACAGGCTCTTCTACGTCGATACCAATACCCAACGCAGCAGCCATTGGTTCGTGAATAAGGTACACTTCTTTAGCACCTGCCTGTTCAGCACTATCCCTAACCGCACGTTTTTCTACCTCGGTAATGCTGGAAGGTATGCAGATCATCATTCTCCAGCTTGGTGGGAACAATGGTTTTTTAGAATAGATCATTTTGATCATCTCACGGATCATCAGTTCAGCCGCGTTAAAGTCGGCGATCACTCCATCTTTCAATGGCCTAACGGTGCGAATGCTTTCGTGCGTCTTTTCGTGCATCAGCAACGCGCGTTTACCTACCGCCAAAACTTCCTTAGGGTTGTTACGGTTCAGTGCCACTATTGAAGGCTCATTCACCACAATTTCGTCGTTATGTATAATAAGGGTATTTGCAGTACCCAGATCCATTGCAATTTCCTGTGTAAAAAAATTAAAAAGTCCCATTATATGAATTGTGTTCCTTGTATTGTTATAGAATGCCTGCAAAATTCATAGAAATAACCCGAATAAACAAAAAGCAGAAATTTTTAGTTTCAGCCTTTCCTTTGAATTAACATTCAATCACATAAAATGTGTAAATTTTCTTTCCGCCTATTAGAAAATACTGTACCAAAAACCCAAATTCTACAAACTAATTCAGCTTTTGGTGATAAAAAGTATTACTCCAGCTTTTCACCCTTAGCAGCTTTGTTTTTTAGCTGCTGAAAATAGTCTTTTGTTTCCTGTGCGAAATATGGCAAAACATCCTCGGGATATTTTCTATCTGCTGATTCAAGAAACTCTAACGCTTTTTCGGGATGGTTATTTTGCGAAGCAATTACAGCGGCTGTTCCGTACGCAAAACGGTAGTTATTAAGCAATTGAATGTTATCGCGGTTGTTGAGGTAAGACCTCGACTCGGAAGAAATATGTTGCAGCTTTTGCAACCTTAGTTCCAGTTCGAAGGTATTATCACCTTTGGGATGGGTGACCATTTTAGAAGTGAGCCCGCGGGACTGTAAATATGTATCCAGAAAAAGGCTCATATTCGGCGGAACGTCACCGGCAAAGAATACTTCCTTTTCAAATGAATTTTGTTGTAAAAGATTGAGGACTATTTTATCTGAACGAAGGATAAATTTATTGGCGTATGTTGGTTTTAACTGCCAGGTGATAAGAGAATCACCATATTTATCATTTTTGTTATTGATGGTGACGCTTCTTGTTGTCCACTTTTCCACTTCTACTTTAGCCAGATCATCTGCAGAATAGGAGACGTTTAGCACACCTTTTGTCTGCAGCCACGCCGGATACCACCTGGTATTCAATAAGTTAAGGTCAATAAAACGAACATCTACACGGTATCTTTCAATTACCTGGAGATATAGCAGGTAATAAAGGTACATATCACCATTTGTAAACAGGTAAGCGCCAGCCGAACATTCATCCACCACCTGACGGAAATAATCAAGCACTGTCCTGTTTACGCCACCGCGTTGAAAAGCCTGGCGCAGGCACCATTCGGCAGAGTCTCTTTTATCTTCGTAAAAATATCTGTACGCTTGTGAGCCCCATGCAGTAAGGATTTTAGTATGAGGGTCAAGAAGCAGGATTTCTCCTTTATAAGTATCACTGTCGCTAAGTGCAATAGCTTTTTGGAAAGCTTCGCTGGCCTTCATCGTTTGATGGAGATCCACATCCAGCATCGTTTCTCCGTCGAAGGAATTAAGCCTGTCAAGTGCGTAACCGTAATAATACCAGGCTTCTGCTCTGGTTGAATCTACGGTAACCACTTTTTGCAACAAATCCACCGCCTGAGTGTAGTCGGGCGACAGGTCCATGCGGTTGCGCTTCATTTCAGCCTTAGCTTTTTCAAGGTTGCGGGCTGCATCGGCTGCAGCATCCTGGGCCAGGGCTGCATCCGACGCTGCAATCATAAAAAAAAGAATGTATAAAAAAAGTTTCTTCATCCAGGTATAACGTGGTTTATTCAAATTCAAAACCAATATCCTTTCTGTAATAGATTCCTTCAAAATTAATTTTCTTCAGCGCTTCTTCAGAACGCTCTACAGCTTCCTTAATATTTTCGCCGTAAGAACTTACTGCCAGCACTCTTCCGCCGTTTGTAACCACTCCGTTTTCCGCCTCTTTTGTTCCTGCATGAAAAACAATGGTATCCTTATCAAACGATTCATCCAAGCCGGTTATTACTTTATTCTTCTCATAATCACCAGGATATCCGCCACTTACTGCTACAACGGTACAACAAGCGCGGCTATCAAAATCAATTGAAATATTTTTTAACGTATTGTTATGCAATGAGGTAAAAAGCTCTACCAGGCTATTTTTTAGCCTTGGCAGCACCACTTCCGTCTCCGGATCGCCCATGCGGCAGTTATACTCTATCACAAAAGGTTCATCTCCCACTTTTATAAGGCCGAAGAACACAAACCCTTTATATACAATGTTTTCTTTCGAAAATCCATTGATAGTAGGCTTAATGATGGTTTCTTCAATTTTTTGCATAAACGCTTCATCGGCAAAAGGAACAGGGCTAACGCAACCCATGCCGCCGGTGTTCAGGCCGGTATCGCCTTCACCAATACGTTTATAATCTTTTGCGTGGCCGATAATCTTATAATCAGTTCCGTCGGTCACTACAAAAACGCTTATTTCAATACCACTTAAAAACTGCTCGATAACCACTTTAGAAGACGCGTCCCCAAACTGGCGGTTCACGATCATCTCCTCAAAAACGGCCAATGCTTCTTCGTGTGTATTGCTGATTACCACGCCTTTACCTGCGGCGAGCCCATCGGCTTTCAACACAATTGGCAGGCTATGCGCCGCGATATATTTCTTTCCTTCCTCAAAGTTTTCATCTGTAAACTCTGCATAACCAGCAGTAGGAATGTTGTGCCTTTGCATGAATTTTTTGGAAAAGGCCTTGCTGCCTTCCAGCTGTGCGCCGAACTGAGATGGCCCAACCACCATAATATCCTCTCCCACAAAAAAGTCGTAAACCCCTTTAACCAGTGGCTCTTCGGGCCCAACTACCAGCATTTGAATATTATTCTCTTTGCAGAATTTCTTTTGGCTTTCAAAATCATTTACGCCAATAGATACATTGGTTCCAAAAGCCGAAGTGCCGGCATTACCCGGAGCAATAAACAAAGAAGAACAAAGTTTATCCTGGCTTAATTTCCACGCAAGCGCGTGCTCTCGCCCACCCGAACCTAAAAGAAGAATATTCATAGCTGATTTTTAAAAATTGAACGAAAGTAAATAGTTGAGCGCGAATATTGTAAAGAAGTTTTGGAGCTGCAGCTGTCAGCTGTCAGCTATCAGCTTGTTTCGACTGTTCCAGAACATTATTTTAATTTCCACAGTTTAGTTTAAAAAAGCGATTCCATTTTTGTACCCTGCTCAAACCTGATACCTGACAGCTGATACCTTGCAGCAAATTGCATGTTTAAACGTAAAACAGCCAGCCAATGTTGCATCTTTCTCATTTTTTTCGATCTTAATATAAATTTCTCTGTATTTTACGCCGCCCCCAAACGGCGCAACGTCAAAAAACCATAAGAAAATTCTACTCTATGCAGGAAAGTGTTGAAGTATCGGAACAGCCGATTGCAGCCAAAAAAAGCCATCCAAAAGGATTGTATATTCTCTTCGCCACAGAAATGTGGGAACGGTTCAATTTCTACGGAATGAGGGCCATCCTTATTTTGTTTATGACAAAGGCTTTATTGTTCGATAAAGTTTTTGCCTCTAACTTATATGGAAGTTACATAAGCCTTATTTACCTGACACCGTTGCTCGGTGGCTACATTGCCGACCGTTACTGGGGTAACAAACGCTCCATCATTGCCGGCGGTATTGTAATGGCAATTGGCGAGTTATTGTTGTTCTTCTGCGGATCACTATATAATAGCGCGCCTGGGGTTTCACAATTATTATTCTTCTCTGGTTTAGGAATGATGATCACCGGTAATGGATTTTTTAAACCAAACATTTCTTCGCTGGTTGGCCAGTTATATCCTTCTACTGATACAAGAAAAGATGCAGCGTACACCATTTTCTATATGGGCATTAACACCGGCGGTGCGATAGGGCCTTTTGTATGCGGATTGTTTGGTGATACCGGAAACCCAGCAGATTTTAAATGGGCGTTTTTAATTGCCGGCATCGGGATGGTACTTAGTGTTATTGTACAGAAATTGTTTCAGCACAAATATGTTGTTACTCCCGAGGGCAAACCCTTGGGCCAGGTTCCGGCTAACGTTCCCAAATACATGCTTTCGCCCGTGCTTGCTATTATCGGCATGGCAGTGATCTCCGCTGTTATGATCGGATTGTTTTATATCGATGCAAAAGTGGTAAGCTATTTATTCTACTTATTAATTGCATGTATTGTAGGTATACCGGCAATTATCTTCATGGATAAATCGCTTTCACCAAAAGAAAAGAACCATGTGGCGGTAATATTTACGGTGTGCTTTTTTGTGATCTTCTTCTGGGGCGCCTTTGAGCAGGCCGGTGCTTCGCTTACATTTTTTGCTGAAGAACAAACAGACCGCCAACTGGGTTTGAAAGTGCCTACATGGCTTGTCCACACATTGTCAGCATTGCTCCTTTTCTACGTATTTAAGCTCTACAAAAAAACAGGAAAAAATTTAGCGTCGGATTTCAATAAGAACTTGCGTGTAACAGTATATGGATTGTTACTGATACTTGCTGCAGCAACAGTATATGCCAATATTTATATTTTACAAACCGGCCAGTCTTATGTTGAAAAAGATGTGGTGCCTGCCAGCTGGTTCCAATCGTTGAATTCTGCGTTCATCGTGTTATTTGCGCCATTATTTGCATGGATGTGGACCAAGTTTGGCAAGCGTGAACCTGCCTCTCCCACAAAAATGGCCTGGGGCCTGCTGTTGTTGGCGCTTGGCTATTTCTGGATTGCAACCGGCGTGAACAATATACATGCAGGTGTTAAAGTAAGCATGATCTGGTTAACGGGTATGTATGCATTACACACATGCGGAGAATTGTGCTTGTCGCCTATCGGCATGTCTCTCGTAAATAAATTGTCTCCATTGAAATTCTCTTCATTGTTGATGGCTATCTGGTTTACAGCAAACGCCTTCGGTAACAAACTGGCTGGTGTATTGAGTGCTTTATATCCTCCGGGGATAGCTGAAATTCAAAAAGCACAAAAAGCGGGCATCAACCTTGAAGATATTCTTTCTAAAAAAGTTGTTCCTTCTGCCGATCAGATTACACAATTAAAATCATTGGATATTCCATACGAATTCAAATCTTTCGCTGGATACCACATCAACAATCTGTACGATTTCTTCATGCTGTTTGTATTTATGGCAGGAGTAGCTTCTATCATCTTGTTTTTCCTTACAAGGAAATTACAACGAATGATGAAGTAGAAAGCCAATGGCTGATGGCAGATGTGTTGATGGCTGATTTGTTCCAGCGCCAGCACGCTGATTAACAATCGCTGATGTCTGATTTATTCATGTCTGATTTGCTTTGATGTGAGCAGCTTCACTAATATCAAACATTTTGATAGAGGAGCTGCTCACATTTTAATAAGCAAAACTGAACATTCATCGTAAATCAGACATGAATAAATCAGACATCAGAGATAACCACATCAGATATCGTCCCAATCATAAATCAGCGATCTTCAAATCGGAAATCAGCGATTAATTGCTATTTTGTAGTCACGTAAAACAATTGCAATGTCTAACGAAAAAGAATTTCACCCCTTTGTCGCGCCTGAAGCCCAGGTAAAAGAGTTTACCATTAAAGCCATCGTAATGGGTGGAATATTTGGTATTATTTTCGGCGCCGCCACCGTATATCTTGCGTTGAAAGCGGGTTTAACAGTAAGCGCCTCCATTCCTATCGCAGTTATTGCAATAACGCTTGGCAGAAAATTTTTAAAAACCACCATTCTCGAAAATAACATTATTCAAACTACCGGTTCCGCAGGTGAAAGCATTGCAGCCGGGGTTGTATTTACGCTTCCGGGCTTTTTATTTTTGACAGAGCCCAGCAGTGCGTCCTTCTTTAATTATATAACGATATTAACGCTGGCAATCTTCGGTGGTATACTCGGTACATTAATGATGATACCATTGCGCCGGTCACTGATTGTAAAAGAACACGGTACATTACCTTATCCCGAAGGAACTGCTTGCGCTTCTGTACTGAAGGCCGGTGAAAAAGGCGGCGACTTTGCGAAAACAGCTTTCATGGGTCTGGGCTTTGCATTTGTATATGCGTTGTTGCAGAAGATATTTCATGTAATTTCTGAATTGCCAAGATTTGTTACGCATCAAACCAATAAATATTTTCCTTCCGCAACTTTAAGCAGCGAGATAACGCCGGAATATATGGGCGTTGGTTACATCATTGGCCCGAAGATCTCAGGTGTGCTTGTTGCCGGCGGCGTATTAAGCTGGTTTGTATTTATTCCGTTACTCGCATCAGTTGTCCCCGGCGATGTTGTGGCTGCGCAGTTAGTTAAACTGGGCTATCTCGCAAACCTTACAACAGGCGGCGGGCCGGGAAACTGGGATCCGGCAACACATCAGTTTGCTGATTGGTCAGTAGCGTTATACCGTGCTTATGTAAGGCAAATTGGCGCAGGCGCTGTTGCTGCCGGTGGATTTATTACGTTATTTAAAACCTTGCCTACCATTATCTCTTCTTTTAGAGGAAGCATTAGCTCTTTAAAGGAAAAGAATGACGCCAATGCTGTTGTGAAAAGAACCGATAGGGACCTTGATATTCGCGTTGTAGGTATTGGTAGTGCCATACTCATTATATTGATGACCGTTCTTCCACAGGTGCCGGGCGATACCATCATTAGCAAGTTGATATTGGGTGTATTGGTGATTATTTTCGGCGCATTCTTCGTTACAGTTTCTTCGCGAATTGTCGGGTTGATCGGAAGTTCCAATAATCCTATCAGCGGGATGACTATTGCTACTATTATGGGCACTTGTTTGGTATTTATTGCAGTTGGCTGGACCGGCAAAGTATTCGAACCGATGGCACTTGTAGTTGGCGGTATTATTTGTATTGCTGCGGCTAACGCGGGAGCAACATCACAGGATTTAAAAACAGGTTATATCGTCGGCGCAACGCCGCGTTATCAGCAATTGGCATTGTTTGTCGGCGCGATTGTTTCTTCACTGGCAATTGGTGCGACGGTAAAAATCCTCGACACACCTTCGCGCGAAATGCTTGCCCAGGGCATCCAGCACGCGATTGGAACAGATAAATATCCTGCACCCCAGGGAACATTAATGGCTACATTGATTAAGGGAATCCTTTCTTTCAACCTTGACTGGCAATTTGTTTTAGTTGGCGTTGCTATTGCCATTGTGATGGAACTATGCGGCATTAAAGCATTAAGCTTTGCGGTAGGTGTATACCTGCCACTAAGCACTACATTGCCCATATTTGTTGGTGGAGCAATCCGCGGCCTTGTTGATTGGAGAAAGAAGAAAAAAGGTGAGGAAGTGCATCCGGAAGAAGAAGATCTCGGAAAGGGCAATTTGTTTGCAACCGGCCTTGTTGCTGGTGGCGCTATTGCAGGCGTGATAGTGGCATTTTTATCAGCAAGCGATAATGTGAATGAAGTGCTGGCTAAATGGAGTGCAGAACATGGATTGGTTGGATTGTTATCTGACACAGGCTATATGTTACTAGGCGTTGCATTCTTCGCAGTGATGGGTATCGTGTTGTATAGAATAGCGATAAAGAAAAATGAAATAGAACTGGAATAAGCTTAAAGCCTAAAGCGAAAAGCCTAAAACTGACGATGCATATAAAGAGCAGAAATTAGTTTTAGGCTTTTTTTTGTGCGTTAGACCATGGAACGACAGAAGAAGAAACAAATCTTCACACAAGAAAATTCTAGTGACCATCAGTGCTTCTTCGTGAACCTCAGTGAAATTTGTTTATGTTATAAAGGCGAGGACACAAAAAGATCGCCCTCATTTTCAACTGTCAATTTTCAATTGTCAATTATATAAAATCTAAATGTCTGAAGCTTCCATTCAACACAGCCTTATCATCTGCCGCCAACCACTTATTTAAAACCGTTGCATACACTTCTTTAAAATCAACCTTATACTTCAAATCACCTTCATCAAGATCGTGTAAATCGGGCATAGCATTCAACAATCCTTTTTGCTTTAATCCTCCGCTGATGAAAAACATATTATTAGCCGTTCCGTGATCTGTTCCGCCACTTGCATTTTGCGATACCCTTCTGCCAAACTCGCTGAAAGTAAATAGCAACACATCCTGAAAACGGTTGTTGCTCTTCATATCCTTTACAAACGCAGACACTGCTCCATTGAGCTCGGCAAACAATCTTTGCTGTTGCATTTCCTGGGCTACATGGGTATCAAAACTGCCCAGGCTAACATAGTATACGCTTGTATTTATATCTGAAAGAATAAGCGATGCAACAGTCTTCAAATTCTTTCCTATCTCTGTCGCAGGATAAGTTATAGAAGAAACATTCTTTTTACTTTGTTCAAAAATATAGTCCGCGCTGCTCAATGTCTCACTCATTACCTTGTATAAGTAATCAACAGGCTGTTCATGCTGCGCTGCATGATGAGCGTCGGCCAACTCCTTGAAATATTTTTGGTGGCTGGTATTATATAAACGTCGCGGATCTTTAAACGCCAAACCCTTATTGTTAGTGCCTTTCAATGCAAGGCTCAACACATCGTCAATTTCGAGTATTTGTGTAGGCGCTGAACAGTTGCTACAACGTTCATCGAGATACCTCCCCAACCAACCGCTCTGCAGATATTTATTGGAAGCACTTGCCGTCTGCCATATATCCATACTGCGAAAATGGCTTCTGTCAGGTGTTGGATATCCTACGTTATTTAAAATCCCCAGGCTGCCATCAGCATATAAATCTTTAAATCCAGTCAAAGCGCCGTGCAAAGCCGCTGTGTCATTTAGTATTAATGACCTGTTTTTGTTTATTCCTAACCGCGGCCTTTCACGATAATAAATATCATTACCTATAGGGATAACTGTATTCAATCCATCATTGCCACCGCTTAACTGAATTACAACAATAACTTTATTTCCTGCAGGCACCGGGCTAAACTGCCTGTTCTCAAAAGCCTTCAGAAACTTTGGCATCATGAAAGCTGTTGTTGCCAGCGAACTTATTTGTAAAAAATTTCTTCTTTTAATTAACATGTTGCAAGCATTTAACACAGTTGATATTCGGGTGTACTCATAAGGGCTATCGTAGTTGTTTGAATGTAGCTTTCACGTGAATTTTTGTTAACAATATTCTGAACTACATTTTCATTCAATGATGAAGGTGGTGTTTGCAACAGCACAGATTCCATCACATCATAAAGGTATTCCTTGCTTACTCCATCAAACTGTTTCATGTATTGTTGCCAGTCTATATCCGCATTAATACGAAGGCCCGCCTTTGCCGCGTTATTATCTACCGAAGATGGCGCTGCAGCCTTCATGGATGAATAATTTTCCTGCATGCCCATTTGTTGATCGTCATCCGTTTTGGGTTTTATATTAAATGCTTCATCTTCTTTAATAAGCCTCGCAAGGCTCAGCCGCAACATAAGTGAAGAACTGTCTATCCAGTTTGTACCACCAGGCCAACCTGCAACATTCGGCGGATAAAATAATAATTGGCCGAGTACGCGTTGCAAGAGTAATTGCATTGATTCATTTTGAAATTGCATCGGCAACGTCCGTCTCATTCCAGCAATTAATTCAACAGGAGATTTAATGTGTGAACCAATATTCTTTTCGTCATAAAACCAATCAGCGGTAAAAATATTTTTCATCAGGCTGCTAATGTTATAATTGCTCCTGTAAAAATGTTCTGCGAGGCGTTTTATTCTCTCCTCATCCGGAACGTCATTTACAAAAAAACGATAGGCTTTGCGTGTGATAAACAAAGCAGTTTGTGGTTGCCGTAGCAAGATGTCAATAATATCATCACCATCAAAATTCCCAGTGTTGCCTAATACTGTTTTTACACCATCGTCATGAAACATCCTGCGAAAAACAAATTCGCCATTCATCTTAAATCCCCATCCGGTAAAAGCCCGCGCAGCTTCTTTTACATCCTGTTCAGTATAGTTTCCTCTGCCAAGCGTAAACAACTCCATTACTTCGCGCGCAAAATTTTCATTGGGATGTTGCTTTTTATTTTGTTGATTGTTCAGAAATGAAAGCATCGCAGCACTTTTGCTTACGCCACGCAAGAGGCTTCCAAAGTCGCCCAGCGCATTGCTTCTTATTTCATTCAACAATTGTTGCTGATAGAAAATATTTAAATTGATGCACGCAAAATGTCCGTGCCAGAATAAGGCCATTTTTTCTCTCAGCTGTGCATCACTGTTCACCATCTCATGAAGCCAGGTAAGATTGAGGCTTTTGATGTCCTCACGGCTTTGAACGCGCACCTGCTTCTTTTGCTCTTTAGACATCTCTTTCATTTGGTTTTCCAACTGAACCGCGTTACCAATTCCCGTGAACAATCCTTTCAGAGAACTATCTGCAACATCAAAATATACCGGCTTTGATTGTGACTTTTTTTCAATGATCTGATATAGGTCAGTGGGAGATATTTTGGATAACCGACTGATGTCATTGGCTGCGATACCAAAGCCGGCACGCCACAACAGGTGTTGATTTTTTATTTGTGTGGTTAGCACCATTGAGAAAATTTGGTTTTTGACTTAACGTGTGGCAACAGGTTTAATTGCGGAAAAGCGTCAATTAATTGACAATTGAAAATGGAAAATTGACAATGAAGGAAAGTCTATCCCTGTCAAGGCGTTATCAATTGTCAATTGTAATAATGACTTTTTATATCCACAAAAAATGTATATTACAAATCCATTTCTAACATTGCCAAAACCAAAATCGTTATGCATCGCAGAACTTTTATTAAGAATACCTCTGCCGGGCTTATTTATTCGGCGGTTCCTTTTGCGCAAACCTTTGGCGCATACCAGTCAAAATACACAACAGCATTGATCGGAACAGGATGGTGGGGAATGAATATTTTGCGTGAAGCCATTGCTGCAGGGCAATCCAAAGTTGTTGCCATGTGTGACGTTGATGACAACCAGCTGCAGCCAGCGGCAGCAGAAGTAAGCAAACTGACTAGCGACACGCCAAAACTTTATAAAGATTTCAGGGAATTAATTCATAAAGAAAAGCCTCAGATAGTTATTGTAGCAACGCCGGATCACTGGCATCCGCTGATCATGATAGAAGCGGTAAAAAATGGCGCGCATGTATATGTTGAAAAACCCATTAGCCATACTATTAAAGAAGGTATTGCTATGGTTAAGGCAGCGCGTGATGCTGACCGCATTGTGCAGGTAGGAACACACAGGCGCGTTTCTCCACACAACATCTCTGGTATGGATTTTTTGAAATCAGGAAAGGCGGGAAAGATTGGTATGGTGCGCGCATTTGTACATTATCCCGGAGGGCCCGGACAAAAAGTTCCCGACTCTGAAACACCGAAAGGACTGGATTGGGATATGTGGTGCGGGCCAGCGCCTTACAGGCCATACAACAAAGCAATCCATCCAAAAGGCTTTCGCCTGTTTTTAGATTATGCCAATGGCCAGCTGGGCGATTGGGGCATTCACTGGATGGACCAGATTTTATGGTGGACAGAAGAAAAAGCACCGAAGAAAATTTCATCTTATGGTGGACGCTATATAAAGCAGGATACTACTGACGCACCAGATACACAGGTGGTAGAATACCAATACGAAAGTTTTATCGCAACATGGGAGCATCGTTTGTACGCCGGCAATGAAGCTGAAAAAGCAAACGTGGGTTGTTACTTTTATGGCACGGAAGGCACTTTCCACATGGGCTGGACAGACGGTTGGACCTTCTACCCTTCAGATAAAAACAAACCAACCATTCACCAGGACCCTGTGCTTCATACAAAAGATCAAAACAACATCCAGGAGCTTTGGGCCAATTTCCTTGATTCAATTGCCAATAAACGCAGGCCTGTTTGCGATATTGAAATCGGGCACAGATCAACTTCCGTGAGTTTGTTAGGGATGCTGAGTTATAAGTTGGGAAGAAGTATTAATTGGGATGCAGACAAGCAAATCATCATCAACGATCCTGAAGCAAATAAGCTGTTGATGAGAGATTATAGAGGTGATTGGAAATATCCGGTTTAGCTATCAGCTGTCAGCCTTAAGAAAATTGACAGTTGACAATTGAAAATTGACAATTAGAATTGCAGGCTGATTATTAAAATCACCATCCAAAAATCAGAAATCAGCAAATAAAAAATATTTGCGCGGTCAACATTTTATGTAGATTTATTACTCAAAATGTAACCGATTGCAACAATGCTAATGCTTATGAGATCATTAATCAGCCGTTTTGCGCCTGTCCCGGTCGTTATGTCCGTTTTGCTGGGAGCGTGCACCGGGCCTTCCGACAAAAAAGAAGAACCTTCAAAGCCATTAACGGAGGCTGAGCGCCATTTACCAGAGAATGCACTCCGCGGATTGAAGGTTGCTGACGGATTAGAAGCAACCTTATTCGCACACGAGCCAATGCTGGTTAATCCAACCAATATTGATATTGACGAAAAAGGGCGTGTATGGGTTTGCGAAGCCTATAACTATCGCAATCAGTTAAATCCGCAAAATCCCGTAAAAAATGAAGGCGACAGAATTCTGATACTGGAAGATACCAATAATGATGGCATTGCAGACAAGCAAACCGTTTTTTACCAGGGAACAGAAATCAATGCACCGTTGGGCATCTCAGTGCTTGGCAACAAAGTGATTGTTTCCTGCAGCCCGAATGTGTTTGTTTTTACGGATGAGAATGGTGATGGCAAGGCCGATAAAAAAGAAATATTGTTCACTGGCATCGGCGGCATACAACATGACCACGCCATTCACGCATTCAACTTTGGTCCAGACGGCAAACTTTACTTCAACTTTGGCAACGCAGGTGATAGCATTGAAAATAAAGAAGGAAAAGTGATTCGCGATCCCGAAGGGAATATTGTAAGAAACGATGGCAAACCTTACCGGCAGGGAATGGTTTTCCGCTGTAATCTTGATGGTAGCGAATTTGAGGTGCTCGCCAACAATTTCAGAAACAACTACGAAGTGGCAGAAGATTCTTATGGCACGATGTGGCAGTCTGACAATGATGATGATGGCAATCGTGGTGTAAGGATCAACTACGTTATGCCATATGGCAACTACGGCTACACAGATGAAATAACTGGCGCAGGCTGGCATCAGCGCCGCGTAAATATGGAAGATTCCATTCCATACCGCCATTGGCATTTAAATGATCCCGGCGTTGTACCAAACTTATTACAAACCGGTGCTGGTTCTCCGACAGGCATGGTTATTTACGAAGGCAATTTGCTTCCTGAAAAATACCGCAACCAAATGATTCATGCAGATGCCGGGCCTAACATCGTTCGGTCCTATGCAGTTGAACCGGATGGCGCAGGATATAAAGCAACTATAAACAACATTGTAGAAGGCACCGGAGATAATTGGTTCAGGCCTTCAGATGTATGTGTTGCTCCTGATGGCTCTTTGTTCATCGCAGACTGGTATGACCCCGGTGTAGGCGGCCACCAGGTGGCTGATCTTGATCGCGGAAGAATTTTCAGGGTTGCACCTACTGGCAGCAAGTATTCAGTTCCTCCATTCAATCTTGACAATCCCGAGGACGCAATAAAAGCACTACAAAGCCCTAATATTTCAAGACGCTATCTCGCCTGGCAAAAATTACATAGTTGGGGCACGGATGCCATTCCAGCGCTGGAGAAAATGTATCGCTCAGATAATTCACGCTTCAGGGCAAGAGCTTTATGGTTGCTGGGCAAAATTCCGGGTAAGGGATTTGGCTATATTACAGACGCGCTGAAAGATAAGGATGATAATATTCGCATTACCGCCCTTCGCATCGCGCTGGAAAATAAAGAGGATACTGTCGGCATCGTAAAACAACTGATTAACGATCCATCAGCACAAGTGAGAAGGGAAGCCGCGATTGCGCTAAGGCATAACAAGTCACCAGAAGCGCCTGTTTTATGGGCGCAGCTGGCTAAACAATATGATGGAAAAGACCGTTGGTACCTTGAAGCGCTTGGAATTGGTGCGGATAAACAATGGGATACATACTTTCCGGCATGGCTGACTGCAGTTAACAATAACTGGAACACAACTGAAGGGCGTGATATTGTTTGGCGCGCAAGAACGCCGCAAACATTGCCGCTGCTTGTTCAGATTGTAAGCAACCCTGAACATAATCCCGATAATTACCTGAAGTTTTACAGGGCATTTGATTTTCATCCCGGTCCTGAAAAAGAAAAAGCATTACGCGCATTGCTGGAGGGCCATCATCCGCAACAGGACCGCATCAATTCGATTGTACTGATGCTGATTGATGAAACGAAAGTTCCGATGACGCCCGCATTTAAAAATGCCATTGCAAGCGCTTTAAATAGTGTGAAAGGTACGCAAGATTATGTTGATCTTGTTAGCCGATACAAACTGAAAGACAAGAACAATGAGCTTTTGCAAATAGTTGAACAAAGCAATAACAAGGGCTTGCAGACAAGTGCTATAAGGGTGCTTTTGTCGAACAATGGTGATGCGCTGGTGAAGAAGGCTTTGGAACCAAAAGATAGTATTTCGCTCAAAATCATCAAAGCGCTTGGTGGTTATGAAGACAAGAAAAGCAAGGATATTTTGCAAACCATCGTACTTGATACAAAATATCCTGCCGACTTGAGAAATGCCGCTATAGAATCATTCTCACACGGCTGGAGCGGAGAAGACCGCTTGCTCGCGCTTGCTAAAGAAAACAAATTGCCTGAAGATGTTAAACCGGTTGCAGTAAAAATATTATCAACAGCTTATCGCGGCGAAATCAAAAAAGAAGCAGCGAAGTACCTGGATATTTCCACAGGCCCCGTAAACAAAATTGCTCCTGTGGCAGAACTGGTGGCTTTACATGGCGATGCAACTGCAGGCGCTACAGTGTTTACAACCTATTGCGCAACCTGTCACCAGGTGAATAACAAAGGCGTTGATTTTGGCCCTAAGCTGTCTGAAATAGGAAGCAAGCTTTCTAAAGAGGCTATATATACTTCCATTATGGAACCTAGTGCTGGTATCAGCTTTGGGTTTGAAGGCTATTCTTTCAAATTAAAAAATGGTACGCAGTTACTCGGTTATATCTCCAGCAAAACAAACGATGATATTACTATTAAGATGATTGGCGGTACAGAAGAAAAGCACAGTAAAACAGAAATTGTTGAACAGAAGCCTTACGACAGATCGCTTATGCCTGAAGGGCTTGCACAAAGCATGGGACAAAAGGACCTGGTGAATTTGGTGGAGTATTTGACGACGCTAAAGAAACACTAAGAAAGATCGCTGATATCTGATGTTAAGATGTCTGATTTTCTTAACGCGGAAACCTACATTGTAACTAAACAAGCTTATAAACTGGAAAGCCGTTAGACTTTTACAAAAAAGTCTAACGGCTTTCTGTTTGAAGAATACCATTGACACGACCTTCCTCAAAAAACATTAACCCGATCAACATTAAACAGCAGCTGACAGCTGATTGCTCATAGCTGATTGCTGATTGCTAACAGCTGGCAGCTAATTTCATATTTGCATAACACTACGGTAACCTCCAAATAACATTAAACAGGGTACTTTGTAAAACCTCTTACAAATGGAAAGAAGACCCGTTGATGTTGTAGTGATGAGTGACCTTCACCTTGGTACGTACGGCTGCCATGCAAAAGAAATCGTCAATTACCTTAAAAGCGTTTCACCCCAGATCCTCATCCTAAATGGTGACGTTATTGACGGATGGCAATTCAGCAAACGGTATTTTCCTGTTAGCCACATGCAGGTAATCAAAGAGATCATGAGCCTGCTGAGCAATGGCACACGGGTAATTTATATTACCGGTAACCATGATGAAATGATGCGCAGGTACAGCGACATCCAGATCGGGAACTTTCAGTTGACAGATAAGCTGGTAATGGAAATAAACGGCAAAATGACGTGGATTTTCCATGGCGACGTGTTTGACGCCACAACAAAAGGCGGTGCCAAACTGCTTGCTAAAATGGGCGGCCATGGTTATGATTTGCTTATCCTGATGAACAGCTTTATTAACTGGTGGCTGCGCATCTTCGGCAGGGAAAGAATGAGCTTTAGCAAGAAGGTTAAGAACAGTGTTAAAAAAGCAGTTTCCTGGATCTCTGATTTCGAACAAACTGCTGCCGAGTTAGCGATTGAAAAGAAGTATGATTATGTTATCTGCGGACATATCCACCAACCTCAAAAAAGAGTAATCGAAACAAAAAATGGCAAGGTAACCTACCTCAATAGTGGCGACTGGATTGAAAACCTTACCTGCCTTGAATACAAACAAAACGAGTGGACCATCTTTCAATATGATGAAAAAAACTTCCCTGCAGTAAATGAAAAAATGGATAAAAAACTTCCGCGTCTAAATGTAGTTACCGATGAGGTGGGACTCTTTATTCATTCCCTTTTGCAGCCGCCAATGGGCGAAGAACCTAAGGTGGTAAACTTTTAAAAATATATCCAATGTTATTCTCCGGAAACCAATCCCGCAACTTCTTCCACATACCGCGTAAAAGCCGGATACTATATGCTGTGCAGGCTACCGGCAACGGCCATATTGCACGCGCCCTTGAACTGATGCCCTACCTGGAACAATACGGTTCAGTTGACGTTTTTTTAAGTGGCAGCAACAGTAATCTTTCTTTCGATCTTCCGATAAAATACAGAAGCAAAGGTGTAAGCCTTTTTTATGGCAACCGGGGCGGACTGGATTACTGGAAAATGATGAAAGACATTAGCATTAAAAGGATCTGGAAAGAAGCCAATGAACTTCCCGTTGAAAAATATGATGTCGTTATAAACGATTTTGAAAGCATCACTGCTTTAGCCTGCAGGCTGAAAAAAGTAACCTCCGTAAACTTTGGACACCAGGCGAGCTTTCATTCAGCGAACTCACCAAGGCCATCATTCAAAAATCCCAGCGGGGAATTCATCCTGCGGTACTATGCCACGGCATCTGACTATGTGGGCTTGCACTTTGAGCAATATGATGACTTTATTTTTTCTCCTGTTATCAAGAAAGATATTCTTGAGGCGAATCCTGTAGATAACGGACATGTAACAGTGTACCTCTCTCATTACTCAGATGAGGTGGTTGCGGCGCAGCTGTACAAAGTGGAAGGTACAAGATTCGAAGTATTCTCCAAAAAAGTAAAAGAAGCACATACAAGCGGAAATGTCACCTTCATTCCAGTCAACAACGCGGCTTTCAATCAAAGCATGATCAATAGCAAAGGGATTATTACAGGTGCAGGATTTGAGACCCCTGCTGAGGCGCTGTATATGGGCAAAAAGCTATTGAGCCTTCCTATCAAAGGGCAATACGAGCAATTGTGCAATGCTGAAGCTTTAAAGAATTTTTATGTGCCAGTCGTTAAATCAATTGATGATAATTTTTCCGCAATTGTGGATCAATGGTTGCAAGGCGTTAACCCAAGGCAACTAAGGCTTAGCCATTCCACAGCAGAAATAGTTGACATTGCTATTGAACGGGCACACAACCTAAGGGAAAGCTTTGATAATGATATGCTGCCGGAAGTGATAGGCTATGCGTTGTAGAAGTTGTACGTTATACGTTGTAAGTTATACGTTTGAGTGTGACTGGTGAAACTGAAACAATCTCCTATATTAGGCTGTCATGGTTCGTGAAACACGAAACACATTTTCAATACTTATCAAATAGACTTTTCTGGGTGTATTAGCTAATAGCGTAAGATGTTTCGTGAGACACGAAATATAGCGATCGCCGCATAGTTTGTGCTCTCATTACATAGAATACCTACTTCCTACAAGTAGTAACAGTAAACTTCACTGCAGGCTTGTGAAATATTTTCTGCCCGGGTGCGCCGTATTTTTTGATCGGCTCGTTATTCATGATGTAGAAAGAGCCATCATCTCCCGTTTCTCCTTCCTGCAAGCCAAGCGACCATCTGTTTTGCATATTTTGAAGCCATGAAAGCTTTTCATGCGCAGTCTGTAAATTTTTGAATTGTTCAATTTGTTCTACAGGGTAAATAAATTCAATACCTAAAACAATATTGTCAACATCAAAATATATTTTATTCTTAGGCAGTTCAAAACCATTCCAGCCTTTGGCGTTTGCGTACATCACCAGGTTGGTATCAGTAAGTTCTTTACCGGGCGCACGTTGTACATCGTCCCATTCATACCAGTGGAATCTTATCGGCACTTTAAAATTAGCAGTGGTTTCGTTCATAAGTATTTTAATGTTGTCAACATACCCACTCCTCCCCTTGTTATTTAAATAACGCGCTATTATAATAAATCTCGTCTCCGGTCCCGGACCAACATATTGCTTAATGCTTCCCACGCGTTTGTTAAGCACCACCTGCGTTAATTTCTTACAGGCCTGCACCACAACCGGAGCCAGCACATTGGCCGATTGGTGAAGCCTTATTTCCTTTAAGGACATCAGTTCCTTTATATTAAATGACCGCTTATCATATCCCAGAAACTCGATTGAAACATGGTCGTTCACGTCTACAGAATCCTTTTCTAACAGAAAATAGCCCAACGAATCGGTATAGGTAATCTTTGCATTATTGCTATAAATAACCGTGGCATAGGTAAGTGGTTTAGCAGTGGCAGAATCTACAACCTTGCAGCGGACATCCTGCGCAAAAGTGTGCACGCAGCTTAACATAAGCAGGATGGTGACGAGTCGTAGATTCATACAGTTACTTTTTTAGTTAATGCCGGTTGAAACTACAAGATTAAGCATTTTTGATATAGGTGCATTTTAAAAAACAATTGCCTGCTGCCTTTAAACATCCGCCCCACGAAAACAGGAAACGGTATTTTTTTTGCTATATCCGTTTTGCCATTTATCATTTATAAAAGTGAACCTTTTGATATTTGAAGTGTTTTACTAATTTTGAGTAATCTTATTAGCGTACTATAAAGCTAAATGGTTATATAGTTGAATGTAGCCTTTCCAGGTTACCACATTCCGGAGTTGAAACCAAACCATCTGTAAAAGCACCCTCGGGAACGTAGAAAAAACAATTATATGACAGCAAGAACAGTTAAACCGGCGTTTACTAAGACTGGAGAAGACTTATTTCTACAGCTACGACATGAAGTGAACAGAACAGTAAAAGCTTTAGAACCTACCCGAAAAAGAAGAATCAAAATAAAAGCTTACCTGTTTCCTACGCTTTATGTGGCTGCTTATTTTGTAGCAATCACATGGGGGCGTAACCTGGCCATTTTTTATTCTGCCTATTTTGCAATGGGCATTTTCCTTGTACTCAATTATCTGAATATTGTTCACGAAGCAGTTCACGGAACGCTCTTCAGAAACAATGCAATCAACCGGGCCTATGTTGGCTTTTTTGATTTGATGGGCGCAAACAGTTACATCTTTAAGATAAGGCACGTACGTTTTCACCACAATTATCCAAACATCCAGGGATGGGACACAGACTTTGAGCAGAGCCCACTGGCAAGAGTTTTTCCACACGGCCCATTTTCAAAATTGCATAAATACCAGCATATTTATCTGCCGTTTCTTTACCCGTTGTACCTTTTTAACTGGTTATTGGTAAGGGATTTTAAAGACTTCTTTAAGAAAAAAACAATCGTTCACAAACTTGTTACCGGCATCCCACGCAGGGAATATGTAAAGCTTTTTATTTTTAAGGCTTTCTTCTTTTTCTATATGCTTGTTTTGCCTATGCTGGCGCTGGCTCTTAGTTTCACGCAAGTACTTGCCGGCTTTTTAATTTTTATGTTTACCGCGAGCATATTTTCCCTTCTGGTGCTATTGTCGCCACATGCAAGTATTGAAAGTGAATTTCCAATGCCGGATGAGAAAGGTATGATGCACTCCACATGGTTCATTCACCAGCTATCCTGCACCAATGATGTGAAAGAAGATAACTGGTTTACGAGATTTTTTATGGGATGCTTTAACTACCATATTGCACACCATCTTTTTCCTTCGGTTAATCATGTGTACTATCCTGAAATAACAAAAACCATCCGCCAATTCGCTGAAAAGAACCAATTGCCTTACCGTACATATTCTTTGGCAACGTCATTAAAAAACCACTACATATTGCTAAAGAACAATGCGTTTCATGAGAATATTTTTGAGGAAACAATGTAAGGAAGCCGGGCCGGGCGGTACATGTAAAACCAGAAAATAAAATTCAAAAATAAAAAGACCGATATAAAAAAGGGTAGCAATAGCCAAATAGCAGCCATTGTTACCCTTTTCTTTTAATAAGTAATGACAAACAAACGTTTGCGCCATTTTATTGCCAGACAGCCTTAATCATTAGATAACACCTCTGTTTTGCATATATTCACATCTTAGTTAAAATTTGCGTCCGCAATTTTTGCTCGTTAATACAAAAACGATTTATAATGCAATACAGAAAATTGATCACGGCTTTTGTGGCAGGTTTATGTTTCGTTTCATTTGCCCGGGGCCAGAAAACGAAAAAGACCGTTTTTGTAATTGTTGACGGAATAGCATCTGACCTTATTGAAAAATTACCAACGCCCAACCTTCACGCCATTGCCGGCAAAAAAGGCTTTTCAAAATCTTATGTGGGTGGATTGAAAGGTGGCTATTCGGAAACGCCTACCATTTCTGCCGTTGGGTATAACAGTGAACTTACAGGTACGTGGGTGAACAAACACAATGTATGGGACAATGATATTGCAGCGCCCAACTATAACTATTATACCATCTTTCGCTATTTGAAACAACAATATCCGTCTAAAAAAACTGCGATATTTTCCAGCTGGGAGGATAACAGAACCAAACTTGTGGGCGATAATTTTGCGCCAACAGGAAACATTGCCGTTGATCATCATTATGACGGACTGGAGAATGACACGATTAATTACCCGCATGATAAAAAGCGCGACTTCATGAGTAATATAGACGAAAGCGTCGCGCAACATGCAGCGGATTATATTAAAAGTGATGCGCCGGACCTTTCGTGGGTTTATCTTGAATACACGGATGATATGGGTCATATGCACGGCGACAGCCCGGAATACTATAAAGCCATTGAACTTGCGGATAAACGCGTTGGCTATTTATGGCAGGCGATACAATACAGGGAAAAGAATTTTAATGAAGATTGGTTGATAGTGATTACAACTGACCATGGGCGTGATAAAGCAACGGGTAAAAATCATGGAGGGCAGAGTGATCGCGAACGTGCCAGCTGGATTGTTACCAATGCCGCGAACCCCAATGAAGAATTTAAAGAGCCTCATTTATCTGCTGTTGATATCATGCCTTCCATCGCAAGATTTATGAATATTAATGTTCCGCAACAAAATGCTTTTGAAGTAGACGGAATTCCTTTTATCGGGCAGATTTCATTTATTCAACCAACCGTTGCATTTGCCGATGGAAAGGTGAATATAAACTGGAAGGCTGTTCAGAAAAAGGGAGATGTAAAAGTTTGGGTATCTACAACAAATCATTTCAAAAAAGGTGGTAAGGATGAATATACTGTTTTAGGTTCATCGCCGTTGGCTGGACAAAAGGCATCATTTAAATTACCTGAAAACAGTACCGGATTCTATAAAATAGTATTGCAGGCTGATGGAAATAATTATAATTACTGGAGCGGAAAGAGCGTTGATTAATTGAAAATGGACAATTGAAAATTGACAATGAAAGGCAGTTAACCACGGAGGTCACGGAGCTTTTTTCACAGAGTTGCACAGCCTTTTTTTTCGCAGAAGTACAAAAGCACAGAATTCCAATTAGCAGGAAAATTCTGTGCTTTTTTTATTATTAAACGTGCCCCTTTACTCTGTGGTAAAACTTTTCGATACCGAAGTCGCTACTATCTCTCCATTTTCAATTGTCCCTTGTCAATTTTCAATTCTTCCTTACAATCTTAATCTCCGGCGGATTAGCAAACGCCTGCCAGGTTTTTTCTGCTTCCTCAGCGGTAATAGTTCCTTCATAAACCAGCATTCTGTACTTCAATACATGATCCTTTCCCGGGGCAAGTGTCCAGTCCCTGTTTCTTGTAGGGCTAAAACTAAAGAATACATCGCCCCTTCCATTCATCTTTTCAGGCCAAACGCGCATTGGTTCGGGATAATTATAGTTAGCTGGAAATGACATAAATAAAATGCCTGAATGTCCATTATTAATTGCGCCATCCAACATGCACCAGCGTGCGGTTGAAGCATCTGCATCTTTTCTTGTTTTGTTTTCCGATGTCAGTACCTTACTGTTGTTATCGTTCCATTGTTCGGTGGCACGATAGCCGAAACCACCATAGCGGTACTCTTTTAAAAAAACGGTATCTGTAGTTGCGCAATTCAAAACAGATGTAAAATCCCATAACCATTTTTTGTCACCAACATTGTATACACGCACATCCCATTCTTCATTCATCGCAACTTTTTCTCCTGCCGGGTCATTCAATACCACATGCTCCTGCAAAGCTTTAAACCCGCCGAACACAGCCCCTTCATCTTTAGAAATGAATTTTGCAAAACGCACTGTTCCCTCTTTTTTTACAAGGTTCCAGAAGTCTACAATCTTTCCACGATAACTCACTTCGGTCCATGGATTCCAAAGGCCAAAATGATGGTAGTGATCTGGTGCATTGATGCGCGTCATCACATTTCCATCCGGTGACCATAGCGGATGAATAAACCCACTTCTTTTAAATACAGTATCTACACCCTGAGGCGGATACATTGTTGCATAATTGTATTGCAAAACTTTTTTACCGGCATCAGTGATCAGCAAGGTGCCATTGTTGTCGTTAATATTGATCCTGCTTTGATCATTAGATTTGGAGCTGCCATTTACTTTCTCCAATTCAAAAACAGCTTCTTTATTTGAAGGCTGCAGCACCCACCACAAAAAGCGGTGATATCTTTTCTCCACCTGGAAAGCAACAGGTGTTCTTTTGCCTTTACTTACTTGAACAAGCTGCAAGGTTGAATCCGCATCTCGTGTTAACGGATCCAGGTCTATGCAAACAGGTTCTGCAACATACTGTTGATGTTGCTTAACTGTAAACGTGGCAATCAACTGCGCCTTTGCGCACACAGCAACCAACATACCAACAGCGGAAATAAAAAATATTTTACGCATAACACTTGTTTAAGTTGTACGTAATACGTTGCGCGTTTTACGTTATAAAAACAGGTTAACCCCAAAAGCTACATAAGCCCAATGCATACTTGCTTTATCCCAATTACTAAAATAAAGTGAGCCATTATTGCAATGACTCACTTTTTATTACTCAACTAACTACCAAAAAAATTATTCTGGAATTTCGGTAAGTGGCGGCACATTATTTTGGTATCCGTCATAACCTTCATTCTGGTTAATGTGGCCATTTACGTTAGCGTCAATATCAGCCTGAGGAATAGGCCACAATACATGATAAGGACTGATTGTATACTTATCCCCGTGATTCGTAGTAACGCCTTTATTGTAAAAGTTTGTTTTTTCCATCATCCTGTCATAATAGAAATTATCCTGGGAAAAATTATTCAAACTATACGATTTACCATTGTAGGCAGGTTTACCAGTCATTGCAAAAATATAGGCAATACGGGTCAGCTCTGCTTTTCTCGGTTCTTCATAATACAACTCTCTTCCTCTTTCATCGAGTATAGTTCCAATATTCACCTGGCTGGCGTCTAATGGTTTGGCTCCCGCCCTTACTCTCACTTTATTCAAATCATCAGCAGCTAATTGAAGCTGGCCTTTCCAATAATAAGCTTCGGCTCTTAACAAATATGTTTCGGCAATACGGAACACATACCAGTCCGTATGACCACCACTTGGAGTTGCATTTTCAATATCCGGGATGTACAATTTGTAGTGAGGCCAGTCAAACCAGCTCCTGATGGTATCTTTGCAAAGCAATCCTCCCGCACCATTGAATTCCTGCAGGTGTTTACCATAAGAAGTGTCACTTGTTTTAACTGCAGAATTATTATATAAGAGATCTTCCATTCTCATCCAGTTACCAGGGGCATGCCTTAAGTCATTTGCATCATCCCATATTGTATGTGTGGAATACCAGGTACCCCGGCATCTTCCAATACCGCGCCCATAGTTGGTTGCCTGGTCAAAATCAACAGCTGCGTTATTCTTTTTCAAGGCATCCGAGGTTCCCTTGTTGCCACTCGGAGTATTAATATTTGAATGCCAGAAAGGAACAGCCTGGCGCATTGTTGAACCGCCACCTGCAAAATCGCCATTGTCTTTGTACCCGTCACGGTCTATTACCAGCATCAACCCTTCTCCATTTTCACCCCTGGCTTTATTAAGCGGCCTATGCAAATCCCATATAACATTTTTTGTAGCGTCATCTTTTTCAACGCCAAATCTTTGTGTCATAAGAAAATTTGCACCGCCGTTAATCACCTTACTGGCTGATTCAATGGCATCATCAAATTTTCCTAAAGAAAGATTGATCTTGGTGAGCAAATGATTAACAGCCCCACGCGTTACTCCGCCACCAACATTTTTTTCAGGAACCCATTGTGCAGCAAATTCAAGATTCTCTTTCATTCTTTGTAAAATAACATCTCGTTTTACTGAAAAGAAATCAAGCCTTGGAGCAGTAATTTCAGTCATAACCGCGGGGATGTCGCCAAACTCATTACATAGTTCATAATAGCGATAGGCTCTATGAAAATAAGCGGAGCCAAGTACTGCATTCTTTTCTTCCTCGGAACTCCATTTTGGTTGATTAATATAAAAGATTACAGTGTTGGCGTACTTTATTCCTTTATAACCCTCGTACCAATACCAGCCAATTCGATTATAGTCGACGTGATTTAGCTGAGCAGTAGGCGTTATCTGAAGATTCATATTCTGCGCCGGACCGGATTTATCAGTTGTTCCTTCCACGGCCATTTCAGAAAATATTAGCTGAGTGATTATTGGCGCGCCATCTCCGAACCATTCATATCTTAGGTTTCGTTCGCATGCAACCAATACAGATTTCAAACCCTCCGGAGTATTGAATGTATTTTCGGGTGTGTAGAACGATAATTGTTTTGGTTCAAGAAACGATTTTTTACATCCGGTAATAACAGCAAAAGTTATAAGGCCGAACAATATTTTTTTATATACAGTTTTCATTCAAATTTCTTTTTTAGTTCATTAATTATCTCACATTAAGCCTGATACATTACCTACAGTGTAAGGTTTAAGCCAAGCGTATAAAGCCTTGGTGTAGGCCCGCTATTTTCAGGATCCCAGAAATCCCAACCCGGTGAATAAACCGCAGCATTTTTAATTGTGAAATAAAATTTCAGATCCTGTATACTGTATTTGTTTACAACCTTTTTAGGAAGTGTATAGCCCAGGGCAATATTATCCAGCCGAACAAATGATTTCATTCTGCGAACGCTATAGCTGGCTCCGCCATCATTAGAGGCTATCCTGGCATAATTGTTAACAGGTGTTTCCGGAGTCCAGAATGGTAATGTATATGCATTAACACGGTCAGGGAATGACGCACCACGATTTTTGGCCTGGTCATATGTGTCCATATGGCCCAGGTATGAATACATCATGAAAGAGAAAGTGAAATTTTGGTAAAATGAAAATTCATTCCTCATCGTCCAACGGAATCTGGGCGACGTAAAGCCAAGAAACTCTCTGTCGTCATTGGTATATTTTCCGTCATTGTTTACGTCTTTTATTTTAAAGTCGCCCGGATATACACCATATTTAGCGGCAGCAGCAGAGTCTGCCAATTGCCAAACGCCTTGAACACGTTGATCCCAAACCGCATCAATAGGATGTCCGATAAACCATTTGTTAGTTATATCATCCGCTTCTTTTTGACCGATCACTTTGCCATCGGCATCTTTTACGTCAACCATGTTGCCGTACAGATGAACGATCTTGTTACGATTAAGTGAGAAGTTCACAGAAGTGTTCCATGTGAAATTTTTGTGGATGATGTTTTTTGAGTTAATCGAAACTTCCAGGCCCTGGTTGTCTACCTGTCCCAGGTTGTCCCATACAAAATTGAACCCTAGAAACGGAGGCAATGCACGTTTTACAAGCAAATCTCTTGTTGTGCTCTTATATACATCTATAGTACCGTCAATGCGGTTATTTAGTAATCCGAAGTCTAAGCCCAGGTTTAACGCTGTTGTTGTTTCCCACTTCAGGTTTTTGTTCGACATGTTGTTTACGTATAACTGCGAAACTTGTTCAATGCTGCCATCAGACTTTACATGAAGGTATTTACCAGTTTGCAAGTCAGACAATGCTGCATAACGAGGAATATCCCTGTTACCATTTTTACCGTAGCTTACACGCAGCTTTCCATAATTGAGCCAGTTAGAAGCAAGAAATTTTTCATCGGAAAACACCCATCCGAGCGCGAGTGAAGGGAATGTTGCACGTGGATTAGCCTGGCCAAAGGCAGAGTAACCATCACGCCTGATTGTTCCCGTGATCATGTATTTACCTTTGTAAGAATAAAACAAGCGTGCCATTAAGGCATCTGCCGTACTGTATTCATCGCCCATTTGCGCATCGGTTCCCTCATCACTATACACACCAACATTTTGTGCAATGGTTTTAGCTGCCGGTGCAGCGCCCATGTTATGATAGCTTAACACGTCGCTTGGCTGAAAGCCGCTCGCTATAATCTGGCTACGCCAAATTTGATTCTTTTCCGCGTTGGCCAAAAGTGTTACGTCGACATGATGATTTCTATAAAAATCTTTGCTCCAGGTAATAATGTTATCAACCTGCCATTGATAGATTTGCCGATTTTCTCTTGTAGCAATACCTCCTACGTTTGACCAATCCTGGTACTTTGAGGATTGTCCGTTAAAGTAATTATACCATTCAAAGCGGGGAGTAAACATTACCTGGTATTTAATATCCAGCGGAAGGTTAACTTTCGCAAAAATATTTGAGTTCAGGGTATAGTATCGTTTAAGCCTGTTTGTGTATTTAGGCACAGAGAACGGATTACGTCCACCACTAGCTTCATCATTGGGAATGTAACGGTAATCGGTTGAATCATCGTTATAAAAAGATCCCCAGGGTGAGTTACTTGTAATAAGCGTCCAGTCTACCGGAACGGCACTTTCATCTCTCACACTGAATTGTGTGCTTGTTCCCACGCTAAGGAATTTGGCCACTTTTGCTTCAAGATTAATCCTTGTGCGAACCACATTATAATTATCTCCTTTTACGATGCCATCATTATTCATATAGCCAAGTGACCAATAGTAATTCAGGCCATCCTTTCTGCCCGAAAGACTGACATTATAATCCTGACGAAATCCATTTTGAAACATCATGTCATACCAATCAATGCTATGTCCCTCTTTATAATTCTTAATTTCAACAGGTTGAAGGTTCAAGCGTTGCAGCCAAACAGTAACAGGATCTGCATTAGGAGAAGTTCCAGGGTCATAAGCCAGCCAGTCCTGAACTGAAACGCCGGCGGGCAATGTTCTTGGGTCGTCAAATTCATACGGTTTAGCATTTTTAACTGTGCTATATTTTGCATTCCGTCTCCAAACATTTAAAAAATCGTCTGGCCCATACACTTTTTCATTAACACCCATGGTTGCAAAACCTGTAGCGGCATTTACATTAATAGAAGGTTTTCCATTACGGCCTTTTTTGGTTGTAACCTGTATAACGCCGCTGGCCGCTTTAGCTCCATATACCGCAGCAGCGCTCGCGTCTTTAAGAACGTCTACTGTTTCTATATCGCTTGGATTAATATCCGCAAGTGCACCGTAATAAATACTTCCATCCAATACGATTAGTGGTGAAGAACCTGCATTAAGTGTATTTTTACCGCGAACCTGCAAAGAGGCATCACCTTTTGGCGATGCACTAAAGCCAATATTTAGCCCGGGTACATTTGCGCGTAAGATATCCTGCATAGAGGCAGGATGTTCATTTTCCAGCTGAGTAGCTTTTACAGATGCTACCGCCCCTGTGAAGTCTTTCTTCTTCGCAGTTCCGTAGCCAATCACTACCACCTGGTCGAGGTTGGAAACCTCCGGCTGCATTTTTACATTAATCTCTGAACGGCCGTTTATGGATACTGTTTCCTTTTTATATCCAATGTTGGAGAAGACAAGTACGGCAGTTGAGGATAGCCCGGAAATTTTAAAATTTCCTTTGTCGTCAGTAGTGGTACCTCGGGTTGTACCCTCCACTGTAACCGCAACGCCGACGAGCCCTTGCGACTCGCTCTCTCCTGTTACATGCCCGTGCACACTATGTGTTTGGGCTGCTGCTGTGCCAATAAAGGCAAAAGTTATGACACCCAATATCAAAAAGCAGCAGAGTGTTTTTAATTTCATAAGCAATCGTTTTTTTGGGGTGAATGAAAATGTTTACGACCAAAAATTGAAAAGATTGATAGTTGATTTTCCATCGTACAAAGCATTTATAAAATGAAAGTTTGTTTATAGTTGCGTTTGTTTTGGCATTCGTCTTTCACCCTTTCCCAGTTTCAGTTTAGTTTTAGTTTCAGTTTAGTTTTAGTTTTTATCTATAGTTTTAAAACCCTATTGAATTTCCTCCGTCAACACATAACACTACACCTGTTACATACTTCGCAGCGTTGGAGGACAAGTACACGACCGCATTACCAATATCAGCTGGCTCGCCCAGTTTACCCATGGGTGTGCGCCCCATTACTTTAGCCTTACGTTCGGGATCGTTGTTTAAAGCTTTAGCTGACATATCTGTCGCAATAAAACCAGGAGCTATGCAATTAACACGAATACCAGATGGCGATAACTCAACAGCCAGCGATCTTGTCATGCCCTCTATGGCTGTTTTGGAAGCAGTGTAGGCAACAACTTTTGGCAAGCCATACTGTGCGGCCATTGAACTGATCATCACAATACTTCCACTTTGCCTTTGCAACATGAACTTTGCTACTTCACGTGTTATGGCAAATACGGCCTGCTGATTTACCTTAACTATGTCGCCGAATTCTTCATCAGTCACATTAACCGCTTCTTTCTTCAGATTAATGCCTGCATTATTTACCAGTATATCTATTGGGCCTGTTTGCGATTCTACTTCCTTTACAAATTCAGGAATAAGAGAAAGATCTGACAGGTCTATTACTTTATACGCAGCCTTCTTTCCTAACTCCTTACAAGCATTGCGGAGCAGCTCTTCATTTCGTCCTGCGATGGTTACAGATGCCCCCTGTTGAACGAGCGCTTTGGCCGTAGCAAACCCCAGCCCCTTGCCGCCACCAGTTACCACCGCATGCTTCCCTGTGAGATCAAATTGATTTATATATTCCATGTTTTGTTCTACCCGTTTATGTTGTGAAATAGCAATACATTAGCATTACAGCCACAGATCAATTCTGTAACCGTTTGAAATTTTCATTTCTAATGCTCCTGTCTTTATGTACTATGATTTTCTACTTTGTTGTAGCCATTTGCAGTGCTTTGGTTGTAGTGTAATATTTTGCTATCATGTTTGGCTGTTCCCAATCGGGCAGCTTTTTATTTTTCAGATATTGCAGAAAGCGCTCCATCACCTGTCCGAAGTGGGCCTCGTGGCCAACCTTGTAAGAATCAGGAATATTCATCTTCCAGCCTTTTGCAGTTTTCACTATACTTATTCCCTTGTAACTTGTTGCAAGCTGCTGTACCGCCGCCTGAAGCTTTTGCTCAAAGCTTGCATCGTTTCCTATCGGTTCTATGTAAAGTGTAGGTTGAAATTGTTCTTCTTTACCTTGTTTAATAACAAGGTTTGCTTTAGTGCCGCGGAATAATGAATAGTGTGTATCACCACTACCCTCAGGCGCCTGATAGTGCCAAAGCGCACTTATTTTAGCATGCACACCGTTGATTGTATAATTAATATCTCCGTTGGCGATAATATTCAATACAGAATCTTTTTGCACAAACTTTTTGAGGAAAGATGGAAAGCTATCCTGTCTGGTCATAGCCGCAAACTGAGAACGTGTTAGCGGTGTTGCCCATCTGCTTGCCGATTCTATTACGATGTCTTTTTTATAATCAATAATCTTGTCAGGAAAACTTTCCCATTGAACAAGGTCAACAAGATGTGTTCCAACATCAGCCATCGCATCACCTTGCTGCTCGGGATCAAAGAACCAGGTTGGCCGCTTTAATGCGTTACCTGAAACGTATTTGTAAAAATGATGCACACTCTCCATCACAACTCCCGGATTTTCTTTAGTGCCCTGTTGTAAGGTGCCGAATACATCCTGTTGCTTCATTAATTCGCGCTGCAGAATGGTAGTTATTTCAGAACGCTCCGTCATGATATCATACAACAACACGTCCTTTTTATTCGCTTCTTCAAACGCCTGAAGCAGCAGATCGAACCCTCCGGAAGTTATTGCCATAGGCTTATCGGCCAGAACATTCAAACCTGCGTCAACAGACTTTTTGATATATTCGGTTTTTCTCAGATTATTCCCTGCTATTACAACAACATTTCCTTTTTTATCAGCAACCATTTTATCCAAAAAGTCATTGCCTTTATATATTTCTTCCTGCCAGTGCGTTGGTTTGTCCACGCGTTCGTTGTATTGCTTTACCAGCGCTAGATGAGCATTTAATTCTTCTCCCTCAGGCGCATATACGTGTACAATACTATCAATACCGGGGTACATTGTTTTCTGTACCAACGCAGCATGAAAGTGCCCGGGATCCAATGTTATTAATCTTACCATCGAAGAATCAGTATTCGTTTCCTTTGCGGTGCTTCCCGAATTACACGAAACACTTGCCAAGGCAAATGCTGCGAGAGAAAATGTAGTTAATTTGTTCATATAAAGCTTTCAGCTGTCAGCTAGTAGCTATCAGCTAAATAATAGTTCCTAAAAATATTTTTTACTTAATCCGGTCAATCTTCAAATCCGCTAAATACTGATCTAGACAAGTTGGTATGGCCAACGTTGCGGCTTACACAACAGCGCATTTGCCTCATCGTCGTTCTTAAATTTCTCCTGTATCGGATCCCAATAAAGCTTGCGTTTTAATTTCATCGCTGCATGGTTCAGCAAGCATACGGTACAAGCTCTATGCCCTACCTCAATTGGCGTGATGGGCGTTTGCCTTGTTTCAATACACTCCAGCCAGTTGCCATGATGCTCCTTGCTTTCATATAAATGCAATTCATTTTCTCCAATTACAGATGTAAGTATTTTAGGATCGCTTGCATCAAGCGATTTGGCGTTTTTATCTTTTGCTACGGGATCATTAGCAGTTGCAGAATAGTTACCGCGCGTAACAAAGATCCATCCGTCGGAACCAACAAATTTTACACCGTTAGGATACTGGTCGCTTGCCAATACCCGCACACCATTTGCAAACAGGCTTTCCGTTTTAAAAGAACCGTGCACATCCCATAAACTGCCTGCAGGAGGCCATTCTGCAGTACCGGATATTTCAATCGGACCTGTATATTCTGTACCCATTCCCCAGTTGGCAATGTCAAAATGATGTGCGCCCCAGCCAGTAATCATACCTGCTCCAAATTGCTCGATGCGCAACCATCCCGGCCTGGAAAAATCGTTGGTTGGATGAACGCGTTTTAAAGTATAAGGAACATAAGGTGTTGAGCCCAGCCATTTTTCGTAATTCAATTCAGATGGAACCGGCATTGGTTGTTCTACTGTTGCCTGCTTGGGATCATCGATGGGTAAACCAACATAAATGGTCTGCAGTTTACCGATGCGGCCATTGCGAACAAGCTCGCAAGCGCGTTTAAATTGGGGCATGGATCGTTGCTGGCTGCCTATTTGTAAAATGCGGCCCGACTTATGTACCTCATTGCTCAGAAAACGGCCTTCTGCAATGGTCAATGAGGCAGGCTTCTGCATGTATACATCTTTGCCTGCGCGTACTGCAGCAACTGCAGGTATAACGTGCCAGTGGTCAGGTGTACTAATCAGTACCGCATCAATATCTTTATTGGCTAACAATTCTAGGTAATCATCATACATGGTTACACCATTGTATGGTTTGCCTTCTTTCTTTGAGTAATAATCATTCACATATTTCTGGGCCGAAGCAAGACGATTCTTATCAAGATCGCACACAGCCATAATGCGCGCTTTTTCATGCTGCCACGTGCCCGGCATATCATGTTCGCGGGATATGCGCCCCGTTCCTATAGCACCAATGTTGATCCTGTTGCTCGGTGCATATTTACCAAACACACTTGCCGGAACAATTGTAGGAATATTTACAAGCGCTACACCTGCAGCACCTGCAATAGAGTTTTTTATAAACTTTCTTCTTGATGAATCGCTTGTTTTCTTTTTCATAACTATAGTTTGAAGAGCTGTCAGCAATTAGCTATCAGCTTTTGGCAGCAATTTTAGTTTATCAAACATTTTCCTATTTAATCCTCTTCTTCCATATTCACATTCGCACATCCTCACATCTTCAAATTCGCACATTCGCATATTTACCCATTCCCACATTCGCATATTCGCACATTTACCCATTTGCACATTAGTACGGCAGCGGGTCGTCGGGGCTTTTGGCCTTTGCTTTAGAGTAATCCAATTTATCGTTTCCGCTTGCCACCCATTCTATTCCACCCAACAAATGCTTTTGAAAAACCGGATTTGAATACGTTGCACTATCATGCCCCAGCGTTGTGTACCATTGCCTTCCGCCATCAAATTCATGGCACCATACGGATGGGAAAGTCTGTCCATAAAAAACAGGTTTATCCTTATCGTTTACGCTACTTAAATCATGCACAACAAGTACATGCAAATCCGGGTTAACTTCTTTTACATAATAACATTCATCATCACATTCCCACACTTGCGGCAATGATGACGTTGATGGATGCGTATTATCAATAACGATATCTTTAAACTTCTGATGCGCTGCATGGCGAAGGAAAGTGGCGCCCAGCAAGCGTTTGAACCACGGCCAGTTGCGCTCTGTACCAGATGCCGAATGTATGCCGATAAACCCGCCACCAGCTTGTACATACCTCATCAATGCAACCTTCTGATCGTCTGAAGTAAAAACATCATTGTTTGTATTATTAAAGATAAGTACGCTGTATTTTTTTAAGTTCTCTTCGGTAAAATCTTCCGGCCTGTCAGACACATCAACAGTAAAGCCATGTTGTTTTCCCAGCTCCTGCAAGCTTGCAGTTGCGGCAGAAATATTTTGATGCACATATCCTTTCCCATTCTTTGTATACACAAGCACACGCTTGTTCTTCATACTTTTTTCAGCAGATGACGATGTGCTCTTCGCTGTTTTACAAGCAAAGGCGCCCGCAATAACAGCAATAAATACGCAGGCAATACCAAGCAACTTTTTTACAGTACCCATAACAATTTTAAATGCTATTTATTTTTTCTGATTATTTGTTGGCAATAAACGATGGCAGGCCTGAACACGCTATAACAATGTAATTGTTTTACATAGCGGCAAACAAGTTTTTTTCATTATGCGCAAGGTCTATTACAATCGATCCAGGCAAAGCAATTATTCCGGTTCTTCATTCAAACATAAAAAGAATATCTGTTTAAAAAATGCATTGCTAAAATTGATTAGCAGAGTATTCCGCCTCACTCGTTACCGGGAACGTTTGCGTTGACGTAACTATGCTTTTTTTGCAAAAAAATTTTAAAAATTTTGAATGATTTAGCTTGTTTATTAGATATCTATAAATAGATTTATGTTTCAAACCCCTTATAAGAGTTATAATAGTGCAATGGATAATTCGCAACGTATAGTTACAATAAAGGATATAGCGCAAGAGCTGAAACTCTCTGTAAGCACGGTTTCCCGGGCGTTACGAGACAGTGCTGAAATTAAGCTTGAAACTAAAATGCTGGTGAAGGAAGTAGCAGCAAGATTGCATTATACACCAAACCCAATTGCACTATCGCTGAAAGAAAAACGCAGTAAAATTATCGGTGTCATCGTTCCTGAAATTGCAAACAACTTCTCTTCCAACTGCATAGCAGGCATTGAAGACATTGCTTATAAAAAAGGATATCACGTGCTGATCTTTCAAAGCCATGAAAAATACGAACGTGAGAAAGAGAATGTGCAACTCCTTGTTTCCAGGCGCATTGATGGCTTGATTATTTCCCTTGCCAATGAAACGCAATGTTACGATCACCTTACAGATACAATAGATAAGAATATTCCGTTGGTAATGTTTGATCGCGTGTGCCATTCCATCAATTCACATAAAGTAATTACGAATGACTATTTCGGCGCATATAACGGTGTTGAGCACCTGATACAACAAGGCTACCACAACATTGCCCTTATTACTTTGCCGTTAAACCTTTCAATTACACAAAACAGGCTAAACGGTTACAAGGACGCGTTAAAGAAATATAATCTTCCCGTTCATGATGAATGGATTATACACAGCCCGATTGATGTAGTGTGCAGCGAAATGACCATCAGGAAAATACTCGAGTCTGATAACAGGCCCGATGCTATTTTTATTTCTGCGGAAAGATTGAATATTACCTGCATAAAAGTTATCAAGGAAATGGGATTGCGTATTCCAGAAGACATTGCCCTTGCAGGATTTTCCGACAATCCGATAACACCTTACCTTGCCCCCGCATTAACTGCTGTAAAACAACCTACGTTTAATGTTGGCCAAAAAGCGGCCGAGCTGATCATTGAATTAATTGAGAATAACAATACTACAAGGCAATACCGCACTATTCAGCTGGATACAGCACTAGACATACAGTCATCTTCACGTAGAAGAGTGTAGCCGGAAAAAAAAGGTCCCAAAAAGAATTTGGCAGCAACCAGTTCATCAACATGCTGATTGACAAAAATAAATCACACATCAAAGCATAATCTTCCCGATTCTTTTAGTGGCTGCGCCAAATAAATCAGCCCTCAAAAAATCAGACATCAGCAATCAACACTTATATTTGACGATAACATTTTACACATCTCAAATTTGATTGCTTATGTTCATGGAACAAACCATGCGTTGGTATGGCCCCAATGATCCGGTTAGCTTATCTGATATTCGCCAGGCAGGTTGCACAGGAGTTGTTACCGCATTACATCATGTTGCTGTTGGTGAGATCTGGACCGTTGATGAAATAAATAAAAGAAAACAACAGGTAGAAGATGGAGGAATGACCTGGACAGTTATTGAAAGCCTGCCTGTTCATGAAGATATCAAAAAGCAAACAGGCAACTATTTGCAATATATTGAGAACTACAAGCAAAGCCTTCGCAACGTGGCAGCATGCGGACTGAAAGTTGTTACCTACAATTTTATGCCTATCCTCGATTGGATGCGTACGGATATTTCTTATGAAATGCCCGATGGAAGCAAGGCGCTGTATTTTGAAAAAGCAGCTTTTATCGCTTTTGATCTTTTTATTTTGAAGAGGCCAGGAGCCGAAAATGATTATACAGCAGATGAGATCAGCAAAGCTAAAGCAAGATTGGAAAGCATGACTGCTGAACAAAAAGATGTTTTGTACACCAATGCATTACTTGGCTTACCAGGAAGTGAAGAACGTTTTACTGAAGAGCAAATTTTGAATGCATTAAATACATACAAAGGCATTGATGCACAAAAATTAAAACAGCATTTATTTTTCTTTCTTCAACAGGTTGTTCCGGTAGCGGAAGAAGAAGGATTGAAAATGGCTATTCATCCTGATGACCCTCCATATCCGATCTTAAGCTTACCGCGCATTGTTAGCACAGAACAGGATGCGGTTGAATTATTGAACAGCATTCAGTCACCTGCTAATGGTTTGTGTTTCTGCACAGGATCATATGGCGTAAGGGCGGATAATGATCTTGCTGGCATGGTGCAACGTTTGGGTGATCATATTCACTTCCTGCATTTGCGTAGTACAAGGCGCGATGCGGAAGGCAATTTCTACGAAGCTGACCATTTGGATGGCGACGTTGACATGTATGCAGTAGTAAAAGAACTTGTATTGTTGATGAAGCGCAGAAATGCTTCCATTCCTATGCGCCCTGACCATGGGCATCAAATGCTGGATGATCTGAAGAAGAAAACTTATCCGGGCTATTCAGCCATTGGCAGGTTAAGAGGGTTGGCAGAGATAAGAGGATTGGAGTTGGGTATTGCGAGGAGTTTGTAAGAAGATCTTCATATAATGTTTATAAATAACAAACCCCGAAACATTGAACGCTTCGGGGTTTCTATTTTTACCTGTTGTATGAAATTCAATTGCTCAGCACGCTAACCATATTTGAAAATTTCTTTTTTATGTTCTTTTGGCTTGACCCAAAAGAACCAAAAACTCAAGGCAAACAGGAATGCCTCCGGCCCTTTTGCCGGCCAACGCCTCTCCAAAGTGCATTTTTGCTACGTGCTTTCCAAACGACTCTACATATTTTTTTAAAAAACAATTATCTCATATCCTCCTCTAATGCCGGAAGTAAAAGAATATTTATCAGCTTGATGCCACATACTGAGATCACATCAATCCCAAAAATATTCAATGACAATTCAAAAGAAATATTATTGACAAAATTCTATTAATCCCAGTATCCCTTTAAAGTCCTCACTAATTAAAAAAATCCGGTTAATCTCCTAATCCCAAAAATCCCGATCCAGACAATAATCCTAATCAAGGGACCAAGGCCTTCTGATATTCGCCTTCGCCAATCTGTTCGCCTCTTTATCATGCCTGAATTTTTCCTTTTCCGGATTCCATTCCAGCGGGCGATTAAGCCAATACGCCATATTTGCAATGCAACACAAGCTGCTGGTACGATGGCCTGTTTCGGCATTACAAATTGGATCAGTTCCATTTTTAATTGCATTCAACCAATCACTGTAATGATCATCGCTCTTGTACAAACGAGTTTCATTTGGCTGAATAGTGGCTGTGACAATATTTGCAGGATCTGATGTTAGATATTCCCTGCTGATATCAAGCGTTCCTTTTGAACCGATGAACCGAACACCAAAACCTCTTCCAAAATCCATATGTTTCATTACGACGCCGTTCTTGTACACCATCGTCAGGTGTTCATAGTTCTTGCCATCGGGCGGATAAAAATGAACAGGGCCAGATTCATCCATGCCCAATCCCCATTGTGCAATGTCAAACATATGCGCGCCCCAATCACTCAATATACCACCGCCGTATTCCTTATATTTTCTCCAATTGGGGAAAATGTCTAACTCTACCGGAGGAGCATAATCTGCATTGAACGGCACCAATGGCGCAGGGCCGCTCCACATATCCCAGTCTAGTACCGACGGAACCGGCTGCTGGGGTAGCGTTGCCGGTACAGCAGCCACACCAACATTTACCTGCACTTCTTTTACGTCGCCAACATATCCGTTGCGCACCAGCTCGCAGGCGCGGCGGAAACTTTCACGCGAACGCTGCATACTGCCTGTTTGCAGTACAACCTTATGTTTTTTTGTTGCGTTCACCATTGCCCGGCCTTCTTCAATGGAATGGGCCAATGGCTTTTCACAATACACATGTTTTCCTTTTTTTGCTGCCATCACGGTTGTTACGGCATGCCAATGGTCCGGCGTTGCAATCACAACCGCATCAATATCTTTTCTATCTAACAATTCGCGAAAATCTTTGTAGCCGGTAATTCCTTTGTAATCTGTTTTCTCTTTTGCGTCAGCGTAGAGCTTCTTTGTATTTGATTGAAACAAATCAAGCTTTTGCTGATCTACATCCGCGGCTGCGACGACTTGTGCACGTGTAGCAAAATTGCGGACAAGGCCCCTGCCTTGTTTGCCTGTGCCGATAAAACCAAGGTTAATCTGGTCACTCGGGGCAACATAATTTTTTCCGCCCATCACGTAACGGGGGATAATGGTAATGGCAACGGCGGCCTGAGCGGTATTGATTAAAAATTTACGTCTTCCGGCAGAATAAGCCGGACGGGATAGATGTTTTTTCATGAGCGATCGTTAAGCGTTCTTTCAAATATAGTTAATACATCCTTTGATTGCGGACGGAATCATTTAAATAAATTATACATATGTGATTGTCAGGTATGAGTTATGAAGTACGAAGTAGCTAATTCCAGGCTTGCTTAGTTTTATCAGTCTCCTCGATACGCTGGATTTCCAACCGATGTGCGTTCTGGCGTTTGCAAGTGTTCATCTAAACGGGTTTATTTTTAAAATGGCCCGAAAATCTGCATAGATAATTCATTGAATATGATGCATCTAAGCCTTTCCATATTTGCGCCCACACACAAGCGCACATTTATTATCTTTGCCGACCTTTTATTTTTTTAATATGAGTCAACATTTGTCCGAACAGGAGATCATCCGCCGTGAAAAGTTAGCAAAGCTGAAAGAAGCAGGCGTAGATGCATACCCTGCACCGTTATATCCCGTATCTCATTTTTCTACTGATATTAAGAACGATTTCAGTGAAGAAACGAAAGATAATTTTGCCAGCGTTTGTGTTGCTGGTAGAATTATGAGTATTAATGACAGAGGAAAGGTTTTCTTTATAAAGATCCAGGATAGCAAGGGCATTATTCAATTGTATGTTAAACGCGATGATATTTGCCCTGACGAGGATAAAAGCTTTTGGAATGATGTTGTAAAACGTGGCCTTGACCTTGGCGATATTATCGGATCAACCGGTTATGTTTTCACCACTCAAACAGGTGAAACTTCTATACATGCTCAGACCATTACTTTATTGACTAAATCTTTGAAACCGCTTCCTGTGGTTAAAAGAGATGAGCATGGCCAAGTATTTGATGCCGTTACAGATCCTGAATTCCGCTACCGCCAGCGTTATGCAGACCTGATCATCAATCCAGATGTAAAGGAAACATTTGTAAAAAGAACCAGGCTGATCAATACGATCCGCGACTTTCTAAATACACAAGGCGCTATTGAAGTAGATACACCCGTATTGCAATCTATTCCGGGTGGTGCTGCTGCAAGGCCGTTTATGACGCATCACAACACGCTTGACATGCCTTTTTACCTGCGTATTGCGAATGAGTTGTATTTAAAAAGGCTGATTGTGGGTGGCTTTGACTGGGTATATGAGTTCAGCCGCAACTTCCGCAATGAAGGGATGGACAGGACACACAATCCGGAATTCACTGTATTGGAATGGTACACTGCTTATAAAGATTACTTCTGGATGATGGAAGTGACTGAACAATTATTTGAAAAAATTGCTCTGGCGCTGCACGGTACAACAGAAGTAAAAGTTGGCGAAACCATCATCAATTTTAAAGCACCTTTCAAACGCCTGAGCATTTACGATGCAATTAAAGAAAACACAGGCATCGACATAAGTGAAATGAATGAAGATGAATTGCGTGCAACCTGCAAGCAGTTACATATTGAAGTAGATAGTTCTATGGGTAAAGGCAAACTGGTGGATGCATTGTTTGGAGAGAAAGCTGAACACACATATGTGCAGCCAACTTTTATTATAGATTACCCGGTTGAAATGAGCCCGCTTACGAAGAAGCACCGCAGCAAACCCGGACTGGTTGAGCGTTTTGAGTTAATGATCAACGGTAAAGAAATTGCGAATGCTTATTCTGAGCTGAATGACCCTATTGACCAGCGTGAACGCTTTGAAGAGCAGGTTCGTTTAATGGAACGTGGCGATGATGAAGCGATGTTTATCGACTACGACTTTTTACGTGCCCTGGAATACGGTATGCCTCCTACAAGTGGCATTGGTATTGGTATCGACAGGCTTTGCATGTTGATGACGAACCAACCTTCTATACAGGACGTGTTGTTGTTTCCGCAAATGAGGCCAGAAAGAATGGAAGAACAGGAAGATTAATTAGCCAGAAAGACGCTAAGGCGCAAAGAAGCACAAAGAGATAAAAAAAGCACAGAATATAGAATCTTATTCTGTGCTTTTTTATTTAAGGCCTACTGGCATAATGCTACAGGCTAAACTTGTCTTTTGAATTTTGACTTTTTACTTTTGAATTTTTCAGCAATGAGCTTATTGCGTTGGCGTGGGCGTTGGAACAGGCCGTGGCGGCGCAGCGCTATCATTTGAAGGCATTAGGCTATCCCCTACCAACAGGTTTCCTGTTGCGTTTGTAAAGCTATATTTACTAAAATCCTGTTTTGCTGTAAGACCGTCTCCGTGTAGATTTTCACCGGTTATTTTATGCACCTGCACAGGTTTATACGTGTAGAACATCTGTTTGTTCTGATCCCACCACAACTCATCACAGAATAATGTATCGCCTTTTACATTATACACCACAACACTGTCGCGTAGAAAAACCTTGTTATCATTTTGTAGATAATGGCCATATTTAGCAAAAAGGTGGCTTTCCATTTTCAGGCTATCATTAAAGAAAACAACCTGCAAGGATTTTGGAAAGATGGTGCGTGGAGTATCACTCTGTGTGCGAAGCATTTGCGGCGCGGTGAGTTTGGCTTTTACCTTGCCACCTTCGCTCATGTAGCTTTCTATCTGGGAACCTTCTTCTACACTTGTTTTTTTCTTACCAAGATCCTGCACTTCTTCTATTTTGTTCTCACAGGAAAACAACAGCAATGCCGGCAGCAGTATTGCCCATTTCTTGTTTATATGTAAAAATCGTTTTACCATAAAATAGGCCCAAAGATAAGTGAAGAGCGCGTAAGCAGACAAACGCCGAAGGTAGCAAGCCGCTTTTTAACAGGATTGGTGAGCAATAAATCTTCAGCTTCGAGTCCGGATCTTAAACCGTTCTATTTCCCATTGTTATCGTTAGATGTTACTTTTTGCCTTCGCCCCTACAGGGCTTATTGAAAATTTGTTCCTTTGTTCATGGGGCGTTGCCCCAAGCAAGTGCTCTAAGGCCACCAGCCTTAGTCGGGTTAAAGATGAAATTTCCTCTTCAAATTGGCGTGAAATTTATTCACAAACGTTCAATGTGTAAGTTTTAACCCCCAGCCTCAAACTCACCTTATACTTCACACCTTATGCCTCACACCTTATGCCTCATACCTTATGCCTCATACCTTATACCTGGCACCTGCCCCTCACCTATTCTCCTCACTAATTGCATATAATCCTTTATACATCAGGTATGGGTCATATACAATATCGGAAGTTAGATGTGGTTTAAAGAAATGCATGTCTCCACCAGTAAGAAAAATTTTGAGGCGGGCATATTTTGCCGTGTATTCGCTGACAATTCCATCAATTTCTTTGCACATTCCTAAAATAACACCACTAAGCATATTGGTTCGCGTATCGTAACCAATCAGCGGAAAATTACCATCAGCCTTTACCAATGGCAGCTTTGCGGTGAACTCGTGCATAGAACGGAATCGCATTTCGAGGCCAGGAGAAATACCTCCGCCTAAAAATTCATGCAGTTTGTTTACAAAATTGAATGTTATACAAGAGCCTAATCCAATCACCAGGCAATGGTTATCGGGAAACTGGTGAATGGCCCCAACTACAAGCCCCAACCTGTCGGCGCCAATTGTTTCAGGTTTTCCCACCGGTGTTTTTACCGGCAGTTTGCTCAAATGGCTGAGCTTATGAAAATCAGTATGCTGCTGTAAAATCCCTTCCAGTTCCGGATTGTGATTAATAACGGATGAAAGAAGCGAACGCACAGGCTTATATTCTGTAACCAGGTTAAGGACAGTATCACTACTATCATCATTTAAAACAAGTACATCAGTCAATTCTCCATTCGTGAAAACGGCGCATTTTAAGCGCGTGTTTCCAAAGTCAAAGCAAAGGGTAGTCTGTATCATTAAAGATCTAAATTAAAACCTTTCAGTTCCCTGAAATGTCCGTTAAGCTGAATTTTTTCCTTTAGTTTATCAATGCCACCTGCTATCGGTATAATTTTATTAAGATGACGTTTCAGGTACTCCAGCCGCTGGTCCTCCTGCAGCAGCTCAAGCAACTCATACTCTTCCTGCAGCGATAGCCCTGCATGGTGTGCAATATCATAGCTCATTAAGTCGTCATCATTCTTTTTAAAATCCTTCGACACTTTTAAAAGGCGGTGAAGCTCGCGAATACCTCCGATAATCCGGCGCATCATTTTGATATTCTTCTCATCAACCGTTTCGGGGTAATTCACGATTGCGCCATCATATAGCTTATTGGGAACGGAATGTATAATCTCTAGTATTTTAAACATGCGGACACCTTCTGTACGAATATCCATGCGCCCGTCTTCATACATTTCGGCAATCTCCTTAATCTGCACCAATGTACCCAGCTCTTTTACATTACTATCAATAACAACAGGAATTCCAAATGATTTTTTCTCCGTAAAGCACTCATTCACGAGCTGCTTATAACGCTCTTCAAAAATGTGCAGGTTAAGCTGCTCTCCCGGATACACTACAATGTTTAATGGAAATATGGGAATGAAATTAATCATACACAACCTGGTAAGGATGACAGAATAATAGAAATAGCAGCAGCAAATTCCATGCTTTCTTATTGCAAACTTATTGATATTACCGGAATGAAAATCAGTGGCTTCACCATAAAAATGATAAAGGTGCTTTTTTTGAAAAGCTGCTTATAAACAGGCATTTAGAAAAGAAAGCGTAATATTACCGCCACATTTCATTTAACTGACGAATTTGAAAGCGATGAAGATCAGCGGTTTTACCATTATTAGAAACGCCGTTAAGAATGACTATCCTATCGTAGAAGCTATTACCTCCATACTTCCGGTTGTAGACGAGATGGTTGTGCTTGTGGGCGACTCGGACGATGAAACCGAAGATCTGATAAAAAGCATCAACAGCAATAAAATTAAAATACACCGTTCCGTTTGGGATCAAAGCCTTCGCCAGGGCGGCAAAGTTCTGGCTGTTGAAACGGATAAAGCATTTCAATTAATAGACGCTGATAGCGATTGGGCATTTTATATTCAGGCAGATGAAGTGGTGCACGAAAAATATCATCATGCAATAATAGAAGCCTGCAAAAAATATAAGGATGATGAGCGTGTGCAGGGGTTACTTTTTAAGTACCTGCATTTTTATGGTACGTATGATTATGTGGGAGATAGCCGCAAATGGTACAACCGCGAAATAAGGATCATTCGCAATAATAAAGCCATTACGGCCTATCGCGATGCGCAGGGTTTTAGAATAGGAACAACCAAATTGCCGGTAAAGCTTATTGATGCGTATGTTTATCATTACGGTTGGGTGAAAAGCCCGAAGCTGATGAAACAAAAAATGAAAAACGTAAGCCGCTTCTGGAATGATGATACAGATGAATGGCAACAGTTCCTGGGATCTGAAGATGTATTTAACTATGATGACTTTGACTCACTGCAAAAGTTTACCGCAACACATCCTGAAGTAATGCAAAAAAGAGTGGCTGAACAAAACTGGCGACTGGACATTGACATTACAAAAAAACACTTTGATTTAAAAGATCGCTTTCTTTATTGGTTTGAAAGAAAAACAGGCATCCGGCCGTTTGATTTTAAAAATTACACCATTGTGAAATAGCATACGCCTTGCTAATTGCGCGGCATATATTAGCCACTTTTATAATGCCAGCTTATCTTTGCCAAATGAATAACAGTCAGTTAATAAAGGAAATAACAACGGGCAATTACCGTGCGCTTGCAAGAGGCATTTCCCTTGTTGAAAACGAAGCTGACGGTTATGAAATATTGTTATCCGGCGTTTCATCTTATTACAACAATGTTATTGGCGTTACCGGCCCTCCGGGTGCGGGCAAAAGCACACTTGTAGATTGCCTGATCAAAGAAATAATTGCAGAGAACAAAAAGGTCGGCGTGATTTGTGTTGATCCTTCTTCGCCTTTTAACAGAGGCGCCATTTTGGGCGACAGAATTAGAATGAGCCAGTGGTACAACCATCCGAATGTGTTTATCAGGTCGCTTTCTTCAAGAGGAAGCATGGGCGGGCTTCATCCAAAGATTATTGAGATCACGGATTTAATGAATGCTGCAGGCTTCGACTATGTTATTATTGAAACAATTGGTGTTGGCCAAACCGAAATTGAAATTGCAGGCCTTGCTAATGTAACATTGGTTGTTGTTGTGCCTGAAAGCGGCGACAGTATTCAAACAATGAAATCGGGACTAATGGAAATAGCCGATATTTTTGTTTTGAATAAATACGACCGCCCCGGAGCGGACGAGTACCTGCGCAACTTATATGACACATTGAACCTGGAAGATAACAGGAGCATTCCGGTGATAAAGACTATTGCAGAACAAGCGTACGGTGTAGATGCATTATACCAGGCGATACGGCATACGCTTGAAAACAATCCGGCTGCAGATAAAAAATACTGGCTGCTGGCGCAGAAAGCATATCATCTGATTCAGGCCAATAAAATGGCGGGAATAGACAAAAAAGAAATTTTTGAGAAGATTAGCCGTTATATAAACGAACACAATAAGTTTAATTTATACCAGTTTATCAAACCATATACTGTTGAGCCCGAAGCTGTGAATTTTAAAACTACACTATGAACAACATTCCGGATAATATAATAATCAGCAGGACAGACAGCATTGGCGACGTTGTTTTGACCTTGCCGGTGGCTGCAGTGTTGAAAAAGCATTTTCCGGAAATGAAAATTGGTTTTCTTGGAAAAAAATATACAAAGCCCGTTATTGAGGCTTGCAAGTATGTGGATGAATTTATTGATGCAGAGGATTTCCTAAACAAAGAAGTAACTGTCTGCGGGAAAAAACCAGCAGCTATTTTACATGTTTTTCCTACAACAGGTATTGCTGAAAGAGCAAAGGCGCTGAAGATCCCATTGAGAATTGGTACGCGTAACAGACTGTACCATTGGTACACTTGTAATAAGCTGGTTCGCTTAAGCAGAAAAAAGTCTGACCTTCATGAAAGCCAGTTAAATCTTAAATTGCTTGAATTTTTTGGCATTACAAAAACGTATAGCCTGGCAGAAATAAGTGAACTGTTTGGAATGGAGAAACTGGAGCCTTTGCAACCTGCCTTTAAAGCGTTGATCGATCCTGCCAAATACAATCTTATCCTGCATCCCAAATCACAAGGAAGCGCAAGGGAATGGGGGCTTCATAATTTTGCCACGCTTATCAAAATACTTGATCCGTCTAAATTCAACATATTTGTTTCAGGCACAATAAAAGAGCGTGCATTGCTGGAACCGCTTTTTAAAGAAGCCAGCGGTCTGTTTACTGACTTAACCGGCAAAATGGATTTATCACAGTTTATTCCTTTTATAAAAGCCTGTGACGGATTGATTGCCAACAGCACCGGGCCTTTGCATATCTGCGCAGCGGTAGGGCGTGAAGCCATCGGCATATATCCGCCAATGCGTCCCATACATCCGGGAAGATGGGCACCTGTAGGAAAAAAAGTGTATGTTTTTGTTGAGGATAAATTTTGTGATGATTGCAAAAAGACCAAACATGTTTGCCATTGTATGCTGGGTATAAATCCACATTATTTACAGGCTACGCTTGATAAACTTTGCAGTAATAAATTGGGTGAACACGCTGACGTGAAAAGTATGAGTTGATGCCTCCATGCATCAGTTCGAATTACACTAAAAAAATATTTGAATATAATTACATAATTCAATTATTTTCGTGTTTCAACCTTAATTTAAATGCGTTCTCTAGAAGCCCTTACCTATCGAGTATCTCGTTTTGTGTCAATCCTTATAAGAAAAGTATCAGACAAACGAAACATTCACCGTCAATTACGTAAATACAATAGTTATTTAAACACAATAAACCAGCTTCCAGCTCCTGAAGTTAGTCATGGGAAATTATTAATTATTAGACTGGATGGAATTGGAGATTATCTTTTATTCAGAAATTTCCTTGCTCTGTATCAATCATCTCCGAAGTGGAAAAACTACCATATTACATTGCTGGGAGAGCAAAGCTGGAAAAACATTTACGATACATTTGACAGCGATTCAACCGACGAAACTATCTGGATAAACAAGCACAAGTATTTAAACGACGAAAGCTATCGAAACGAAGTTTACAGCCTGCTTCGTCAAAAAAGGTTTGAAGTGGTGATTTGCCCCTGCAGAACAAGGCCATTTCTTGTAGATGACCTTCTTGTAAAAGCCACCGGTGCATTCAAAATCTTCGGCGTAAAAAATACTTATAAGCACTTACAATGAAACCAATTATCAAATGCCATATACACCCGCCTTTTTGAATACAGCGAACAACCACATGAATTCTTTTTTAACGAGCGATTTCACAATTGGGCCTCCGGCCACAATGTACATTACAAACGGCCTTTCATTGAAAAAGAGGCAAACACTCCTTCAAAAGAAAACTATTTTCTGTTGTTCATTGGCGCGGCGGCAAAAAGCAGAAAATGGCCTGCGGAATATTGGATTCAGCTTATCCGCTTAATTCAACAAAACTATTCCATTGACATTGTAGTTGCGGGAGATAAAAATGATATCGAAGCGGCGAATCAGATCAAAGCGGCGACAAACGCGCAAATTATTGTTGGAGAAACCTCATTAAAAACTATAGCGTTGTATGTTAAAAATGCTACTGCAATAATTACCAATCATACCATGCTTGCCCATCTAGCTGTATGTTACGACAAGCCGGTTGTTATTATTAGCAATGGAGATAACTATTACCGATACACGATGTATAATGAAGCGGGTATACATAATGTTAAGATAGTTTATTCACCGTTGTTTTATAAATGGTTGAAAAAAAACAAGCCAACACCACTCTTCAAAGAATTTGTCGCCGTAACGAAAGATATTACCACGATTGATCCAACAGCCGTTTTTCATGAACTAAATAACATCCTCTTTCTTTTGCACTCTGACAGATATTATCTTTCGCAGCAGTTTGTTAACTAACGCAACAATCATATAATCCGGTATTTAACCCGGTAAAACAGTTAGTATCGAATTACACTTAAAAATTACTTAAAAAACATGTCGGAAATATTATATTATTATTCGGTTGTACATGGAAATGCTATAGTGTTTTTCCTTTAATTTGCTGCCCAAATGTTAACCTAATGCCGACGAACGGATATAAACGATACTTTAAGTTATTTAAGAACATACAAAACCCGGGCGTCTATCTGCGCAATAAGGTTGCTAAGCCTGAGTGGCCTTTACATTTTATTACGAAGCCGAATGCTATTCAGTTAAATGTTCCTGCCAATCTTTTTCTTGTGTTCAAGGAAATTTTTATGAGCGATGTGTATGACATTGAGGACCTGATAAAGATGTTGCCTGAACAGCCTATCGTTGTTGATATTGGCGCCAATGTTGGTTTTTTTGATTTTATATTGTTGTCAAAAATCAAAGCGGCCAGGATATATGCTTATGAGCCAATGCCTGCCAATGTATCGTTGATGAATAAAACCATCAATGAAAATAAATTAGAAAGTTATATCTCTCTGCACCAGATGGCTGTAACCGGCAATCCTAAGGATAGTATTGAATTGTTTGTTGAAGATGCAAGCGATAATACCGTAATAGCATCTGTGTTTGAAAACTTCAATGACGTTAACACAAAAAAAATATCGGTCCCCTGTATTTCATATAAAGAAATAGTAACTCAGAATAAGCTTGGCCAGATAGATATTTTGAAAGTGGATTGTGAAGGAAGTGAGTTTGATATTTTTTATAACACACCTCCGGAAATGATACAACTTGCAAAAGTTATATCAGTTGAAATTCATGATCTTGATACCGATAAAAACAACATCAACTACTTTAATAAATTTATTCAGTCTTTGGGCTATACAACAACGCATACGCAGATAAATGGATTTTGCCATGCACTAACTGCTATAAAACAATCTTAGCCTGCAGATGAGTGCACGCCAACACAATATTTTGTTTGATTGCGAAAAAATGCGCCATGCCAATACGGGCGTATTTTACTTTTGTCTGAATCTTGGCAGAGCGCTTCAGCAGGCGCACAATAGCAATAACGAAAAGCTACATTTCTATACACCACAAAATCAGGCTACGGCTTTCGGCACTGAAGCGAATTACGAGTATCACAAATCGTGGCATAAGTTTTTTAATCCCGTTGCCAGCAAAATGGATGTATGGCACTGCACGTATCAGCTATCGAAATATTTGCCGAAAAATAAGAAGACGAAAAAGATCATCACCGTTCATGATCTTAATTTTCTGATTGACAACCCGGAAAACCAAACTGAGCAACTAAAAAAAATACAAACCCTGGTTGATCGTGTGGATGAGATTGTTTGTATTTCGGAATATACCAAACGTGATGTTTTAAACCACCTTGTCACCAACAATAAGCCGGTAACGGTTGTTCATAATGGCAGTGGCGTAAAAGAGTTTCCCGGTTTTAATGCACCGGTTTATGCAACTTCGAAACCATTTATTTTTAGCATTGGTACTTTCTTCGCAAAAAAGAATTTTCATGTACTTCCATGCCTGTTAAAAAACAATGATTATGAATTGATCATTGCAGGAGAAAGGCGACCAGACTATGAAGCAAAAATTATGGAAGAGGCAAGGCTTCATAATGTCGCAGACAGAGTAAAGCTGATCGGCAAAATATCTGACGAGGATAAATACTGGTATTATAAAAATTGCCTTGCATTTGCCTTTCCTTCGCTGGCAGAAGGGTTTGGGCTTCCTGTGGTGGAAGCTATGCATTTTGGCAAACCTGTGTTTTTATCAACACACACTTCACTTCCCGAAATTGGTGGCAATGAAGCTTTCTACTTTGACAACTTTGATTGTGATGCGATGAATACTGGGTTTGAAAAAGGGCTTTCTCAATTAAATGATGACTTCGTACAAAAGATAAAAGCAAGGTCGCGCGAGTTCACATGGGAAAAAGCAGCGAAACAATATCTCGAAATTTACAGATCCCTTTACTAGACATTTTTTCATTCAAATTGCGCGGACTTTTAGCACTTCTTACCGCTGAGCTACTTTGTGCAGTGACTGTAATCGCCAGATGCGACAGCGTAAGGCCACGCAGCTAAAAGCTGCGCCGAGCGATAACATCTTAAACTACCCTGTTTCTTTTATTCGCCAGGCTTATAAATAACTCATCCATTTGCGTACACATACTTTCTTTAGAATACTTATCATACACAGCCTTTTTGGCATTCTCAAGCATGAAGGTTATTTCCTTATTCGATTCCAGCTGCTGCAACTTTTCACAGAAATCAATTTCGTTATTGTATTCAAACAAATACCCCAGCTTGCCATCTTCCAGCAGCTCTTTTGTACCGTCTTTATTGGTGCCTATAACTGGACAACCTGAAGCCATCGCTTCCACCGTAACCATTCCAAAATGCTCGCCTCTTGAAGCCATGGCAAATACATCTATAGCCCGGTAAAACTGTTTTACATCCCAGCTGAATGGCAGAAAATAAACACGATCCTTTACACCCAATGATTCTGCAAGTGTATGCAGGCCGTTCATGTATTCCTCTCCATGCTCAGGCGTTATGTTGCCCATAATGGCTAAATGATAATCCGCATGATATTTTTCTTTTAGCATTCTTATACAACGGATCAAAAAATCCTGTCCTTTTTCGGGATCAATCCGGCCCAATACGCCGATCAGTTTTACATCTTGCGGAAGGTTAAGATTGTGACGTGCTGATGATTTTGTTTCAGGATTTTCAAAAAAAGGTTTTGCGTCAATGCTTAATGGAATCAATTTTATCTTGTCTCGTGTAATAGTTGTCTTCTCCAGGGTCTCCTCAATAAGATAGGGCAACGGGCTTATCCATGCATCAACCTTTTCATATCGCAGCTTATGAATTGGTGATTTCTTTTTAACACCAACCTTCATCTGTTGCTGATAAATTACGATTGCCTTTGGTTTGTAAAGGCGTTTATATAACGAAGCTGTGGCAATGTCTTTATTGAGTGCAGTAAAAATAATGGGGGACTCATCATTGATATTTATCCATCGCCGCATATACATCACCTTCCTCCATCTCATAAATGACCCCTTCGGAACGGTTGTGATATTCTTGCTGAATTTTCCTGCAGCTTCGTGCATTTTAGACCCATCCAACAAAAGCAAATGTACTTGCCACCCATATTCTGTAAGCCATTCGGCTTGTTTGAGCGTGTTAATTTCCAATCCGCCAAAACCCGACGAAACACAAGATATATGTAGATGCTTGTCCATGTCCACAAAAGTAATGGATTAGCGTGGGCATCTGCAAGCAACTGCAAGCAGATATTCTAATACACAGTAGTTTTTGAAAATAAAAAGCTCCCCGAGGTTTATTCGGGGAGCTTTATAAACATCTTGAAAATTAATTATTCTTTTTCTACCAAATTATCTGCAATCTTATAAACCGCAACTTGTTTTAGGTATGGTGTTGCCTTGGCATCTTTTATCACAACGTCAATTGCATCGGCTTCCACAGAAGGGAATGTGAGGATTCGTTTTCTTCCAATGGTAGTTGCACTGACCTCTTTTACAACTGCACCGTTTTTCTTCAATTGTACTGAAAATGAAATCACTCTTTGTCCGAGTTCAATTGGCTCCTGTAATAAAACACAATTAACAGGAGTTGCTTTTGGTAAGGCAACACTGAATGTGTTGTTCGCTTGCTGAACAGGCTTCCAGTTTTTTGCAGCTATGGGTTTGCTTAAATTATCGTCCAACAATTTTCTGAACCCAACTAAAGAAGCGCTGTCGTAAGAGGTAAACAACCCTCTTCTATCCGGAGGAACATTTAATAAGAAGTTGGCACCTCTTCCCACGGATTTTAAATAAAGGTCAAACAACTCCTCGGGTGTTTTAACTTTTGCATCTTCCGTCTGATGATAAAACCATCCTGGCCTGATACTTACATCACACTCAGCAGGAACCCAAACCTTACCATTGAAATTACCACGGTTCAATGTATCTGTAGGAGGCGCTCCAAGTCCGCGATTAAAGCCTGCTGTATCTAACATGTTCCAGTTTGTTTTGCCGGCAATACCTTTCTCGTTTCCTACCCAACGCATGTCCGGGCCAATATCACTGAATACAGGTGTATTAGGCGCGATGGTGCGCATGGTTTGTTCAAAGCGGTGCCAGTCATACACCATTTTCTTTCCATTCGGGCCTTCGCCATTTGCTCCATCCCACCAGAATTCAAACAGCGGGCCATAGCGGCTTACAACCTCTTTCATCATATCCACAAACACATCGTTATAAGCTGGTGTGCCATATTGCGGATGGTTACGATCCCAAGGTGACAAATAGATACCCAGTTTTAAGCCATATGCTTTACATGCATCGCTCAATTCTTTCAATACATCGCCCTTGCCATCTTTCCACTTGCTTTCACGCACCGTATGTTTTGAATATTTACTTGGCCAAAGGCAAAAGCCATCATGGTGTTTTGCTGTAATGATAATGCCTTTTGCACCCGCGGCTTTTGCTATGCGCGCCCATTGACGGCAATCCAGCTCCGTTGGGTTAAACACTTCTTCATGTTCTGTTCCATGTCCCCATTCCAGATCGGTAAATGTATTGGGGCCAAAATGTGTGAAGAGATAAAACTCCTGCTCCTGCCAGTTTAGTTGCCTTGGTGTTGGCAATGGAGGTAGCGGTGCAGGCTTTTGTGCAATGGCACCGGCGGCTAGTAACGATAGTAAGATTGTGTACGCTAATTTCATGTTATGTTTTTATGGCGTTATGTTTTACACTAGAGCTGATTATTTCTTAATATTTTTTAGAACAATGGCAAACGATGCTTTTACAAAAGAATGGTAATAATTCTGAAAAAAATGTAAAGCCCTTTATTAATTGTAATAGTTCTTTTTTCTCTTTCTTTTTTCTTGACAAAAAAGAAACAAAAAGTCAAGGCAAACACAAAGCCTCCGGCCGTTTTGCCCGGCCATTCCCTCTCCAAAGTGTTGCAGTGATTATAAATAGCTGGACCGCTCTACACATAGTTTTAGAGAGCGTTATGCTCACTCCTCCTTAATATCCATTGATCCTCATAGACACAAGCTTCTTTAAAATACAGTAATCGTAAATCAAAGAGATTAATAAAGAAATCCATTTCTTATTCAAAAGCATTCTTGAAAGTAATTACTTGTCCTTTTTTAACAGGCATCATCATCAAATTTCCTTCCTCTAATTTTATCACGCTTCGGTCTATTCCTTCTGACAAATAAGTTGGGAAAGGACGTTTTATGCGTAGTTGCCCATCTTTTTCAGCTTTAATTTTTACTTGCGTTATTACGCCGTTTTCTTTAACAGCGCTTACAACATAAGCTCCTTCAGCACGAAGATCTTTGAAGGAAATATCTTTCCAGCTTTGTGGCACAGCAGGAAAAATTTCTATGTACCTTTTATTGCTTTGCAACAATAGTTCATGCACACCCTGCGCAAATGCAAAATTTCCTTCCAGTGTAAAAGGACGATACGTAAAATTAGAATACTGCCCTCCTTTCTGATCGCCGTTTAAATGAAAGCTGTTGGTAGAACAAAAGTTAGATGCAAATATGCGGAGCAGATTAACGGCACTATCCGCCTGCTTTGCCTTTGCATAGATACATGCCGCCCAACCAAATGAATAACCGCACCAGGCTCTTGTTCCCATCTTTTCCAATTGATGTAATGATTTCTCCATCACATCGCGGTCTGCAGGTTTTTCAACATCCAATAAACCCAAAGGATATATTGCCATTAGTTGTGCATGGTGGCGATGAGATTCATCCAGGTTTTGACCCGGAGCAATTGTTAAACCTGTTTCATTTACATCAAATGCCGGAAGCTGGTCGTAGATAGCTTTCCAGTGTTTTGCTTCGTCTGGTTTATTCATTGCTACAGCAACTTCTGATGCTGTGCTCAACGCATATTTATACAATGCAAGATCGTAATTGGTGTAATTTTTAAACCACGCTTTAATACTATTATCATGATACTCAGGGCTAGAACTTAAAGGCAATACACGCTTACCATCTTGCAGGAAGGTAATATTCTCGATAAACGTTGCTACCTCATGTATGTAGGGATATAACCGATCTTTCAAAAACTTTTCGTCCATGGAATATTTCCACTGCCAGTAAAAATGTTGCGCAAGCCATGAAGCAGTGGAAGGCGATAATGAATATTGAATCCATCCGCCCATCGCCACTCCGTCTAAAGTTGTTACGCCCGGAACATTCAAACCATCAACACCAAAATATTGCTTTGTCAGTTTTTTATTTTCATCGCGAATTTTCCAAAGCCAATCGGTATATGATGCCGCTTCCTCTAAATGGTTACCGGCATAGCTTGGCCAATAACTTAATTCTGTGTTCAGGTCGTGATGAAAATCTCCTTTCCATGGAGGAAGATTGCCGTTGTCGGCCGTCCATACAGCCTGAAGGGTAATAGCCGGCGCACCTTTACGTGCCACACAACCCAGCTTGTACATTTCCAGGTAATACTGTTTTTGCAGCAAAGGATCCGGCATTTTTACCGCGGATTGTTGCCAGTAATTTTTCCACCAGCCAATATGTTGCGCAAGCGCTGCATCATAAGTGCCTTCTGTAGTATTGTTGTTTTTTGAAGTAATCTCACTCACCACCCACGATCCTGTAAGCACATTGTTTTTCTTAACCCATTTAATGGTTATTGTAAATCCCCTGTTCTTATCTACCGGCTGATAGTAAGAAATCTGCCCCTGTGATTTTTTTATTGTTCCTTTATCATATCCCAGGCTTTCAAGCCCCAGTCCTTCAACGGAATTTCCCTGGCTTGCTTTTTTTCCTGTATTATAAGGAGGAGCAATTACATCCGGTTGAATATCGGCAGTCAAATTATTAAAGCGAAAGAACCCAATATTTTTATCTGCTGTTACAAATGTTTGCAGTGATGTTCCATTCTGCCATTCAACTGTACATATAGCAGTTTCAATATCAATCTTAGTTTGTTTTACGGCACCTAATGGCGATGTATTAAACTCAATTGATCCCGCAGGAATTTTTGTTGGATGAGGATTGGATTCATAAGGGTCATCACCCAATTTATGAATAGTATCGTACGTATTATTCTTTACCTGTTGCTGAACAAATCTGAAATTGAATTTTGAAAAATCAATTGCAGGGCGTTCATCCCACAAATCAGCCCTGTCTAATGAAAAACGCAGCTTATCACCTTTCTGCCAAACGAGTGCGCCAATCATGCCATTGCCTAACGGCATTGCCTCGTCCCATCTTTTAGGAAGTGAATCGATTTGAAGATTATACGCGCTTAAAGATTGCGCATTCGCAGAACAGCCAAGTGTAATAACAATTGTGAGGCATAACAATTTTGCCAATGAAGCACGCCCTATTTTACAACAGGCTTTTGCACCAACGATGTGTCTGAAGGAAAAGATGGAACTACATATCCACCCGAATCCAGTTTTGTTGAAGGGAATTGTTTTTGCAGTTCTGCCCATACTGTTTTGTCTACTTTGGTTTGATAGAGATAAATTCGTTTCAGTTGTTTTAGTTGCACAAGTGTTTTCACGCCATTAGCGGTAACAGCTGTGCCGACTAAATTAAGATAACGCAACCTGGCAAGGTTGTCTAATTTGCTCAATTCCTTATCGGTAATTAACGTATGATCCAGAAATAGTTTAATAAGAGAAGTACACTGCGTAATTGCATCCAGCGCCGCATCGTTCGCATTGGTGTTGCTTAGTTTTAAGCTAACTACTTGCTTTTTTAGTTGCGTGATCAATTGCAATTTTTCAGGAGTGATTACTGTATCATTCAAAAAATTCACCTGTAGGTAGTTGGAATTTTGTGCTACCGGCAACACAATCACGCCACCTTTTTTCAGTGCTTCAATTACTTTGTCATCAGCCTTATTTACAGGCTCCGTAGGAATATCCTTATCCGCAATTGTAGTAGAAGCCTCTTCTGAGGAACCACCTTCTGCATTTTGGAAAGAGAACAGTACAGGTTTTATGCTATCTGCCTGCGGCAGCTGATTTACTTTTTTATCAAAAGGGGCGCCGTTATTGATCCACCACTTTATAACCGCAATTTCTTTTTGATTGAGTTGTGGCTTTTCCTTTGGCGACATATGATGCTCATCCTCTAATGGCAGCAATACCCTTTTTATAATTTCACTTTCACTGGCGTTACCCGCTTTAATTACTACACCATCTTTCCCGCCCTTCATCAACAAATCCTGTTGATCCATTCTGAGTTTGCCTTTTTGCTTGGTTGAGCCGTGGCAATTGAAACATTTCTCTGCGAGTATCGGCTGAACAAGGTCGTTATACGCCATTGCCTGCTGAACATCTGGAACAGGCTTGCGTTTGAATTTAATTTCGCTCTTTCCTTCAAAGGCACTTGTGAGATAATCTGCCCCATGTGTCAGGTTGCCACCAAGATGGCCCGTGATAATGATCAGCAGCACCAATGCACCGCTCATTACTTTATATATTTTGTCCCGCCTGTTATTTATTCGGCGTACATACAACAAGGCAGATACAATTGCAACGCCAAAGCCCATCCACATATGCCAGCTTATTGCCGACCTGTCGTAATCGCCGCTTAACGACAACAGGTAGCCTGTAATACATGATGCAAAAGCGCTTAACATACCAATCAGCAATGAGATGGTAACTGCTTCCGAAAGGCCTGCATATTTCTCTTTTGAAGAAAGATATTGCATCAGCAGCGCTATCAGTAAAATACCAATAGGAAGGTGAACCAAAACGGGGTGAAAACGGCCGAGAAATTCTAACATTCTAAATAGTTATTTAGGTATCAGGCGTCAGGTATCAGGTGTGAGGTATGTGATTTCAATAATTGCTTCAGTTTATGATTTTGCGTTTGACAAAAGCCTGAAACCTGACGCCTGATACCTGACACCTTAAAGCCTTAAGCGTATCTTTTCCTTAGTGTCTGCATCATGTGCACATTTATTGCCCACTGGTCAGCCAGTGGCTGGCGCGTGTATGGCAGTGAGGGCATATAATCCAACGGGCCAAATTCTGTTAACACGGTCAGGACTTCGCCCTTCTGTTTTTTCATTTCCACAACTTTATCCCACCAGGCAAAATGTGCGTTTACAGCGTCTGCCCATTCGGGTGCACGCGGATCATTTACCTGCGGGCCTTCTGGGTGTCCAATGCGCGCATGGATATGATCTACACGTTCCAGCGCTTTCTCAACAGTGGCCTGTTGGTCATGCAATAAACTTTCACTTACATTACACCAATGCGAGACATCAAAGGTTATACGCAACTCAGGAATTTTTTCAATGTATTGTTTAGCAACAGGCGCAGCAAACAACATGCGTGAGCGATGTGTTTCATGACAAATTTTAATTCCTGTTTTTTTAGACAATTGTGTTGTATGATCAATTAATTGCCTGTTCTCTTCAAATGAAAAATAATCACGGCCAGAATGGCAATTAATATACAATGGTTTCTGAATCGTGTTTGTCGCGGCAGCATCAATCATCTTCTTAAAATGATCAAAGTGTTTATCAAAATCACTTTCATGTCCGGCACACAAAAAACCAACTTCAAGTGAATGCTTTTTTAACGCCGCAAACATTTCATCTTGTCCTTTCTTGTCCATTGGCCACCAGATCTCAATACCGTCATATCCTTCTTTCTTTACCTTCTCACAATATTCATCCATTGATCCTTCAAAGCCCCAGTTGGTGGCGAGTACTTTTAAACTAAAGCCTGTATTCATATTGTTGGTTTGTTGTTGAGGTAACGCAAAACTATCCAAAGATGTTAAAAATAAAGCAGTTGTTGCAGATACGGATGAAGTGAGAAAATTTCGCCTTGAAAAAACCATCTTATGTTCGATTTACGAAGTACGATGTACGATGTGTTCAACTCAAAACTTTTCATTGAACACACGCCTTCTTAATTTTAAATATTGATTTATTGAAACTATTAACCTTCGCACTAAAGGCTGATTGCTTATAGCTAATAGCTGCCAGCCTTCTTCCTGAAACCAGACACCTTACGCCTGATACCTTCTACCTACCCAACAATATCTGTCAGCACCCTTCCCTTCACATCTGTTAGCCTGAACGGCCTTCCCTGGAATGGATAGGTGAATTGTTCATGGTCGAAGCCAAGTTGATTCAAGATGGTAGCCTGCACGTCAAAAGGTTCTACCTTGTTGGTTACAGCACTATAGCCAATCTCGTCGGTCTCGCCGTAAGAATGCCCTTTTTTTATGCCACCGCCGGCCATCCAGATAGAGAATGCTTCGGTATGATGATCGCGGCCTTTAAATGGATTTTGTTTCCCTTCCCTGTTTTCCATCATCGGTGTGCGGCCGAATTCACCGCCCCAGATCACCAATGTTTCGTCAAGTAGCCCGCGTTGTTTCAGGTCGAGGATCAATGCTGTTTTTGCTTTGTCAACCTGGCGGCATTTATTGATAAATCCTACATCAATTGCGGTAGAAGAATCCGTACCGTGGCTATCCCATCCCCAGTCAAACAGCTGAACAAACCGCACGCCTTTTTCAACTAGTTTTCTAGCCAGCAACACGTTATTGGCAAAGCAGGATTTACCTGGCTGAGTGCCGTACATGTCGTGAATGTATTGCGGCTCATTGTTGATGTTCATTACTTCCGGCACGGAGATCTGCATATTATAAGCCATCTCATATTGCGATATGCGGGATAGAATTTCCGGATCGTTGAATTCTCTGTATGACTCTTCGTTCACTTTATTGATGGCATCAATAGACGCTTTGCGAAGGTCTCTGTCCATGCCATGTGGGTCGTCGATAAACAATACGGGATCACCTTCACTTCTGCATTGCACGCCCTGGTAAACGCTTGGCAAAAATCCGCTACCCCAAACACTTTTACCTGCATCAGGAAAACGGCCACCGCTTGTCAGTACAACAAATCCCGGAAGATTCTGATTTTCACTTCCCAATCCATATGTTACCCAGGAACCAATGCTTGGCCTGCCAAGACGTGGCGTTCCAGTGTGCATAAGCAACTGCGCAGGCGCGTGGTTAAACTGGTCGGTAGTCATTGACTTGATGATCGTCACTTCATCTGCAATGGTTGAAAAATGCGGTAGGTTCTCACTGATCCATAACCTGCTTTCTCCATGTTGCGCAAATTTTGCCTGTGGGCCAAGCATCTTGGGGACGCCACGGATAAACGCAAACTTCTTGCCCGCGAGCAAAGAAGGGGGACATTCCTGGCCATCCATCTTCATCAATTCCGGTTTATAATCGAACAGCTCAAGTTGAGACGGTGCACCTGCCATGTGCATGTAAATAACGCTCTTCGCCTTTCCAGCAAACTGCGGAAGCTTGGGCAGTAACGGATGCGCCGGATCAAATGCAACTTGTGACGTTGCAGCAGACTTACTGTTGCAGCCGAACAATGCAGCCAAAGCGAGCCCGCCCATACCCATTGCACTTTCTTTTAAAAAGTGACGGCGCGTGTGTAACCGAAGCGAAGTATGTTCCGCCTCTTTCACCAACCGCTGATTATGTATTTCTTGTCGCGTCATAATATTTTTTTTGCCACGAAGGCACAAGGAACACAAAGGAGCACAAAGAAATTGTTACAATTTCAATCTTGCTTTTTAGCTGCATTCTTCATGCTTTCATCTATAAGTCCGATTAACTATTACAAAAACTTACTTCGTGCCTCTCAGTGATCTTTGTGCCTTCGTGGTTTACTTCAAATCCTGTCCACCTTCAATCCCATAAATCCTGATCCAGACAAAATCCAAATCAATTCTTCGTCACCACCTCATCCAAATTCAGCATCGCGTTTGCCACCACAACCAACGCTGCCGAGTCGGGCGTTGTGTTATCATCCATTGTCACTTCTTTTGCCTTAGCTATGTCTTTCGTAAATTTCTGTTTTGCTTCATTGTACAGGTTTATCAATACCTGCAACTTCTGCTGTTCAATCGGCTTGTAAACCATCAGCTCATAACCTTTTGAAATTTGCTGCTGAACATTGTTGCCGGCAGACTGCATACGTTTTGCAAAGTGGCGCGCCACATCTACATACGCTTCGTCATTCAATGTTACCAGCGCTTGTAACGGTGTGTTTGTTCTTATTCTTCTCGGCATGCAAACCTCTCTCGCTCCGCCATCAAAGGTGATCATTGACGGATAAGGCGCCGTACGTTTCCAAAAGGTATAAACACCGCGCCTGTACTGTTCATTATTTATACTCTGTACCCACTCAGCACCGTTATAAGGTGATTGCCAGATTCCTTTTGGCTGGAAAGGAAATACACTTGGGCCATACAATTCTTCATTCATCACGCCGCCAATATTCAACGCCTGATCCCGCACTTGTTCCGCGCTCAATCTTACACGAGCACCCCTTGCATACCATTTGTTGTACAAATCTTTTTCACGTAGTTCAGGAGTTAGTTTTGAATCCTGCCGATAAGTTGCGCTCATTACCATTTTCTTCAGCAGTTTCTTTATGCTCCAGTTATCTTCATTCATGAAATTGTAAGAGAGATAATCGAGCATTTCGCGATGTGTGGGTGTAACGCCTTGCGTACCCATATCTTCCAAAGTCTCTACTATTCCTGCACCAAAAAGTTGCTCCCACATACGATTTACCAGCGTCCTTGAAACAAGTGGGTTTTGCTTACTGGTCATAAACATGGCAAGGCCAAGCCTGTTCGCTGGTGCCTTTCCCGGCATTGCAGCGGCAAATATGTGTGGAACGGCAGGTTTAACCTCATTACCTTTCATCAGCCAGTTACCTCTTTCAAAAACGTAAGTTGGACGATACATATCGTCGGGGTTGTCCATCATTACAGGTGTTGTGGGAGCACTTGCAGTTAACAACTTCCAGAACAGTTTATTATTCGCTTCATAGTCTTTTGAACCCTTGCCCGGAAACTGTTGCGTAAAGTGCAGCCAATCGAACATCATTCCGTTTTGATCAGGCTTTACCATCGTCGGATTCTCGTACGTCAGGTAAATATCATGCACACCACTTTGCATCGCAAAATCAACGGGGCTGATTTGCCAGCCTTTAGTCGGCTGTATATTTATTTTCACAAACACAGGGCCGTTAGTTGAGTCTAGGTGCATGCTTAAAACTCCGCTGGTTAGCCCGCTTGTGTACCTAAGGATAAGCTGATTTATGTTTTGAAGGTCAACCTGTTTAAACCGCGCAGATGAATGATTTCTCATTGCCAGCCACTTGGTATCGGCAAGTGAACTGCTAACGTATTTATCTGATGTAAGTGAGTTGATAGACGGCTGCCATGTTTTAATAAAACGAGCTATGTCCTTTGCTCTTTTCTCTGAACTTTCTTTTGTAAGCCATGCTGTAAGCGAGGCTAATTCATTTGTCAGCGTATCATTAAAAGTCCGTAATAGCGGATAATCGGCTTCTGTGTCTTCATCGCGGCTATTGTTAAAATAAGCCATGAACTTATAATATTCTTCATGCTTAAACGGATCGTACGGGTGGCTGTGGCATTGTACACAGGAGAACGTTGTGCCCATCACGGCTTCCCATGTTGTGTTTACACGGTCAATAGTCGCCGCGGTCCTGAATTCCTCGTTATCCGTACCGCCCTCATCGTTGGTCATGGTGTTGCGATGAAATGCTGTCGCGATGTATTGCGCATCCGTTGGATTGGGAAGCAGGTCGCCGGCAATTTGTTCTGTTAAGAACTGATCGTAAGGCTTGTCTGCATTAAAGGCTTTTATTAACCAATCGCGATAGCGCCAGATGCTTCTCACATCATCACGTTCATATCCTTTTGTATCTGCATAGCGGGAAAGATCCAGCCACATGGCTGTCCAGCGTTCACCGAAATGAGGCGATGCCAGTAATGAATCAACGAGCGTTTCATATGCGTTGGCGCCGTTATCCTGGAGAAATTTTTTCGCCACATTTTCAGAAGGCTGCATGCCAATGAGATCAAGGCTCACACGGCGAAGTAATGTAGCTTTATCAGCTTCGGCCGACGGTTGTAATTTTTGTTCTTCTAATTTTTGATAGATAAACTTATCAATATCATTCTTCACCCATTTATTATCAATATCGGGAACTGCTGTTTTTTTAACCGGAACGTAGGCCCAATGCTCACCCCATTGTGCTCCCTGTTTGATCCATTTGCGGAGAATGGCAATTTCATCCTTGCTCAATGGCGCATGTTTATAAGGCATTCTTTCTTCAGGATCATCAAGTGTTAAGCGCCTGATCATTTCACTGGCATCTGGGTCACCCGGAATAATGGCAGGCTGGCCAGATTCAGTTTTTGCCAAAGCTTCTTCCCTGAACAAAAGGCTAAATCCGGCTTTAGCTTTTACACCACCGTGGCAGGTAATACATTTGCGGTTAAGAATAGGTTTTACCTGGGTGCTATAATCAATTTTATCATTTTTTGTAACACAGGTAAAAAACAAAACCGCTGCCGACAACGCAATGCTTAACAGGGCAATTTTACTATGTAAGATTCTTTGCATGCAATATCGTTATAAGCTTTTTACAGGTCAGGTTTGCTTCTTTTGCCGTACTACCGGCAATTCTCAAACGGTATTTAATACGTTTTTATGGCACCAACCCTTTCCTGTAAAAGCAAGTAAATTTAATTTCTTCCTTCCATAAATGATCACTTTGCAACAGTTTTCGCAAACGGTTGCATAAATGTGGTGCCGTTAGTGTAAAACTAAACAGCTAAATATGTTTAGAATCAATTTTTTATGCAAATGGGTAAAGTTTATTGACATGGGATGAAGAAATTGGGAGTTGATCCGGATATAATAGTTGGATTACTTTTGAAAATGCGATGAGGCCTACTTTTTATTGTTCTTTTGGCTTGATCCCAAAGAACCAAAAAATCAAGGCAAACCCGATGCCTCCGGCCGTTTTGCCAGCCAACGCCTCTCCAAAGTGTATCCGGCAAAATATTATACAAGCCTGCTTTACGTTTTTTCAAAAAAATCATTTGCTTTTTATCTGCCTTCTATGCGCGGGATCCTAACTATTTTCATCGGAACGCTACTTTTTACTCTGATAATGAGGGATAACTTTCTGCGCCTGAGCAAATAGAAAAAGAGCTGCAGTCAGCAGCTCTTTTTCTATTTAAATGAAAGCTTTCATTTCCCCGTATTGTTCATCTTAATCACATAAGCATATTGACTTTTTATTTTGTTTGGATCAAACTCAGGCAGGCTCACAATCACATTCTTTCCGTCTTGTTTCCATTGCAGGTTTTCTTTGGTATCCATCAACTGCAGTACAGCATTTTGATCAAGTGTAATATCCTTAATGGTGAATTTTCTGTCTGAAGGCCATTTTGGCACTATGGCGTATAAGTTATTCGCAGTAGGATTATAGGTAAAGAAACATTCCTGTACAGCATAACCGGGCTCAGGATCGATTGTTAACTTAAGCATCAAATCTTCTACTGTTTTAAAATCATCTTTCTTCGGCTTATAGTCCGTTTTTCCTTCACTCCATTGATGCGGCCTTTTCCAGCGAACGGTGTTGTAAATAGCTTCGTTATTTATCTTCATCCAATCGCCCATCTGCAACAATCTTTCCTGCATAATAGGCGGAATTTTACCATGCTCATCAGGGCCAATATCCAATAGGAAATTACCACCGCGGCTCACTTTATCAACAAGGCTAATGATCAATGACTGCGTTGAATTATAGTCCCATGCATCTTCTTCGCGGTTATAACCATAAGAATATCCCATGCCACGGCTTTCTTCCCATGCATGATTGGGAAAGTCGAGTTCCGGTTGATATTCCGGCGTAAAGAAACCGGCATGTTTAAACCTGTTGTCTTTTCCCCAACGGTCGTTTACAACGAGCCTGTCTTTTACAGGGCTTTCATTAAATGCCCATGTAAGAAATTCCTGGGATTTCCATCTTTCGGCAGGAAGCTCCCATTCGCCATCCGTCCAAAATACATCAGGCTTGTAGGTGGTGATCACATCTTTCATTTGTGGCCACATGTGATTTTTTATATAAGCATCTTTATCCTTTAACCAAAGCGGGTTGTACCATTCGTATAAAGAATAATACATGCCGGGATGGACAGATGTTTTTCTTAATGCAGTGAAGAGGTCCCCGAGCAAATCGCGTTTGGGGCCAACTTCTGCAGCATTCCATGGAAAGCCCCAGTCCCTGCTTGCATCCTTGCTTGGCCATAAGGCATAACCATCGTGATGTTTAGAAGTAAGCACCACATACTTTGCTCCTGAAGATTCGATCACTTTGGCCCACTCATCAGGATTATATAATTCGGCTTTAAACTGTGGCGCAAGCTGATAGTAAGTTGTTCCTGCGCCAAATTTTTTATTATGATAATCTACAACAGCTCCTTTAAAAGCTTTTGATTGTAGCCAGTACTGGTACCACTCGGAGTAATTTCCTTTAGGTGCATAACCGGGAACTGAGTAAACACCCCAGTGAATAAAAATTCCAAACTTGGCATCGAGATACCATTGTGGTGTCGGGCGCTTATCAAGGCTCTCCCAATTGGGCTGATAAGTCTGAGCAGAGATATCGGTAACAAAAGCAGCTGTTACCATACATGCAGCGAGAAGGCAAGTTTTTTTCATGTGCATATCAGGCTAAACGTTAGTTGTTTAATAACGGAAGATAATGAAAAAGTGAAGGCGAGATAACAATGAAGGCAAAGTACGAGTTACGAAGTACGAAGTACGCTGCTTCCAACAGCAATACAAATCTTAAGCAGTACCAAATTTTACCATCGCTCTGCGCCGTCGCTATTCGCTGTGCCTGCCGCGAGAAAACCTCTGCGGGAAACAACAAAAAGCCCCGTAGAAGAATACTTCCCGGGGCCTTGCCATTTTATAAAACATCACACTTATGTTAACGCTACTTTACAATCAGCAGCAATCCTTTTCCTTTTTCTACAGTGATATTGTCCTGTGCATTGAACGATTTGCCGGCCTGGAAATTTTTAATCTCAGGCGCAGTTATTGTTGCTTTTGCAGCGTCAATACCCAATGCTTTCCAATCAATATTTAATTGAACATCCGTTGTAGCATCAGCCCAGCTTGCAATGCTTATCAATGCAGAGCCATTCTTTTTATAGACTGTCGCAAGTACTTTATCATTAGATGTTTTTACCGGGCAATTAGGGCTCCAGTATCCAATCATTTCGGAACCTTTAATGCCAAAATCATCCCATACTTTCCAGATATAGCGAGGATCTGAATTATCTGTCCATGGCATACGGCTTGTCATTCCGTAAACCATGCCACGCCATGCATTACCACCATCCTGTAACATTTCGCCCATCAATCCAAAAGGAATACCGCTTACTTCTGTCAGGAAGAAATCAGCCGGGTTCTTTTCGTAATCAAAATATTCACCAAACCATAAACGGTTCAGGTATGGGAAATGTTCCATGTATAAGTTGGCACTGTTATTAAACCCATCGCTCTTGTTATATTGATTGGCTGAGTGCAGATCAATAATACCCGGATGCCCATCTTTTGTCAGCACCCTTTTAATACGCTTCATAGTAATGCGATCGAACGCTACATCATCCAGGTAAATGCCGTCAATCCCTACATTTTGTGTTAACCAGTTCATACCTTCCACGTAATAATTATGCCAACGGTTCATCCCACTATTGATGATGGCAGCATCTTTAATTTCAGGCACAAACCATGCTGCGATATAATCTGAATCAATATGTTCCTGTAACCAGCTAAAGCCGCCGCCTTTGCCTGGAGAATACACTTCATGGCCAAGGCTGCGCAGTGCAAATGTTTCATAGGCGTGATTGGACAACTCACGCACAGTGTTGTATATTTTTACTTTAAGGCCAAGCTGATGTGCGCTATCAATATAATTCTTCATCGCCTTCCATTCTATGAACGGATAATTGATCCATGGATTGATAGGCGTTGCGTGGTGAATATTGATAATTGATGCACCGGTGCTTTTTATTGTATTGAGGTCATTGTATTTATGATAGAACCTGTTCTCCCACTGAAAATCTGTATTGATGGTGTGGAACGGCGTTATCAATAAAGTGAAGTTGTAATACAAAACATCACCCTTTTTCATGGTTCTTTCACCGCTGTAGTTGTTGGCTAAAATAGCCTCACCTTTTTGCGCAACATTAACTCCCCCTTTGTTATCATTACCCCATGATGTTGGTAATAACAAAGGCTTCTGCAAATAAAAATTTGTATTCAATGGACGAACATATTTTTCATCGCGCAGTGAATATTGCAGCCCGGCGTTAACGCTTCCGATCCACGCACCATCCTGGTTCTTATGCGCCACATCCCATTTCCAGGAAAAATCTTCGGGGCGATAACCGCCTTTCTGGCCCAATCCCATCATATAAGTTGACGCTGATTTTTGGAAAGGAATATGCATCGCGATATCTGCAAGCGCTATATCGTTTAACGCGGTAAGTTTAACTGAATAATACAGAAAGCCATCAAACTCAATTGATGCAGCAACATCCATTTGCATATCAGCGGAACTGCTATTGGCTTTCCAGTTAACTGTACCGGCTTGCTGCTGTGTAAACTGCAGGCCATTATTTTTTAATTTGATCTCTTGCCCGCCATTTTTCTTTGTAATGTGAAAATGAATGGGCTCAGTAAGAATATTATTTGCAGAGGAAGAAACAGCTGTCATCTCAGGTGTAAAGAATGTTTGAATTTGTTTTGGCAATCCATTTTCATCCAGTTCTATTTTTCGGCCCAGCAGGCTAATGCTTTTATCAACCACTTGCAAAGCGGTATAAGGAGCTATCACTGTGTTTTCCTGCGCCATCGTGGAGTTGAGCCACTTCAGCCTGGTCATCATCCACGGTTTGTCGATACCACCATTATCCGTTGTTTTATTGGTAACAACCAATTTAATATTAACGGTCACCGGCGCCATTCCGTTTGCAGTTACCAGCGCTGTGCCGCTATAAGTTCCGCCAGCTATGTTCTTTGGAATATCAATACCGCACCAAATGGACTGCACATTTCCGGAAGAAACATTTACCGTTTCAACTAAAGGTTTGTTGTCATAAGACGTTCCATTTGTGTTGATGCAATACATGTTAGCCGCGGCGATGGTAGCGCCATTTGATTTCAGGTCGCTGAAAACTATTTTAACATCCTGCAGATTTTGCAATGCATATACACCCAACTGGTAAGTAAAATTTTCTCCTTTGTTTGTTGTATCAATAAAGGTTGTTGCCGGCTTACCCGCTTTTACCCAACTATACGGTAGATCATGCGGCATGCGGATGCTGTATTGCCTTTTTTCCGGAAACACAATAAAGGGCTTACCTGAAAATTTTGAAACAAGCAGATTTGTTTCTTTTTCTGTTGCAATCACTTCCATTGGAAAGAAACTGTCGAACTCGTCAATGGACTGTATCGCTTTTACCGCGGCTATCGCTTTCGCATTATTCGCTTTTGAAATCCATTCTGCTGACGCTGTATTTTCAGGTTTCAAATAAATACCTTTGGGATAGTTGCTTTTACCTTCATTTTTATAAGGCATGTAGTACACGTAATAGGTGCCTTTTCCTGAAGTTGGTTCAAAGCGGATAATACCTTGTTCTCTATTGGCACTTTCAACTTGTGCGTTTAATACCTTCTGCCCGCTTTTGGCGTCTTGTACAATGATTCTTTTTTGCTCAGGATGGCTGTCTCTTCTTCTCCACGGGATGATCGCTTTAGCCACAGTTCCTTCAGCTTTAACCTCTACTACCACTCGATGATTACCCAGTGAATCTGCATTCCAGCAGTCTTTACAGATAGTGTAAGGTATTTCCTGCGCATGAAGGACTGCTACTGTGAGGCATTGGAGGATGGCTAATAAAAATAATTTTCTCATGTTGGTATTTTAAACAAACGTTCCTTCAACAATATACTATTCTCGCTGCGTTTATGGGAACAAACGCATGTCCGGGAAATAATATAAGATTGAAGGGATTTTGAACGGGCTCTAAAACTAGGCGTTTATGGAATATTGCGCTAAGGCAAACGTTTGTTTAAAATTGAGAAACCAGTTGAAAAAACGGACTGTAAAGGCTCGGTTGAAATAAGGATATTTTATTAATACCTGACAGTAGATTAGTGACGAAAGCCTGACCGAAGCGAAGTTTTTTGAACCATATAAGACATATAAGAGCATATAAGCTGCTAGCCGCCAGCAGCTAGCAACTAAAAAAACCGCAGTGCTAACTCATTGCTGAATCGCACTACGGTTTAGAAACCAAAACCTATTTTATATTCTCCTTATAGCTGAGTGACCCTATTTATTCTGTGGTACTAATAGCTTATTGCTGATAGCTAACAGCTACTTAATCTGTCAGTGACTTTTCGCCTTTTATAGAAGCTGGCTCCAGAAGATGCAGGTCGAGAGCAACTATTTCGTTCGCGCCTTTCTTCAGCCAGGAAGCGGGGCAATACAAACGTTGTTGTGGCCCGCGGTTCCAGTAACGTCCGAGGTTATGTCCGTTTACCCAAACAACGCCCTTTGCGTATTTGCTCATGTCAAAATAAGTATCACCGGTTTCATTTAATTCAAATGTCCCCTTAAAGAATATGCCATTCTTTGGCTCACTTACTTTTTGGGGTTTAAGGGATGCGACAAACTTTTCATCAACCGGTAACAGGTATGTTTCCCAGCTCATTAAGGTCATGCCATTTAAGGTAACTCTGTCAGTGATCCCTTTGCGATCGATCATGTATTGTGCAAAGTTGATGTGGCCCATTCCTTCAACTAAAATGTCCAGCACCGGTTCTTTGCTTTCTGTCTTGGGAAGTTTTACACTCCATTTGCAGCCATCGCGATAAATGGTATCGACAAATTTTCCATCTACAAAAACCAACGCGTAATCATGCGGCTCTGTAATGGTGAGTGTTCCGCTCTTATGCCCGATTAGCTTCGTCCTGTATAAAATAAATCCCTGATTTTGATTGTATGCTTCTATTGGTTTTGGCTGTGGCGAAGCAATTGATTTTGGCAGGTTTTGCCACAAAGAGGTCAGCGGCTGCATTGTTATATCAGGAACTGAAATTGCAGTTATTGCTTTGGGAACATCCGGTATTTTGTACGAAACATATTTACTAATCAGGTTTCTCAGCGCGTAATATTTTGGCGTTGCCTGGCCCTGCTCATTAATTGGCGCATCATAATCATAGCTGGTAAGATCCGGCTGATATTGCGTTGGCGAGAAAGCGTTTGCCCCTGCCGTGAATCCGAAGTTGGTACCACCATGAACAACATATAGATTGAACGATTTTTTATGGTCCAGCAGGTAACGCACTTCTTTCAATAAACCCGTAGTGTCAGGCCTGGCCCATTTTTCACCCCAATGTGTAAGCCAGCCAGGATAAGTTTCACTGCTGAATGATGGAACGTTTGGATTGCGTTTGGTTGCCTGCTTAAAATCGTCATCGCCAGAACCGCTATCCAACCCTATTGCCGCACCGTCTATATTACCTGCTTCAAGCATGTAAGCAGTTGCGCCGTCGGCCGTATAGAAAGGAACATTTATGCCGTTCGCAATCCACATTTTACGCAATGTTTCCAGGTAAGTTTTATCATTGGCATAGCTACCATATTCATTTTCCACCTGCACCATCAAAATAGGCCCGCCATTGCTGCATTGCAGCGTAGCCACTTCTTTTGACAGGCGAGCCACGTATTTCTTCACGGCATCCATATAGCGTGAGTCCATGCAACGGATCTTAATATCGGGGATCTTTAAAAGGTAAGAAGGCAATCCGCCGAAATCCCATTCGGCACACACGTAAGGCCCGGGCCGTAATAATACCCACATGCCTTCCTCTTTACATATACGAATGAACTTTGCGATGTTATGGTTGCCGGTAGAGAAATCAAACACACCTGGCGTTGTTTCCTGGTAATTCCAGAATACGTAAGCCGCAATCGTATTGCACCCCATCGCTTTCGCCATTTGAATACGATGGCGCCAGTATTCTTCCGGAATGCGGGCAGGATGCATTTCGCCACTGATCATTTGAAATGGTTTGCCATCTAGCAAAAAATCAGTCTTACCAAGCGAAAACACATGTTTCTGCGAACGGGCTTCAGTTGATACAAGCACGATCAACAAGAGCAGGATTAGTTTAGTACACGAACATTTCATGGTGACAAACCTATTATAAATGTTCGAATGGCGATGCTTTTCACGCAAACGATTGCAGAATACCTGATAGCTATCAGGTATCAGCTTTCAGGTATCGGGTATCAGCTGGCTGTTGAGCTTTGGGAAGGATTACAATTTGAAACGCTTATCCTACTAATCTCGCAAGTGATCGAAGAAGTTCATTCGAGTGCATATAGCATCAACTATTTCCCGCTCATATCTTAATAAGTAATAATTTCTTTATTCAATAATCCTATCAATCCCCAAATCCCCCAATCCTGATCCAGACAAAATCCCAATCCGGACAAAATCTCAATCCAAATGTTTAGTTTTGGCTCCTATGTGGATGATTTGCAAAAAAGAATGGCAACAGTTTTTCGGCAGTCTTACAGGGTACATAGCATTGGTCATATTTTTATTGCTGACCGGCTTGTTTCTTTTCGTTTTCCCAGACACCAGCCTGCTCGATTTTGGATATGCTTCTCTCAATGGCTTTTTTGAACTCGCTCCGTGGTTGTTATTATTCCTGGTGCCTGTTGTAACTATGCGCAGCCTGGCGGATGAATATAAGGCCGGCACGTTTGAGTTGCTTAAAACAATGCCACTAAGTAATGCTTCCATTGTTTGGGGAAAAATAGCCGGCGCGTTTATCACAATTGCCATCGCCATTATCCCAACAATTATTTATGCATTCTCTATTCAATCACTAAGCTCTGTAGGCGGCATTGATGTGGGCAGCACAATTGGCAGCTATGCCGGGCTTTTATTGCTGGGTGCAGTATTTACTTCTATCGGTGTTTGCGCCAGCAGCCTCACAAACAATACTGTAGTTGCTTTTATCGTTGGTGCTTTTATGTGTTTCATTTTGTATAATGGTTTTGAGGCGATCAGCAAATTGCCTGCTCTTGGTTCGGCGGGCTATTATGTTGAGATGATTGGCATTAAATTTCATTATCACAGTATTAGCCGTGGTGTTGTTGACCTGCGTGATATTATTTATTTCGCAGGCATTATTGTTCTGTTTGCATTGATCACTCAAAGAATGTTGGAGAAGAGATAAGCTATGAATTTTGTTCAAAGAATATTACGACAAAAATACTGGTGGGTTGCCCTTATTATTTTTTTTGCAGGATTGATCTACGTTTCGAGTTTATTGAACTATCGACTTGACCTGACCGCTGAAAAGCGCTTCAGCCTGAACAACTCAACGAAACAATTGCTAGCGGATCTTGATTCAACGGTAATGGTAAAAGTGTTTCTTACAGGAGAACTTCCTTCCGACTATAAAAAACTTAGCCTTGCTACGGCAGACCTGTTGAATGAGTTTAAAGAACGAAGCCACAACCGTGTTCAGGTTATTTTTGAAAAGCCAGGAGAAGACCTGCCTGATAGCAGCAAGATGATGTTATACGATAGCCTTGCGCGTCGTGGTGTTGTATTTGAAAGAAGTGAAGATGTAACGCAATCCGGTAGTAAATCAACTCAGCAGTTGATTATTCCCTCCGCTCTAGTTTATTATAAAAATCTTCCTCCGTTTGCTGTTGACTTAAGAAGCAGCAGAAAAGTGTTCAAGAACTTTAATGTAATGAATGATGTTCCGCTGGAAGACAAGGAGGCCACGTTAAACTCTGCAGAAGCCTTATTGGAATTCAAGTTTGCCAATGCCATTGATAAACTTACACGTAAAGAAGTTCCAGTAGTTGCATATGCTGTTGGCAATGGAGAACCTACAGACCTGCGTGTGAGCGACCTTGGTGAAAGCCTGCGCAATGATTACCACCTGGGCATTTTTGATTTGAAGAAAGCCTATCCAAACCCAAAAGATATTAACGCTCTATTGATTGTAAAACCTCAACAACCTTTTACTGAGGAAGACAAACTCAAGCTCGATCAATATGTAATGCATGGCGGAAAGATCATTTGGTTTGTTGACAAATTATATGCTGAACTTGACAGCCTGATGCGCAGCCGGTCAGACTTTGTTGCTTTTGACAGAAACCTGAATCTTGATGATCTGTTGTTTAAATATGGTGTACGTATTAACGGTGACCTTGTTCAGGATCTAAACTGTTCAAAAATTCCTGTGGTAGTAGGATATAACCCTGACAACAGCCCAAGAATGCAACGCACACCGTGGCCATACTATCCATTTTTATCAGCGTACAACAATAACCCTATTTCCAAAAATCTTGACAGGGTATTGCCTATTTTTCCTTCAAGTATTGATACGGTGAAGGCTATAGGTATTCAAAAAACTATCCTGCTGGCCACCGATACAAATAGCCGCACGCTAAGTTCTCCCGCACTGGTTAGTTTAAATAGTGTTCAAACTGATGCAGACTTTCAATCGATGAATAAAAGCCATGTGCCTGTAGCTGTTTTGCTGGAAGGAAAATTCACGTCACTTTTTGCCAATCGCTTATCTAACGAAGTAAAAGATAGCGTAGCTAAAGCGCTAGGGCAACCCTTTGCAGCACAATCTTCAGAAGAAGGCAAACAGATTGTTGTATCCGATGCAGATATTGTAACAAATGCTGTAAGCAATACAAACGGGCCGATGGCAATGGGTATGATCCCAATGGAAAATTATCGTTTTGCAAACAGGGAATTTTTCCTGAACAGCGTAGATTACCTCGTAAGCAACAGCAAAATATTTGAAAGCAGAAACAAGGATTTCACACTTCGTTTGCTGGATAAGAGTAAAGTACAGGAACAAAAAACTTTCTGGCAGCTGGTCAATATCGTCGGTTCAATTCTTATTGTTATAATTATCGGATTATTCGCACAATGGAGACGGAAAAAAAATTACGCATAGCAGCCCACGATCTGAGCCACTATGCGTAATAAATAGTTATGGGGATTTGTCAAACTAATTTGATAGCTTGACAAATCTTCCTGAGAAAGTTTCGCTGCCTATTGCAACTGTTACAAAGTATGATCCACCCGACAGATTAGTCACATTCACTTTTTCATTCCAAATAGAAGCAGTCTTATCAGCACCATTCTTTCTAAGCACAATTCTTCCGGACATATCCGCAATGTTAACAGTTACTTTACCTCTTGAGGCATTAATTATCGACAAATTCAACTGATCAATGGTTGGTACAGGAGACAATTTTAAACGCTGTGCTTTTGGTTCATTCAATTCCAAAGAACCGATGGATTCAGCATGCTGTGAAGCATTTGCGACGCGCTGTCCTGCGGATAGATTAACCGTAAATGTCACCGTCTGCGAACTGCTTCCGCCTTTATCCGTTACTTTAACGCGATAAGTATATGTGCCGTTTGTAAGATTGGTAATAGTAGTTGTTGACGAATTGGGACTTTGAATGATCGCATTCTTCGGCCCTGACATATAATTCCAAAGCCATGAGGTAATAGTGCGACCGGGAACAGTGTATGAACCCGAGGCATCCAATGTAACAGAAGAAGTGGTAACCGTACCCGGATTAACAATAACGGCTACAGGGCCGGTTGCTGCAGCCTGATTAACTGTTACGGTAGCGGTAGTTGAATCTCGTTGCCCGGTACCATTCGATACAGCCAATAAAAACACATACGTTCCTGCGGCCATTTTGCTAACCTTAAACACAGGCACAGTCTGGTTGCCTAAAACATATCCCGCAGGGCCCGAGACAACTCTCCAGTTATAAATTAAACCTCCGTTACTACTGGTTGAGGCACTACCATCTAATGCAACTGAATCAACAGGAAGTGTAATAGCGCCCGGCGCACTTATCGCGGCGTGTACCGTTGGTATGACAGCAGGATTCACAACAACAGTGGCTGTAATAGAGTCTCGTTGCCCTGTAGTATTGTTAACAGTCAACATACACACATACGTTCCTGCGGCCATTTTGCTAACCTTAAACACAGATGCTGCCTGGTTGCCCAAAACATATCCCGCAGGGCCGGAAACAACTGTCCAGTTATAAACCAGCCCGCCATTACTACTGGTTGAGGCACTGCCATTTAACAGCACAGAATCAACGGGAAGCGTAATAGAAGCCGGCGCATTTATGACGGCATGTACCGTTGGTATGACAGCAGGATTCACAACAACACTGGCTGTAGTAGAGTCGCGTTGCCCTGTAGTATTGTTAACAGTCAACATACACACATACGTTCCTGCAGCCATTTTGCTAACCTTAAACACAGATGCTGCCTGGTTGCCTGAAACATATCCCGCAGGGCCGGAAACAACTCGCCAGTTATAAACCAGCCCGCCATTACTACTGGTTGAGGCAATGCCATCTAACAGCACAGAATCGACAGGAAGCGTAATAGAAGCCGGCGCATTTATTATCGCCTTCACTGTTGGCGTCGCGTTGTTAACCAATAAGCTAACCATCGTTGAGTCTGCCTGCCCGGCAGAATTTCTTACGGTTAGCCTGAATGAATATGACCCAGCGCTCATTTTTGAAACCTTGAGAATCGATGAAAATGCATTATTCAGTGTGTATCCTGACGGCCCGGAAAGCACCATCCAATTATAAATTAGTCCTCCGTTAGTGCTATACGATGCGCTACCATCCAATAAAACGGAATCAACTGGAAGCGTGATAGAAGCTGGCGCATTAACAATAGCCTTCACAATTGGCGCAGCAGGATTGACAGTTACTGTTACTGTAGTTGAATCTTGCTGGCCAGTCGCATTTTTCACAGCTAATAAAAATACATAATTACCCGCCTTCATTGTTGTAACCTTTGCAATAGATGAGGTGGCATTGTTGATGCTATAGCCAGACGGCCCTGAAACGACCCGCCAGTTATATGTCAAGCTCCCATTACTACTAGATGAGGAACTACCATCCAATAAAACTGAATCAACAGGAAGTGTAATAGAGGATGGAGCATTTATGATAGCTTTCACTGTGGCAAATGCTGGATTGACTGTTACATTTACAGTATCAGAATCCTGGTATCCGTTAACATTTTTTACAGTGAGCATAATCTTATAAACACCTGCCTTCATTTTTTTAATCTTAAATACAGATGATGAGATACTTTCTAATCCATACCCGGCAGGACCGGAAAGAACTGTCCAATTATAACTCAGAACATCGAAGGCCGCGGATGACGAACTTCCGTCCAATACAACTGAATCAACCGGCAACGTAACAGAAGTTGGCCCGGTTATAACGGCATGAACAATTGCAGCTGCCGGGTTAACGGTAAATGTAACACGACCGCTTCCACTTCCTTTGGAATCGCTGATTTTTACCTGAAACGTGTATGTTCCGCTTACCAAATTGCTCACTTTTGTGGTAGCATTGGTGTTATTTTCAATGATGTAACCTTTCGGGCCCGATATGTAATTCCATTCAAATTTGGAGATTGTTCGTCCCGTACCAGTATAGGAAGCTGATGCATCTAATGTTGCCGAAGCTTTTGTTACCAATCCGGGATTTCTTATCACTGCCACAGGGCCGGTAACAGATGCATTCTTTACCACTACAGACACAGTATCAAAAGATATATATTCTCTATTGTTCGATACTCTTAATACGAAATCGTACAGGCCGGCAGTTAGTTTTGATACTTTGACTATTGAGCTTCCTTGTGAATTAAACACATAGCCGGGGGCTCCATAACTGCACCACCAATTGTACGAAGTGATTGTTCCTAACGGATCATAGGATCCACTGCCATCCAATGTAACGGAATCAACAGGTAAAGATATGGATGACGGCGCCTGAATTACCGCCAAAGGATTTTGACCCTGAACTGTTACAACTACTGCATTAGACGAGCCCGATACTCCTTTATTGTTAGACACCGTAAGTTGGACAGTATATTTACCAGGAGATAACTTTGTAAGTGTTGCAACTGATGAAGTGCTGTTGTTAAGTTGGTAACCCACCGGGCCTGAAAGCACTTTCCATTGATAAGATATGATGAGTGCACCGCTGTCTGTTGAAGATGCTGATCCATCTAACGTTATCGATTTCACTGGAAGTGTAACGGTGTCCGGCATCGAAATATACGGATACACATGTCTTGTTGCGGTATCCATTCCCCGGTTATACTGCAAGAGCCATTCGTATACATTTACTCCACGCGGCCTGAAATTAGGATCGAAAAGCTGAGTCCAGCTGTCATGTCCCTTAACTCCGAACGTGTCAAGCAAAGGTTGGGGATTCATTGGCGGGGTGTAAGCGCTGAGAAAGTCTTTCCACCAAACGGTATACGAATATGGTATAGTAGGATCCTGCGTGTTAGTGGCCAGCCACAACGGCACATTGGCGGCTCCAATGGTACTGGCAAGTACAGTATCACCTGTCCAGTCGCTGGAAGCAGCCACCATTCCCGCAATTGAATTTGCATTGCTCATTGAGGATGCGGCTGAGTATAAAATTCGCCCGGCTCCAAGGCTAAGGCCGGTTAAATAAATCCGTGATTCATCAATACGATAATGGTGCCTGATATAGTTCATCAGAATATTAAAATCCTGCGCAGTTTCAATAGCCGTATTCTGAAGCTGCGGCGAAATTACTATGAACGAATAATTGTTACCGCCTGCGGAAATAGTCTTGGGAAATACACCATCCCTAATCTCTTTCGGGGGGCCGTATGTTAACACTAATTGCAGATCAGTTTGAGACCCGCTACCCCTTTCCGCCTTTCCATGAAAGAACAATAACAACGGATAAGTTTTATTAGATGTGGCATAATCTGCAGGAAGATACTCCCAGTAGCCTCCGATATTCGGAGAAATGGATGTAGTAATTGGCGTATGCGTTTGCGAAAATGTATTTAATGCAATCGTGAAGAACAAAAGAACAATCATTGCCTTTTTAAAATTCGGCAGGCACGTCACAGTCATGTTTGGCATTCTAAAATAGGTTTAAGAATTGAAAGGAAGTTGCGAAAGTAAAACTAATCTTTCACTAAATCAGCGGGTTTACAAATTTATAAATTACCCATTTGGAATACGGATGATTCGTTTTGCGATATAGAAATCCAAATAAGGCCAATTGGAGTTTGGGCGATTAAAGCATATAATTTAAAAGGGATAAATGTAACGGCACAAGCAACGAAGTAAACTTGCGACGTTTAAACGCGTGGCAATAGCGATTTTGAAAATTTATCTACCCAGTTTAATGAATTTTCCTGAAAATTTTTCATTGTCAATGAGCACGGTGACAAAGTAAGATCCACCGGCAAGGCTTGAAATATCAAGCTTTTCGGCCCAGGAAGAACCACGTTTTTCAGCGCAATCCTTTCGAAGCACTACCCTTCCTGACATATCTGTAATATGAACGGTTACCTTACCCTTTGCTGTATTAACAATAGATAGATTCAGCAGATCATTCGTTGGCACCGGCGATAACTTCAATGGTTGCGCATTAGGTTCATTCACATCCAGAGAAATTTCAGGCCTGGAAAGTTGTTCTCCATTTGCCACACGCCCTCCTGCACCCAACGCAACGGTGAATGTTACTGTTTGAGAATTGCTTCCACCTTTATCCGTTACTTTAACGCGATAGGTATATGTGCCGTTTGTAAGATTGGTAACATTAGTTATCGACTGAGTTGGGCTAACAATGATTGCATTTTTGGGGCCTGACATATAATTCCATAGCCAGGATGTAATAGTGCGCCCAGGTACTGTATATGAACCCGACGCATCCAATGTAACAGAAGAAGTGGTAACAGTGCCCGGGTTAACGATAACGGCTACAGGTCCGGTGGCTGCAGCCTGATTAACTGCTACCGTCGCAGTAGTGGAATCCTTTTGCCCGGTACCATTGGATACAGCCAATGAAAACAGGTACATTCCCGCGGCCATTTTGCTAACCTTAAACACAGGCACAGTTTGGTTGCCTGAAACATATCCCGCAGGCCCGGAAACAACTCGCCAGTTATAAATTAGTCCACCATTACTGCTGGTTGACCCACTGCCATCTAATGCAACTGAATCAACGGGAAGGGTAATAGAAGCAGGTGCATTTATCACTGCATGTACGGTTGGAGTAGCAGCCGGATTTACAATAACTGTGGACGTAGTAGAGTCTCTTTGTCCTGTAGCATTGTTAACGGTCAATATAAACACATACGTTCCCGCAGCCATTTTGCTAACCTTAAACACAGGCACTGTTTGGTTGCCTAAAATATATCCCGCAGGCCCGGAAACAACTCGCCAGTTATAAACCAGCCCGCCATTACTACTGGTTGAGGCACTGCCATCTAACGCAACAGAATCTACAGGAAGCGTAATTGAACCCGGCGCATTTATTACAGCATGTACTGTTGGAGTAGCGGCAGGATTTACAACAACAGTAGCTGTAGTAGAGTCTCGTTGTCCCGTAGCATTGTTAACAGTCAACATAAACACATACGTTCCTGCGGCCATTTTGCTAATCTTAAACACAGATACAGTTTGGTTGCCTAAAACATACCCCGCAGGGCCGGAAACAACTCGCCAGTTATAAACCAGCCCGCCATTACTACTGGTTGAGGCACTGCCATCTAACGCCACAGAATCAACGGGAAGCGTAATAGAACCCGGCGCATTTATAACAGCCTGCACTGTTGGGCCGGAAGAATTAACAGTAACCGCTGTCGTGTCTGCATCCTGAAGTCCTGTGCCATTCTTTGTAGTAAGGACTACTTTGTATGTGCCGGTTTTCATTTTTGTCATCTTAAACAAAGCGGCATCTATACTGCCTGTAGTATAGCCGGCAGGGCCAGAAAGGACTACCCAGTTGTAACTAATGTTGCCATTACTACTGGTAGATGAACTGCCATCAAGAAAAACCGAATCCAGGGGAAGCGTAATAGACGTTAATCCGGTAATGACGGCATGTATATTGGTGGCTGACGGGTTAACCGTAAATGTTACACGGCCACTACCACTTCCCTTTGTGTCGCTTACTTTCACCTGGAAAGTATAGGTTCCACTTACCAGGTTGCTTACCTTAACTATCGGCCCCGTATTACTTTCCAGGACATAGGTTCTGGGGCCGGATATATAGTTCCAATCCCATTTAGAAATTGTCCGCCCCGTAGCAGAATAAGATGCAGATGCATCCAATTTAACAGATGTTGCTGCAACAAGCCCTGGGTTTCTTATCACTGCCACCGGGCCTGTAACAGTCGCATTCTTTACTACCACTGAAACAGTGTCAGATGATTCATAACCCCTGTTATTGATCACTTTTAAAACGAAATCATACACGCCGGCTACAAGCTTGCTTACCTTAACTGTTTTACTTGTGGTGCTATTAAATACATATCCTGTATTACCCGAAATACAAGACCAGTTGTACGATGCAATTGTCCCCAACGGATCGTATGATGCGCTGCCATCCAGCGTTACCGAATCAACCGGTAGTTGAATAGATGGTGGCGCCTGCACAACAGACAACGGCCTCGGCCCCTGAACGGTAACAACTAACGAGTTGGATGTTGCAGAGATTCCTTTATTGTTAGATGCTGTTAATTGAATTGCGTATGTTCCCTTGGATAGCTTGGTGAGTGTTGCAACTGGCGAGGTGCTATTACTAAGCACATAACCCGGCGGGCCTGAAACCACCTTCCATTTATACGAAATAATCAAAGCACCGCTATCGGTCGAAGAGGCTGATCCGTCAAGCGTTATTGAACCCACCGGCAGTGTTACCGTATCAGGCACAGAAATATATGGATATACATTCGTCTTTACCGTGTCTGCGCCCCTGGTATACTGCAGAAGCCATTCATACACATTAACGCCCCGCGGCCTGAAATTGGGGTCAAATAATTGGGTCCAGCTATCATGCCCATAAACACCAAATGTATCCAGCAATGGTTGAGGATTCATTGGCGGAGAGTAAGCTTTCAAAAAGTTGTTCCACCACAACGTGTATGTGTAAGGTATTGTTGGGTCTTGCGTATTGGTTGCCAGCCACACCGGCAGGTTTGATGCAGCTATATTCGTAGCTGCAAGGGTATCGTCACTCCAGTCGGTTGATGCAGCAACCAATCCGGCAACAGCATTTGCATTGCTCATAGAAGAGCTGGCTGAGTATAAGATGCGCCCCGCGCCTAAACTCAGGCCCGTTAGGTAGATCCTCGAATCATCAATGCGATAATGATGCCTTATGTAATTCAGGAGTATATTGTAGTCCTGCGCCGTTTCAATGGCAGTGTTTTGTAGCTGCGGAGAAATTACAATGAACGAATAGCTTTGACCATCTACGGTTATGCTTTTTGGAAATGCACCGTCGTTTATTACTTTCGGTGGCCCGTAGGTTAATACCAGTTGCAAATCAGTTTGTGAACCATTACCCCTTTCTGCCTTCCCATGAAAAAACAACAATAGCGGATATGTTTTATTCGATGTGGCATAATCAGCTGGCAGGTATTCCCAATACCCCTGGATATTTGGCGAGATAGATGTGGTAATCGGCGTGTGTGTTTGCGACAAAACATTTATGGTAATAGCGAGGGATAAGAAAAGTACGGTTATCCTTTTATAATCTGGCAGGGCAGGCACAGCTGTGTTTGGCATTTTAAACAGGATTTAATTCAGTAAAGGGGGGTGCGAAGTATAGAACTAATCTATCATTTAATAGGGGCGTTTACAAATTTATAAAATGCTCATTTGTAATATGATTGATTAACTTTCAGATAGATACGTGCGAGGTAAAGACTGCAGTCAGGTATGTTTAAATCTACAATAATACAGCTACAAGCGAAGGGTAATACAGTGAAGCCGGGAGCTTCACAAGCATTAAAAACTATTCTTCTTCTGTTTGTTCCATCAGCGCTACATAAGCTCCTCCGGGATCTTGTATCACCACAAAAGATGAAGCCCCCTGCGCATGTCGGGGCCCATCAACAACCCGCCCGCCAAGCTCAATACATTTTTCTATACTTGCCTCAAGATTTTCAACCGTTATATAGTTGAGCCATTGCGAAGGCAGGTTTTTATTGGCTCCTTTATTGTGGCAAATTCCGGCCACAGGCTCATCATTGCTCATCATCACATAATCTTCATAGTCTCCCATGCTCATGCCGCTTGCAGTCCAGCCAGCAACCTGTTCATAAAAATCCTTTACGCTTTCAGCATTGTCAACTGTAAGATCAAGCCATAAAATTTTACCTGTTTTCATTCTGTAATAATTTTCACGTTGAAGGGAAACTTCATTGTCTTTTATTTTCTCAAATAATATTCCCAGGAGAGAAAGATGCTACTCCTAACAAACCGATGTCATTAATAATTAGTCATCGAATTTGTGTCCGGCCCGGGGAATTACCATCAGGCTTTTACGGAGTGTTTGCTTGAGCTGTGTCTTCACTATTTGTCCCATTGTTCTACACCTGAGGAAGAGTGTTTGTTTAAAGTAGTCTGCCAATTCTATGCGAAGCTGTTCAATTTTTTCCGGTTTGGAAATATCATCGGTATTCATGATATCCAACAACTCTTTAATCCTGTAGCGTGAAGAGACCAGCCTTATAGTAATCATTGTCCTCTCTTCTGCCTGGTATTGAGATATACTTTCTTTATCCAACTGCTTCAATATTTCCTGCACAATCGGGTAATTCTCTTTAAAAAATTGTGGAAGATACAGGTTCTTTCTTCCTTCATAGCTCTGCTGATCAAAATCAATTGCGCGTATGCGATACTGAAAATCTTCTATGTCAGGTGTTATGTTTATAACAAAATTATAGCTGCGCATATCTCCCAGTAACCGCACAAAACAACGTTCATTAAACTTCACAAATTCTTTTGCAAACCTGATAACATTGGTGTCTGATCGATAGAGATAATTTTTGATGAAATCATCACCCGGAATTCCGGGAATATGTTCTTCCACCAGCGTACTACCTGCGGTTAAAAAAGTGATGCGGTTGGGCGACAACAGGTGCTCCAGCTCAAGGCCATATATGCGGCTGGAATCAGCTTGTTTAATGTAATAATGATCGTAGTTATCGTTGTACTTATTTACAATCCGGATTCTAAAAGGATGGCTGTTCCCAAAACTGCAAAAATCTATGCGGGCAACATCCAGGTGTGTATTGTAACTGAAGTCTCCCTCTGTTTTAAGTATCGCATAAATATCTACAAGCGCTTCGCGCAGGTACTCCCATTCGCGCATATCGTACGTCACCGTTTCCCAAAGCGTCTCCTTGCCATTTTTATCTTTAAGGGGAATGGAATAAGTGAAGCGTAGCAGGTCGTTATAACTTGCCGGCAGCTTTACTTCGCGGCCATATTTCCTAAGATATTGCCGCAGAGAATCGTTGACAGGAAAAATGGGCTTTTTTCTCGAAGGACGTATATGCTCAACCGACTGAAAGTTAACATCTACCATGCGGTGAAATTACGACTTGGATTTGGATTTTGGGTTAGGGAGAGAGATTGTCTGGACCGGGATTATAGGATTAGTGGATTAACGGGATGGGGATAAAAGTAAAAATTCAAAAGTCCAAATTAAAACTGCAATTGTGAGGCAATTGAGTAAACATGTGCAGTGTAAAGCTGAACGTTTTGAATTTTTACTTTTTAATTTTGAATTGGTCTCAGTCGCGATAAATAAATATCTCTATCGTTCCATCTTTCTTGATCGCGCCGCGATACATGCCGGCGGTGTTGAATGGCATAGCCATGTTGCCATTTTTGTCGAGCGCAATTAGTCCACCATCGCCACCAAGCTTACCAACTTTTTCAATGACTGTTTTACCCGCCTCACTAACGGAAAGTCCTTTGTATTCCATCAATGCAGAAAGATCGTGCGCCACTACATTTCTTATATAAAACTCGCCCCAGCCGGTGCAGGAAACTGCAACGGTGTTATTGTTGGCATAAGTGCCGGCACCGATGATTGGCGCATCACCAACACGGCCGTATTTTTTATTGGTCATTCCTCCGGTGGAAGTTCCGGCAGCGAGGTCTCCATTATTATCCAATGCCACACAACCTACGGTTCCAAATTTGTAATCGACATTAATAATGCCGAATTTCTTTTGATCAGTTTGTTTATTAAAACTATGATCCAACTTCGCCTTAATCGAATCTTCTTTCAATGCTTTCTGCAATCCATCCCAGCGTTCTTTTGTCCAAAAGTATTTCGGATCAACAATTTGCAGGCCTGCTTCTTTAGCAAATTGTTCCGCTCCTTTTCCAATCAACATAACATGTTCAGACTTTTCCATAACTGCCCTTGCAGCGCTGATCGGATTTCTAATAGTAGTAACACCAGCCACCGAGCCGGCAGCAAGCGTACGTCCATTCATAATCGCTGCATCCAGTTCATTGCGTCCGTCGTGTGTAAACACCGCACCTTTACCGGCATTAAAATGTGGATCATCTTCCAGCACACGAATTGTTGCTTCTACTGCGTCAATGCTCGGCTTCCCTGCCTTCAACAGCGCATAACCAGTTTCCAAAGCCTTCTGCAAAACAGCACGATAAACAGCTTCTTTTTCCGGTGTCATATTCTGACGCGTAATTGTTCCGGCGCCGCCATGGATCACCAAAACATAATCGCCTTTTTGTTGAGCATACAACGAAGACAAAATAACAAGGCAGCAGGCAAAAAATAAAAACAGACGTTTCATGTAGTAGTAGATTTAACTCTTGTTGATTTGTTTGTTAGTGAAGTTACGCGCAAAGAAGGATGATCGTTCATCATCGAAATAAATATATTTCAGTTCAATTTTTTTATGCACAAAAAGTTTATAGCTTTGCATGGTATTACTTTACAAACCCAAACTTCAGTGGAGGGTTTTACATATGCTTGAACAATAACTACATATCACGTTGACATCTTCGGAGTTTCTTTCCGGGCATTTATTTCTATTCTGCATTGATGTTTCTCTGAACCTTTTGTAACCACTTACAAACGCGTAGTATCAGTCTATGAAACTTTTGCGTGGATTACTGCAGATCGTGAAATATTCCTGTCGTCAACAAATTCCAGTCATTTTTTATTCGCGCATAGCGTAGAGGAATTCTATTGCCCTCATCACGTTGCGCATAATCGCCGCATAACAATGCGGCTTAATACAACAGAATGAAAACTGTTATACAACTTAAAGAGTTAAGCAAGCTGGGCTATACAACAGATATCAGCCGCAGCCTTGCAGTCAATATTATATCAAAGCATTGCAAGCATGAATCCAGGCAAGCAGTTGCGGAAATTTTAAAAAACATTTTGCTAGCCCCTTCACAATGGAAAACGCATGAAATATGGGGAAAGCTGGCTCAACATTTCTCACCGGACGAAGAAGAATCTAAGGCAAGTTTCTATACGCTGAAAGATGAAAGATCTTCTGCCCGCTGCAAAGTATATGGCGCGAAAAACATTGATACTTCAGCAAAACAACAGATGAACATTGCACTTCAATTACCGATAGCGGTGAAAGGAGCATTAATGCCTGACGCACATGCCGGATATGGATTGCCCATTGGTGGCGTGCTCGCAACAGCGAACGCCGTAATACCTTATGCTGTTGGTGTTGACATAGGCTGCCGCATGGCGCTTACCATCTTCAATAAGAACGAAAAGTATGTTCAACGCTATGCGCACCAAACAAAAGAAGCCATTAAACAATGGACACATTTTGGAACTGAAGGCGCACTTGATGTTAAGCAGGAACATGCTGTATTGGATGGCCCCTTCTTTCAGGCTACTTCTTTGCTGCGCGAGTTAAAAGGCAAAGCAGCAAGACAATTAGGAAGCTCTGGTAGCGGCAATCATTTTGTTGAATTCGGTGCAATTGAATTGTTCAACAACAATTCACTGCAAGTGCCCGCAGGAAAATATACAGCGCTTCTGTCTCATTCTGGCTCCCGCGGTTTGGGCGCAGCAATCGCCATGCATTATTTACAAATAGCCAGAGATATTTGCAAACTTCCAAGGGAAGCGCAACAATTGGCCTGGTTGGACATGAATAAAGAAGAAGGCGAAGAGTATTGGTTGAGCATGAACCTTGCCGGCGAGTATGCAAAAGCATGCCATGAACGGATTCACGCAAACCTTACCAAAGCGCTGGGCTTGCAACCACTGGCCAATATAAGCAATCATCACAATTTTGCATGGAAAGATGTTGTTGATGGCCAGGAAGTAATTGTGCATCGCAAAGGCGCAACACCTGCGCATGCAGGAGAAATGGGCATTATTCCCGGAAGCATGGCAACACCTGGTTACCTGGTTTGCGGTAAAGGGAATCCAGAATCGCTATACTCTGCTTCGCACGGAGCCGGCCGCGAAATGAGCAGGAAAAAAGCAAAGGAAACTTTTACCAATTCTTCATTGAAAAAAATATTATCGCAGGCGGATATAACACTCATCGGCGGTAGTACGGAAGAGGCGCCGGGCGCTTACAAAAACATCGATACAATTATTTCAGCTCAAACAGAACTTGTTGAGATACAAGGAAAGTTTATGCCAAAGATTGTACGAATGAATAAGGAGTAATTAAAGCTTTAAAATTTTTTAATTGAAGAAAAACACTGGCTTTAAAGTCAGCTTTACATTATGTGTAAGAACAACAATTCAGATAACGCTTTTAAACAAACTATAATAACGGCGAGAGCATTCTTGCCGTTTTTTCAAACATCACTTTTAAGAAAGCACGTTTTTCCCATCTTACAATATCAATGCGTTCGGCATGTTGCAGGTCATCATAAAAAGCTTTGGTTAGCTGTTTAGCAATATTCGGATCGTAAATAAAAGCATTCACTTCAAAGTTTAACTCAAAGCTTCGGTAGTCCATGTTGGCGGTACCTACAGCTGCAACTGCACCGTCGTAGACGAGTGTTTTGGCGTGGATAAATCCCTTCCTGTAAAAGTAAATTTCAACACCTGCATCCAGCAAGTCATCATAATAAGAATGGGCCGCAGCATTTACAAATCTTGAATCGGAAATGCCCGGAACCAGCAACTTCACTGATATGCCACTCAGCGCAGCAACGATCAGCGCATCCAGTAAACTATCACCAGGAATAAAGTAAGGAGTGGTAATCAATATTTCCTTTTTTGCAAGGTTGATAGCTTGCAACAATGAAAATAAAATCCCCGGCGTTTTTGAATCGGGGCCGCCGGCAGCTATTTGCACGAACGTATCCGTTTCAAATGGCTTTTGCTTCGGAAAAAACATTTTGGTGGGTTGCAGTTGTTGATCACTACAAAAGTTCCAGTCACATAAAAACAGGTACTGCAAGTACAGGCAGCCTTCTCCATCTATGCGCAAATGCGTATCGCGCCAAAAAATCCTGTTCTTCTTATTACCATTGTTGATATATCTGTCGCTAATATTAATACCGCCAACAAAAGCCGTTTTTCCGTCGATGATAATAATTTTTCTGTGGTTGCGATAATTCAGGCGATTGGCAAACAATAAGAACAATACCCTGTAAAAAGGATAAGCTTCTATGCCATTTTCTATGAGCTTGGGTACAAGCTTTCTTCGTATAGAGCTGCTTCCGAAGTCGTCATAAATAAATCTCACTTCCACTCCTTCGCTTGCTTTTTGAATAAGAATATCTTTTACCGCATTTCCTATTTCATCATCTTCAAAAATGTAGTATTCGATGTGTATATGATTTTTTGCCCCCTTCAATGCTTCCAGCACTTCAGGAAATTTTTCTTCCCCGTTAAAAAGCAATTTAACGTGGTTGTTTTCTGTAAGTGGGCTCATGTTATCTTTTAACAACAGGCAGGCTAGTTCCCGGTTTTTCTTTATCTCAGGCGGGTTTGCCGCTAATATTTCCTCGGTTGATTTTTGTATCTCCGCCTCCATTTTCTGTTGCAGCGTATCATCCGCCAGCAGCTTCTTACTGTATAGGTTACGCTTGCGATAATTAATACCCAGGAAAAAATAGGAAATCATTCCTACAAACGGAACAAATATGGCAAACAGCAGATAGGCCAGTGTTTTAGTGCTTGTTCTTGTATCATAAATGATCCTTAAACAAACTATAATAAGAATTACCAGGTACGTTACTTCGGCAATTAACAGCCAATCAATATTCTTAAAAGACATATGTTACTCTTTAGGATAATCTGTTTCTTTTCCTGCCATTCGTTTCAAAAAGAATTTTATTGTGCTGCTGTTCCAGCCTTCAAAGCGGCCACGCTGCACAGCAAGCATATCATCCATTCCTTCATTTAAATAGTAGTGAAATGTAAATGGGGCATTTGCGTTTTGCCAACCCAGCACTTGCCCAAAACGCAATACGTTAAAAAGCAATGTATCATTTTGCTGCTGCACGGAATAATAGCCATGCCCAAAACGTATCAGGTTGTTTACTTTTTTGGATGCTTTGTAATGCTGCAGCAGTGAAAGATTGGAAGGATAGAAGCTTAATGCCATAGGTGTTTCTTTTTCATCCAGTACTGACCGGTAACCAATATAGTAGCCGCTATCCACTTTGGCTACCGAATACCAAAGTAATGAATTAAAGGGAGTAGGCGTAGTAAAGTATGACGAATAATTTACGCCTTTTTCCTGCAGGTTTTGCCTGAATTTTTCGTTGATAAGCAGTTTGCTTGTAGAACAAAAAAGAAGATAAGCCAGTGCAGGAATAAGGCCCGCTAAAGCAATTGTTTTTTGCATTCGCGCACTCCGCCTGGAAAAAACCAATACTGCTGCCGCAATTGCAAGAGGCAATGAAAATATTGGGTCCGCTACATAAATAAGATTGAACGAAACCCGCTGGTGCATTAAGGGCTCCAGCAACCCTGTTCCATAAGCATTACATGTATCCAGCAAGTCATGCAGCAATATCTGGAGTATAAAAAACAACAGGAATTTTTTGAAAGGAATATTGTGCGGCCGGTGCAATTTATCTGCAAGCCACGCAAATATCAATGAGGCCAGAAGCCCGGCAAAAAGGCCATGTGTTAACCCGCGATGAACAGAAAAATAAGCCGTTGGCTCAATCCAAAATGCGCCCACAAAATCTATATCCGGAAAACTTTGCGCCAATGCTCCCCATAGCAACGCTTTTTTACCCAGCTGTTTACTAAACAGTACTTCACCAATACAGGCGCCGATGGCGATATGGGTAAGCGTGTCCATTGTTTAATTTATAGATTGCTGAGGCATTTAAACAAGAAACTTTACTGAAGGTATAAAACTAAATGCCGATAAATAGATGAGGCTGTATCGGGTTGATACAGCCTCACCATAATATTTGCACAATTCGCAGACTGCGGCACAGTAAGCGCAGTCACGATTCTATTGTATCCTTGTTGTATTTAGTAACACCACTTTTAGCACAACATCTCCATCAAACGCATGATCAACACCCGCACTATATGCATCAAACACACCCACATCCAATACTCCTGCTGAGTGGCTGGTTATATATGTAACGCCGTTTATAACTTCAGGTATTGGCTCAAAGGTTTTTTCGCCATCCAGGGAGATATACGTTAGTACAGCGCCTTGCTGCATAATATCGCTGGTTATTTCCGGGATGGATAAGGAAATGGAAAAACCTTTTCCAAAATCTGTATTTGTAGTGGCCTCCCATTCCTGCGGGTGAATCGTAAAGAAAATGGACTGGCCTGCGTTAACCTGGTTGGTAACCGTTTTTGTACAAGACCCTGAAAAAAAGAGAACCATCAATAAAAGCGCACCGGTAAAGAGTTTCATAAAGTAATGTTTTACATCAAGTAAGGTATATATACAAATACCATAGCATAAATAATACCACGTTTATATAACTATAACGCAGCTAAAGGTTAAATAGTTTCATTCAGAATTAAATCCGGGATGAAAAGAAGTGTTTGAATCAGATCAATAAAAGAAGTCAACAAAACGAAGCGAATCGCTTAAAGCATTTTTTCCATTTCATAGTGAGGAACGGTTACTTCAACAAACTCGTCGCCTATTTTTACGTATCCGAGTTTTTCATAAAAACCAAGCGCTGTTTTGCGGGCGTGCATGCATATTTTTTTGAAGCCACGGTCGCGGGCAACATTTTCTGCAAATATCAGAATAGCCCTTCCCAGGCCTTTTCCCTGCAAACCGGAGGTAACAGCCATCTGGCGCAACCTTACAATGCCCGGTTCAGTTTCTGTCAGCAGGCAACATCCTTCCATTTTGTCATCGTCGAAACATCCAATTAAAATATCCTGTTTTTCTTTTTCCAGCTCTTCGGGGGAAAAAGTAAGTCCAAGTGGCTTACGCAGCATTTGTATGCGCAAATCCACCATTTGTTTATACTCTTTTGACCCGTGATCTATTAATTTTAGTGCCATACAACCAGTTTGCGCCCGAATATAGCAATCATTTTTTACAAAATCGGAACCTTAAAAAAAACAAACAAACAGAAGTTTTTGCAATATGTGCAAACAAAAAAGCCATAACTCATTGTGTATTGGTCAAAAATTATATTTTTGCGCCTGTATCAAAACTTACAACAATGTCAGACATTGCAACAAGAGTTAAAAAAATTATAGTTGACAAGTTAGGTGTTGACGAAGCAGAAGTAACTAATGAGGCTTCTTTCACCAATGATTTAGGTGCTGATTCTTTAGACACCGTGGAGTTAATTATGGAGTTTGAGAAAGAGTTTAACATCTCCATTCCTGATGAGCAGGCTGAGACAATCACTACAGTTGGTCAGGCTATTACTTACCTGGAAGAGCACGCTAAATAAGGAAATATCCTTTTTTTGTTATGCAATAATTACAATCCGCCTACGGTAGCAAAGTACTCGAAGGCGGATTTATCACTTTCAAACACAGGCTTATTTGTATGCAGTTAAAAAGAGTTGTTGTTACGGGCATGGGTGCCATTACTCCTTTGGGAAACACATTGCAGGAATTCTGGGATGGCTTAGTTAATGGTGTATCCGGTGCTGATTTCATCACGCAATTTGACGCTTCAAAATTTAAAACCAGGTTTGCCTGCGAAGTGAAAAATTTTGATCCTACCAGCTATCTTGATAGAAAAGAAGCCCGTAAGATCGACCGTTTCTCTCAATTTGCCCTGGTAGTAAGCGATCAGGCAATGGCTGACGCCGGTTTACACAAAGACACTATTAACCCCGACAGAGGTGGAGTTGTGTTTGCCAGCGGTATTGGCGGTATTAATACATTCCAGACTGAAGTTTCAGAATATGCAAAAGGAGATGGAACACCTCGTTTCAACCCTTTCTTCATTCCAAAAATGATCCTGGATATTGCTGCCGGCCAAATTTCTATGCGCCACAACCTGAGAGGGCCCAATTTTGCCGTTGTTAGTGCTTGCGCAAGCAGCACCAACAGCTTAATGGAAGCTTACAACCTGCTTCGCCTTGGTAAGGCCGACTTCATTCTTGCGGGTGGCAGTGAATCTGTTATCTGTGAAGCCGGTGTAGGTGGCTTTAACGCCATGAAAGCCATGAGCGAACGCAACGATGACCCTAAAACAGCAAGCCGCCCTTACGATAAAGACCGTGATGGTTTTGTTATGGGCGAAGCAGCCGGTATTGTTGTTTTGGAAACCCTTGAAAGCGCTTTAGCAAGAGGCGCTCGCATTTATTGCGAAATTGCAGGAGCCGGCGCAACTGCAGATGCTCACCACATTACCGCTCCTCACCCTGAAGGGCTGGGTGCCAGAAACGTTATGATAGCGGCATTGGAAGATGCTGGTATGAAACCAGAAGATATTGACTACATTAATACACATGGTACTTCTACCCCATTAGGCGACGGCGCTGAAGTAAAAGCGATAGTTGATGTGTTTGGTGAGCATGCTTATAACCTGAACATCAGTTCAACAAAATCTATGACCGGCCATTGCCTTGGCGCCGCAGGTGTTATTGAGGCCATAGCTTGTATAGAAAGCGTTGTTAATGATGTTGTTCCACCTACCATTAACCACTTCACAGACGATCCCGACCTTGATCCAAAACTTAATTTCACCTTTAACAAAGCGCAAAAACGTACGGTTAACGCTGCCCTAAGTAATACCTTCGGCTTCGGGGGACATAACGCCTGCGTTATTGTTAAAAAATACGTAGCTTAACATTGTGGGCTTATTAAAAAACATTTTTAGCCGAAAAGGCGAGCCATCATTCGAAAACCAACTGACCAATGTGCTGGGTTTAAAGCCCGGCAATACAACGCTATACCGTATTGCCCTAAGCCATCGTTCCGTAAAAGAAGGAGCGGATGAGAATAACGAAAGGCTTGAATATCTCGGTGATGCGGTGTTAAGCGCTATTGTTGCTGATTACCTGTTTAAACGTTACCCATACAAAGGCGAAGGTTTTCTTACAGAAATGCGCAGTAAGATGGTAAACCGCCAGCAATTAAACGATATCGCCTTAAAAATGGGACTGAAAAGGCTTACGATGTATAATAAATTTGACAACGCGTTAAAAGCCAGTCAAATATTCGGAAACACTCTTGAAGCCCTTATTGGAGCCGTTTACCTGGACAAAGGCTACCAAAAAACCCAAAAATGGGTATTGCGCAGCATCGTTATTCCGCACATGTTTGTTGATGATCTTGAGCAAATAGACATTAATCTGAAAAACAGGCTGATTGGCTGGGCCAGCAAAAATGGTAAAACGCTTGAGTTTGAAACCATCGATGAAAAACTGGAGAACGGCCGGCGCATATTTACAATTGCGGCAGTCCTGGACGGCGAAGCCATTTCACAGGGCCGCGGCTTTAATAAGAAAGATGCCAGCCAGATTGCAGCGCAGCTGGCGATTGAAAAGCTGGGAATATAAAGCTTTAGCTTTTAGCCGTCAGCTTTCAGCTAAACATCGCCACTCAATCGAAATTCGTCTCTGCACAAAATTTCAAAGTACAATCATTCGCATATCCGCACATTTACACATTCGCACATCAACCGATCTCTTGACATAGCTCAATCAAAACACTATTTGTGGATTTTGGGTGAAGGAAACAAACCAGCTTATTATCTGCCCCGATTTTGGGAACAGTGTTGAGCAATTGAAACCCTTCTAACGCCAGCCTATCCATTTCTTTTTCAATATTTGCTACCTCAAATGCGATGTGATGGATGCCTTCCCCTTTTTTTGCAATGAATTTGCTGATCGCATTATCATCGCCAATTCCTTCCAACAGTTCAATTTTTGTATCTCCTTTCTTAAAAAAAGCTGTTGTAACACTTTCAGATTGCACCTGTTCTTTTTTATAACACGTTGTATTTAAAAGCTTTTCAAACAGCTCAATTGAGTTTTCCAGGTTAGCTACAGCAATGCCTATATGTTCCACTTTCTGCATTTGGATTGATTTTCGATATAAGAAAATAGAAGGTTTCTATTACCTGCGTCATGTAAAATAGAACCATTTGACTTAAATTTGTGATCTTATAAAAGAAATAACCGATTTATGCTTAAGTTACCTATTTATTTAGATAACAATGCTACCACACCTATGGATCCCCGGGTTCTGGAAGCCATGTTACCGTATTTTACTGAACATTTTGGAAATGCAGCCAGCCGTAATCACCCATTTGGCTGGGAGGCAGAAGAAGCCGTGGATTATGCGCGTGAACAGGTGGCTAAATTGATTGGGGCCGATCCAAAAGAGATCATCTTCACTTCAGGTGCAACCGAGAGCGACAATCTTGCTATCAAGGGTGTATTTGAAATGTATGCAAGCAAGGGTAACCACATCATTACTGTTAACACTGAACATAAAGCCGTTTTGGACACATGTAAACATGTTGAAAAAAGCGGTGGCGAAGTAACTTACCTGCAGGTAAAAGAGAACGGCCTGGTTGACCTGGCTGAACTTGAAGCTGCTATTAAGCCTACAACTGTATTAATTGCAATAATGTATGCTAACAATGAAATTGGCGTTGTTCAGCCCGTTAAAGAAATCAGCAATATTGCTAAAAAACACGGTGTACTGTTCTTTACAGATGCTACACAGGCTGTTGGTAAAATACCTGTGGATGTATTGAAAGATGGCATTGACCTGATGGCTTTCAGTGGCCACAAAATGTACGGGCCTAAAGGCGTTGGTGCTTTATATGTTCGTCGTAAAAACCCAAGGGTTAAGGTTACCGCTCAGATAGATGGCGGCGGCCACGAAAGAGGCATGCGCAGCGGTACATTAAACGTCCCTGGTATTGTTGGCCTTGGTAAAGCTTGCGAACTGTGCCGCCTGGAAATGGAAGAAGATACCAAACGCATCCAAGCCTTACGCGACAAACTGGAAAACGCTTTGATGGAAATGGAAGAAAGCTACCTGAATGGTGATAAAGACAGCCGTTTACCACACGTTAGCAATATCTCTTTCAAATATGTAGAAGGTGAAGGATTGATGATGGGCTTTAATAAAACAATTGCCGTATCATCTGGTTCTGCTTGTACTTCCGCATCTCTTGAACCAAGTTACGTGCTGAAAGCGTTGGGCCTGGGTGATGACCTTGCTCACAGCTCACTGCGTTTTGGCCTTGGCCGTTTTACAACTGAAGATCAGATTGATTATACTATTCAGCACGTTAAAGACACCGTAACCAAATTGAGAGACATGAGCCCTCTTTGGGAGATGTTTAAAGAAGGTGTTGATATGAACAACATTGAGTGGGCGCACCACTAATAAGTACGAGGTTAGAAGTACGAAGTATATTAAACTAACCAGATACAAAAATTTATAACCAATAATTCAAATTAGTCATGGCATATTCAGAAAAAGTAATTGATCATTATAGCAATCCTAAAAACGTAGGTACGCTTGATAAAGGTTCTAAGAACGTTGGTACAGGCCTGGTTGGTGCACCTGAGTGCGGCGACGTAATGCGTTTACAGATTGAAGTTGATGAAACTTCAGGCATTATTAAAGATGCTAAATTTAAAACATTTGGTTGCGGTTCTGCTATCGCATCATCTTCACTTGCAACAGAATGGCTGAAAGGCAAATCTGTTGATGAAGCATTGAAGATCGATAACATGGAAATTGTAGAAGAATTGAATCTTCCTCCAGTAAAAATCCACTGCTCTGTACTTGCTGAAGATGCTATTAAAGCGGCTATCAACGATTACCGCAAAAAACAAGGATTGGAAGAATTGGTGTTTGAAGAAAGAATCCACTAGGAATGTACGGTGTACGGTTTTAGATATACGATGTACTTTTAATTGACAATTGAAAGTTGACAATATGGTACCTGATACCTGACACCTTTAGGCTGACAGCTAATAGCTGAAGGCTAAAAGCTAAATAGAGAAACATGAGTGTAATAGCTGATAATGAAAATGCAATACTGGTGAGTGATAAAGCAAAAGCCAAAGTTGCTAAACTGATGGAAGATGCTGGTATTGCTGGTGATTCAAGTTATTTTCTTCGCGTGGGCGTAGTTGGTGGCGGATGTTCCGGACTAAGTTATAAACTTGATTTTGATAACGAGACTAAACCAATGGACCAGGTTTTTGAACATAACGGCGTAAAGGTTGTTACTGACCTCAAAAGCTTTCTTTACCTGGTGAACACAGAACTGGATTTTTCCGACGGCTTAAACGGCAAAGGATTCTATTTTAACAATCCCAATGCCAGCCGTAGTTGTGGCTGCGGTGAGAGTTTCGCTGTTTAATTTGCAAATGCGCGAAAAGGTAAAGTGCGAATGAATTGCTGATAACTTAAGGCTTATATAAATAAAAAAGATCGGGGTAACTCAACTCCGGTCTTTTTAGTTTTTTAACTTGTGCCAAATATTTTTTTGTGAACATAGCAGCATTATACGAGATCTTCAAACAACATTCCTCCATTCAAACAGATACAAGAAAACTGAAAAGTGGCGATTTGTTTTTTGCATTGAAAGGGCCAAACTTCAATGGAAATCAGTTTGCATTGCAGGCGCTTGAAGCCGGGGCTGCTTATGCTATTGTTGATGAAGATATTCAAACTGATGATACACGTATCATCAAAACAGAAGATACGCTTGCTACATTACAACAGCTCGCCAAATACCATCGTGAGCGGTTTAATATTCCATTTATTGCTATAACAGGCAGCAATGGAAAAACGACAACAAAAGAGCTGGTCCACGCGGTTCTATCATCCCAGTATAAAACTTATACAACCCAGGGAAATTTAAATAACCATATCGGCATTCCACTAACACTACTAAGTGTAAAAGACGATGCTGAAATGGCTGTTATTGAAATGGGTGCCAATCATCAAAAGGAAATTGCGGCCTATTGTGAATATGCAAAACCAACTCACGGTATCATCACAAATGCCGGAAAGGCACACCTGGAGGGCTTTGGAGGCATAGAAGGCGTAAAAAAAGGCAAGGGCGAATTGTTTGACTACCTGCGAGGCACCCACGGTACCGCTTTTGCTTTTGATGATTACAACTACCTGCATGAAATGATTAAAGGCATTTCATCAGTAACATGGTATGGAACAAAAAATGGTACCGTAACCGGCGATGTAAAAACAAGTGAGCCTTTCTTGTCTGTCACCATTACAAAAGGTGCTGCTTTTACTGAAATAAATACGCAATTGGTGGGCGCGTATAACCTGCCAAACATCTTATGTGCAACAGCAGTAGGTAAACATTTTGGCGTTGCCGATGAAAAAATAAAACAATCGATAGAGCTATATGCGCCATCCAATAGCCGGTCGCAGCTGATAGAAAAAAATGGCAATAAAATTATATTAGACGCGTACAATGCTAACCCTACAAGTATGAAAGCCGCCATTGAAAACTTTGCGCAACTTCATGCTGAACAAAAAATACTGCTATTGGGCGGAATGATGGAACTGGGTGAAGAGAGCATTAAAGAACATGAGGCACTTATCAGCCTGCTTAAGCAATACAAATGGGACAATGTAATTCTTGTTGGCGGCGATTTCAGTAAAGTAAACCACGATGGCTTTACCTATTTAGCCAATGCCGATGAGGCACGTAACTGGCTGCAACAGCAACAATTACATAAGGCATATATACTTGTTAAAGGCTCCCGCAGCATGCAGATGGAGAAAGCAATTGCATTTTAAGATTCCTTTTGCTTGCATTTCTGTGCTATAGTTGGTACATTTACGAATACCAGTTTATTGCTATTGTTTAATGAACAATATTCCTATGACAAACTTTATCCAAGAATTTGCAAAGAAATTCCTTTCCAAAAAGCAGTTTCAACAACTCTCGCAAGACGGAGCTATTGTTATTGATGTGAGTGCACCCAACGAGTTTAAAACCGGTCATTTGGACAACTCACTCAATCTGCCACTACAATCTTTAATTCAAAAGATTCCCCAGCTAAGTGCTCACAAAAAACCTGTTATTGCTGTATGCCGCACAGGCGTAAAAAGCAGCCTTGCAGTTGCACTGTTAGCCAATGCCGGCGTTGAAGCATTTAACGGTGGTGCCTGGCAGAATTTTCTTTGATGCGTAAAGTGAAGTAGCGTCAGATGCCTGCAGATACTATCGATTTCAATTCAAGTACGAGTGACGGAGTACGAAGTACCTACGTGCGTCAGCGTTATGTATAATGGACAGCTTTATATGACGATGGGGGTTTAACCTGGAGTATTCCGGCTTACTTGCTTGTGTTAAACGCACAAGTCTATCTTACCCAATAGCCAACAGCCCACAGCTGATGGCCAATGGCTAGCACCTGATAGCTTTTTCTTACCTTTGTAGCCTCAGGATTTTTAAATTGTTTACTATGAGTGGTGAAAGAAAGCCATCCTATTTTTTAAGTGTATTAGGCAATAAGTGCCCCAGGTGCAGAGAAGGAAAAATTTTTAAATCTGGCAATGCGTACGATCTTAAAGAGAGCAGATATATCAAAATGAATGACAAATGCCCTGTGTGCGGGCAACCCACGGAAATAGAAGTTGGTTTCTATTACGGTACAGGTTATGTAAGCTATGCTATAACGATTGGGTTAAGCGTGGCTACCTTTATCGCGTGGTGGGTGCTTATCGGATTTTCCATCCAGGATAACCGCATCTTTTATTGGCTTGGCTTGAATTCACTTTCCCTGGTTGTTTTGCAGCCCGTTATTATGCGGTTTTCACGAAGCATTTGGCTGAGTTGGTTTGTGAAGTATGATAAGGATTGGGCTGGTAAAGCCGCTGATAACAATGAACGTGTTGTGCCAGAACATATGGGTAATTGGTGATAAAAAATGCATTAACTGAGATGCGGAAGTTTGAAAGGTTCTGTCAAAATAATTCCTGTTGATGTGCAATTTAATTTACACTCATTCTTCCGATCAGCTTATACGGACAAAAAAATGTACGACCTTGCTATCCGAATCTACCGCTTATTAACCGCAACTATTCCGCAAGCCCTTCAACGGCAAAAAAGTCGCTCAAACTCTGGATCATTTTCAGAAAACTACATGTAAATATTCCACTTATTTATGGGACCAAAAGAAGATGTATTCGCCATCTTTTATTCAATCTGACATATTAATTTAGCCCGCAATTGTTTCTGAATAGAAGATATGCCCGATTGCAGATTTTTCAATAAGGCGGACAGAAATGCCAAACTGCTAGCCATTCCGATCAACTCCAATTTCAAGTCGATAATTAACATTATGACAAATAATACTGGATTCCTTACAGCCGCATTTGTGACGCTTATTGCAATACTTATTTTTTTGAACTTATGAGAAAATGGATGGATAAAGTAACCCAACTAAAAGAAATGTATCACCTTATTAATAAAGAAAAAACCGGCACTCCTGCGTTGCTTGCAAAAAAACTTAATTATAGTCGTACCAAGCTTTACGAGGACATCGAATTTCTTAAACAACAAGGTTGGCCTATTTCCTATTCAAAAAAGAAAAGAACATTTTATTTTCTACGTCCGTGTGAATTGGAAATCAAAGCTGAAATAAAGTTCCTGGATAATGAAGAAACAGTAAATATTACTGGTGGCTATTCTACTTTTTTTGCAAAAAACGATTTTTTTCATTTGTTTTTATAGCGTCCGTTTTTCTGAACGCAAGTATTTATACTTTCAAATCCTGTTTTGCAAAACTCAAGCTTTGATTGCAGCTTGCTAAATAGCAATCATTTTGTTCTTGCTAAAGGACTGGGTGGGATTACCTTCTGAAACCCATGCGTATCGCGAAAAAGTAAGAGATTAAATGTCATTAAAGTTATGAACAGAATAGATCTGGAAGAAATGAACCTTTCTCCGTTGTGTGCTTCCGAAATGCAAGAAACGGACGGAGGCTTCTGGCAGTTTATAGTCGGTGCGATCGTCGGCGGAATTGTTTGGGATGCCGTACAAGGCTTTGGCAGCGGCTTTAATAAGGGTGCAAATCAAGCAGCAGACCCAACTGCATGGTAAATACAATTAAATAAAAAAGTTATGAAACAAAACAATCAAATAGTTTTAGCGCCACTGCAGTTAGAAGAACTTACAATAGCTGATTGTGTGTCTATTGATGGAGGAAACATCTTTTATGACGCCGGCGCATGGATAGGAGAAAAAGTTGGTGCCGCTGCCAAGTTCGTGGCCTCCTTAGATTGGACGGGAAGTTTTGCGGGATAGTAATTTGAAATAAATATGAATTTGCAAAATACATATTTGTAACAACCTGCCTTTTAAAACTAATAAATCTACATGTGTATCTACATATTGATTTATTAGTTTTTCCGTCATTTTGATTTATAACGGCTATGAATCTAATTCTATGAGTAAAAAAAGGGCATTCTGGATTGAGATAGCAACTATTATGGTAGCTTTTTTTTTAAATGAAAATACTAAGTTGCCCACATCTGTTTGGGTTGGTTGTAGCTGTGGCTTGACTATGTATATTTTCAGCAAAATCAAATCCTAAACTATGTTTCGTTACCCTAAACATCCAGTTCCTAAAGTTTCTATCGATTCTACACTTCAAACTCATAGGCAAAAAATTTATTGATGTTCGTGATGCTCGGTATAGCACTCTTACACAAATCACCTCGTTACCTTTTTCAAAAAAAAAGGCAACCCAACAACTATTTGCTGTTAATTACACCTGATCCTGTTTTTGGCCTTTTAAATCTGCAATTTGATAAAGGTGTGGGTAGACGTTGGATGTCTGGTATTATTTCTATAATATCTCCTGGAATATTTATGTACTTTTTCATCTGGCAAAAGAATAAACAAGCTAAGATATTTTCGTACTATAACCACTTACTCGCAAATGAGTCTGCTTATATTTATTTCAACACTTGGACCGTAAATATTTTAAGCAACGAAGTAAGCATAAGACAAAGTTCACCACCGAAAATGTATAGGAACGCTACATCGCGACACCTTTTTTAATTTGCACAAAACCTTATGCTCCATACCTATTCTCAATTATCAGATACAGCTGTTGCTTACCTTTCAGACTTTCGTAAAAAAAGCTTTTTGCTATATTTTATCATTTTACTAATGGCTACATGTGCCCTTTCCTCCCTCCCATTCATACATACAACTATTTCTGTAAAAGCTTCTGGAATAATACGCCCAATAAACGAGCGAACAGAAGTAAAACCCGTGATCAGTGGCATAATCGACACATTGTATCATAACGAGGGTAGTACAATAAAGAAAGGTGATAAGCTGCTCCGCATTAAAGACCAGATCACTAAAAGCAAAAAAATATTAAACAACTACGAAATCAACCAACACGAACGATTTATACACGATTTGCAATTGATTACCAGCTGTGCTGTTGATGAAAAAATTGTTAATCAGTTAATATCGCCATTGTACCGAGAACAGGTTAGCACATTTTTACATCAGCAGGCAGACAGGGACGCCTCATTAAAAAAAGCCACAAAAGAATTTGACATGAATAGCAGTCTTGCAAAAGACAAGGTAATTTCACCAAAAGAATTTTTTGATACCCAGATAGAATATGATAAAGCTGTCGCTGCAAGCAAATCATTCACCCGTCAACAACAAAGCAACTGGCAGCAAGATCTGGCTCGCTACCAGTTAGAACTTTCTCAATACCAGGAGCAGTTGCATCAAATATCAACAGATGCTTCTTACTACGAAGTTATTGCTCCAATTTCCGGCACCATCCAGGGAATTAATACTAGATACGCAGGATCTTTATTACAAACTAATGAAACAATTTGCACCATTTCTCCTGAAGGTGCTATTCTTGGAGAATGCTATGTGTCGCCTAAAAATATCGGCCTAATAAAAAAAGGACAAAAAGTTCAGTTTCAGATTGATGCTTACGATTACAATTATTTCGGTATTCTAACAGGTAAGGTAGTTGCTATAGATAATGATTTTTCTGTAATAGAAAATACCCCGGCATTTAAAGTACGCTGCAATTTTGACGACACCCAACTTAATCTAAAAAACGGCTTTTCAGGCTCACTTCAAAAAGGGCTAACATTTCAGGCACGTTTTGTTATCGGAGAAAGAACAGTATGGCAACTGCTTTGGGATAAAATTGATGATTGGTTAAATCCGGCATCACCGCAAAAAGGTTAGATTCTCTAAAAAAATCAGTTTCAAAAAAAATATGCGCAAGGGAACAAAAGTTAAGCAAAGGGATATTACTGATTGCGGAGCGGCTTGTATAGCATCAATAGCAGCCTATTATAAATTACATTTACCAGTAAGTAGAATAAGGCAATTTGCGGGAACTGATAAAAGAGGCACAAATGTACTGGGTTTAATTGAAGCCGCGGAACGACTATGCCTTCAGGCTAAAGGCGCAAAGGGCAATAGTGATAGCCTTACCAAAATTCCTTTACCTGCTATTGCGCATGTAGTTGTAAAAAATGGATTGCATCATTATGTAGTGCTATACAAGGTCACTGATCGCCATGTTACCTTTATGGATCCTGCCGATGGGAAATTTTTAAAAAAACCCATGGAGGATTTTAAACAGGAATGGAGCGGGGTAATTGTTTTGCTTTTACCTGGGGAAAACTTTGTAAAAGGCTCTCAAAAGGAGTCTCACACAAAGCGCTTTTGGCAACTAGTTGCACCGCACAAAAGCATGATGCTGCAAGCACTATTTGGAGCTTTGATTTACACAATACTGGGCTTAAGCATTTCAATATACGTACAAAAAATAGTAGACTTTGTATTGGTAGAAGGAAATCTTAAATTACTAAATGCAATGAGCATTGCCATGATAGTAGTCCTCATTTTTCAAATAATTATTAACTACTCAAAGTCGCTAATTGGGTTGCAAACCGGTCAAATGATCGATGCACAACTGATCATGGGTTATTACAGGCATTTGCTTCGTTTGCCCCAACGTTTTTTTGATACAATGCGTGTCGGAGAAATTATCAGCCGAATAAATGATGCCGTTAAAATTCGCTTATTCATTAATGAGGTCGCGCTAAACCTTATTGTAAATATGTTAATTGTTGGGCTTTCAATTATGATAATGTTTTTATACTATTGGAAGCTTGCCTTAATCGCGCTTTTTATAATTCCTGTTTATTTATCACTTTACTACATTAGCAATCGTGTCAACAAAAATTGGCAACGAACCCTAATGGAAAACACTGCGGAACTCGAAACTCAATTGGTAGAAAGCATTAATGCCGCAGGCACTATCAAGCGATTTGGAGTGGAAGAATACAGCAACCTGAAAACAGAAAATAAATTTATACAACTCCTGAGATCTATTTACACAAGCACAATTAAAAGTTTGTATATAGCAAATGCATCTGAATTTTGTACGCGGCTGTTAACAATCCTTCTACTATGGACGGGCAGTTATTTTGTAATACAAAAGGAATTGTCGCCGGGTGAACTATTGTCCTTCTATGCGTTAATTGGCTATCTTACTGGTCCCGCTATGTCCCTGATAACAGCTAATAAAAGTATTCAGGATGCAGTAATAGCAGCAGATCGTTTATTTGAAATAATCGATTTGGAAGCAGAAGAAGATGGTAACAAGAAACTTGAGCTTAGCTCAGATTTAATTGGCGATATTCAATTTAATAATGTTCATTTTCGCTACGGAACGCGTGCAATGATCTTTGCCGGATTAAGCCTGCGCATTCAAAAAAATATGACCACGGCCGTGGTTGGGGAAAGTGGAAGTGGAAAATCAACATTACTTTCAATACTTCAAAACCTGTATCCTTTAAAGGATGGAACTGTTACAATCGGCGGCATGGATATAAGGTATATTTCCAATAACAGCCTGCGCAATACTATATCGGTTGTACCACAACAAATAGATTTATTGGCCGGAACAATAGCGGAAAATATAGCGATTGGGGAATACGAGCCTGATATGAAACGGGTTTTAGGTTTATGTGCCTTATTAGGCATCAACGAGTTTATTGAAAAGTTACCCAACAGCTACTACGCTGTAATAAGCGAGCAAGGAGTAAATTTATCCGGAGGGCAAAAACAACGTTTGGCTATTGCAAGAGCATTATATCGCAACCCTGAAATTCTAATCCTGGATGAGGCCACATCTTCACTCGATCCTGCAAGTGAGCAAAAAGTGCATGAAACCTTACATTGGTTCAAACAACAAAATAAAATTATAATAATCATTGCGCACCGGCTGTCCACAATTCAAAACTGTGACGATATAGTAGTATTGAAAGAAGGGAAATTAATTGAGCAGGGTAAACATGAAGATCTCATGAAAGACAACGGTCATTATGCCATGCTTTGGAGATACCATAGTGCAAAAATTTGACGGACATAGTCGTGTCAATTTATTGTCGGCCAGCTTCCCCAAAAAAAAGGGTTTATGAAACCACATTTCTGTGCCAATCAGAAACGAAAATCTAACAAAAAAGCCCCGCTTTACGGGGCTTCTTTTATTTAATTCAATTCTCTAGTTTCCTCATAATTCCTGATCTTGTTATACAGGGTTTTCCTGTCTATGTTCAGAATTTCTGCGGCTTTCTTTTTATTAAAGTTTACTTCTTTCAAAAGGCTCATAATTGTTTCATACTCCGCTTTCGCCGCCGCGTTTTTAAGATCCCTTTCTTTTGAAACGGGTTGTTGAGTGGTTGCAGTTACGGTTTGTATTGTTGCAGAAATCCGTTGTTCGGTATCCGTAATTAACGGCGCATTTTTTATTTCCCAAGGCAGGGTCGAAGCGCTTATTTTACCTGAAGGTGTCAGCAGTACAGCCCTTCTCACCACATTTCGGAACTCTCTTAAATTACCCGGCCATGAATACTGTAAAAAAGTATTCATAACATCGTCATCAAAACCTTCGATCTGTTTGCCTATTTCCTGGTTTGTTTTTTCCAGGAAGAACCCTGCAAATAGCGGTATATCGTCTTTCCTGTTTCTCAGCGGTGGCAGGTTAATGGAAAACTCATTAAACCTGTGGTATAAATCCTCTCTGAATTTTCCCCTTCTATAAGCATCCTGGAGATTTTCATTAGACGCAACTATGATGCGCACATCAAAGCTCATTTCTTTATTGCCACCAACTCGCTTAAATTTTCTTTCCTGGATCACCCTTAAGAGAGAAGCCTGTATTTCATAAGAAAGATTGGCTACTTCATCCAGAAAAAGCGTACCCCCGTTGGCTAATTCAAAATGCCCTTCTTTATCAGCCAGCGCGCCGGTAAAGGCACCTTTCACGTGGCCGAATAATTCACTTCCCGCCAGTTCTTTTGACAGTGTGCCACAGTCCATCGCAATAAATGGCTTGTCTTTTCTGCTACTTCTGTCGTGAATAGTTTTCGCAATAACTTCTTTACCAGTTCCACTTTCGCCATACAGGATAATACTGTAGCCTGTAGGGGCTACTATATCTATCTGATTGTATAATTCTTTAGTTACCGGCGAAACCCCCACCATATAATTTCCATTGGAAGTTACAGGCATAGCTTCGCTTTTTTCTTCAGGCTTTCTTGCCTCGGCAGGTTGGTAATGCTGCTGCAAGGGTTCACGCAACGCAAGCGCGAGCACATTCAATACTTCATCCGGTATAAGCGGCTTGGTGATGTAATCATGGGCTCCTAATTTAATTACCTCTACAGCAGTTTTAATATCAGAATAGCCGGTAATGATAAACACAATTGTTTCCGGCTTCATCTGTTTGATCGCCACAAGCACATCTTTGCCTTCTTTATCTCCCAGCCTGTAATCACAAAGTACAATATCAAACGGTGTTTCTTTGCATTTTGCAATGCCTTTCAAACCACTGTGAGATACTTCCACTTCGTAGCCATTCTTCATAAGTAACCTGCTCAGCAGAGCGCACATGTCAATGTCATCATCAATGATGAGTACTCTTTTTTTCATACATTTTTTTTACTGTTTAACATATTAAAAGCCACAGTAAGGATTCGGGTATTACGGTTATAAAATTACACTATCAGAACCTCTTTTGGTAGAGAGGCAGTTATTACCAGTCAATAAAAATGCCTAAAATGATTAAACGTCATTTTTTTATGAAACGATGCAATTTTCAACATCGAAATTATGGCACATTTTTATGATCGTTCTTGTTGAAATTTTGAGGTTTTAATTTTTTGATATGAACAGAGGAAAAAGTATTATCCATTCAATCGCTCATTCAACCCTTCAGGTTTTGATAGTAGATGATGAAGTTGATATATGTTATTTGCTGAGCGGTATGCTCCGTCAAAAAAAAATAAAAACGTCCTATGTAAATACGCTATCGGACGCCGAATTACTCCTAAAAAAAGAAGTTCCGCAGGTAATTTTTTTAGATAACCATTTGCCTGATGGGTTAGGTATGGATTTTATTTCATATATTAAAAAATATTACCCGTTAACCAAAATTGCCATGATAACTGCCAACGATACATATGCAGACAGGCAAAAAGCTTCAACACAAGGTGCAGATTTTTTTATTAGCAAACCTTTTTCGAGGCAGACCATTTACAATGTTGTTACAGAGGCAACCTCATAGTGTGGATTTTTTTCCACACATTTTAATTGGCAAAATTAAATATATTTGTTTTGTGTTCGAAAAATACATTTTTTTGCTCCTTAAATCCACAAAGATTTTTTAAAAAAGCTACCTATATCGGAATATTATCTATAGTATTCCCAACAATGGTTTCTTAAATGAAACAAGTTGTTAACCTAGAAATGACGGCCCTCGTTGCAAAACGGGGGCTTTTTTAAATATCGAGTGTTATAAAGAAGGAAGTGCCTTTACCGAGCGCGCTTTCTACGGCAATTTTTCCGTTATGGTTAAGTATGATGTTTTGGGTACTGGTTAGCCCCAGGCCGGTTCCATTGGGCTTTCGTGTAAAATAAGGCTCAAATAATTTGCTTATTGTTTCTTCATCCATCCCGTCGCCGTTATCAGTAATAATAATAACGCATTTGCCGTCCCTCTTTTCAGTCCTTATCTTGAGAATTCCACTGGCAGATTGCATTGCCTCAACAGCATTCACGATAATATTCAGCAGCGCAATTTTCATTTTTTCCGGATCAACCCTGATATCGCAAAGGCCGTCATCATAGCTTTTTTCAAGCCTGATGTTCTTCAGGTCCAGCCGGTCTTTTGCAAGCATAATTGTATCATCTACCAGGTTGTTTACGCTAATTTTGTTATACTGCAGCTGAACAAACTTTGTGGAGTTAAGCAAGTCTGTTATTAGCTGGTTAATGCGGCTTACATTCCTGTCTATCATACCCATCAAAAGGCTTATTTCTTCGTTGTTCCCGTCAAGTTCGCCGCGCAGTTGCTCAGAGGCAAGGCCTATGTTCGTAAGCGGGTTTCTTACTTCATGCGCCATGGTGCGCGCAATACGCCCGGTTGCAGCAAACTTTTCGATGCTGCGCAGCTCCAAAAGCTCTTTGTTGGCGCTGTTAAGCTCTTCTATCCTTTTCTCCAATTCATCCCTATATGCCATTGCACGCAGCTTGGCTTCCTCTTTCAGTTTATTTTCCCTGTTGTATATAATTACAGAGTATAGTGCCAGCATGGCGGCCAATAAAAAAGATGTGATGTTTACAAAACGGACAGCGGACGAAAAGGAGTTCATATCGCCTGCGGGATAAGCAAGTTTTTGTTTAGCATCTGCCTGCATTTGATGAATGATCGCCTTTGCCGAGTCCATGTACACTTTCTCATCCAGCGCCTTTTGTTGAAGCGCCGGCGTAACCGAATGATCATTTGCATTAAAGCTGTTTACTGCAAGGGCAAAAAACTCGTAGCGGCGGTCAACCAGTTTTCTTAGTTTAGTTATTTTCTCCTGCGATTCGTCATCTTTTGCAATATGCCTTAAAACCCTAAGAACGGAATCCGCGCGGCCATGGCCGTTTTTTAAAGGTTCCAGGAACGCAACATTATTAAAGGCGAGGTAACCTCGCATGGCAGTTTCGCCGTCTTTGGTATAAGAAATAACAAATTCAAGATTATTTAAGATATCTTTTGTCTTATCAATGGTATTGGCCTGCTTAATCAGCTGGTTTGAAGTATAAAATGTTAGCAGGAACGAAATGAACAAAAGCGCAATAGCAGTAATAAAGCCGATGCGTATACGGCCGGCCAGTCGGGATGCTGCAGTAGTTTGGATATTTTGAAGAAGCTTGTTACTTTTCATCCGTTAACACAAGGGGTTTACTTTTCACAAATCTGCTATCGCCCACAATTTAAACAATTGTGTGCATTGAACGCATTTAAGGTTTCTCAGCCCAAACACTTACAGAGCCTCCTTTTACACGAAATTCACCACATCCATGCTCATCTAGTTTTATTTCACCTTCATGGTTTCCCAAAAGGTCTACAAAAACTTTTAACGCATTTCTTTTACCTGCATCCATCGTTTTAAACCCTTCATCGCCGTTGGAAATAATAACGGCGCAACCTGAATGATCTACTTCATCCACACCTTCTCGTGTGAACCCAATGCAGTTAGGATGATCAAGATAATCCCGTTGTTCGCCATACGCATATTGCTTCCTGGCTAATAATAACCTGTCAATTTTATCGCAGGCAGGTAAAAAAATTTCATAGTCGTTACCATCACCACCTTTATCTGTATAAGTGGCGCTAAACAAATCCGGGTAAAAAATACATGGATAACCTTGTGACCTTAGCAGGATCAGTGCATATGCAATCGGTTTAAACCAGGCTTCAACCGGTGCTTCAAGGGCTTGCAAAGGTTGCGTATCATGATTATCTACAAGCGTAACAGCCAATTCCGGCCTTGCTCCAACGAGCGTATTGTTGAATATTGTTGTAAGATCATAATCCCTCCCTGCATTTGAAGCCTCATGAAAATTGTGGTGCAGTGGCACATCAAATAAACTCATCCGGCCTTCAGTAACATCTATATAATTCAGTAAAGGGTTAAGATCGATAAACCAGTATTCCCCAACTGCAAACAAATCATTTTTTACTTCAGCACGCATAAAGTCGAGCCAATCTTTATAAAAATCAGTATTGATATGTTTAACCGCATCAAGCCTTACGCCATCAAACTGCACTGTTTCGTAATACCATTTGCCCCATCTTTTTAATTCCTCTCTTACAGCAGCATTTCTGAATTCAATATCTGCAAACATCAGGTAATCATAGTTGCCCATTTCTTCATCCACTCCTTCTTCCCAACCCGGCCCATATTCATTCTGAATACTGAAAATGGCCGTTTCCTGTAGATCCTGTGCATAGTCAATTCCTGAAAAACAACTGTGGTCCCAGATAAACTGAGAATACTTTCCCTGCCTTGCCGGAAAAGTAAACTTTGTATAGGCTTCTATTTCAAATGCATCGCTGATAAACTTGTTTCTATCTTCCGGATCAACCTTTCTAACAGGTATCTTTTCAGTTTCATCGGCGCCTCCCATATGGTTCAGCACCACATCAATATATACACCCAATCCTGCCGCACGAGCCACGTTTACAGCTTCAATATATTCTTCTTTGGTGCCGTATTTAGTTCTTACCGAACCCTTTTGATCAAATTCACCCAAATCATAAATATCGTACACATCATATCCAGGAGAAAACCCTCCCTCGGTACTTTTATAGGCAGGCGGAAGCCAAACAGATGTAATGCCCATTTCTGACAGGTTCTTTGCCTGATCTTTAAGATTGTTCCACACACTTCCATCAGCAGGACTATACCAATGAAAGTACTGTAGCATTGTGCCATTAAGCATGAAATAAATATTTACTTTGAAACCTGCGTTTGGACAGATACTAAAAATAAAAAAAGAGTTACATAAATAAAACCAAACGCCTTACACGTGGTTAGATTTTAGCCTCGAAAACACGCGCTTTAAAATATATCATCTTTACGTGATATTTCTTTAAGGCTAAAACTGTTGAGGAGTTTTATTTTCAGGTATGAATATAACATCTCATTGAGTTGTGACTGCACTGTATTTCTTATTTCTGCAAGAACTTCCCCGTCATTCAGTACGGATCTGAATGCTGCAACAACTTCTTTTTCATAATGCATTGCACATTGAAAAGGACAGTTAAAACTGATATCATCGTTCCGGTCTTTTTCCGGAGTGTGAAGGTCCTGCAAGGGAAATACATGGGATAGACTATCCATTTGCCGCTGAATATAATCTTCACAAGGTGCAGTTTCTGTAACAAAAGTGAGAATGCTTCTTTTCAGGTATTTGTCTTTTATCTGTAATCCGACATTCTCCATCTTAATTCTCGACGCCCGCACTATTGTTAATAATTTGGCCAACTTGGCGAATGAGTGGCGAATTTGTCTCCGTTCTCTGGTGTTCAATGCGGGGTGTATCATGGCAGGCATAATTATATTCTCTTACCTCAACAATTTTAATGCCTGTAATGTTTACTACAGGCATGCTAATGATCAAAAAAATATTTCCTTAACATTTACTACTCGCCTTAACTATGCTCTCTGAATAAGGCCAAGCAATAATGAAACCACTGCTAATACAATCAGGATGTGGATTAAACCGGTTGCATTGTATACAAAGAATCCAAGCAACCAACCTATTACTAGCACTACTGCTATTACATACAATATCGATCTCATAATTTAAAATTTAGGTTAGAAAAAATTAATTAAAGGTTATATACATCTATTATGTAGGGAATTTCATCCTTGTAACATGGGGGAAAATTCCACGAAAGATCCCCATTGAACATAATTATCTGCCACAGGCCATTATCACACTGTATAGCCGAAAACATATACCGGAGATTCTGATGATATACTTCAAACACCGTAAACTCTCCGGATAGATATTTATGATAGCCGAAAGCACAACTTGCCCCTCCTGAAGTAAACCATTGAAGCGGTTTGAATTCGTCGCACTGGTAATCGAAATATTGTGTAAGGCTTTGGCCGGTTTGTTTGGCCAGGCTGGTAAATCCCAGATCCTGTTCAATCCATTCTCCGCTTTCTACGTCGGTAAAAAATATGTTTTCATATCCATCTTCAAAACACACCTTAGCCATCAGGTGCATTGGGTGATCGATCAGGGTAAAACTCGCTAAAGAGACCTCTTCACCATTTTGAATATATATTAAATGTTCCATTGTTCTACTTTGAGTGTTTTTACTGTCGCCGTTACAATTACACAGGTTTAAAATTCTGTGCCACATTTAATCACATCAGCCTTTCCTCGAGTATCTTCATAACAATTTTCTCTTCACAGCTAAGTGTAGTCTCATTTTCACTTTTATCCATATTAGCTAATTCGTCTATGTATTTCTCCAGGCTGCGGTCTTCATACATGGAAATGATTACCGGATGTACATAATATTTCCTGCACACTGTTCTTGTATTTCCAAGTTGTGTGGAGACAATGTCCAATGCCTGTACAATTTTTTTCTTCGCCTCTGTTTCTGTTTCAAAAAATTGCAGCTCTTTAAACGCCAGAAGTGCATGTATGGTCCCGTTCCAGGTCCTGAAATCTTTTGCCGTAAAATCTTCACCGGTTATCTCTTTTATGTAACCGTTTACCATGCCTGAATCAATCTTTCTTCTTTCATTGTTTTCATCATAGTATTGAAATAGTTCCTTGCCCGGTATGTCTTTACATTGCTGAACAATCCTTGCCAGCCGCCGGCTTTTTATACTTATGTTTTGAAAGACGCCTTTCTTTCCTTTAAAAGAAAATTTCATATCGCCGCCTTTTATGTCAACGTGATTGTCTTTCAGCGTGGTTAACCCGTATGATCCGTTAGCCTTTTCATAAGCATTGTTGCCCACTCTTATTCCGGTTTTATACATAAGACTGATTACTAGTGCCAGCACTTTTTGCTGAGGCAAACCGGGAAGTGCAAGGTCTTTCTCTACCCTTTGCCTGATTGCTTCAAGATTTTTACCAAAGGCATGCAAATGATAGAACTTGGTAATGTTACGCGCGTCAACCCATAAAGGGTGGTATTTATATTGTTTCCTTTGCCGCGCGTCAATGCCTGTAACCTGCAGGTGGCCGTTAGGAAGATCACAGATCCATACATTTTCCCAGGCCGGCGGAATCACCAATGTTTTAATCCTGTCAAGGATTGCTTTGTTCCTTACTTTCCTTCCGTTAAGTATATAGTCGAAGGAATCTCCTTTCCTCGATCGCTGAATCCCCGGATTCGAATCGTTCACATATTGAAGATGAATGGCCCTGGCCATTTGCTCAGCGTCCATCAAAGACAGCTTAGGAAGTTTTTTTTCGAGAATTGCATTCATACAAGCACTTACTATTATTGTAAAGGATAGTAAAAGAATTGTGCCTTATGTTTTTTTGTGCCTTTGCAACGGGTGTTTCACTTAAAGATGGGCGTCGACTGTAGATTTATATATTTTCCTGAGGAAAAAAATCATCAAAAATTAATGCATTCTGCATCAAGCAGGGCTTCTGTAACCAGTTAACCAACGTTTTTTTAAAATGGTACGCAGCTTGATTTACTAATAAGCGTAACGCTACCGCTTATGTTATATAATGACACAGTAACAGAAAAAGACAACCATCTGAAATTTCTTGCGGAAAAGATATGTGAGATAAGAAAAGCAATTTTTCGGGCTGATGTTGATACCATGCAAACGCTGCCTAACAACCTTATTAATACACTGGATGTAGATGAAGAGGGCTATGTATGGTTTCTTACTTCAAGTAATGATAACTACACCAGGTTTAGCGAAAAGGAGTTTTATGCGTACCTGGAATATTATCAGAAAGGCCAGGATGTGCGGTTACTGATAAGTGGTGTTGCCAGCATACAGGACGAAGCGGTAATTCCTGAAAAGTTCACGCTGGAACCACTTTACCCGGGTGCAACTACATTCATGATCAAACTAAAGATTATGAAAGCAGAATATAGTTACGTTCATAAAAAAGCAGCTAACTGGAAAGAGTGGATCTCTCATTTCGTTAAACGCTGCTGGCCGATGGAAACTTCTGGCCAATATGATTTCTATTAGAATATTTATACAATTGTCTCCACTATACATGTCCTCTTATAAAAAGAGGTTGGGTAGCCCCAACCTCTTTTCTCCTTTTAGCCCTAAGGGTAAGGTGTAAGGTGTGAAGTATGAGGCGTGAGACTTAGGGATTGAGGACTGATGTATTGCCAATTTGGACTGATAGCCGATTTCTAATACCGTATGCCTTACACCTTATACCTCACCTCATACCTCGTCCCCATACCTTCCCCAAATAAAGTGTATCTTAAAGGGCTAATGAAGCGCCCCCTCCTCTATTGCTACCTATTCACGCTGGTTTTGCCGATAACCATTTCTCTTGCTTTCGGGCAGGCTAACAATGCTGCCGAATACACGATAAGCAAAAGGCTGCTTTCCATTGAAGATGGCCTGGCGTCGCATGAAGTGTTTTGTGGCTTGCAGGATCAATCGGGTTTTATGTGGTTTGGTACGCGTAACGGATTAAACCGTTATGATGGAAAAAACTGCCTGCTTTTTACCCGCCAGCGAAATAAGCTGCAGGATAACAAAGTAGTGCAGCTTGCAAAAGACGACAACAACAACCTTTTTATTGAATACGGCAGTACCGGCTTTCAGCTTACCACAAATGGAAAAGTTGACGTTATGAACGCAGCTACGCAGGAGATAAAATCACTTACCGCCGCTTTTCCCAATCTGCCCTTTAAGGAAGAGGATGTTTATTGGGTAGCTAATGACGGCACCGACCAGGTTAATTTTCTTATAGCCAATCCGTTCCGCCTTTGGAAATATTCATCAAAAAAAGGCTTTAAACTACGCTACCAGGTTAATGATTGGGGATGGAACGACACATTCCCCAAAATCGACTTTCGTAGTACAGGCCCTCAATGCTTTTTTGCGAAAGGAAAAGCACTGGTAAAATTGTTTAACCGCGCCAGGCAATATTTAATATCAGATGACACTGCGGTTGTATTTACGCAAGCGGATGCAATGCGGTCATTACCCGTCGGGTTCACCAAACAAAATGACCTGCTGATTGCGTATAATACATCGGCAACCCCGGATAAATATAATGTTGGGGCCATAACGCAAGCGGGCAACAGCCTGTTTCCCGTAGATGTTCATCGGCCCGGCACAGACAGCATAGCAGGAAAATACTGGTACCAAATCGCTTCTTCTTCAGATGGCGCTTCAAGCATTTTCTACATAGCCACCGACGCGCTTTATCTGTGGAATGAAAAAAGCTTTGTAAAAATCGCCACAAAATCGGATATCAAAACCTTCGAGAACCTCTTTCTCTATCAACTGTTCCCTGATAATTTTGGAAACTTATGGTTATGCACTTCTCTTGGTGTGCTGCAACTGAAAGTGGAGAAGAACCGGTTTAAACAATACTTTACCAGCAAACAGCAATCTGTTGAAGCAAACAGCCAGGCGCGCGGCATTTATGCGGATGATAAAAGCGTTGTTGCCAACATATGGACGAACACTTTTCTGCAGCAAAACAGTAACCTGAAAAATGTTGCGAATGAAGAAATAAAATATGCGCTGGCAAATCATCATGCACAGATATACTGCGGTGGGTATAATTTGTTTTTATATGATGAACACAAAAACTCCATATCCAATTTTGAGGGAGGGCAGGGAAGTGAAATATGGTCCATGTTTTCTCTGAACGATAGCCTGCTGGCGTTGGGAAGAACAAATGGATTTATGTTGTTCAATTCCAGTAGTAAACAATTTGACTCACTTGCATATCCAACCGGCAGTGGCCATCAGGCGAGGTTTGTCTACCGTTTCTTTAAAGACGCTACTGACATGCTATGGGCCGTAGCCGAAAACGGGTTATATCAAATCGTCAAAAACAAACAACCCGCACTGGGCGGCCGGCAATGGCTTGTCTTGAAATATTCGTCATCTTCTATTGATCAATTGAGTTTATTGGATGCTTTTGTAGATGCTGGTGGTACCTTTTGGCTGGCAACAAATGGAGAAGGTTTGTACCGCTGGAACAGGAAAGAAAACTCATTTCAGCAATTCAATATTACCGGTGGCTTTCCTTCAGATGTTTTATACAGGATTGAGCCTGATCAATACAACAACCTTTGGATTAGTTCTGATTACGGCCTCATCCGTTTTAACACAAAAACATTTGCGGTTAACACATATACAACAGCTGATGGCATTTCACATAATGAGTTTAACAGAACATCATCCTTTCATGCAAAAGATGGCAAATTATATTTTGGTGGCATAGACGGTATAAACGCTTTTGATCCAAAAGATTTTATAACGGATACCGCTTCATTAAATGCACCACTACGCATCATATCTTTCAACCAGTTTATCGGCAGCCAAAATCAACTGGTTAACAAAACAATGGACCTGTTATCAAGCAGACAAATCAGGCTGGCACCAGATGACCAGTTTTTTACACTTGAGTTCCGGTTGCTTGATTTTGCAAAAGAAGTAGCACATCGCTATGCTTATAAAATTGAAGGCGTTGATAAAGACTGGAACTACATTAACGAAAACTCTATCCGTATCAGCGGCCTGCCTTACGGTAAATTTATATTGCATGTTAAATCACAAAACAGTGAGGGTGCGTGGAGCAAAAGTGAGTTAACCATTCCGTTAGTTGTTGTAAAACCATTTTACCTGCAATGGTGGTTCATTGCTTTGCTGGCAGCATTGGTTCTTGCTGCCATTTATTTTTTTATACGACTTAGAACAAAACAGCTGGCTGCTGATAAAAACAAATTGGAACAAACCGTGGGCGAAAGAACCATTCAGCTAAAGCAGTCGCTATCCGAACAAGCAGAACTGCTTGCAGAGAAAGATGTATTGATGAAAGAGATACACCATCGCGTAAAAAATAATTTGCAGGTTATTTCCGGACTGTTAGAATTACAAAGCAAAAGCCTGAATGATGAAACGGCAAAAGAAGCATTGATGGAGGGACGCAATCGTGTAAGAAGTATTGCCCTGATCCACCAGAACCTTTACCAGTTTGAAAACTTAAGCAGCATTGAATTAAAGCGCTTTGTAAATGATTTGTGCAGGCAGATAGAAAGTGTTTTTAAAAAGCAACATGTCGTTGCCATGTATATTGATGTGCCAGTGCTGTACCTGGATATTGATTCTGCTGTTCCACTTGGCCTGATCCTGAATGAACTGCTGTCTAACTCTTTTAAATACGCGTTTAATGATGGCGTTACCGGGGAAATAAATCTTGCAATACAAACCGTAACGGATGGCAGGTACCAGTTGCAATATTCAGATAACGGGCCGGGCCTGCCAGCGAATTTTGACCTGAACCGTGCAGGTACTCTGGGTATGGAATTGATTAGCGATTTAAGCAGGCAAATTGGAGGAAGCGTGCAATACGTATATAAAAACGGCGCTTTATTTATTATTAATTTTACCAACCGTAACTTACGGAAAAACGAAGATTAAAACCTATGAGTGTTTTAAAAATAGGCGTTGTAGAAGACGAACTGGTAATAGCCAGAACAATTTTAAATACGCTCGATGAGCTTGGATATGCACATTGCGGGCCTGCCATTAACTACACAGAAGCAATTGAGATGCTTGATGAAAATAAACCAGACCTGTTGCTTTTAGATATTCAGCTCTCCGGAAAAAAAGATGGTATTGATGTAGCGCAAAAATTGAATGAATTATACCATGTGCCGTTTATTTTTTTAACTGCCAACAGTGATGGGGAAACCATTGACCGCGCCAAAAAAGTACGCCCAAACGCCTACATAGTAAAACCTTTTACAAAGGAAGATTTATTTGCGGCCATAGAAATTGCATTCAGCAATTTTACCGGCAACCGCAGTAACCCAAAACCAGAACAAACGTACGCGTTCCATACAAAAGACTACATGTTTGTAAGGGATGGCTATGTTTTCAGGAAGATATTTTTCACGGAGTTGTTATACCTGGAGAGTGATGCCAATTATGTTACGCTGCATCTTAAATCACAAAAGAAGGTAATGGTGCGATCTACCTTCAACGAATTTATTGCTCAGCTCGATCAAAAAACTTTCATTCGAATCCATCGCAGTTATTCAGTAAACATTCACCTGGTAGATGACGTATTTCCTACCGAAGTTTCTGTTAATGGAATACAGATCCCCGTAGGAAAATCTTACCGGGAAGACCTTCTTATCGCATTAGGCATAAGCGAGGCTTAATCGTTGCAACTTTCTTCTTCCCAAAGTTCCTGCTGTTCATCCCTGCCCAAATACGTTCATCCCTTTTATTTTAAAGCTGCTCTGCGACGTTGCAATTTTGTTTCCGATATGGCGCTACTGGACTTAGACAAGATTATTATTAAACGAACAGTTATCGGAATTCGCTGTACAGTATGCGGAGGCAACCTGGTAGCTAAAAACAAATCGATCATATCACGGCTAATAAGCATCGCATCTTTCGGGCGCCTGAAGCCACAGCGATATGAATGTGAAAGCTGCAAAAAGAAACATTTGCTTTTATAATAATCAACTAATTCATCAACCAATAAAACCAAGCTATATGAGCATCAGATTAGGCGACGTTGCGCCGGATTTTCAAGCTGAAACAACGCAAGGCACCATCAATTTTCATAATTGGATGGGCAATGGTTGGGCTATTCTTTTTTCGCACCCTAAGGATTTTACACCAGTATGTACCACCGAATTGGGCTATATGGCAAAGCTTGCCCCGGAATTTGAAAAACGAAATTGCAAAGTAATTGGCCTTAGCGTGGATCCTGTTGAAAGCCATTTGAGATGGGAAAAAGAAATTGAAGCAACACAAGGTTATCCTATTACTTATCCAATGATTGGTGATTCTGAACTTGCTGTTGCAAAATTGTATGAGATGCTTCCTGCAGAGGAAGTTGGTACTTGTGAAGGCAGGACCGCTGCTACTAATCAAACCGTTCGCTCTGTGTTTGTAGTTGGCCCTGATAAAAAAATAAAACTGCACCTTACTTATCCAATGACAACAGGCCGCAACTTTTATGAAATATTACGCGTGCTTGATTCCATGCAGTTAACCTCAGCGCATAAAGTTGCAACTCCAGTGAACTGGAACGATGGTGATGATGTAATTATAGTTCCTGCAGTATCTAACGATGAAGCGAAAGAAAAATATCCCAATGGCTGGAAGACAGTAACGCCTTACCTGCGTGTTGTTGCGCAGCCAGGTAAAAACTAGCTGAGACGGAATGGCATTCAATCCTAAATTTTATAACTGAAATAAATTTTGGCCGTTATTAATCCGAAGTACAGTGCTAACGAATTCAATCCCGAAGCCTGCCTGGCAAAAAGGCAGTGGATGAAATTATTATAATGAAATATTTTTCATTTCTCAATTCCGAAGGAGCGACGACTTTAAAATACTTCCTCCTTCGGAGTTTGGTAAACCATGTATTTAATCTATAATAATTTCATCCTTTCGGGATTTAAAACGCAGCACGTCAATAGCGATTGGTTATTGCAATTGTTGATTGTTAATAAAAATGAGTAGCATTCATCAAGTACATCGTAAACCGTACTTGATGAAGTGATACTTAAATCCGGAATAACGGCCGGTTATTCACGCTACCTCTTTAACACCTTTAAAGTCCTTACGATGAAACTACGTGTAGTTGTATTGGGTGCTGGTTTTGGCGGATTGGAACTGAGCTCGATACTTTCTGAAACAATAGGTAATGATCTTGATCTTACACTGATCGATCAAAACGATTCTTTTTATTTTGGCTTTTCAAAACTGGATGTAATGTTTGGCCATAAGGCTGCCGATAGTGTAAAAATTCCTTATAGCAGTATTATCAAGCCTGGCGTTCGGTTTTCAAAAGAGACCATTACAGCAATAGATCCTGCAAACAGAATTGTTACTACACAAACCGGAACACATAAAGCCGATGTGCTGGTAGTTGCACTTGGTGCTAACTATGATACTACCGCCACACCGGGGCTTACTGAATTTGGTAATGAATATTACACTTTTGAAGGCGCAGTAAAATTGCGCGATAAAATTCCCAATTTTAAAAAAGGCCATGCAATTGTTGGAGTATGCGGTGCGCCTTTTAAATGCCCACCTGCACCAAGTGAGGGCGCTTTAATGCTACATGATTACCTTATGTCCGCTGGTTTGCGTGATGCATGCACAATAAGCCTTGTTATCCCCTTTGGAAGCCCTATTCCTCCTTCACCCGATTCTTCAAAGGCACTGGTTAAAGCATTTGAAGAAAGAAAGATTCGGTTTATTCCACAGCATAAAATAAGTTCTTTACGTGACAAAATCGCTGTGTTGGACGACGGAACTGAACTGCCTTTTGATCTGTTTCTCGGCATTCCCAAACATGTTGCGCCAGATGTGGTATTACAAAGTGGCCTGGCAGAAAATGGATGGATTCCGGTCGACAGGGACCACCTGCTCACAAAATATCCCAATGTATATGCCATCGGTGATGTTACCAGCATAGGCACACCCAAAGCAGGCGTATTTGCCGAAGGCGCGGCAAAAATTGCAGCTGATGCGATAATAGCAGCATATCACGGCAGGGAAAATAACAAACCCTACACAGGCGCAGGCTCTTGCTACATTGAATTTGGCAAGGGGCAGGTAGCACGCGTGGATGTTGATTTCTTTTCAGGCCCTAAACCTTTTGGAATCCATCATGACGCGTCTGAAGCATTGGTGATTGACAAAGAATATTTTGGATCCAGCAGGAAAGCACGATGGTTTGGATTGAACGATTCGAATCAGCCTGTAACTGCCGGAGTTACCGACAACGCTAACCAAACAACAAATTAAATCTGAAAAAAATGGCAACTTATTTAATTGAAATACCACACTCAGAAAACACATTTGAATGCAAGCAAGTGATCAAATTGTTTGTTGAATCGGGTTCACATTTACTTGCAAATGCACACTGGGGCTGCAAATCGGGCGTCCATAAATCCTGGTTCATTAACGATTTCGACAGCAAAGAAGAAGCCCTTCAAATTGTGCCGCCATTCTTAAGGCATTCTGCATCTGTAATTGAATTAACCACCTTTACCAAAAGTGATATTCAACAATTCGCTGAAGCGAATAGCCATTGAGGAAAGGAAATTATTGCCGCGATGGAAGACTCGCGAACTAAAAAATAAAGTGTCCTGTATTTTGAAAATGCAGGACACTTTATAACCTTTCGTGTAATAATTTATTTTATCAGCATAACCGTTCCCTGGGCGCTTTTCTGTTTTCCTTCTCTATCTGTTAAAGAAATCATCCACACATATGTATCCATTGAAACAACCTGATTGTTGTATTTACCGTCCCATCCTTTATTGATATCTGATGACTCAAATAACTTTTGTCCCCACCTGCCATAAATCACCATTTTAAAACGCTTTACAGGGAAAGGGTATTTTATACGGAACACATCATTGTAACCATCCTGGTTAGGTGTAAAAGCAGATGGCATCAACAAATCACACAGGCCTGAGGTTACCTTTATCTCATCGTAGAAAGAACCACATTCATTTTTAGCAAGTAAACTGTAAACGCCTGCATCCTTCACAACAAAAACCGGTTGCCGGCTTCCATCCTGCCATAAATAGTTTACGTGATCGCCGGCTGCCGGCGCCAGCTCAAATGTCATTCCTTTACAAAGCATGGTGTCATTGCCTAATGTAAAACGAGGAGGGTTTATGTAGCTGATTTTTATAGAATCGGCATTTTCGCAACCATCAAGGTCCACCTTTACAAAATACAAGCCCGGTTGGGTAACATTATAAAAAGACTGACTGTTGTTATCGTTCCAATTATAGGTTGCATTTCCGTTTGCTGCATTCAGTAAAACAGATTGCCCGGCACAAAGAGAAGTGTCCCTTCCGAGATTTATTACCGGCATCGCCTTATACATTACATTGATAGTATCGGATGCAGTACAGCCAGCCTGGTTAACAGCCAGCGAATATGTACCGGGCGCCGATATGGTGAAGCTGTTTTTAGTGCTTCCATCATTCCATGAATAAGATGCGCCGGGTAGATTGAAATTGTACGCCAGTTTTACCGTTTCACATAGAACTGTGTCTGCACCCAAAGTAAAAGATGGAGGATTGACAACTACCACCGAAAGCGTATCATAATTCGCGCAGTTGTTGTTGCCTGTTACCTTAACAAAATAACTGCCCGTTTTATCTATTGTATAAGAAGGCTTCGTACGACCGTCCTGCCACAGATACGTTGCTATATTTGGAGCATAAATATCCAACGTCAAGGATTCCCCTCTACAAAAGCCAGTATCACGTCCCAGCGATAGTGGTGGCAATGGCTTAAACGTTACGTTCACGCTATCTGCAAATGAACAGCCATTTTGAGAAAGCCGCAGCCAATAAAGCCCTGGCGACTTCACATCCATGCTTTCCGCCGTGCTGCCGTTTTGCCACAAATAATCAGCATTGTAGATACCACTGCTGAGTGATAAGCTTTCGTTTGCACAAATAGCAGTATCGTTACCCAAAGAAAATTTTGGTAATTCTTTGAACGTTATGTTGATGGTATCGGTAACAGCGCAAACAGAGGTACTTGCTTTTACTGCGTAGGTTCCCGCTTTTTTTACATAGATAGCATTTGTAACTTCACCGGTATTCCATAGATAACTTGCTTTATCCACATTGGCACGTAACAACAGTGAATCGCCGTTGCAAAGGGTTGTATCATTACCAAGATAAACGCTTTGCGCGGTTGCATAGCTAACCTTGATTGTATCTGCAACCGTGCACCCATTATACGTAACCTGCCCCCAATAGGTGCCGGATTTATTAACCGTTAACTTATCCTCCGTGCTTCCATCCTGCCATTTGTAGGTGGCATTGTAAAAAGGATTGGTTTGCGGATAAAGCAACAGTGTTAAAGGTTGATCATTACACAAAATTGTATCCGCCCCAAAGTCAGCTCTCGGATCATATTTGAACCATACGCCTATTGTATCTTTTGTAAAACAACCGTTTTTATCATTTGCAGAAATTACGTAGGCGTTATTGCTTGTAATTACCGAATCCCTTACCGTACTTCCATTTTGCCACACAATATTTGTGTAATCATCGTTTACGTGCAAATGATAGGTTTGTTTGGAACAAAGAGAAGTATCTTTTCCTAAATCCAGTTTAATTGCCTTGTCGCTTACATTAATAGATCCATATGCTGAAGGACATGAAAAGCCGGTATTTCCAGCCAGCACATAATATAGTCCGGCTTTTGTAACGGTTATAGATTGGGTAGTTTCTCCGGTATTCCATTTGTAACTTTCCCATCCGTCTGGTGCCGTTATTGTATAACTCCCGAAACAGACAGATACATCCTTTCCCAGATCCAACTTTGTAATAGCAGGCGCTTTTGGATCATGTATAAAATCATTGATCAGGTCTGGAAAGGCAAGGGTTAACATATCCATTGCCTTTGGATTAAAATTACATGCGTACTGTGGAAGGTTAGGGCATTGAATAATTCCTATATACTCTTTGTAGTTGTCATCTTCAGTGCTGGTTACTTTAGTCACATAAATTTTTCCATCCGGTGCAAGCTGCATATCGTACAAAAGGCCATATCCCTGGCCTGATATTTTTGTGAGAGAAGCAGCCACATCGCTTTGGTTAAAATCATACTGAAAAACACCGTTATAATTCAGGTAATATAATTTCGAATCATCGGGTGAAAATTGCAACCGGCTAACACCTTCGGTCCCTTTAACAGGAAGTTTCCGGTAACGGGAAATTTTACCCGTTGTATTATCAAAATCAAATAATTGCACCCCATCTTCCGCATTAGAAAAACCGGCAAGCGTTTTACCGTCATGCGAAGCGGTGAGCACACCCTGAACTTTGCTAAAGACTGCCGGCACATTTGGGCCGATCGTACTTGCAACCGCAGGTTTGATTCCATTGTCAGTAAACAATATTGCCTGAAACTGGTTTGTGCCGATGGGATGGACGATCACCCATTCATCTTTGCCGTTTGCATGGCGGATTGTTGTAATCTGTGCATTCAATCCGCCGATAATCGGCTGATTCATAACAGCGAAATCACCAATTCCATTGTTCATGTTCAGGTCCACAATGGAATATCCCAGCCCGATTGCATTGGGGCACCTTACCTGCAGATTCGATTCCTGCTGCAACAGATCGGCTCCCTGATCCTGAAATTGAATTACATAAAATTTGTTGGAATTATCATGGAACGGAAAAATGTGGTAAGAAAACTTATCAGGGCAAGACCTTAAATAGGTATTATAGCTCTTTGGAAATAAAATATAATCCTTTCCATAAGCATTCCTTGAATCAATAATAAACTTCATTTCGCCAGTTACCGGATCTGAGTATGATATTGAATTGCCTTGCCCCCAATAATAATAATTGGTAAAATCAAGCTCCGGTGGCACAGGGTTAACAAAATCGTGAACCACCTGGGCGTACCCCTTTTTAAAGGTGAGCAGTGTTTTTCCGTTAAAGTACCAGTTGCTCCATTCTTTTTGGCCAAAAGCAGTTATGCAAAAAAAAGTAAGTACGAACAGGCTTAAGGTATTTCTCATTTAAGGCGGTATGGAGCGCCAAAGTAAATGTTTTTATAGAGGCACCTTACTTTTTTAGGACGATTTTTTTATTGGGCGCCGGCAATGATAATGAATTATAAGGCGTGAATTATCAGCATATAATTGTCTGCCGCAATAAAACCTCTCTGCACTACTTAACTTTCAGCCGCCAGCTGCTGGAACTCCTGTAATGTTATTTCACCCGATGCAAAGCGATATTCAAGCAAAGTTGTTTTTTCTTTTCTTGTAAGTGGCCGGTCATAAATAGCTTTTAATATTTCATTCTCATGCGTTAGCGGCTGCATAACGTGTTGATGGTTGGCAAACGCCTCGAAATAACGCACGCCGAATATTCTTTGAGAAACGGCTTTGAAGTGGATGTAATCGTGATTCCCAGTTAATCCCTCAGCTGTAACAAAATAGCAATTCTGGTGTGTTTGCGCGAATTGCAATAGCGCCTCATTCACTATTGGATAGGATTCGAAATATTGACCATACAACCCCTCAGTTAAAAAATCTCCAAGACCTCCGATGATCAAGGGAATTTTCGGAGCATTCAGCTGATGACGCAATTCTGTTATTATCACATCGAATTTCTCTCCATAAACAGCAGCGCGATCGGGAAAGCAATCAGTTTCTCCCTGGTGCCACAAAATGCCTGCAAGTTGGCTTGAACGTTGTGCCAGTTTAGCTTGCGCAACCGCGTTATCAAAGAGCGCACCGCCAACTGACCAATCCTCCAGGCTTGTGCCTCCATCGGCACACGGGATCAAGCCAATTTCTGCCGTTTCATTTTTTAAGCGCCAGGCAGCAGCAAAAGAGGAAGCCAAACCAACACCCGCAGTAGGGCGATCAAAATGAATGGGTTCGGACATTATCTGCCATCTGCCATTACGCAACATCTTTATTCCTTCGTTAAAAATGATTGGCACATCCTTGCGAAAACCACGTCCGGCCATATTTGACTGGCCTATTAACAGGAAAGATTGAATCATGTGGTAACGTTTTTGGTGATATCGATCTTACTAAAGGGCAAAAAAAAATGCCAACTTTTAGCTGACATTTTTCTGCGGAGACGGCGAGATTCGAACTCGCGATACAGTTTCCCGTATACACACTTTCCAGGCGTGCTCCTTCAACCACTCGGACACGTCTCCATAATTGAGGGCTGCAAAAGTAACTATTCTAAATCTAGTTGCCGAAAATATTTATCGCGTTTTGTGTAGTAATATCTGCAATCTCCTCTGCGGTAACATTTTTTACGCCGGCGAGCTTGTCAACAACGTACTGCAAATAAGCGCTTTCATTCCTTTTTCCGCGAAATGGCACCGGTGTTAAATAGGGCGCATCTGTTTCCAGAACAATATGTTGAAGATCTATTTTCTGCAACACTTCAGCCACTCCTGCGTTTTTATATGTCACCACACCGCCTATTCCCAATAAGAAACCCATATTAATAATTTGCGTGGCGCTTTCATAACTGCCGCTAAAACAATGGAAAATCCCTTTCAAACCTCTTTCCGCAAATGGCTTAACCGCGTTGATCGTTTCCTGCATAGCGTTGCGCGTGTGTATCACAATCGGCAGCGAAGCCTGCAGAGCCCATTCCATTTGAATTTCAAAGGCTTCATGTTGCTGGGTGGTGAAAGTTTTATCCCAATAGAAGTCGAGCCCTATTTCCCCAACAGCCGCAAAAGACCTCTTGTCAAGCCAGTTTTTTACGGTTTCCAGCTCCTCTTTGTAATTTTCTTTCACGTAACAAGGGTGAAGCCCCATCATCGCGACGCAAACTCCGGGATATTTATCTTCCAAACTAAGCATCCCATCTATGGCCGTACTATCAATCCCCGGTAGGTAAAATCGTTGTACACCAACAGTTTGCGCTTTTTTTATTACCTCATCAATATCATCAGCAAATTCTTCGGAATACAAATGACAGTGCGTATCAATTATAATCATCCCGCAAATGTCAGCCTTTTTTGGGACCGATTGCGCTCACCCGGCAAACATTAAAAAAATATTAAAAAAAATCAAATTTCTAAAAATAAAACTTTTTCTAATTAGTTAATAACCAATTAAGTATTACATAAATTTAACTTGCAAAAATATTATCTTTTGGTAAACGCTTTGATATGAATAATTTAACCCTTACTTTTGATCAGTTTTCATAGGGTACGGATTAAAAACGGGCTAAGGTTTCTACCTTGGCCTTTCTTTTTTTTACCACTTAGGTATTTCAGCTTATCCTGCGGTTCACGATGCTACACTGGCAAACTTTTAAAACTATATCCTGCATTACTATAAAAGGCGAGCGTTTTAGGCAGTGCAAAACTCATTCTGTCCCATGCCTTTGTACTATCGTGAAAAAGAATAATTGAACCTGGCTTAGCATTTAGCACGACATTGTCCAGGCATTTTTGCGGAGTTATGGATTTATCAAAGTCAGCACTTAAAACTGACCACATGATAATTTTATACAAATGAGCATTTGCCGATGCACTATTTGGCGCGGTGAGAAGTTTTGCCTGAAACTTTTTAATCCTTCCATAAGGCGGGCGAAATAAATCTGAATCAATATGCTTTGAAGCTTCGAAAATATTGGCGAGATAAGTTTTGTTTTCGGCCTTCCAGCCGTTTAAATGATTGTGGGTGTGATTGCCTACCCGATGGCCTTCATCAAGAATGCGCCGGTAAATCTGCGGTTGCTCTATTACATTCTTTCCGATACAGAAAAAAGTTGCTTTGGCATTAAACTGCTTCAATTGATCTAACACAAAGGGTGTAGCGGTTTCATGTGGCCCATCATCAAATGTTAGATAAAGTTCCTTTTCTTTTGTTGGTATATCCCACACAAAGCTTGAAGGATATAAGCGTTTTAATAGCCAGGTATTGATCATGTAGAACATGGTTCAAAAATAGTGAATAGTGAATAGTGAATGGTGAAAGAGGCTACCACGTTTACAGATTGAAGCACCTATAATCAAAAAAATAGTCAATAGTAAAAGTGTACTTTAAAAATTCGAATCAGATTCAATCTAACCCTGTCTCCGAATCACTTACAAGCTCACACCTTTCACTATTGACTATTCACTATTGACGCTTAACTCCTACGCCCCTTCCAGCACAATCACCACATCATCATCCGAACTATTTGCGTTTGGCGTAATTGTTACTGTTCCGTTTTTAAGAACGGCGTTGGCAGCTGCGTTGCCTTTGAAATAATAAGCCTTGCTTATTTTTTTGTAAGGGAAATTTTCCAGTGTAATCGTTCCGGCATCTTTCTTCAAAATATGCACATACATTTTATTGGTAGCTTGTGTTATTACACCCCATGATTGCGGACGCAAATAACCAGCTTTTGTATTATAGATAGTTGGGCCGTAAGCCTGTAACCATTTGCCCATATAAGCAAGGCGCTCTTTAAACTCAGGTTGAATATCGCCATTAGGCATTGGCCCGATGTTTAACAGCAGGTTGGCTCCGTAACCGCTGGCTTTAACCAGGTAATCAATTAACTGTTTTGGTGTTTTGTAAGATGTATCTGTAATATTAAAACCCCATGAGCCATTGATGGTTTCGCATGTTTCTAAAGGCAACTTATTTGATGCTTCCTGGAAACTTAAACCGGATTTATTTTCACCAGGCAAATCTCTTTCAAACATCTGAAAATCTTCACCATCAAAAGGAGTAAGGTGGTGGTTGTTGCCAATCATACATTGCGGCTGCAGTTTGTGGATCAGGCCATAAATTTCATCGTATTTCCAATCAATGCGAGAACTTCTGTCCTTCTCTCCTTCCGGCGCTGTCTGATCCCAGTGGCCGTCAAACCAAATGCCTGAAATTTCGCCGTATTTGGTCAGCAGTTCAGTCAACTGATTTTTCATAAATTGAAGATAGCTTGCATAGTCGCCCTTTCCAGTGCGGCCGCTGTATTGGCCTGTACGGCCTGTTTCATGCGGATAATCTTCTCTTCTCCAATCCAGCAAAGAATAATACAAAAAGAGCTTCACACCCTGCTTGTGGCATTCATCAGCAATCATTTTCACGATATCTTTTTTGTAAGGAGAATTCATGATGTTGAAATCTGAATATTTTGTATCCCACATACTAAAACCATCGTGGTGGCGGGTAATCAACGTAATGTATTTCATGCCGGCATTTTTCGCCATGCTCACCCATTCCTGTGCATTAAAATCGATCGGATTGAAAAAATCCATCAAACGCGTATAGTTCTTAACAGTGATTTTTCTCTCATTCATAACCCATTCGCCTGAGCCGGGAATACTAAAAGGCCCCCAGTGAATAAACAACCCAAACCTGGCATCGGCAAACCATTCCCTGGCCTTCAGGTTCTCGGGAGCGGCGACATACTTGGTTTGCGCCGTAGCTGCCAGACAGGCAAAAACTGCCAGCAAACTGAAAAACATTCTTTTCATCGGTAATTTTTTAGCAAAAGTTATTAGACGATTAAAGATATGGAGATCAGGGGATGTACGATGTCAGATGCACGGTTTTAGATGTAAAGAGGCGGATAATGTTAAGAAAGAGGAAGAAAGTGGTAAGCTGGTGATAAGTTATACGTTGTACGTTTTTTGCAGCAGTATCCCACTTCATTCTCCTCTTTTTTGACTTTTGAATTTTGACTTTCTCCCAAGCCTTATGCCTCACGCCTCATACCTGAAACCTGATACCTGGCAGCTAACAGCTGATTGCTGACAGCTCTTAGCTCATTATCTTTGCCAGCTATGGATAAGAAAGTAAGAGTCCGCTTTGCACCATCTCCTACCGGAGGGTTGCACCTGGGCGGCGTAAGAACAGTTTTGTTCAACTACCTTTTCGCCAAACACAATGGCGGCGATTTTATTTTACGTATTGAAGATACTGATCAGACAAGATTTGTGGCAGGCGCGGAAGAATACATTTTTGAATGTTTGAAATGGTGCGGAATTGAACCGGACGAAAGTGTTGTTCATGGCGGGCCGCATGCTCCATACAGGCAGAGCGAGCGCAAGGCGTTATATAAATCATATGCAGACAGGTTGGTTAAAGAGGGTTATGCTTATTATGCTTTTGATACCGCTGAAGAACTGGATGCAAAGAGAAAAGAAATTCCCAATTTTCAATATAGCCATGCTACCAGAACCGGCTTAAAAAACTCATTAACCCTTTCTGCTGAGGAAACACTGCAGCTGCTTGATGCGCAGGCACCTTATGTGATCCGCATAAAAATGCCTGACAATGAAGAAATTTCTTTCACAGACATGATTCGCGGCCAGGTTAGCTTTAATTCATCTTTAGTGGATGATAAAGTTTTGCTGAAGGCCGACGGCATGCCAACTTATCACCTGGCAGTTGTGGTTGATGATCATTTGATGGAGATTACTCATGCCTTCCGTGGCGAAGAATGGCTGCCCAGCGCTCCAGTTCATGTGCTTCTCTGGAAGTATTTGTTTGGGTTGGATAAGATGCCTGAATGGGCGCACCTGCCATTGATCTTAAAACCTGACGGCAACGGAAAGTTAAGCAAACGCGACGGCGACAGGCTTGGGTTCCCTGTATTCGCGATGAACTGGACCGATCCACGCAGCAATGAATTTACACAGGGCTTCCGCGAAAGAGGCTTTTTGCCGGAAGCATTCATCAATATGCTTGCGCTGTTAGGCTGGAACGACGGAACCGATCAGGAAATTTATTCTTTGCAGGAAATGGTCGAAAAATTCACCATGGACAGAGTTCATAAAGGCGGTGCCAAATTCAATTATGATAAAGCCAAATGGTTTAACCAGGAATGGATCAAACGTTATAGCACGGAACAACTGAAACCACATGTTAAAGCCGTTCTTGCAGAACAAGGTATTTCAATTGCTAACGATGCCAACCTGGACAGAATAATTGAACTGGTAAAAGACCGCTGTACTTTATTAAGCGATTTTGCTCCGCAATCTTCTTTCTTTTTCCAGCATCCAGCGGAAGTAGATATTACTGCCATCAAACCAAAATGGGATGATAAGAAACAACAGTTTTTTGCTGAACTTATCAGAGGCTTTGCATTAACGCCCGTTTGGAAACATGATGAGCTCGACAGAGAGTTTAAAGAAATGGCTGCGGCGCATCAAATAAAACCCGGAGAATTAATGCTTCCATTGCGCATTATGCTGGTTGGTGGCAAATTTGGACCGGGCGTTTTTGATATTGCTGAAATTATTGGCAAAGAACAAACCATTGAAAGGATTAAGCATACCTTGCAACTGCTAACAGCCTAACTATGTACGATGGCAGATGTACGATGTTAGATGTACTGTGTACGATGTGATTGCGTAGTAGGTATACTGCAGACTGAATAAGCATTGATTTATCAGTTGGCGATATGAGTGCAAGCTTGCATCGCCAATTGATTCTCAAGAAACTCGCGCCCTGATACCTGGCACCTAATATCTCAATCCGCACGCCTTATGCCTCACACCGCATTCTTCTTTTCTCCCTATCTTCAACAAAATCACCGGAATGAAAAATCACCTGAAACTGCTCTATGTTCTTACTCTTATAAAAATCATTCTTCCCTTTCTTTTACAAAATTCTTACTACCAACCACACCGCGATGAATTTTTATACCTGGCGGAAGGGCAACATCTAGCCTGGGGCTATATGGAAGTACCTCCTTTGCTTTCGGCTTTTGCATGGCTCACGCATTTGTTGGGTGGAGGAATGTTTTGGATAAAATTCTGGCCTTCGCTTTTCGGTGGATTAACCTTTTTACTTACCGGCAGAATTATTCTTTCTCTTGGCGGCCGGGCTTTTGCCATATGGCTGGCTTATCTTCCATTTGTGCTGGATGGCTACCTACGCCTCTTCTTTCTTTTTCAACCCAACTTTCTTGAAGTATTTTTTTGGACGGCGATTGTGTTTTCAGTTATCCGATACATTCAGACAAATAAGAACAAGTGGCTATATTATTGCGGAATTAGTGTTGGTTTGGGATTAATGAGTAAATACTCAGTCGCCTTTTATACATTAAGCATTGTTGCAGGGCTGGCCTTAACATCACATCGAAAGATCTTTGCTAATAAACATCTTTATTTTGCTGCAATCATTGCCTTCACCATTTTTCTTCCAAACATCGTCTGGCAATACAATCATTTGTTTCCCGTGTTGCATCACATGAGCGAGTTACAGGAAACACAGCTTCAATATATCAATCGATCTGCATTCATCATGGATCAATTTATGATGAACCTTCCCTGTGTGTTTATTTGGGTTGCGGGATTACTTGCACTATTTTTCACTTCATCGCTTCGTGCGTATCGTTTTGTTGCGTGGGCATATATTTTTGTAATAATACTCTTACTTTACTTACAGGGAAAAGCTTATTACGCATTGGGTGCATATCCCGTGCTGTTCGCGTTTGGGGCATTTCAACTTGAAAAGATCACCACGAATAGTTTCCGCTGGACGAGATTTGCAATGATACTATTTCCGGTTGCGTTGGGCTTGTTTTCTTTGCCCCTGGTATTGCCTATCGCGAAACCGGAACAACTTGCGAACTATTATGAAAAAACAAGGCTAAACAAAACAGGCGACTTTAAATGGGAAGATTTAAAAACACACCCATTGCCGCAAGATTTTGCCGACATGATCGGATGGAAAGAATTGAGTGAAAAAGTCGCAGCAACATATCATAGCCTACCGGCGGATCAAAAGCAATCTGTGTTTATTTATTGTCGCGGTTACTTCACTGCAGGTGCACTCAACTATTACGGCCCATCGCTCGGCCTTCCCGAAGCCTATAGTGATGACGCTAACTTTTTATGGTGGTTGCCTGATTCTTCTCACTCAAAAAACATGTTGTTCATTGGCCACAACATTCCGACAAAAGATGACCTTGTGTTTCAGCAGTATGAGAAATATGAGATCAAGGATTCTGTAAACATGCCTTTGTTCAGAGAGAATGGGATGAAAGTAGTGTTGTTTGAAAATGGGAATGATTCATTGAACACGTTTATTGACAGATCAATTGCAGAGCAGAGGGCGGAATTTTTGAGAAAGTAACATTAATTGACAATTGAAATTTGACAATTGAAAATGTGCGAACGGAGATATCAAATAAATCAGCCATCAAAAAATCGGACATCAGCCATCTTGACCTATTTTTGAAATAACTAACAACGATTCATATGCCAACCGAATTAAAAAGGCCGCCACGGGTACTCGTAGCAAAAGTGGGATTAGACGGGCACGATCGTGGTGCAAAAGTAATTGCTACTGCTCTAAGAGACGGCGGAATGGAAGTGATTTATACCGGTTTACGGCAGACACCCGAAATGGTTGTGAACGCTGCCATGCAGGAAGATGTGGACGCAATAGGCATTAGCATTTTATCCGGTGCACACATGACGGTCTTCCCCAAAATCATCAACCTGATGAAAGAGAAGAACATGAACGATGTTTTATTAACCGGTGGCGGAATTATCCCCGAAGACGATATGAAAACCCTACAGGAAATGGGTGTTGGCAAATTGTTTCCTCCCGGAACGGCAACCGGAGAAATAATTAATTACATCAACAGCTGGATACTCGAACACCGGCCATTTTAATCGACCGATTGTACAAGTTGCTAAAACATGCAAGAATTATAGCATAAAGTGTATTTGAAACACTAAAGCACTGCGAACAAAACGAAGCACAGCGGTTTTTACCACTAAGACATCAAGGACACTAAGGTGCACAAAGAATTAAGAAATACTGACACCCCTAAAGACGCAAAGCGCCTGTTTCTTACAACTGATTGCTTCGGTAAACATAAAATGTACCCATCTGACCGTGCCGCCGACGGGAGCGCAACTTATAACCTTCAATTCAGCCAGTTTTAAGCTTTGCATTTAGGCTTTACGCTTTCTTTTTACGCTCAAACAAACGTAAAACGTACAACTTATAACGCACAACTCAATCAGCCTTAAGCTTCCTTCCCTCGCTTCAAAAAACGTAAAACGTATCACTTACAACTTACAACTCCGGGAGCTATATCTCCGGCAGCGTTACCCGCTTCCACTTTGAGATAAATCTGATCATTGCAATCAGCGCGATACAGATCAAGAGATTTATGTTATTGGTGATGGATGTATGTTTTAAAGCCACATAAACTGCGCCGCCAATGGCGCATGCAGTGGCATAAAGTTCGCCGCGCTTTAAAAGATTCGGGACTGAATTACAAAGGATATCCGCCAGCAAGCCGCCAAACGTAGCCGTAATAACGCCCATGGCAACAGCATAGAATTCGTTAATCCCGAAAAGAAGGCTTTTTTCTATACCTGCAACAGTGAACAAACCAAGCCCGAGTGCATCGGTTATCAAAATTGTTTTTTTGAACTTCCGCTGATCCAGCTTAAATAAAAATGTAATTGTGGTTGAAGAAAGAACCAGTACTAACGCAATGTTATCGTTCACCCAATTTACTGGCCTTATGCCTATTAACAAATCACGGAGTGTTCCGCCACCATAGGCTGTAACAAAAGCCAACACTGTAGCCCCAAAAATATCCATACGATAACTTCGCGCTTTAAAGGCACCTGTAAGCGCAAAAATGAATATTCCCGAATAAGTAATAACGCTAAGAAAATTCATGTATTCAATATAGGTTTTTAATCAGGCATCTGTTGCAGCCCTGCACAAAATAACGATTATACAATTGTAGTAAAAGCGCTGATTTACAGATGGAACACAAATTGCTTACCTTAGACTATTCACAGGAAAACTCCATCTGTGTTACAAACATCTCTGATCAACCGTTTAAAAAATCTTCTATGGCTTACCAGACGCTTCTGACAACGCTAGAAAATAATACGCTCATCATTACCATTAACCGGCCCGAAAAACTGAACGCACTTAACAGTACGGTTATTCATGAGCTGGGAACAGTAATTGACGAAGTTTATGAAAACGTAAATATTAAATCTGCTATCATAACCGGCTCAGGCGAAAAAAGCTTTGTTGCGGGCGCGGACATCACAGAATTTCTTCAGTTGGATGCTTCACAAGGCGAAGCACTCGCACGCAATGCACAGCAAAACGTATTCGATAAAATTGAAAACTCGCCTAAACCAATAGTTGCAGCAGTAAATGGCTTTGCCTTAGGTGGCGGATGCGAGCTGGCACTGGCTTGTCATTTTATCGTTGCCAGTGATAATGCAAAGTTTGCTCAGCCAGAAGTTAACCTCGGCATCATTCCGGGCTATGGCGGAACACAAAGGCTTGTGCAACTTGTAGGAAAAGGCCGCGCAATGCAATTGGTTATGACAGGCGAACTGATCGCTGCTCAGGATGCTATGCAATATGGTATTGTGAACAAAGTAGTGCAACCGTCAGACCTTTTGCAAACAGTAAAAGACATCCTGCAAATAATTCATACCAAAGCGCCACTGGCCATTACCAAGGTAATTGAATGCATTAACAATTTTGACCACACACAACAAGGCTACGACTTTGAGATAAAGAAATTTGGCGAGTGCTTTTCAACAAACGATATGAAAGAAGGAGCGACGGCCTTTATTGAGAAGAGAAAACCAAACTTTAAGGGGAATTGAAAATTGACAAGGGACAATTGACAATGATTTGAGCGAACATCTCTGCGGCCCTCTGTGCAACCTCTTGTATTTTCTCCGTGTAACAAAATTCATTACACAGAATACACGGAGGAGACACAAAGTTGCACTGAGTTTAAAGCATTGTCAATTGTCCCTTGTCAATTTTCAATTGAACTAAGTAGCTGTTGATCTTCTATTGTCAACGCACACTTAAAATGCCCTTCGGGGCAGGATGCATGCCCGTGCAACCCACAGGGACGACAGGATAAATTTATCTTCGTTTCAACTACAAAACGTTTGTCACTTAATGGGCCAAATCCAAAGGCATTGATCGTGCTACAGTAAACAGCTGTTACCGGCGCATTTACAGATGATGCCAGATGCATGGGTGCAGAATCATTTACATAATTCATCTTCGCGTCTTTGAACAAAGCACAAGATTGTAGGAAATCCAGTTTACCGGCAAGGTTGACAACATTGCTACCAGTTCCTTCTATTATTTCATTACATAAATCAACATCCGTTGGTGCGCCGACAAGATATACTTGCAAATCAGCAGGTAACTTTTTTATAAAGCTGATCCATTTTTCCGGCGGGTATTGTTTGGTAAACCATACCGATGCTGGCGCGATGCATATATATGGTTGTTGCTTGTATTGCTGAACGCTATTGTAATCTTCTTTGGTTGGATAGAGCTTTGGCTTTGCCGGCTGATCGTCTGTAAAGTCCTCTATTAGTTTATTATTCCTTTCAATCTCATGAAAAATATGTGCGTCCGAAACATTGCTTACAACGTGTTTTACCTTTTTGGTGAATGCAAAACTCCAGGGGTTTTTATCGAAGCCAATTTTTTCTTTCGCATTGGAAAACGCAGTAATAAAACCGGTGGCTGCAAAACGTTGCACATTGATCACTTTATCATATTTCGCGGACCTTATTTGCTTCAATAATTTTAAAAGATTGCCATACTTATTCTGCTTCTTATTCCACACCAAAACATTCCTGATATAAGGATGATTCTTCAGCATTGACTCATTGCCTTTGCGCACCATGTAGTCGATCTCTGCATCGGGATAAAAGGCGTGCAGTTTCTCGAGTATGCCCGTTGCAAGTATTACATCTCCAATAAAAGCGGTTTGAATTACCAGGAATCTTTTGTTCATCGAAGCAAAAATAATAAAACCACGGAGACGTTTGAACCACAAAGGCACGAAGCACACAAAGCGGCACAAAAGCGAGCCAATTGAAAATTGAAAAGGGAAAATTCCTGCCCGATTGACGTCGTTCAGGCGGGGAGAATGAATCTCAAGGAAAGAGTAAAAATAAGGAATAAGCGACATTTCGCTGCGCCGCTGCCTCTTTGCGATCTTTGCGTGAAACTATTCTTTGGTTGCTGTTCGCCGTTGTGGCTTAGTGGCGATAAAAAAACACCTTTGCAGGTGTTCAGTAAGGTTTTGACAGATTAAAAACTTATTCCGTGATAAATTTTTTAAGTCTTTTGAATTGCTTCCTTTCGGGTGTTTCAAACAGTTCAATAAACTTGTTGAACAGTTTACCCAGGAAAGCCTGGTTGGCATTTTTCATTGAATTGGAATTTCGAGCCCGCAAAATATAGCAAATTGTTAAATTCAAAATGCAACCACTAAAAATTTAAGCCACTATTAATGTCATTATCACATTTATTGCTGCTTTTCCCGATTTGATTCATAAAAAAAGGCCGCTTATCGCGGCCCTTTACAAATATTTCATTGGAGATTAAATTCCATAAACACATAAGAACTTAATACGCATAATCTTTAATTGCTCCCAGGTGTAATTGCTATCAGCCATTTCTTCCTGTGCAACCTGTAAAGAAGATGTTTCGCAGCTTTTGAAATAATCAAGTATTTCATCCTGCTCATCATCATCCAACATATCATCAATGGCGTAATCCAGGTTTAGCTTGGTTCCGCTTGCAACAATAGTCTCCATTTCTTCAAGCATTGCATCCAACCTCAGGTCCTTATTCTTGGCAATTGTTTCTAATGGAATCTTTTTGTCAACGTTCTGAATAATGTAGATTTTATTGTTGGCCTTGTTGGCAACGCTCTTCATTACAAAGTCATCCGGCTTTTCAATTTCATTCTCCTCAACGTACTTCGCAATTACTTCAATAAACGGCTTACCATATCTCAACGCCTTTCCTTTACTTACGCCGGAACATTTTTCAAGTTCTTGCATGCTTGTAGGATACATGGTGGCCATGTCCTGCAAAGAAGATTCAAGGAAGATCACAAACGGCGGCAACGCTTTTTTCTTAGCTTCTTTCTGGCGGATTTCCTTCAGCATGTTAAACAGCTTGTCATCTGTGGTAGATCCGGCATTACCGGCACCTTCGCTGCCTTCGTCATCATCTTCGTTCGCTTCTTCAAATAAGTTGTTCAGTACTATCTTGAATGAAGCGGGCTTCTTCAGGAATTTCTCACCATTTGCTGTAACCTTCAGCAGTCCGTATTCTTCTATATCTTTTCTAAGTAGATTCTCCAACAACATCTGCCTGATCAGGCTATTCCAGAAATGCTCGTCTTTTTCTTTACCAATACCAAATACCGGCAATTTCTCATGACGGAACATGGTAATCTGCGGAGTAAGCTTTCCTATCAAAATATTTACAACGTATTCTGTCGGGAAGTTTTCATCCAAAGCAGTCACAGTTTTCAACACCATTACAGCTTCGTTCTTTGTCTCAACCTTTTCTTTCGGATTTAAACAGTTGTCGCAATTGCCACAATTTTCTGTCTGCCATTCCTCACCAAAATAGTGCAGCAAAATCTTTCTGCGGCAAACAGAGCTTTCAGCAAAAGCCACGGTTTCATTAATCAGCTGCGCACCAATTTCTCTTTCACTCAATGGCTTATCACGCATCAGGTGTTCAAGCTTGGCAACGTCTTTATGAGAATAGTATAATATACATTTTCCTTCCAGTCCATCACGGCCGGCGCGGCCTGTTTCCTGGTAATAATTTTCTATGGATTTTGGAATGTTGAAGTGGATCACAAAACGGATATCCGGTTTATCGATACCCATTCCAAAAGCGATGGTTGCTACAATAACCTGCACATCTTCATTCAGGAATTGATCCTGGCGGTCCGCACGCAGCTTTGCATCCAGGCCTGCATGGTAAGCAACCGCTTTAATGTTGTTTGCCACCAGCAGCTCCGCAAGCTCTTCAGTTGTTTTACGATTGAGTGTGTAAATAATCCCACTCTTTCCTTTGTTCTGAGAAATAAAGCGCACAATGCTTTTAACCGTCTGTTCCTTTTTAATTTTAGGCTGAATCTCGTAATAAAGATTTCCGCGATTAAAGGAAGAAATAAAAATGTTAGGATTTCTGAGGCCGAGGTTCTTAACAATATCGCTTTGAACCTTTGGTGTTGCTGTAGCTGTTAAGGCTACAACGGGAATATTCGGATTGATTTCATCCATCATTTCACGCAGGCGCCTGTATTCAGGGCGAAAATCATGGCCCCATTCAGAAATACAGTGAGCCTCATCTACTGCGAAAAATGAGATTGTCAGATCACTAAAAAATTCAATATTTTCCTGCTTGGTTAAGGTTTCAGGAGCCACATAGAGCAATTTGGTCTTGCCGCTCAGCAAATCGTCCTTAACTTCTTTTATCTGCCCTTTGTTCAATGACGAGTTTAAAAAGTGGGCCACATTGTCATTCTCACTATACCCTCTTACCAGATCAACCTGGTTCTTCATCAAGGCAATCAATGGGCTAACGATAATGGCGCATCCCTCCATAATCATTGCCGGCAGTTGATAGCAAAGGCTTTTACCACCACCTGTTGGCATAATAACGAAAGTATCGTGGCCATTCAACAAGCTATGGATAGCTTCTTCCTGCCTGCCTTTAAATTGTTCAAAACCAAAGTTTTCGGATAGGCCGCCATGAATATCATAACCATGAGGAGTGCCGTTTGATGACGCGGTTATTTTTTTTGTACCGGTTTTCTTTTCCGCTGCCGGTTCTGACACAGTTGTTTTCTTGGACCGTGTACTCACTTTTTTTGTACTTGTTGCCATGTTTTAATAGGGGTCATTTCCCACACCTTTTTAGTGACTTCCTTAAGTTACTGCTTTAATCCGGATACGGCAATAGGTGCCAGGACCTGGATTTTTTTACAACTGGTTGGTTAGTGTCTTAAAAACTTTCTAGAAGGGCAGCGAAGTTAATAATCATACGAATAATAATAAACTCTTAGGTGTTAAAGTTTAAATTTGCAGCCAATGAAACAATCCATAAAACTCATTGCTTCTCACACCATTCAGGTTGAAGCTGCAGCAGTCGCTGGCTTAGAGCAATTTATAGATGATAATTTTGAAAATGCAGTAAACGCTGTGCATCAATGCAAAGGCCGTTTAGTGGTTAGTGGCATTGGAAAAAGTGCAATAGTGGGACAAAAGATTGTTGCCACCTTAAACTCTACCGGTACCCCCGCTTTGTTTATGCATGCCGCTGACGCTATCCATGGTGACCTAGGTATGGTACAGGAACATGATGTGGTACTGATTATTAGCAAAAGCGGCGAAAGCCCTGAAATAAAAGTATTGGTGCCTTTAATTAAAAACTTTAGCAACACGCTTATAGCGATGGTTGGCAAGGTTGATTCATTTCTGGCAAAAAATGCGTCCATCATTTTAAATACAAGTGTAAACAAGGAAGCCTGCCCGTATAACCTTGCGCCAACAAGCAGTACAACTGCCCAAATGGTAATGGGCGATGCGCTGGCCATATGCCTGATGGAGCTGAATAATTTTACAGGTACGGATTTTGCAAAATACCATCCCGGTGGAAACCTTGGCAAGAGAATGTACCTGCGGGTAGAAGATTTGTATGTTAATAACAGCAAGCCAAAAGTTTTACCAACTGCGTTGCTGAAGGAGGTGATATTAACCATTTCGCAAAGCCGTTTGGGAACAACTGCTGTTGTAGATGAACTGGACAAAATTATTGGCGTTATAACCGATGGCGATGTTCGCCGTATGTTAGAAAATATAGACGACCTGCACTCTATTCGGGCATCAGATATACAAACCCTTCATCCAAAAACTATTCAGCCTGATATGCTGGCCGTTGATGCTTTTGATATATTGCGCAAGCACGACATTAGCGCGTTGGTGGTTGCCGATCAGGACGGAAAATATTTGGGTATTTTGCATTTGCATGATCTTGTTAAGGAAGGAATTATTTAATGTTTAATATGGGCGAATAGCAACAATATGCTATTTTGCCATTTAATTAATAGGAAATGAACAAGCATCATTATGTAGCTATAATGGCTGGAGGTATTGGAAGCCGCTTTTGGCCCAAGAGCAGGACATCATATCCCAAACAGTTTTTAGATATTTTAAATACAGGTAAAACGCTTATCCAGGCAACTTATGAGCGTTACGCCAAGTTTATTCCCGCAGAAAATATTTACGTAGTTACTTCCCAAGACTATGTTTCTATAGTTGAAGAACAATTACCGCAGTTACAAAAAGAAAATATAGTAGCTGAACCCAGCCGTAAGAATACAGCTCCTTGTGTTGCTTATATATCTTTTAAACTGATTGAAAAAGATCCTGAAGCTTGTTTGATAGTTGCGCCGAGCGATCACCTCGTTCTTGATCCCGAAGCATTTGAACAGGTATCTTTGCAGGCACTGGATTTTGCAAAAGAATCAAAGGCATTTGTTACGCTTGGCATTAAGCCTACTTATCCTAACACGGGTTATGGCTACATACAGCACGATGTTGAAAGCGTTGCAGATAATATTCATAAGGTAAAAACCTTTACTGAAAAGCCTAACCTGGAACTTGCTAAAACCTTTATGGCAAGCGGCGACTTTCTATGGAATGCAGGCATTTTTATCTGGCGCGTCGAAAACATACTCCAGGCATTTGAATCATTTCAGCCGGAAATGTATGAGCTGTTTGTGCAGGAGAAAGAGTTTTTCAACACACAAAATGAAAAAGAAGCGATTGACAGGATTTATCCGCAGTGCACCAATATTTCCATCGATTATGCTATCATGGAAAAAGCAGATAATGTTTATGTGATTCCTGCATCTTTTGGCTGGAGTGACCTTGGCACATGGAACAGTGCATATGATAATCTTGAAAAAGATTACCTTGGTAATGCTGTAGCCGGAGATAAGGTTATGGTGATTGATGCAACAAAATGTATGATAACTGCCGGCAGCGAAAAGCTGGTTGTTTTGCAGGGACTCGATGATTTTATAGTAGTTGATACGCCCGATGTTTTACTCATCTGCAAAAAAGAAAAAGAGCAGGAGATAAAGGAATATGTGGCAGAAGTGAAGAGAAACATCGGCGACATGCACCTGTAAGGAAGCGTAAAGCCTAAAGCTGGTAGCTTAAAACTGAGTTTGATTCAGCGTTAGGCTGTTTTAATCATATTTGCGATTTTATTGTGACATAGTTTTAAGCTTTAGGCTTTAAGCTTTTCAAAATAACTACCCAATGGCATTCAATATTCAAACATTTAAGACCAGGTCGTTAACGGCCGCAGTATTTGTAGTTGTAATGCTTGCAGGTTTGTTGTTAAATTACTTTTCGTTTTTTCTTCTTTTTACGATTATACATTTTGGTTGCTGGGTTGAATACCAAAAACTCATCGGGCTTATTGATGAAGATTATAAACAGATCTCTCCCTTTCATAAATACGGCGTGATGATATTGGGCTGGGGGTTTATGTTGTACATGGCGTATTCAACTATAGCCATAGGTAATTTAACGTTGCATGAAATTGGCTGGTGGCTGATGGTTGTGTTTGCCCTTGCTCTACCTATTTCCGAAATACTCTTTAGCAAGCAACTTAATATTAAACTGATTGGCTATTCGCTGGTAGGCCTTTTATATATTTCTTTAAGTTGGGGGCTGATGATCGACCTGAGAAATCACAATATCCACTGGGGAGCGCTGATCGAGCCTAATACTAAAGACTTTGGTTGGATATATCCCATCGTTCTTATAGCATCCATTTGGATCAATGATACCATGGCGTATATAGTTGGTTCTTTTATTGGCAAAACGCCTTTCTCATCCATTTCACCCAAAAAAACCTGGGAAGGAACGCTTGGCGGAGCAATACTTGCGATAGCTGTTGTTACGCTTGTAGGTTATTTTGCTTTTGGAATGACAGATTATATTTCGCTGATTGTTATCTCATCTATTGCAGCCGTTATTGGAACAGCCGGTGATTTACTGGAAAGCAAATTGAAAAGAATGGCCAACGTTAAGGACAGCGGCCAGATTATGCCCGGGCACGGTGGTTTTCTCGACAGGTTTGATTCCTTAATTTTGGCAACACCATTCGTTTGGCTGTACGTAACTTTCTTTGCCTAAATCAGCCATCTTTACAGCAGGCGATAGAGACGCTTCTTTACATCAGCCATCACACATCATTTCTTGCTATCTTTGCATTTCAAAAAAAATAAAATGACGGTTCACAAAGAAGGTTACAAATCAATTGGTATTGCAGCACTTATATTTGGATTGGTTAACATATTGTCTTTTTTCTTTTTAAGTGCAAGCCTTCCCTGGCTAACTGGCATCGTATTCATCGTTACACTATTGTTATTCCTTTTTATAGTTTCATTTTTTCGCATTCCAAGCCGTGAGCTAACTGTGTCTGAAGGACAGGTAATTTGCCCGGCCGATGGAAAAGTGGTTGTTATTGAAGAGATTACTGATGAAGAATATTTTAAGGATAAGCGCATACAAGTGAGCATTTTTATGAGCCCTGCTAACGTTCACGTTAACCGCAACCCAATGAGTGGCAACGTGCTTTATAGTAAATACCACAAAGGCAAATACCTTGTTGCATGGCATCCGAAATCATCTACTGAAAACGAAAGGCATAGTGTAGTAATTGAAAACTCAAAAGGAACTATTCTTGTTAAGCAGATAGCCGGCGCATTAGCAAAACGTATTTGCAATTATCTTACTGCTGGCCAGCAGGTTAAACAAGGCGAAGAGTTAGGCTTCATTAAATTTGGCAGCCGCGTAGACGTGTTGTTGCCGGTAGGCGCCAAAATAGATGTTCAGATGAACCAGGTTGTAAAAGGCGGCGTTACCGTTTTAGCAACGCTGTAAGTATATCTTATCTCATTGAAACGCCGGACGCAAATGTGTCCGGCATTTTATTTTAAGCAGCCCGTTGCGCCGCCGCGCCCGTCGCGTGAAACCCATCTCCTTTGTCAAAAATCTTCGTTAACCTACCTTTGCGCCCATGGATTACTTCAGGAAGCTATTGGATTTATTGAAGACAGAACGGGAAGAAGACCTTCAATCTTACAGGCAACTTATTGAAAACTCTTCAGTTATAGATAGAAGAACCGCCGGCATGGCGTGGTACCCCATCGCTATAAGGGGTTCTGAACCTGGAAAAGGTGATTATCTCACGGTTGAGGTTGAGCGCACTACACATCAGGATGTAAATCACCAGCTTCGGTTTGGCGTATCCGCAGTACTATTTTCAAATCATGATGCAAAAAATGACCGGCTGGAAGGTATCATTACCTATCAGTCTGGCAACACTTTAAAAATATCTCTTCGGGTAGATGAATTACCTGATTGGGCAAGCGATGGCAAACTCGGCATCGACTTATTGTTTGATGATACCAGTTATGATGAAATGCAAAATGCACTAAAAGCAGCATCAGGGATCATTGAAAAAAGAGAGGAAGGGCGCTTAACGAGGATCTTAACTGGTGAACAACCTCCAACGTTCAATAATGAAGTTATTCATCATAAAATCCCTTCGTTAAATACCGTACAACAACAAGCCGTAGAAAAAATATTAACGGCCAACGATGTGGCCATAATACACGGCCCTCCGGGAACCGGCAAAACAACTACGTTGGTACAAGCCATCAAGGCTTTAATAAAACAGAATAACAAAAAAATACTGGTAGTTGCACCGAGCAATACTGCCGTTGACCTGCTGAGCGAGAAGCTGTCAGAAGAAGGGTTAAATGTATTGCGTGTTGGTAACCCGGCAAAGGTTTCCGATCGATTAACCTCGCTGACATTGGACAGTAAGATGGCTGAGCACAGCAGCATAAAGGTTATCAAATCGCTCAAAAAGCAGGCGAATGAATTCCGCAACATGGCGCAAAAGTACAAGCGTAATTTTGGTAAAGCGGAAAGGGAGCAACGGAAAGCACTGTTTGATGAAGCAAGAAAAATAATGACTGAGGTTGGCAAAACCGAGCAATATATTATTGATGACCTGATTGCAAAAGCACAGGTAATTGCAGCGACCCCGGTCGGCTCCAATCACTATACCGTCCGAAACGTTACTTATGATACAGTTGTAATAGATGAAGCCGGACAGGCATTAGAACCAGCCTGCTGGATACCGATACTTAAAGCGCGCAAAGTAATTTTTGCAGGTGATCATTGCCAGCTCTCTCCAACTATCAAATCAAATGAAGCCGCCCGAGCAGGGCTAAGCACAACATTGCTGGAGAAATGTGTGCAATTGTATCCTGATGCAACAATATTATTGGAAGAACAGTACCGCATGCATAGCGATATTATGGTTTACTCATCAAAAGTGTTTTATAACAATAAGTTGAAGGCACATGAATCTGTAGCGAACCGTTTGTTAACCGGTGACGATAAAGCTGTCTCTTTTATAGATACTGCCGGTTGCGGTTATGATGAAAAGCGCGAAGGCACCAGCACATCCAATAAAGAAGAAGCACTGTTTTTGATGAGGCATCTTTCTCAATCAATAACACAACTGAGCAAACATTATACATTAGAAAATTTTCCTTCTATTGCTGTGATATCTCCTTACAAACAACAAATCCATATTTTATTTGAGTTGTTTGAACAGTCCGCAGAATTAAAAAAATACAGCAACAAGATTTCTATCAACACGATTGACAGCTTCCAGGGGCAGGAACGCGACATCGTTTACATCAGTATGACGAGAAGTAATATTGATGGCGAAATTGGCTTTCTTTCAGACATAAGAAGAATGAATGTTGCTATGACAAGAGCTAAAAAGAAACTTGTAATTATTGGCGATAGCAGCACACTGTCACAAATGAATTTCTATCGCGGATTTATAGAATATGCTGAAGAAATTAACGCCTATCAAAGCGCGTGGGAATTCGTGGAGGAATAATTGACAATTGAAAGGGGACAATTGAAAATGAACGCGCAGAGAACTTCAATCACAGCGTAAACGAGTTGTTTTCACAAAATGCTCTGCACTATTAATTTAGCTCCTGACAGATCATTGTCAATTTTCCCCTTTTCAATTATCAATTAACTAAAATACCAGTTTAAGTATTTCCCTGTGAGAGCTTATCACATGCTTTTTAAAATTCTCATACCAGTTCTTCCATTCATCACCACCCATGCCTGCTTCCATCGATTTTTCATAATCGGAAAGTGAATCGTAACCTTGTTCAAAAATCAGGCGATAGGCATCGCCGGTAAAATCTGAAAGAATTCGCACCTCTTTTGCATCAGGTGGCAACAACTTTTGATCTTTGGCAGATTGGAGCAGGGCTTTTGCATCGCGGTAATGACCGAATTGCAATTGGAAAATGTCTCTTACAATGTACATGGCAAGCAATTTAATGTGCATGTAAAATTACACTGTGTATTGACCGTTGTCAATGGCTCAGATCGGCTAGTTATTGAAAGGCTAAAAGAAATTATTCCGCGTTCGTTGCTTCGGCACTATTCTTCTGTAACTGTAAAGAGGCGAGCACCAATTTTATCTCTCCAAAGGAAACATTGTCCCCAAGCTGAGCTTTTATGGTTGTAAGCGACTCACCGTCGTACTTTTTAGCTTCAGGTTCAATCAAAATGATCTTTTCACGATCTACCAGTTTTTCGATTGGTATAATTCCTTTTTCTACATAATGAGCCAAATGGCCCTCAATTGTTTGTATGGTAAAACTTCGTGCTGTAGCAATCTCACTAATGGTTTTGCCTTCAGCAAAAAGCTTATATGTTTCCGCTTTTGTGTCAACTTTAGGAGCAGTTTCTTTTTTCTCGGGCTTCTTTTTAACGGTCACTCTTTCATGCATTTCTGAGGAAAGATTGTGCTTCTCTGAATATGCTGTAATGATACGTAGGAATTGTTTTCCGTATGTGCTCACTTTTGCTTTTCCAAAACCCGAAATCTGCTCCAGCTCCTTTTCTGTTTGCGGTAGATAACGCGCCATTTCTTCCAGCGTTTTACCGCCGGCAACCATAAAAATTGGAAGGTCTTTCTGATCGCAGATAGCGTCTCGTAGTTGCTTCAGTTCACGATAAAGCTCAATATTGGGGAGATCGGTTTTATATCCTTTGTTAGCAGCAGCATATGCATTTGATTTAAGGGCCGGCATAATAAAGCTTTTGCCCAATGCAAAGTAGGAGTCAATTGCAAAGCCGGTTGAAAGGCCATTCATAATATGCTCCGTCCTTGCTGCTTCCAGAAACAACTCTTGCAATAGTTCGTTATAGGCGAGTGCCTGAGGCCTGCTGTCTGTAACCGCCGGCGACAGTGGAAGTTGTTCTGTTATTGCTTTAAGATGGCCGGCAAAATAGTTGGCTGCAGCTTTGCTTCTATCCTGCAACGCGGTGTTCTCTTCGGGCACCATATCTTCTTTTACGTATTGCTGTAATTGTGACCTGAATTTCAGCGCTACGTTTTGCAAAGCATCAATAGCTTGCAGTTGCTTTTCAATCCAGGGCATTGTATTTTCTGAAAAAGCGTCAACATGTTCAAGCACAGATTGATGCAATTTGTTTGCTATGGTAAGCATCTTTTTGAAATCGAAGATTCCCACAATAAGCTGCCCCTGGTATTGCTTCTTATCTGCTTGCAAAGAAGCATCTAAATAGCTTGCGGATTGCCTTTGATTGGAGAAATGAATGATATGCTCATTGCTCCTGATACTTGCATTGGAAATCCGGCTTTTTAATACCATGCCGCCCAGCGTAGTACAGCGGCTAAGCGCCACATAAACCTGCCCGGATGCAAATGCCGCACCCGCATCAATAACTGCTTTTTCAAAAGTAAGCCCCTGGCTTTTGTGAATAGTAATGGCCCAGGCTAACCGCAAGGGAAATTGTTCGAAGGTACCGAGTACTTCGTCCTCCACTTGTTGCGACGTAGCGTTAATGGAATATTTTACGTTTTCCCACTTCTCCTTTTTCACTTCAATTTCACTTACATCATCTTTGCACTGCACAAATATTGCCTCGTCGGTAAGTTTTGTAACAGTGCCGATCTTGCCATTAAAATATCGCCTTACTTTTTCAACATCATTCTTGATAAACATTACCTGGGCGCCAACCCTAAGCTGAAGCAGCTCTTCCGCGGGATAAGCCCTTTCACCAAAATCACCTGTAACAACGGCCTTGAATGTTGCAGGGGAAGAAGTTAATTTGGCTATTTCAGCGGCATTGATGGCGTCTGCCTTATTGTTGTGCGTTGTGAGCGTAATATAACCATCACCCTTTACTGGTTGAAAATTTGGATTGTATCTGTCGTTGAGCACTCGAAAGGCATCCTCATCCATCGTATTCGTTCGCACCTTATTCAAAAGGTCTATAAATGCCTGTTCATTTTGCCGGTATATTTTATCAAGCTCTATATGTACCGGCTTTTGCTGTTGAATAACCTTGCTATCGAAGAAAAAGGTACTGTCATAATATTTTGACAGAATATTCCATTCTTCATCAGACGCGACCGGTGGCAGCTGGAACATGTCCCCAATAAAAAGCATTTGCACACCTCCGAATGGTTCGGCATAGCGATTCCGAAAATGACGGAGTACAACATCTATTGCATCCAACACATCGCACCTGACCATACTTATTTCATCTATCACCAATAGTTCCAGTTGTTGCAATACCTGGCGCCGTTCTTTGGTAAGCTTGATTCTTCCTAATAAGTGATGCTTGTCTATCGATTCTTCTTTTGGCTGAAACCCTCTTGATTCCGGTATATACGGTGTAAACGGAAGTTGAAAAAACGAGTGAATGGTAACACCTCCGGCATTGATGGCGGCAACACCCGTAGGCGCCACCACAGCCGTTTGCTTAATGGTATTGGACCGAATATATTTTAAGAAGGTTGTTTTACCGGTGCCGGCTTTACCCGTTAAAAAAACAGAACGGTTTGTATAATGGATAAAATCAGCCGCCAGGCTAAACATTTTATTTTGAGGATCTTGCATCATTTCCTGTTCACGTGAATTGTAAAGGTAGCTTGTTGGGGCGAATCGCATTTCGCGTATCAATGCAATTTCTCTGAATGTCTGTAATAAAACAATAATTCCTGCGCAAGCAATTTCAAAAACTTTGCAAAAAGGGCTTATTATCCGCTGCGACACGTCATCCGTCAACAATTTTCAGCTAACGCTTTTAAATAATGATTGTTCTTTTGTTGTCTGCACATAAAAGAGAAGAGGCAGTTAACCCGCCCCTTCCTGCGTTTTGGGGTTTAGGAAATTCGATATAGGGATTGTGAGTGATGACAAAAAACATTTTCACAGGGTACGGAATAGGCAGGTAACAGGGTAAAGTAATCTCATACCATTCGCCTGTTCATCCTTTACTAATTCTATTCCGACAATGCGGATGTATTTCTTTTGTCCAACAACAAAATTTCATTGACCTGTATTTCCGTGAAATAGCGCTTGATGCCTTCTTTATCTGTATAGTTGCGGCTGGTAAGTTTTCCTTCTATGGCAATTTCATTTCCTTTATCCACATACTTTTCCAGGATGTCGGCCACTTTGCCCCAAGCAACGAGCGAATGCCATTGCGTTTCTGAAACTCTTTCACCTTTTTGATTTTTATAAACCTCATTTGTGGCCATATTGAATTTAGCCATCTTCTTTCCGTTTTCAATAGTGCGGATTTCAGGTTTTGCACCTAAATGTCCAATCAATTGTACTTTGTTTCTTAAGGCGTACATAACTGTAGGTTTTTGTTTTTTAAAAATTTATTTATTTCAACCGACCGTTTGTTGATCCGATCGTGGTGCAAAGATGCAGTGGTAGAAAAACCTAAGCCGGTTATTAAACGTTTGTAGTTGGATATAGTCGTTTAGAAACGTTTATACACGGATAGTAGGGTGATTGTGAGAGAATTAGAATTTATTAATTGGGAAGATTAAATGCAAAAAGATTTTTTGAAAACGGCTGTTCATGGGCTGTACGTTGGAGCCTATTAAGTTAAAAGCCTCAGGTGCATGTGACACTAGAAGCTTTGGGAGGCATATTATAATCCGTCATTGCTGTGGGCGTAGCATTAGTGTTCCCGTTACCGATATTTTAAGCTAAATTGAACTGCAACATTTGAACTGCGCAATGGAGGAATATCCGCTGAATATGTGATGATTAGAATTTTCAGTGCCGCAGTTGCTTGTGTTCAGGAACGCTTTTAGCAATGTTTTTGTTAGCCGTAGTTTTTATTTGTCTTATTTCGTCTATTGTAAATGCGGGCCTTTTCGAATGTATCATAGAATGACAGTTAGGACATACCGGAATCAAATCATTTTTTGGATCAATTTCATACTGCTTTTTGATTTCAGCTATTGCGTTAATATGATGTACGTGAATGAATCCTTTTCCGATTTCGCCAAAGGATTCTTCAAAATTGAATTCACATATTTGACAAGAATAACCATGGTGTTTTAAACATGCTGTTCTTGCTCCTGGGTTTCGTTCATAGCGGGTCTGAGTAATTTCTACTGATTTCCCTTCCATATATGATACTGACTCATCTGATATCACATCATTAGACACAAAGCTAAATCCAATGTATTTGTTCTCTTGAATGAAATTAAACCAACTTGTTTCTAAGGACGAAATGATTTCCGGCCTGATGGATATTCCACTTTGTTGAGGAAACCATTGTTGGACTTTATTAGGATCTATTTTGTCCAAAGATTCTTTGTCAAATAGTGCATTTTTAGGATTGATTAATATATCAAATTCAATGTCAATATAATTTGTGGCTTTCCCTACAGTCTTATCCCAATGCGGAGCAACATAATAAGAGGATCGTGCGTAGCCGCTGCCCATTAGCCCCCTTGGTTCCACTCCAAGTCTCATGAGAAAAACCCGATCTCCTTTCTTAATATTTTTTGAGTTGCCACAACTCCACCTCCTCACCGCAGAGCCGATATTTTCGAGATGATCAATGCTTTCTTGCAAGTCAGTCCAATCCCATTTTTGTGGATTCCACGCGAAAAGAAATGTGTTTATGCCTTTGTCAATAAGAGCAGTTGATTGGCCTAGATAGGCCTTTATTTGCATCAATAGCTTATCTATGGCATGATCGGTTTCGTTATTTGTCCAAGCGGGCGTTTCATGATTAGAATCCAGAGTATTAGGCTTAATGAATTCTGTGATTTTATACAATGGGGAGGAGATGCCTGTTACAAGACCAATTTCACAATCATATTCGTCAGTTAACGGCTTTATATAAAATTTATTAGCATTTACTTTAAAACCATTTTCTTCAAATTTCTTTTTAAGATCAGGATGAACAAATATCAATTCTGATTCTTTCCTTTTTTGAAGATGCGGTTTTTGTTCTTTTTCAAATTGAAATCCTGCACTCTCCATCTTGATTTTTAAAGATTCGTATATCGACTTTCTGTTCGCCATTTCCATCTGTCTTAAATGTTTGTCTTAAAAATTGCAGCTAATTTTTGAATTACTGAAAACAATGTCCCTTTATAAAATCTCGAGGTAGCAAATTTGATCTATGTTGAGATAGTATTTAATTAAATTTACTTTTGATTCGCCTATGGGCATCAAAAACCGGTTATCTCCTATTTTGGATACGTTGCCGATCAACACATTCCCTTTCATTTGATCCTTGCTATTTATCAGCATTTTCCTGGAAACCAATTTACCATCTGATGCATAAATATTTGCCACAGGAACTATATCGCTTAGCGAGCGGATTGTGCTAATATCCTTATCAGCAAATACTTTTTCCTGGTATTTAGGAATATCGGCGTAGATACAAATCAGCTTGTCTTTATACAAATAGTTGAAGAAACTTGTATACGAGGTGCCAGATTGTTTCTTGGGTATTAAAGTCATTGTAGCATTGCCATCAGGTTTCAGAAATACATGCACAATAGGGCCAAAATAAGTATAAGAAACGTGTGTGCCAACCTGGGTATCCTGCATATCGGAAGATAAAACAATTGTCTTATCCTCCATCTCCACAATTTTATAATTTAAATGATGATCTGTAAATATGATCTGCCCCTTTCGTTTCGAAGCAAAATCCAGATCATATACACGCTGTCTAAGCTCATTTGTATATGGATGAAACTTCAGCTTGCCGATAGATCCGTTTTTAAGGTTTACTTCTCCCAACATCACACCCTGCCCTCCATAAGAATAGTCTTCTCCAAAATATTCTCCGCCGATATATAATTTTTGGCCATCCCTGGATTGCGCTAATTGCAGGTTCCCGGGAAACTTGCTTTCAGGCAATTCTACGTTTTTAAACGAGCCTGTTGAATTGGCGGGCTGAACAAACAACCCTCTTCTGAAAAACTCATGCATCGCAGCATCGTCGAAATAAAAAGCAAGAACTTTGTCTCCTGCATTGTTCATCTCTGCCCCCGTTATTTTTAACCTCTTTAGCTTTACAGGCACAGATTCTGCTTTTTGAACAATATTAAGATCAGCATCTATTACTGTAGTAAGTATCAACGTTGGGCTTGCATGAACAATCCATGCATTTTTTCCATCAGGAGAAACTGTATAAAAGCTTTCGGCATCATATACTGTGTTCACTAAATTCCAGAAGCCCTGATTTCTCTGATCGTAATCCATAACCTCTTTAGTAGCTACTACCGACAGGTCATCGGGGTTTATTTTAGACACATACATTTTTACCTTATCATCTACAAATTTGAAATACATGGCATAGATGGCATTTTCACCGTAATGTACAATTGGCATGAATGGGCCTAAATCCTTATCATTATCAAGCGACAATTTCTTTTGTTCGTTTAGCTGGTCGTCGTACTGTATTACATCTAAACCGTAATGAACTTTTTTTAAGCTTGCCGTTAAAGCAAATTGTTTGGCTGCCCAGTTGGTCTTGTCGGAGTAGATATATTTACCATACCTGTGAAAATGCGAACTGGCATCTTTAATTTTTCCGGGCGTGGAGAGTTCAAACTTAAGTTCTTGTGAGTGGAGGCTGGTAGAATAGCAAATACACAGCAATACAAACAAAGTGTTGATGATTTTCATTAAGGGTGTTTTATAGTTACGGTTTAATTGTTTACATGGTTTAGCGACATACCAGGTGCATTGCCTGCATTCTTCAACTACGTTAATCTCAACTAAGGGAACGCTCCGGGTTAAATGATAAGCGAATCGATGGCTGAAAATAAAACAAAATTCATTAGTGCAATATTTTTTGAGCGAATTGTTTGTTTACGAAAATGCCAGTCAGGCCGAATTAACTCAGCAGAAAAAAGCTTTAATCAATTTCCATTATTGTTCTTCGCTCAAACCTCCTCATTTTTCAATACATTTATCCTTCACTAAAACATCCTTAACTATACCATCATGGCTAACAGAAGAGACGTATTAAAAACACTTGGACTTTCGGCTGGCTTTGCGTTGCTTGGCAAACCTGGCTTTTCGCAACCAGTAAAAAAGCCTGCAGGTAATTTTAGGTTCTGTCTGAATACGAGTACCATCAACGGACAGAAAAGGCCTTTGAAGGAATTGGTTGACATCGCTGCCCGCGCCGGTTATGATGGTGTAGAGTTATGGATTGAAGATGTAAAGACCTATAGCAAAAGCAATTCATTATCCACGATGAAAAGATTGCTTTCGGACAGTAAACTGCAAGTAGAGGATGCCATTGGCTTTGCCCCCTGGATGAATGAAGATGAAGCTAAACGCAAAGCAGGTTTTGCGCAAATGAAAGAAGAAATGCTGATGATGGCTGAACTGGGCTGTAAAAGAATTGCTGCGCCATCTGCAGGCGTAGCCGCTGATCAACCGCTGAATCTTTTTCATGTTGGTCAATGGTATAAAGAATTGCTTGACCTCGGCAGGCAAACCGGCGTTATGCCGCAGCTTGAGTTTTGGGGATCGTCACCCGTATTTTATACACTCGGCCAGGCAATGATGGCGGCGACTGCAGCAGATGATAAAGACGCGCGGGTTCTTCCGGACGTATATCATTTGTTCCGCGGAGGATCAGGATTTAATAGTATCGGAATGCTCAGCGGACAAGCCTTTGATGTAATACATATGAATGATTATCCTGGCAATATTCCACGCGAGCAGCAACACGACAGCGATCGTGTTTTTCCAGGCGATGGTGTAGCTCCATTGCATCAGCTACTAACTGACCTCAAAAAAATGAATACCACAAAGGTTCTATCGCTGGAGTTATTTAATCAGAAATACTGGAAACAGGATCCGCTGACAGTGGCTAAAACGGGGCTGGAAAAAATGCAAAAACTCGTTGCCGCAGTAAACGTATGATTTGTAAATGGCCGATCGCTTATTTTTGTGGCCGGTCATTTATTTCAATCCCTAAACCATGCACCCAACATCTAAACTTTGCCTTTCGTGTAATAAACCGCTGCTTGGCAGAACGGATAAAAAGTTTTGCAATGATTATTGCCGCAATGCCTTTAACAACCAGCGCAAATCGGTTAACAGTTCTTATATAAGAGGCATCAACAATCAATTGCTGAAGAACAGGCGCATTCTTGAAAGCCTTCTTCCATCTGCCGAAGAAATGAGCAGGGCAAGCAAAGACAAACTAACGCAACTCGGCTTTGTATTCAAATATTTTACACACAACTATGTAAACAAAAAAGGGAACGTCTATTTTTTCTGTTATGATTATGGATACCTGCAGCTGGATAATGATGTGTACCTGATTGTAAAACGGCGGGAAACAAACTAGTTTTTTTAAACCATATAAGTTAGCGATCGGCAACTGCCAGGGTTCGCTGCTAACAACGAATAACGCTTAATAGACAAAAGCCCTACCGAAGAGAAGTTTTTTGAACCATATAAGGGCATATAAGAGCATATAAGTAAACGTTCACAAACTCATTTACGCCTGTGATGCAAGATGCATAAAAATATCAGCCTTATATTTTCTTATATGCCCTTATATGGTTTAAAAACGCGCTCAATTGTTCCAAAAAGCTTGCATGGTTTAAACTACGCTACCATGTTTACCCGTGCATATTTGCGGCGGTACTCTTGTGGCGAAAGACCGGTTATTCTCCTAAAAATATTCCTGAAGGTTTTCAGATCATTATAACCCACATCATACACTAAAGATTGAATGTGCTTTTCCGTATTCTCCAACGCTTTTTTAGCTGATTCAATTCTTACGCGCTGCAAATATTCCAACGGATTATTCTTTGTGGCACTTCGAAAGCGGCGAATAAAATTCCGTTTGCTCATACAGGCTTTTTCTGAAATCTCATCGACAGATATTGGTAAGTGAAAATTCTTTTCTATATAATCCTGTGCCTGTAATACTGCTTCATCGCTATGTTTACGCTGGCTTTGGAAAACTGCAAAATGCGCCTGGCTTAACTTATCCATGTCTATAGAAAACATTTTGCTTGTCCACACACATGCATCTCTTCCGCAGAATTTTTCTATCAAATACAAAATGAGGTTAAGAGATGAAAATGCTCCGCCACTTGTATAAATACCCTCATGATCTGTGATCACTTTATCAGGCTGAAGATAGATGTCGGGGTATCTTTCTTTCATATCGGCCGTTGCCATCCAATGAGAAGTGCATGCTTTACCAGTCAAGAGCCCTGCTTCCGCGAGAAAATAACTCCCAAGGCAAAGGCTTGCCACTTCGCTGCCTTTTACATACATCTCGCTTATCCAGTTAATGAAGGCTTTGTTTTTCTCCAGCACAGGGCCAGCGTCTCCATAAAATGATGGCACAATAATGAGGTCTGCCGACTTTACTTCTTGCAGATTTTTATAACAGATAAACTGTGCAGGATGAATTAGTTGAATGTTCTTCAGCTTTTCGCTGACTAGGTCAATTTTAAATGCGGGCCTTTTACCCTGCTCTTCAAGAAACTGATTCACACCGGTTAACATGTCCAGCGGGCCGGAAATAGCTGAAAGAATGGCGTCCTCATAAATTAGTAAAGAAACCTGTTTCATGGCGCTATTTGAATTTAATCCTTCAAAATTATACAAGAATTATGGCATAAATACACCCGCAAATAGTCGCAAATACACGCCGTAATTGTGTTTATTTCTGATGACCTTTATGAAACAAAATTTTATTGCATGGAGTCAGTAACACAAATAACAGGCGCCCCGCAAAAATTAAAAGTCAGTGCCACATCTATCAGCGATTCTACTTTTCAGCAAGTGTGTGGCGAAAGATTATTGTTTGAAGACGTTTCTCTTATCGGTTCCAAAATCACCAATGCCAACTTAAGCGACCTTGAAATAGAAGGCGCACAATTGGGCGGTGCATACATACACAATATTGGAATGCCTCCCGAAGGGCATCCTGCCTATGACGAAAATGCCAGGCAACGACCGCTCCTTTTCGAACACTGTGATTTAAGCAATAGTAAAATACGCCACTCCGATTTAAGCGGCGTTGAGATAACTGATTGCAACTTAAGCAACATGAAAATCAATGGCATTGCAGTAGCAAATTTGCTAAAAGCCTATAACGATTACCACAAATAAAAACACCATTTAAAAAAAAGTGCTATGGAAAAAGAAACCGCAACACTTACGCAACCTGAAGTAAACAAGCTTGCCCAGCATACTGTTGTTTCGCAACAGGAATGGAACAAAATACTGGAAGAGCATGTTAAAAAGGAAAAGAAATTGACAAAACTCAGAGACGAACTTAGCAGAGAACGTAACCAACTGCCCTGGGTTAAAGTTGAAAAAAATTATGTGTTTGAAAGCCCTTATGGCAAAACAACTTTATCAGATCTTTTCGGTGGCCGGAGCCAGTTAATTGTAAAACATTTTATGTTCGGGCCCGGTTGGGGCGAAGGATGTGTAGGATGCTCCTTTTCAGCGGATCATATAGAAGGGACATTACCACATTTGGAGAATCATGACGTGAGCGTTGTAGCTGTGTCCCGTGCACCCATCCAGGAAATAGAATCATTCAAAAAACGTATGGGCTGGACGTTTAGATGGGTATCGTCGTTTGATTCTGATTTTAACTTCGACCACAATGTTTCATTCACGCCCGAACAGGTTGCTGAAGGCCACATGTATTACAACTTTGGTTATATAGATGCACCTATGCAGGAACAATCCGGGCTAAGCATTTTCTATAAAGATGAGAAGGGCGATATCTATCGCACATACTCTTTATACGCTCGTGGTGAAGAGGCTTTGCTTTCAACTTATGCACTTCTTGATTTAACGCCAAAAGGCAGAAATGAAGAGGGCAACCTTGTAAACTGGGTACGTCACCATGACCGCTACGACGCTGGCGGATACGTAGATAACACCGGCCGTTATCATGCTGAAGAAAAGAAAGAAGGAAGCGGCAGCTGTTGCCATTAAAACTTACCTCTTGAATTGTTCTTGTAATATATCAAACAACACATCTAAGGATGTAACAAAACAGACGGGCTCCCGGATGGTATCCCAGGATTCCTCATTCCGAAGTGTGCGGCAATGGGGCATTATGGGAGCCATCCTTTTTATTTTACCCAAATGCCCGTTATGCATTCTTGCATTAATAAGCATGGGTTCCGGCGTTGGCCTGACTGCAGCACAAGCAAATAGCCTGGAAGGATACCTGCTCATTCTACTGCTAACGATTTTTATTGTATCTGCACAGAAGATGTACACCGCACAAACAACGCTGCAAATTTCGCGAACAGTGCAGTTGCCCCGGTTTTTTACAGTTTTAATCACCGCCCTGATATCCATATTCATTTTTGCAAGCTTTTTCAGCGAACAGCTATTGCATGTTGATTATTATGGCGGCAGAATAGTATATAGCTGTCCTATATGGCAATAAATATGAATGTTGACACAATTAAAAATGCCTGCGCATTTTGCACTTCATTTTAATTTCTACCGGCCTTTTTCTTCATATCTCCACCAATTTTTTACTTAGTAATCCATTAACACCGGGCATATTGCATTTTGCCGGTGCTTTTTGTATTTTGTTAGGATAGTCTCTGTTAAAACCTATTACAATGAACCTTAACCTCTACAACCAGGCACGGGATATCTGGATGAATATCTTCCCGTTGAAAGAATTAAAAATCCCATCAGTGGAACATGCTTTTGAAAAGAAAAATTTCTGGCCTTTACCGACAGAAAATTCCTATCACTATGTATTTAATATCCGCCAGATGGAGATTGAATATATCAGCCCGAACGCCGCACAGATCCTGGGATTTCCGCTTGAAGAAATGAATGCTCCGTTCCTGATTTCACTAATTCACCCGGATGATATGCCATGGTTTATGGCATTTGAAAAGAAAGTGGTTGAATTCTTTAATCCACTCCCGTACGATGTTGGGCAGAAATACAGGACACATTATGACGTAAGGCTTCAAAAAGCAGATGGCTCTTATATACGCGTACTTCACCAAATGCAGTTAATGGATGCAGACAAGGCAGGCACATCAACAAGAGTATTGTGCGTGCACACAGATATAAGCAGTTTAAAGAAAGATGGGCATCCAACATTGTCTTTTGTCGGTTCAGATGGAGCTCCCTCATATTTTGAAGTAGAAGTAGGTTGGCCGACAGAAGCGGATTAGCTCACACTAAAAGCTTCTAATAAACTATCAGATCGGATGTCCCTTTATGTTGATGCTGCAGTAAATTAATCTTTAGCTAGTTAAGTTTTGATGCACATACCCAATTGCCAGGATTGATCTCTAAAAAGCGATCAGCGGGTTTGCATTGAGTTGAATCAAGCCTTATTAATATCCTTGTCCCATATGTCATACGCCAGCTTACTACCACTTTCCGCCAGCTTTCCAATTAACACTTCAACAGTATTATGATCAACATTTACCGGAGGCGAGGCAGGACTGACCATAGAATACAGGTGGGAATTAAGTTCGGCTAATGCATCCAGGATTTCTTTACCGCCATCCTTTAAAGGCCTGAGCAACAGCAATAACTTGAATCGATTTTCCTGGAATACTTCAAAATGGTTAAGCTCCGAACTTTGGCCATCTACTGTATTTGATCTTGCTATTCCGGTATTGATCAACTCAGCATTTGCAAGTGCTTTAGCCATACTCATTCTCAGCTCATCGATCCACGCCTGCACGTTCTTCGCATTTAAATTCTGTTGGTATTGAGTTCGTAGGTTTTGGGTATTGTTCTTACTATTTCGGTTTAGCGATTTAACGCTGAAAAATGAAGTGACTATAATTGAAATCAATGAGGCAAGCACTGCAAATGAAATATCCTTGAACCAGGGTTTATGAGGCGTTACATCAATTGATTCAATTCTCAGTGTATCTCTTGAAAAGCTGATGTTTCTTTGGGTTTGAAGTTGGGCAATGCTATCAATTTGGGCAAATGTACCGCCCGCGAAAAAGAACAGGAGCAACGAAAGGATATAGGTTTTTGTTAGCATGGGTTTTAGCTTTTAAAGTACAGGGAGATGAGTGTTCTATCAAAGTACGGGATGTTTTAGACTAATGCAAGGGATAATAGGTTCGATATGCGTTACGCTAATACGTTGAACAGCAGTTTAGCGGCGGATTAAATTACAATAAAAAAAGCCCTGATAAATTATCAAGGCTTTTTTCTGTGGTGTGGGCCGGGATCGAACCGGCGACACAAGGATTTTCAGTCCTTTGCTCTACCGACTGAGCTACCGCACCATCTCAATACTTTCTGTATTGGGAGCGCAAAAATAGGATTTCTCACTAAACTGCCAAAAAATAAGCAACTATTTATTAAAAAATCTGAAGTTTTTAGTTTGCTAAGATGTATTCAAACTCGACGTAAGGCTTGATAGTTAAAGGTTTAGCACAGTTTTATTAGTCGAATGGATGCATGAAAAATGTATGAATTTTTCTATAACGAGATATTTTCTCAACAACAAAGTTTATTATTTCACGCAACGACCGCAAAGAGGCAACGGCGCAAAGCAAGTCCGCTGCGTCGCAGCTTCTTTGCGCCTCGCCGCGAGAAACCTTCGCGTACTTCAGGGAAACTAAATATAGTCTGGCCAGCGCATAAAAAATGCCGGACAAATCGTCCGGCACTAAATATTCTTCGGTTAATTCACTGCGCCGCTGCTTCTCTGCGCACGCAGCGTAAAACCCTCATTGCTTAGAATTCGCAGTTCTTCGGCGTTCTTGCAAAAGGAATAACATCGCGGATGTTACCCATACCTGTTACAAACTGAACCATACGCTCAAATCCAAGGCCGAAACCAGCATGCGGAACGCTTCCGTAACGGCGTGTATCAAGATACCATTGCATCTCTTCAACAGGTACGTGCATGTCTTCCATTCGCTGGATCAATTTCTCCAACCTTTCTTCACGCTGGCTACCACCCACAATTTCACCTATACCAGGTGCAAGAATGTCCATTGCAGCAACCGTTTTGCCATCATCATTCATACGCATATAAAACGCCTTAATTGCGGCAGGGTACCCCGTAACAATCACCGGCTTTTTAAAATGCTTTTCAACCAGGTAACGCTCGTGTTCGCTTTGTAAGTCTATACCCCATTTTACCTCATACTGGAACTTTTTCTTTTTGTAAGCAGGGCTATCCAGCAGAATGTTGATTGCATCGGTATAAGTGATTCTTTCAAAGTTGCTGTTCAGTACAAACTCCAGCTTTTCTATCAATCCCATTTCGCTGCGTTTATCCTGTGGCAGTTGTTTTTCTTCTTCCGCAAGACGTTGACCAAGGAACTCAAGGTCTTCACGGTTGTTGTCCATCGCGTGGCGGATGATATACCTGATAAACTCTTCAGCCAGGTTCATGTTGTCTTCAATGTCATGGAATGCCATTTCAGGCTCAATCATCCAAAACTCAGCCAGGTGGCGGGTTGTGTTGGAGTTTTCGGCGCGGAATGTAGGCCCGAACGTATAAATATCGCTAAAAGCCATGGCACCCAATTCACCTTCTAGCTGGCCGCTCACGGTAAGGTTAGCACTCTTTCCAAAGAAATCTTCTGCAAAGTCAATGCTTCCGTCTTCTTTACGGGGAGGATTATCCAAAGGCAAAGTAGTTACTCTGAACATTTCGCCTGCGCCCTCAGCATCGCTGGATGTAACGATAGGCGTATGCAGGTAAACAAAGCCTTTATCATTGAAAAATTTGTGTACCGCAAATGCCAGCGAATGACGAACGCGGAACACGGCCCCAAATGTATTTGTCCTGAAACGCAGATGTGCCACTTCCCTTAAATACTCCAGGCTGGGCCTGTTCTTCAATTGCAGCGGGTATTTCTCGGCATCGCAATCGCCTAAAATTTCTACAGTTTTTGCTTTAACCTCTACCTTCTGGCCTTTACCAAGGCTGGCAACCAGCTCTCCCACTACTTTTAGTGAAGCCCCTGTAGTTATGCGTTTCAGCGTATTTTCATCAAGTAACCCCAACTCGGTAACTATCTGCAAATTATTATTCGTACTGCCATCATTCAATGCTATAAACTGGTTATTCCTGAAAGAACGAACCCATCCCATTACTGTTACTTCCTGGCCGGTAGTTTCCTGCGCCAACAATGTCTTGATCTTTGTTCTAGTGTTGAACATGCATGTACAATTTAGCAGTTTGTAAATTCTTTAAAACGCGGCAAAGATAATTCAACCCGCAGGTTGAACCATTTTAATTTAACGCCCATTTTGCATAGCCATCTCTTGCCGGTTATATAAATCGCCTAATATTGTTGCACGTTCTTGGAAAACAATAAATTCCTGCTGGCAATTTTCAGGGAATAAGCGCTGCACAACGTTTTTCACCAGCTTATAAGCATATACGATTTAGCATTGTTTTGCATCTAACATGGGGAAAATCCGTTTTTTGGCACAACTTTTTGGGAATAAAGAACATAAATGTTAAAGTAGATAACTAAAGGGTACAGATTGGCAAAAAATTTTTCGATTTTATATTTTTCACCGTATTATTGCAGACAGAAACAAGCTGGTCAGTCAGAATTCATATCTCTCAGCTCACCTGTTTGCTTATCATCAATCAAAATTTTTCTTCAATCAATTTTAATGGGATTTTCCGAATTTAAAAATGTATCCTTTTTAGACCCTATTTATGTATGATATTTTGCAATTGAACGACATGTTAGTTCCTGAGTTGCTTGATGTTGCCGAGCATCTGAGCATTCCCAACTCCAAAAAGCTTAACAAACAGGAACTGATTTATAAAATCTTAGACAAACAAGCTGTTATGGCAAGTGAAAAAAAAGACAATGCTTCCGCTACTGAAAAACCCAAACGTAAACGCATTGTAAAAGCTAGCACTGGAAATACTACTGAAGAAGCTGTAGTAATGACTGAAAGCAAGCCTGCGAAAGCAACTACTGAAGAAGCGCCGAAGAAAAAAGCCGTTAGAAAAGTAAAGGCAAAAACAGAAACTGAGGAGCCTGAAATTCAGCCTGTGCAGGAAGAAGAAACAACTTTACAAGAAGAAAAGCGTGAACCACAGATAGGTGAGGCCTTGTTGGCAATGGCTTTTGGCGATGATGAACCACTTTTTGATGACGACGTGATGGAAGATGAAGATGAAGGAGAGGACGAAGAAGATGAAGATGGAGAAGATGAAAAAGAATTCCGTACCGAAGAAGTAGCTCCTTCCCGCCCACAATACCGCAAAGAACCAGTTTTCAATATAGAGTTTGATGGAGTAATACAATCAGAAGGCGTTCTGGAAATGATGCCTGATGGTTATGGCTTCCTTCGCTCTTCAGATTACAACTACCTTTCATCTCCCGATGACGTATACGTTTCTCCTTCACAGATAAAATTATTTGGCTTGAAAACAGGTGATACTGTTTTTGGAGCTGTTCGCCCACCAAAAGAAGGCGAAAAATATTTTGCGCTGTTAAAGGTAGAAACCATTAACGGTAAGGGTCCTGATGAAGTGCGCGACCGTGTGCCTTTTGAATATCTTACCCCGTTATTCCCTTTTGAGAAATTAAATCTCTTTACAACTCCAAGCAACTTTAGTACACGTATTATTGACCTGTTTACACCAATAGGCAAAGGACAGCGTGGGTTGATTGTTGCGCAGCCGAAAGTAGGTAAGACAATGTTACTGAAAGAAGTTGCAAATGCCATCTCTCAAAATCACCCTGAATGTTACCTGATGGTGGTGTTGATTGATGAGCGCCCTGAAGAGGTTACCGATATGGAACGCAGCGTTAAAGCGGAAGTTATTGCTTCTACGTTTGACGAGCCGGCAGAAAAGCACGTAAAGGTTTCTACTATAGCACTGCAAAAAGCAAAACGCCTGGTAGAATGCGGACATGATGTGGTAATCCTGCTCGACTCTATTACACGTTTGGCAAGAGCTCACAATACTGTTGCGCCAGCCAGTGGTAAGGTATTGAGCGGTGGTGTTGAAGCAAACGCGATGCAAAAACCAAAACAATTCTTTGGTGCTGCACGTAAAATTGAAAACGGTGGCTCATTAACAATTCTTGCTACAGCGTTGATTGAAACAGGTAGCAAAATGGATGAAGTTATCTTTGAAGAATTTAAAGGTACTGGTAACATGGAGCTGCAGTTAGACAGAAGGCTGGCTAACAAACGCATCTACCCTGCTATCGATCCGGTTGCTTCTTCAACTCGTCGCGACGACCTGTTGTTAAGCAAAGAGGTACTAGGCAAAATGAACATACTTCGTTTATTCATTAACGATATGAATACAGATGAGGCTATGAACGAATTGCTGAGGCGTATGCGCGGCACTAAGAGCAATGAGGAATTCCTTGCAAGCATGAATGGATAAAATAGGGATGGCAAATCCTTATTCTCAACATAAGTTATTCCAATAAGCACAATTCAATGTTTCAAACGATAGCAATTGTTTGAAACATTGAATTTTATATAAGTACAGGTACCATTCTTAAACAGTGTATCTCAAAATAATCCATACAAATTTTACAATAATCAATCGCATATGTCTTTACTTGTAGTAGGCACCATGGCTTTCGATGCCATAGAAACGCCTTTTGGCAAAACAGATAAAATAATCGGCGGATCTGCAACTTATGCAGCTTATGCAGCCAGCAATTTTACACACTCAATTAAGCAGGTTTCTATAGTTGGGGATGATTTTCCTGACCAGGAAATGAAAGACCTTTCTGACCGTGGCGTTGAACTGGAAGGTGTTGAAGTTGTAAAGGGAAAAAAATCTTTTTTCTGGAGCGGTAAGTATCATCTTGATATGAATACAAGAGATACGTTGGTTACAGATCTGAACGTGCTTGCAGACTTTAACCCGGTTATTCCTGATAGCTACCAGGGAGCAGAGTTTGTAATGCTTGGAAATGTAATGCCAAAGCTACAAAAACAGGTTATTGAGCAATTGAAAGTAAAGCCTCGTTTGATTGTGCTTGATACCATGAACTTCTGGATGGAAATAGCTATGGATGACCTGAAAGAAGTATTAACAATGGTTGATTTGCTGTTGGTGAATGACAGTGAAGCAAGACAGTTGACCGGTGAGTACTCTATAGTGAAAGCAGCGCGCAAAATATTGACAATGGGCCCTAAATACCTGATCATTAAAAAGGGTGAGCACGGTGCTTTATTGTTCCATGAGAACAATGTTTTCTTTGCTCCTGCACTTCCGCTGGAAGATGTATTTGACCCAACTGGCGCTGGCGACACCTTTGCCGGAGGTTTTATGGGGCATCTTGTTAAGACAAAAGATATTTCTTTTGAGAACATGAAAACAGCTATCATCGTAGGATCTGCACTTGCAAGCTTCTGCGTGGAAAAATTCGGGCCTGAGCGTTTGAAAGAAATTACGAAAGAAGATATAGACACACGCCTGGATGAGTTTGTTCAGTTGGTGAATTTTGATATTAAGTTGGTGTAAATTAAGCTGAAAGCTTAAAACTGTTCAACATACAATCATAAATAATAGCTTTAAACGGCCTGAAAAAATGACAATTTCAGGCCGTTTTCTATTTAATCAGTTGTAGAGAGAAAACGGAAATCAATCGCACATTTACGCTTCGGCGTATTCAATTTCAACTGTCGATTGTTGCTTTCGCCCTTTCAGGGCTTACTTGCATTGCATATGGTTCACAGGGCGTTGCTCAGTGCTAGTTGAAGAAAACATTTTCACATTCGCCCATTCATTTTCAATTCTCCATTTTCAATTGTCCATTAAATCCCATTCTTCACAAAAAATCTCTTCGCTCCCAAAAGTTTACTACTTTGAGAAACTTTCAAAAACAACGTCTATGAAGCAACTACGGCTTGTACCCGCTGCAATGCTTATGCTGGCAGTGTTTTCCTGCAAACAGGAGACAACAACAACTCAACAGAAATTTATTGAAACATCACAACTGGATTCTTCAATAAAGCCTGGCGATAATTTCTTTCTATTTGTGAATGGCAAATGGCTCCAAAAGGCAGAGATACCGCCAACAGAAAGTAGCATTGGTTCTTTTCTGGATATTTACAACAGAACAAAAAACCACATAAAAACCATTCTGGATTCAGTGTCTAAAGGCGGATTTACTGCCGGAAGCATTGAACAAAAAGTTGGCGACTTCTACGCATCGGGCCTCGACTCTGCAACAATTGAAAAACGCGGTTATGATCCAGTAAAACCATACCTGCAAAAAATTGATGGGCTAACCAGTAGTAAGGACATTATGCAGTTTGTTGCTGAACAACAAGTACTCAACAACAATATGCTTTTCAGCATGGGCGTTGGCGCTGATGAAAAGAACAGCAGTATGAACATTGCCATTTTTTACCAGGGTGGCCTTGGCCTGCCAGACAGGGATTACTATTTCAAGACAGATGCCTCAACACAGGATGTTGTAAAAGCTTATAAAACATATATTCAAAAGCTATTTGCATTAAGCGGAACAGACTCAGCAACTGCCGCTAAAAACGCAGAAACAATATTTGCATTTGAAAAGCAAATGGCAGGCAGCCATCGCACAAATGTAGAGCTGCGCGACCCGCAAAGCAATTATCATAAACTTGCTGTTACTGAACTGGATAAACAACAGCCAGTGTTTGCGTGGACAACCCTGTTGAATAATCTTTCCATTAAAACAGATTCTGTTAACGTGGGCCAACCTGGCTTCTACGCTAAAGTAAATGAGCTGCTCAAAACAGCGCCGCTTGACACATGGAAAACCTATTTGCGTTTTCACGTTCTGTCGGAATCCGCCAATGCTTTAAGTTCACCATTTGTTGATGCCGCCTTTGATTACTCAAAAGTATTAAGCGGCCAGCAAAAGCAGAAGCCACGCTGGGAGCGCATTTACAGAAGAACAGATGCTAACCTTGGTGAAGCATTAGGACAGCTTTATGTAAAAAAATATTTTACGGCTGAAGCTAAAAGCCGCATGCTTGAATTAGTGAACAACCTTCAGACAGCTTTTGATGCTCGCATTGGTAAACTCGACTGGATGAGCGATAGCACGAAAGCTAAGGCCAAAGAAAAGCTCCACGCATTTATTAAAAAGATTGGCTATCCTGACAAGTGGAGAGACTACAGTAAAGTAACCATCGACAAAGGAACTTACTTCGAAAACCTTGTTTCTGCGGCGAAGAATGAATATGAATATAACAGGGCAAAAATTGGCAAACCAGTTGACAAAACAGAATGGGGCATGACGCCTCCTACAATCAATGCATACTACAATCCAGTGTTTAATGAGATCGTATTCCCTGCAGGTATTTTGCAGGCGCCCTTCTTTGATCTGACAGCCGATGATGCGATGAACTATGGCGCAATTGGTATGGCTATCGGTCATGAAATGACACATGGCTTTGACGATCAGGGTGCGCAATATGATAAAGATGGTAACCTGAAAAACTGGTGGAGCAAAGAAGATTACAGCAAGTTCCAGGCAAAATCCAAGCAAGTAATAGATCTGTATAACTCATTTACTATTCTTGATACCGTTCATATCAACGGAGCTTTAACAACAGGCGAAAATATGGCAGACATTGGAGGCATAGCTATTGCTTACGATGCATTCAAATTAACAAAGCAAGGACAGGATACTGTACGTATTGATGGACTTACTCCCGATCAACGTTTCTTTATTTCTTTAGGCCTGGTTTGGCGTGAGAAAGTAAAACCTGAAACAGAGCGTCTTGGTATCAATACCGACCCACACTCTCCAGGTATGTGGCGCGTAAATGGTCCACTGATGAATTTTGAACCTTTCTATAAAGCATTCAATGTACAGCAAGGCGACAAAATGTACGTTGCGGACGATAAGAGAATCAAGATTTGGTAAATTGATGTACGATGTGTGCGATGTAATTGAAAATGGATAATTGAAAATTGAAAATGAACGGCACAGCACTAAGAGCTGATGGCTCATAGCTGACAGCTAATAGCTACTCACTGTTAGTTAAAAAAATTTTGAATAACCAATTTTGATGATTACATTCGCAACCGCAATGACAAAAACAATGAAACATACAAAGCGTTCAAAGAAGCAGTTCTCCAACCGGGAAGGTGCGTAACGTTTGCGTATGTATAACATAACTAACAAGGGCCTTCTCGGATGAGAAGGCCTTTTTTGTTATCGCAACAAGTTCATTTAATAACCAAAGCATAAACAAAAAAAATCGTCCGTTAACGCGGATAAGGAGGATTAAACAACATGAAAGTAGCGGTAGTTGGAGCTACGGGTTTGGTAGGCTCCAAAATGTTACAGGTATTGGCTGAAAGAAATTTTCCGGTTACTGAACTAGTACCGGTTGCCAGTGAAAGATCTGTTGGTAAGGAAGTTGAATTCAAAGGCAACAAGTATAAGGTGGTAAGCATGGCTGATGGTATTGCAGCTAAGCCCGTAGTAGCTATCTTTTCAGCAGGTGGCAGCACATCTACAGAGTGGGCCCCAAAATTTGCTGAAGCTGGCATTACAGTAATTGATAACTCCAGCGCATGGAGAATGGATCCTACTAAAAAATTAGTTGTTCCTGAAATCAACGCAGATGCGCTGACTGCTGAAGACAAGATCATTGCAAACCCTAACTGTTCTACCATACAGATGGTTGTTGCAATAAATCCGCTACATCAGAAATACAAGATCAAACGTATCATTGTAAGCACTTACCAAAGTGTTACCGGCACGGGTAAAAAAGCCGTTGATCAGTTGAACAATGAGCGTGATGGTAAAGAAGGCGAAATGGCTTACAAATACCAAATCGATCTTAACGTAATCCCTCAGATCGATGTGTTCCTTGACAATGGTTACACCAAAGAAGAAATGAAAATGGTGAACGAAACCAAAAAGATCATGCGTGATGACAGCATTCGCGTAACTGCTACAACAGTTCGTATTCCTGTTGTTGGCGGCCACAGCGAAAGCGTAAACATCGAATTTGAAAATGATTTTGACCTTGCTGAAGTAAAACAATTACTAAGCGAAGCTCCTGGTGTTGTTCTGCAGGATGATCCTTCTCAGCAATTGTATCCAATGCCTTTATGGGCACATGAAAAAGATGAAGTGTTTGTAGGAAGATTAAGAAGAGATGAGACTCAGCCAAATACTTTGAACATGTGGATCGTGAGCGACAACCTGCGTAAGGGTGCTGCTACCAACGCTGTTCAGATTGCTGAATACCTGCAAGGCAAAGGCTTACTATAATATTTTTGTGAGTGGAAAGAGATCTTGTGTAAATGCCCGGTTAGCGCCGGGCATTTTTGTATGCGATATATCGATCGCAGATGCTACAGGCCACTCGACGGAACTTTTAATTTTCGTAGGCTTAACGCTATCACCTCCGATTATTTTGTCGGCAAAGGCGACATAGGCCCACGCGGCTTGAAGCAGCGTGGAAGCTATGCGGAGCAAAACCTTCGCCACGCCTCGAATCATTCAACAATATTCCAGACCTCACACTTCATTATCAACACATCGTACATCTCACATCTAACACCATACATCCGCTCATCCTTCAATCCCACGATTTATAAACTTAATCATGGGTTGCAAAGCTTCGAATGCTGTTGTTATCTTTTTTACAAGCCCTTTTTCGGTGAGCTCTGCGTCAGACAAAGGCTGCATGGCGAGATAACTTTTCAGCTTGATGAATTCAATTGCAGGATTGGAATCGTCATATCCTTTTGGCGGACGGCTTAAGCTTACATCACCACCCTTATACAATTCTTTATAAACGCTGGTAAACTTTTTATTGCTGATGGTCTTACTAAATTCATCATAGCAATAATCTATTTCCTGCCTGACTTTTTTTAATTCATTTGGTGCAGGTATCCAAAGTCCGCCGCCAACAAAGCTTTCGCCGGGCTGGCAATGAAAATAATAACCGGCATAGATGCTCTTCTTTCCACCGCGATTTATGCTCGCACCAAAATTATTTTTATATGGAGACTTGTCTTTACTAAATCGCACATCCCTGTTGATCCGGAATACACAATCCTTCGCGAGTAATGATGCCAGTTCTTCATCTTTCTTTGCATGAGTATCTATTACCTGCTGCACTATCTGTAAAAAATCTGCCTTCGCATTGTCGTACGCTTTGCGGTTGGCATCGAACCATTCTTTTGTATTGTTCCTGTTAAGATCTTTCAGAAACTTAATCGTTGCGTTCTGTAACATTGAAACAGTTTTATTGAAGTAGAACTATATAAAATGCCACGCTAAAAGTAGCATTGTTTCTGCTATTGTTCGGGCAATGGCTGCTTGCTCTATCTGTGAATATATGTCGTGAACATAGCCATACTCCGCGATTGAAGATGACGCGATAAAAAAGCACTACTTAGCCAGAAGTCAGGGAACGGAAAATATCTTCCAGGTTGTTGCCTTCTGTCTGCAATGAAACAATATTCAGATTACGCTCAATTGCCAGTTGCAATAATTGCTTGCGTGCATCTTCAGGGTTGGAAGTATATAATCGCCAGCTATTTTCATTTATCCGGCTAACACTGTTCACCGCAAAAAGACCTTCCAGCCACTTACTATCAACAAGTTCGCTAAAAGTAACAGCAACCATATCGCCCTGCTTACGCGCCTGCAGGTTGTGCAAGCTATCATTAGCTACAATTTCACCTTTATTGATGATGATAATGCGGTCACAAACAGCTTCCACTTCCTGTAGTATATGCGAAGAAAACAACACGGTTTTGTTTTTTCCCTGTTGCTTGATTACGTTCCTTATTTCAATGATTTGATTGGGATCCAGGCCGCTTGTTGGCTCATCAAGAATAAGTACTTCGGGATCATGTATTAACGCCGCGGCAAGCCCGGTGCGTTGCTTATATCCCTTAGACAGTTGCCCAATTTTTTTATTCTGCTCAACCTGCAAGCCCACCAGCTCTATTACACGCTGTACTTCTTTTGACACATCATCAAGCCCATACACACCTGCAACAAAATGCAGGTATTCTTTTACATACATGTCGAAGTAAAGCGGATTGGCTTCCGGCAGATAACCGGTTTTTCTTTTTGCTTTTAGCGGATCAGTGGTAACATCAATGCCGGTAACAGTTGCCGTTCCGGCATCCTGTTGCAGATAGCCGGCAATAATTTTCATTGTAGTACTTTTTCCTGCACCATTAGGGCCAAGAAAACCCACTATCTCACCTTTACGTACGGAAAACGAAATATTATTAACAGCCTTTTGCGTTCCGTATGCCTTTAGCAATTCTTTTACTTCGATTGACATAAAGCCAAAGATAATTATTCTGGGATTTGTTTATTGATGACGTTTGACCTATGCAAAATGCATGTTTATTTAAACATGATGCACGAGATACTTATAATCGTTACCGTAATTCGTTTTTATTAGAAAATTATGTACTTAGCTTTTGTATTACTATTAAACATCGTTGCCACGCTCGCTTGTACTGTTTGTACTTTATTAGGCAATGTGCAAATAGCCGAACTAAATTCAGTAACAATTAATAGTCCTGGGCTTGCCTCAAAGAACACATTTATTCCGCCATTTGGCTCAGGCAGTAAAAAGCAGCGCCGATCAGGGCAGTTTTATCATTCATGATAATATTTACCGGAACATCTTTCAGCATATCCTGTAAACGGTCGCAGTCAAGAAAATGTTGGACGAAAGAAGAAGATTGTAGTAGTGGTTTTATTTTGGGTGGAATACCTCCTCCTAAATAAATTCCACCAGTGGCCTTCATTTTTAGCACCATGTTGGAGCATTCCCGTGCAAGGTATTTTATAAACAGCTCCATAGTTTCGGCAGCAATGGGAGAATTTCCGGCAATTGCAGCTTCGCTGATAGCGGCAGATTCATCTTCTTTTTTGAACGCATCGCTCAGCCACTGCTCTTCTTTATACTTTCCGGATTCTTTTAAAAAAGTATATATGGAAGTTATTCCCGGGCCGGACACCAACCGTTCCCAGCTAACTATTCCAAACTTTGTTGTAAGGTAATTGAGCAATTCAACGTCAAGCGCAATGCGTGGTGAAAAATCGCAATGCCCTCCTTCGGTTGCAAAAGGGTGAAAATATTTGCCGTCCCAATAAAGCCCCGCTTCGCCAAGGCCAGTGCCGGGAGCCACGATTGCCGCGTTGCCTCTTATACCAGCATTGCCTTTGTAGATGTTGCAAATATCATCCGCTTCCAGGCATGCCAGGCCGTATGCATTTGCCTCAAGGTCGTTAATTAATAACACATCTTTAAGACCTGTTGCCTGTGCTATTTCTTCGGCAGTTAATATCCATGAAATATTCACCAAATCAGCCCTGTTGTTAATCACAGGGCCAGCAACACCGGCGCAAAGGCAGTGCGGTTTTATGTCGCGGCCAACTTCTCCAAGAAATTCACAGGCTATTTGCGTAAACGATGAATAGTTTTTTGTGTGATACTGCTTAGCATTCAGTTGCTTCATCTTTCCTTCAGCAAACTGATAAGTGGCCATATTTACTTTAGTACCGCCAACATCCGCAGCTAAAACTGTTGCATTTGCTTTTGGTAAACGATCGCTGAAAATTAATGGTAACAAGGTAATAGCGTTTTAAAATAATTGCAATTCAATCTAACATAGCAAAGATGCCGCCAGCTATTTTACATAGGCCGCTATCGATCGCTGGTTTTTAATACTGCAATAGCTTTTTTATGCATTCATCCAATCGCGCCTTTGCCAAAAAATTCTTTTCAAGTTCCAAACTAAAAGGAACAGGCGTATCGAGGCTTGCACAACGTATAACAGGCGCATCAAGCATTTCAAAACAATGTTCGCTTATCCACGCACTTATTTCTCCGCCTATGCCACCGGTCAGCGTATCTTCATGTAAAACGAGCACTTTACCTGTTCTTGCAACAGAAGCCCTGATGCTGTCATAGTCCAGTGGCGCTAATGTTCTCAGGTCAAGTATATCCAATGATATGTTTTTATGTTGATTCGTATACTCCAGCGCCCAATGAACACCGAGGCCGTAAGTGATAATACTTATTTCATTTCCTTTTTGTACAATCCTCGCTTTGCCAATTTCAGTTTCATAATATGTTTCAGGAACTTTATCACTAACGCTTCTATACAAAGCCTTATGTTCAAAATAAAGAACCGGGTTGGGATCATTAATGGCAGCAATTAATAATCCTTTTGCATCGGCCGCCGTTGAAGGATACACAACTTTTAAGCCCGGCACATGTGTAAACCAGGCCTCATTACTCTGAGAATGAAAAGGGCCGCCTCCTACGCCTGCGCCAGTTGGCAAACGAATAACAACATCCGCATTTTGTCCCCAGCGATAATGGATCTTTGCAAGATTATTTACTATCTGATTAAACCCAACACTAACAAAATCTGCAAACTGCATTTCTACAACACTTTTGTACTGCTGCAGGCTTAGGCCAAGCGCTGTTCCTACTATTGCACTTTCACACAGTGGCGTGTTGCGGACCCTTGCTTTACCAAATTCATCAACAAAGCCTTCCGTAACTTTAAAAGCGCCTCCATACTCTGCAATATCCTGCCCCATCAATATAAGGTTAGGATGCTTACGCATAGATTGATGCAGCGCCTCCTTAATAGCATCTATGAAACGCCTTGTAACTGTATCGCTTCGTTTTTCAAAAACATCAATTACCGGAACATCAGTATCTTTTAAATCAGGCGCATACACGTCTCTCAGTTCTTCATCGGTGTTTGCAACCATTGGGCCTTCGTCAAAAGCAATTGCAAGCTCATGTTCAATCGTTTCCTTAATGGTGCTTCTAATATTATTGATCTCTTCTTGGCTTAAAATGCCCTGCAACAAAAACTGTTCATAGTTATTGACAGGATCTTTTTCAGACCACGTTTCGAAGAGTTCGGAAGGTACATATTTTGTTCCGCTGGCTTCCTCATGGCCGCGCATCCTGAATGTCATACACTCAACGAGATATGGCTTTTGCTCGCGTATGCAATAGTCCCTCACACCCCTAATCGTATCGATTACTGTCAGAATATTGTTGCCATCGATCTGCACCCCTTCAATTCCGTAGCCTTTGGCTCTGTCAACAAGCGCTTCACATTTATATTGTTCGTTAACCGGAGTGCTTAATCCGTAGCCGTTGTTTTCAATAACGAAAATTACAGGCAGGTTCCACACGGCGGCTACATTCAACGCTTCGTGAAAATCCCCTTCGCTCGTTCCACCATCTCCGGTAAAGGCAAGCGAAACACTTTGTTGGCCTGATAGCTTGTGTGCAAGTGCGGTGCCGTTAGCAATGGTAAGTTGCGGGCCCAGGTGCGAGATCATTCCGCAGATATGATGCTCAGGCGCCCCAAAATGGAAACTACGCTCCCTTCCTTTGCTGTAGCTATTTTTACTCCCCTGCCATTGCATAAAGAGCTTATGCAGCACCATCTGGCGCGTGGTAAAAACACCAAGGTTCCTGTGCAGCGGCATAATCCATTCATTGTCGTGCAAAGCATAGGCGCAACCAACCGCAATCGCTTCCTGGCCAATGCCACTAAACCACTTGCTTATTTTTCCCTGCCGCAACAACAGGAGCATTTTTTCTTCTATTAGCCTTGGCAGCAAAAGTTTGCGGTAAATATCTATTAGCGTTTCATCCGAAAATAAACCCCTCGAAAAATCCATAACAAATGTTGAATATTGAAAGGTAAGGAAAAGCAACTATCAAAGAAAATCCTTCAAATTGCGGTTGCAAATCTTGTGTTTTTACTATAAGCAAATACATATATTTGGTTGACAAATTATTCAGCTCATGAAGGCCCTGGTGAATGCATTGCGCATTGTCTTATTTATCGTACTATCAACCGTAAACTTCGAGTACCTCATAAACAGGCAATCGTCCACATTGTTATTCTTACTCTCCATCGTTCTTGAAATTGTGCTGTTTTATTTCCTGATTTTCAAATTAATAAAGCAATACTTTTTATGATTTCCGTTTTCTTCTTTTTATTGTTTGCCGGAATAGCTGTTGCCTATGCATTGAAAAAAAATGCGTCCGCAAGTGCCGGTAATACTTTTTTAGGAACCCGTTTATTTAAGGCAATTGGAATAGCCGCGCTTGGGTTGCTAATTGCGTTGATTCAGCCTTTTGTATTAGAAAGAGTTGATGCCGGGCACGTGGGCATTAAGGTTAACCTCACAGGCGACAATCGCGGCGTGAGCAAATTTGAATACAAAACGGGATGGGTTGTTTACAATACCTGGGTGAGCAAACTGTATGAGTTTCCAACCTTTCAGCAGCACATTGATTATCCCGAACAACAGGTTATTACAAAGGGTGGTTTTAGTGCTACCATTAAGCCTTCTTTTAACTATGCGCTTAAGCCGGGCGAAGTTGGCGATATGTTCCAAAACCTGCGCCTTGACGTAAGAAGCATTGAGCAACAATGGTTACAAACGGCTATCGTAGGTACCGTTAATGATGTTGCAAACAAATGGGCAGTTGACGATATTTTTAACCAGCGCGAAAAATTTGAAAGCGACATCGTTACAGAAGCCAATCACAGGGTTGCCAAATGGTTCACCATTTCTCAACTTAGAACGAACATTACACCACCACAAGCGTTGCAGCAATCTATTGAAGCAAAAACAAAAGCTATACAGGAAGTTCAGGTGGCAGAAAACCAGCGCCTTGTTGCTATTGCCGAGGGCGAGAGAAAAGTGGCGCAGGCTCGGGCTGATAGTGCGGCACAGGTAATTCAGGCAGCGGGTGAAGCAGAAGCCATCCGCAGAAAACAGGTTTCTTTAAGCGCCAATTATATTGAATACATGAAAATTCAAAAGTGGGATGGCAAGTTGCCGCAAGTTCAGAGTGGTAATGGAGGTGTATTATTACAAATGCCAAAGCAGGAGTAATCGAATAAAAAATCCCGCTTCATTCTCTGTTTGATGAAGCGGGATTGAATCTATTGATATTAAATTGTTTCAATTATTCCACCCTGCTCCACTCTTCTTTAACTTTATCTCCTTTTGAGCTTTGGCCGCTGTGCTCCCACTTTGCGCCATCTACTTTCGCATCAAAAGTCAGGCTCATTCCAACTCTTGAGCTATCGCGTGAGAAGAACTCGATCGTCTCCGTGTATTTGCCATCTTTCAGTGTGTAGGTGCCACCGCCGGTGCCTAAAAATTCCTTTGTTGATGTGTTCATGGCAATCCACTGAAAGCGAGTGCCGGAAAGGACTTTAATTGTTTTCCTGGGCCCTTCTTCAATTACCTGCATAGAGCCATTGTTATCTCTCGCACTGATGCGCCAGGCGCCTGCTAATATTTCATTACCTCCGTCAACATTGGTAAATGTTACATCGCTACCATTGAAATTTACAGTAAGCTCAGTGTTGTCTGCTGAAAAACTGTTTGTTTCAGTTTTGCCGACTTTAGACTGATCAAGCGAATTGAATTGTATGAAGGATGCGCTGCTACTTCCGCTAACTGTATATGTTCCTCCCCAAGAAGAGATAAATTTTTTATTGTCTTTGTCAAAGACTGTGTAAGTAAAATAGCCAGGCGTTAACAAAAGAACATGTTCGGTGGATCCGTCTTTTTTTACCCAGGCGCTGTACTCCTGTGCAAAAAGTTTACCGGTAAAGCAAAAGCAAATAATAAGAAATAATGTGGAGGTAAATTTCTTCATACAACAAGTTTTTTTGGTGATTCTTAAAGTTCAGGAATTATAGTGAACAAAGCAAGTTAATTGAATGAATAGCTTAGCGCCTAAAGCGCAAAGCTTAAAACCACAAATTGACACGCAATCAGATGAACAGTTTCAATCAGACGGTAAATTAGAGAACGGAATAAATTTGCGAATGATAGCACTAGGGTAGTTGCTGCTGCTATTGAAGCTATACTTACCAATGTCAATAATATAATTCGCCTAACATTGTTTTTAGGTTTCGGGGGCGAGGGTTATACAGAAACTAAAAAAGGCAAGCAGGTTAACAAAATCAACCTACCATGCCTTTATATTTTAAAGAGAATGTACCCTATTAAGGGAACACACTGTGTAATTTCTTTCAGTGCCTTTTAATGTTCGTAGTATTGCCCGGCCGGTATTTTGTACACCATGCCACGCTGATATTTCTGCAATGCCTTCGCTTCCGCATCATGATTTTTTGCCCAGGCCTCATAGCTATCTGCGCCGAAGATCCATTGATTATAAGCTTCAAACATTCCTTCCTGAATCAATGTACGCTGGTATTCAAACAACCGGTAGGGGAATTTAGGTGTGCTGTTGTCATACCACTGCAACACAAACTTTGAACGTACGGAGGTGAGGGATTCCGGTGTAACGCCTTCAGCCAGCATACCGGAATTTTGCAGGAATAAATTAGCAACAGCCTTTATAAACGGGCTACCCTTCCTGGCTGCATCTGACAAGGTATTGGCTGTAAACAGCTTTTTATAATCAGCTGTTAATTGCTCCTTAATCTCGGCTGTTCTTGCGGTCAGGCTCTCTATATTGATAAAATTCTCGCCATACAACACCGCCCACAATACCTCATTTTTTTGAGAATAATATTTGGAAGCATTGTAAAAATTACCGCTGTTGCTGGGATCGGACTCAATTCCTTTTTCCCATAATTTAATGGCCGAAGACGGATTTTTTTCCAGTTCCAGTTCGCCGTATTCGCTGTATAATATGCCTTTGTTGGGAAATTTGGCAATACCCTTTTTATATATTTTAGCGCACTCCTCATTTTGAGCAGTAGCCCTTAAAGCCATGCCTAAAATCTGGTAACACTGCACATCCGCATTAGGTTTTTCCACAAGCGATTTTGCGACATCTATCGATTTCGAAAAATCCCTCTTCAACAAAGAAACATAGGCAAGGTCTTTTGCAATCTCTATATCATCCGGCTTTAACTGGTTGGCACGGTCAAGTACAAGCACCGCGTTGTCCAGGTCATTTTGTTTCATAAATGTGCGTGCGGTCTCATGCAGTTTTTCAGGGTCCTGCTGCTGTGCTATTGCTGATGCATATGAACAAACCAAAACGAGCGTTGCAAAAAGTATTTTTTTCATCCAATTACTTTTAATGTTTCAAAAACAGAAGAAACCTTAAAGCCTGTTACGAACTCTAAGGTTTCTCAGCTAATTAGTTTAGAGATTATGCCAATAATCCTGCCAGTAGTGCATATTCAGCAAGGCTGATTTATGGTTTTGAGTCCCGGCGCAAAATACGAAGTTAGAAGTATGTAGTACATTAGGTTTAAACCTGTTGTGATTCTATTAACAGCTTCCAACAAAGCGCTTCGTAACCCACACTTAATTTATTGTTCGTTGATCAGGTGCGTTAATAAGCCGTCGCGAAGCTTTGGTTCAAACCAGGTGCTTTTTGGAGGCATTACGTTACCGCTGTCTGCAATGTCAAACAATTGCTGAATGCTTACCGGATAAAGGCTGAATGCAACAGCCATGTCTCCACTGTCAACACGTTTGCTTAGCTCCTTCAATCCTCTGATGCCGCCGATAAAATCAATTCGTTTATCGGTTCTCGGATCTTCTATATTCAGCAGTTTGTTCAACAGGTTATCCTGCAAAATAGTTACGTCGAGTACTCCGATCGGATCTTCAGAATAACTCCCGGCTTTTGCTGTAAGCTTATACCAGGTTTTGCCAAGATACATACCAAACTCGTGCAACGCTTCTGGTTTAAAAGGCTCTTCTCCCATTTCTTCTACAATAAAATTTTCCTGGAGCGCTTTTAGGAAATCATGCTCGCTATGGCCGTTCAAATCTTTTACTGCACGGTTGTAATCCATGATGTACAACTGATTTGAAGGAAATAAAGTCGTCAGGAAATAATTTGCACCGTCCGCAGCTTTAGTTCCCAATGCTTTACGCACTTTAGCAGCGGATGCCGCTCTGTGGTGGCCGTCTGCAATGTATGTGCAAGGAACTTTTGTTTCAAAATAGTTGGTGATAGATTCAGTAGCATTGCTGTCGTTGATCAGCCAAATGGTGTGTTGAATCTGATCATCAGCAGTAAAATCATACACCGGGTTTTTTGTGCTCATCCATTTGTCGATAAGCGCATCTATTTCCTCTACATTCTTGTAAGCAAGAAAAACATTGCCTGTCTGGGCACCGGTAGTTTTAATATGATTGATGCGGTCCTGTTCTTTTTCAGGCCTGGTAAACTCGTGCTTTTTTATGATATCATTTTCGTAATCATCCACCGAGCTAACGCAAACAAGGCCGGTCTGGCTACGGCCATTCATGATAAGCCTGTATACGTAATAGCATTCTTTTGATTCGTGAAAAAGAATATCGCGTTTAATAAAGGCAGTCAGATTTTCCTTTGCTTTTTCATACACCACTTCGGAATGGATATCAATATTATCCGGCAGGTCAATCTCACTTTTTGTAATGTGCAAAAACGAATTGGGGTTACCCTGTGTTTCAATTTTTGCTTCCTGGCTGTTTAATACGTCATAGGGGCGGCTGGCAACCTGTTTAGCAAGCTGCGCCTGGGGGCGCAATGCTTTAAATGGTTTTATTTTACTCATATATATTTGATAGTTGTTGTTTATAATGCTACAAACCGCATTATTTTATCTTACAGATTTTTATTATTGAATTCAGTCATCAAATCTACAAAAGCCTTCACGCTATCCATAGGCATCGCATTATACATGCTTACCCGTAAACCGCCAACGCTTCTGTGGCCTTTTACGCCCACCATGCCATTCTTTTTGCATTCGTCCAGGAAGGGTTGTTCCAGCTCTGGCCTTTGCATTACAAATACAGCGTTCATCAGGCTTCTGTCTTCTTTATTTACAGTAGGAACAAACAATGGTAAGCTGTCCAAAGCATCATATAGAAAATCAGCCCTTTCTTTTGCTCTTTTTTCCATTTCAGCGAGGCCGCCTTCTTTTTTTATCCAGCGCAACGTAAGCAAGCTAACGTAAACAGCAAAAACAGGAGGTGTGTTTAACAGGGAGCCGTTTTCAATATGAATGCGGTAATCCATTATTGGTGGAATGGCTCTTTTAATCTTTCCAAGCACATCTTTTTTCACCACAACAAGTGTTACACCTGCTGCACCCATGTTTTTTTGTGCTCCGGCATAGATCAGTGAATGCTTTGCGAAAGGCATATTCCTGCTGAAAATATCACTACTCATGTCAGCAACCAACGGCACATTTGTTTCTGGTAAAGCATGCCACTGAGTACCTTCTACCGTATTATTAGTTGTGTAATGCAGGTAATTTGATGTTGAAGGGATTTCAAATCCTTTATTAATATACGTGTGATTTTTATCTTTTGAAGATGCTACCACATTGACATTTCCAAACAGTTTCGCTTCTTTAATAGCCTTGCTTCCCCATATGCCGTTATCGCAGTAAGCCGCGGTTTCCCCATCGTCCAACAGGTTCATTGGCACCTGCATAAATTGAGTGGTTGCGCCGCCATGCAAATACAACACTTCATGTTCATCACCCAGTTGCATTAGTTCCTTTATAAGGGATCTCGATTCATCCAGTACATCCTGAAACCAGGAAGTTCGGTGGCCGATTTCCAGGAGAGACAAACCAATGTTATTAAAGTTTAGAACAGCTTCAGCAGCCTGGATCAATACTTCCTGCGGAAGAATAGAAGGCCCTGAATTAAAATTGTGCATTTTCATGTCATTAATGGTTGTTGCGTTTTGCAAAATAAAGCAATTGAATTCAAAGCATTTTAACCGGCGAAAAGCTATTCAAGATGCGATACCCCACCTGATACCACAAATTTCATTGCTTCCGCAGAATTAATATGTAAAGATTTTACTCGTGTTTTCGGCACAAAATAAGTTATTCCTGAAATTGCATATGAATGAGGAACATATACGGTAACGTGTTCCAGGAGATCAAAATGAGAAGCATCTTCCTGCGTAATAAACCCAATCCTCCAAACATCATCCGCGTCAACATTAACCAAAACGGGTTTATCGAACTTCTTTTTGTTTCCGGCAAAAGCTTCAAAAAAATCTTTCACCGAGCTATAAATGAACTTGATGCCGGGCGTTTTCTCCAGAATGGTATCCACAACGTCTACCAGCTTCCCGACAAAAAAAGAAGAGGAGATTCTGCCGATGAGCATAACTATTACAATCACCACAATAAAGCCAAGGCCGGGAATGCGCCTGGGCAAACCATTCTCATCAACGCCCATTAAATTTGGAAAAAGCTTGTTGGTAAGGTCGGGCAGAATGGTATCTACGGAGTTAAATAAAAAAAATACAGCATAGGCAGTAATGCCGATGGGGGCAATAACCACCAAACCCTGCAAAAAATATTGAAGCAATCTTCTCCAATGTAAGCCAACAAAAAGCTTGCGCCTCAGCGAACTCATAATAGATTTGTTTTAACTGTAAAGTAAGCAACTATTACACTTCCGGGCATAGTATTACCAAACGCCGTATGCGCTGTTCCTTATTTATACTTTTTAACAGATTTTGTAACCCCATTTTTAAAAATTAACCTGCAATATATTATGTTTAAACATTATAATTGATTTGGTTATTATCTTGCAACTTATCCTTTATAGCGACCATTCAGATAAAATTGCAAATAAAATTGAATGGAAACTATTGTAACGAAAAAAGTTTCTATAGTTTTGCTCTCCAGTTTAAGCAAAAATGAAGGAAAGAATTCAACAAAAGGCGCGGGAATTGTTCCTGAAATACGGATTTAAGTCCGTTACAATGGATGAAATTGCCAGCCAGTCAGGTATTAGCAAAAAAACTATCTACCAGTTTTTTGCTGATAAGGACGAGCTTGTGGAGGACGTTATGCAAACGGAATTGAACTCTATGAGGGATGAATGCATCCGTCAGAGGGAAGAGTCCCAGAATGCAATTGAAGAACTGATCCAGGATCTTGAATCAAAGATGATGACCATGGAAGCCATGAACCCCTTCATCGTTTTTGACCTGGAAAAATTCTATCCGCAAGCCTTCCTGGTGTTTAAAAGGCACAAAGACAGTTTTTTGCTTGAATTGATCAAGCGAAATATTGAGCGTGGTATAGAGGAAGGAGTCTACAGAAATGATTTTAATGTGGACATTATTTCCAAGTTCCGGCTCGAAAGTTCTTTTTTGATATTCAACCAGGATTTGTATCCCAACAGCAAATACAGCCTGATGGATACTGCAAGAGAACTGTATTATCATTTTCTCTATGGTATTGCTACCGAAAAAGGCAGGCAGATCATTGAGAAATTCCAACACAAAAAAACCATATAAAACCAACATTATGCAATATCTAAAGCGCATAGGTACCGTGTGTTTGTTTAGTGCCACAGCTTTTATGTCGGTTGCACAAAGTCCGCAAGCGGTTCCTGCATCTCAAACGTCGCAGCAGACAGCATATCATGAATTTTCGGTACAACAATGTATAGAATACGCAAGGAAGAATAACGTACAGGTTAAAAATGCCCTGCTGGATTATAAAATTCAACAGCAAACCAACAGAGGTATTACTGCCACTGCATTGCCGCAGTTAAATGGTAACGTTGGTACGAACTTTTATCCGAATGTTCCGGTTCAGGTGTTCCCCAACTTTATTGCCATGGGAACTTACGGTGTGCTAGAACATGAGGGTGTAAAAAATGGCAGTGGCCAGCCAATCACCTCTCCGGCAGATTTCGGATTAATCGCCGCACAGTTTGGTACTAAGTGGAACGCTTCAGCTGGCGTTACTTTATCACAAATATTATTTGACGGACAAGTGTTTGTTGGTTTGCAGGCCCGTAAGGCTTCGCTGGATTACCAAATGAAGAATTTTGAGGTTACGGACGAAAACATCCGTACCAATATTTACAAAGTATATTACCAGTTGGTAGTTAGTAAAACACAGATGGAGCAAATTGATGCAAACATTAACCGCACCGCCAAATTACTGAGTGATACCAAGGCCATGCACGCCAATGGTTTTACGGAGCAACTGGACGTAGACCGTGCGTCTGTTCAGCTCGCCAACCTTGAAACACAAAAGCTAACTACACAAAGAACCATAGACAACGGCTATCTCGGATTAAAATACCTGATAGGCATGCCGATACAGGATTCGATTTCATTAACGGATAAAATTACCGAGGATAACATAAAGAAAGGTTTGCTGGATGACAGTACTTTCCAGTATTCCGACAGAAAAGATTACCAGTTGCTTGAACAGGCTACTATTTTAAATGACTACAATGTAAAAAGATATAAATACCTGTACTTGCCTTCAGCCAGCCTTAGCAGCCAGTTTGCTAAACAGGCCTACCGCGGACAGTTTAATTTTATTGGTAAAGGCGACTGGTTTACTACCTGGCTCATCGGCCTCAATATCAATATTCCCATTTTTGATGGCATGGCAAAAGATGCCAATCTGCAAAAAGCCAAGTTACAGGCAGAGCAGACCCACAACCAGATGGACTATATGAAATTAAATATTGATGCTGATGTGGAAACGGCCCGCAACAAGTTCAGGGCAGCGGTGATTACCTGGGAAAATCAGCGTAACAATATGAAGCTGGCCGAGCAGGTGTATAACCAATCAAGGAAAAAATATGAAGCCGGCCTGGGATCAACTACCGATATCACGAATTCGCAAACAGATCTTATCAATGCACAAACAAACTTTATCAATGCCTTATATGATGCAGTAATCGCGAAGATCGATTACACAAAAGCCATTGGTAAACTTCCATAATACAACCATTACCGTTCAATTCAAATTACTTTATATGCAAAGGGGGATACATTTAATACTTATCGCAGCCACTACATTAGCTTTTGCTTCTTGTGGCTCTACTTCAGATAAAAAAGACGACCTGTCGAAGAAAAAGGCCCAACTGGAAGAATTAAAAACACAGCAAACAAAAGTAGGCGAGGAAATAACCAAGCTTGAGGATGAAATATTTAAGCTGGATCCATCATCACGCCCGGAAAAAGCGAAGCTTGTTGGGCTAACGGCAATAGCACCTTCAACCTTTACCCACTACATTGATTTGCAGGGAAAGATTGAATCAGACAACATTGCCTATGTAACGCCACGCGGCTCCGGTGGCCAGGTAAAAGCTGTGTATGTAAAGAAAGGTGATGCAGTTAAAAAAGGCCAGCTTTTACTTAAGCTTGATGCAGCTTTGGCACAAAAACAGCTTGAGCAGGCGGAAACCCAGTTAACTTATGCGAAAGACCTTTATCAACGCAGGGATAATCTCTGGAAACAAAATATCGGTACCGAGGTAGAATTGATTGGCGCAAAGAACAATGTTGATCTGGCTGAAAAACAGATTGCACTTATTAAAGAACAGATGTCATTCAGCAACGTATATGCAGAAATGGATGGTGTTGCAGATGATGTTACTATCCGCGTGGGTGAATTCTTTACAGGAAATCCACAATCCGGTTACATCCGTTTGGTAAATACATCCAATCTTAAAGTAACTGCACAGGTTCCTGAAAATTACCTCGGCAAAGTAAAAGAAGGCGATAATCTTCTTATTAACCTGCCTGATATTAATAAAAATGTAAACGCAAGAATTACCAACGCAGGTAAAATGATCGATCCAAATTCACGCTCATTTTACGTAGAGGCCAAGCTACCAACTGATAATGTATTCAGGCCAAACCAGATTGCCCTTGTTAAAATACAGGACTATACTGCTGCAAATGCTATCACCGTTCCCGTAAATACATTGCAGACCGACGACAAAGGAAAGTTTGTGCTTGTTGCAGTAAAGGAAAACGGAAAACTGATAGCACGTAAACGTGCAGTTACAGAAGGCCAGATGTACAGTGATAAAATTGAAGTGAAGAATGGCCTTCAACAAGGCGACTCTGTTATTACAGAAGGCTTTCAGGGTTTATACGACGGACAATTGATCACTACCAGCTAATAATAAGACAAAAGTAAAAAGTCAAAACCAGTAGCACTTGTTGTGCTGAATAGCATTACCGAACGCACAAGTGAGTGACACAACAAATGTTTCATAGTAGCAATACTGCCTGGTTCATATAATTGGTTCACGCTTTAGACAAATAATTTAAGTGTGAAGCAACAGCCCTTTGAATGTTGACTTTTAAATTTTGACTTAACTTATTATAACGCCAGAACGGCAAAACTAAACTTAGTATGAGCGCACTTGAAAATATTACGGGGAAGTTTAAAGAGTTTAAACCTACCTCCTGGGCCATTAAGAACAAGACATCTGTGTACTTGTTAATGCTGATAGTCAGCCTTTGGGGCCTCAATGTTTTTATTACCACACCCAAGGAGCAGTTTCCTGACGTGGTAATACCTACCATTTACGTACAAACGATTTATGTAGGTAACTCTCCAAAAGATATTGAGAACCTTGTTACGCGCCCCATCGAAAAACAGATAAAAGGTATTACAGGCGCCAAGATCAAAAAATTTACGAGTACATCCCAACAGGATTACTCAGCTATTATCGTTGAGTTCGATACAGAGGTAAAAACGGATATCGGCCTTCAGAAAGTGAAGGATGCTGTTGACAAAGCCAAACAGGATCTGCCAAATGATCTTACCCAGGAACCAACTGTTCTTGAAGTAAGCCTTTCGGATGTTCCTGTTATGTATGTAAACATCAGCGGTAACTATGACCAGCAGCGCCTGAAAAAGTTTGCCGATGATATGAAGGACAGGCTGGAAGATCTTTCACAGATTAACCGTGTTGATATTGTTGGTGCACCTGAACGTGAGTTTCAGATTAACGTGGACAACTATCGCATGCAAAGTGCGGGTGTAACATTTGATGATATTGCCGGTGCAGTGGCGCGTGAGAATATGGATATTTCCGGCGGTTTGCTGGATGTGGGCAACATGAAGCGCAACCTTCAATTGAAGGGCCAGTTTAAAACGGCTTTTGATATAGAGAAAGTGGTGCTACGTAACAGCTCTGGTGCTCCGATTTATTTGAAGGACATTGCCACCATTAAAGACACCATTAAGGAAAGAGAAAGCTATGCCCGTTTAGATGGAAAGAATGTTGTTACGCTCAACATTATTAAACGCTCCGGTGAAAACCTAATTGAAACATCCGATCAAGTGCAGAAGGTTGTGGATGAAATGAAGGGCAGCCAATTCCCCAAAGACCTGGATGTTGTTATTACCGGTGACATGAGCACCAAAACAAAAACTTCTTTCAACGATCTTGTTAACTCTATCGTTATCGGCTTCGTACTTGTGTTGTTGATTCTGATGTTCTTCATGGGTGTAGTGAATGCGTTCTTTGTGGCGTTATCTGTACCACTGAGTATGTTCGTCGCGTTTATGTTTTTGCCGAGCGCCGAAATTATTATTGGGTCGCACGTAACGTTGAACTTTATCGTGCTGTTTGCCCTGCTCTTCGGGTTGGGTATTATTGTGGATGATGCCATTGTGGTTATTGAAAATACGCACCGCATATTTACACAAGGCAAGGGGCGCCTCAGCGCGCCGCGAAGCGCGATGATGGCTGCGGGCGAGGTATTTGTGCCGGTGCTTGCTGGTACGCTTACAACGCTGGCACCGTTCTTCCCGTTGTTGTTCTGGCCGGGTATTATTGGTAAGTTCATGATTTACTTACCTGCGATGCTGATCTTTACGTTGACTGCATCACTCATTGTGGCATTCATCATGAACCCCGTTTTTGCCGTAGACTTTATGTCACATGAAGAAGGTGAGAAGCAACCAAAATCAGCCATCTTTAAAAAGCCGATGTTCTGGATTACACTAGCAATTGGCGTGTTACTGGATGTTTTCAAATACCCATTCGCAGGCAACCTGCTAATTTGCCTTGTGCTGCTGGTGTTGCTATATCGTTACCTGCTAGATGATGTTATACATGCTTTTCAGCATCGCGCATTACCGTGGATCATGGGACATTATGAAGACTTGTTGCGCTGGGCACTGAAAGGCTGGAGGCCGGTATGGTTGCTATTAGGAACATTCGGAATGCTTATATTCTCCTTCATGTTCTTTGGTGCAAGACAGGTTCCGGTTGTGTTCTTCCCCAAAGGAGACCCTAACCAGATCTATGTGTACATGAAGTTACCTGTAGGTACTGCTGTTGAGTACACTGATTCTGTTACGCGAATTCTGGAGAATCGTGTTTACAAGATTTTGAATATGGAGAACGGCAAGAAAAATCCACTAGTTGAAAGTGTGATCACCAACGTTGCAGTTGGTGCTGCCGACCCTAACAGCGGAGACAGAAGTACGCGTAGTGAGCTAGGCCGTATACAGGTTTCGTTTGTTGAATTTGAAAAACGCGAGGGAATACATACCCGTCCATACCTGGATAGCATCCGTAATGCCATGAAGGGAATTCCCGGTGCAGAAATTGGTGTTGACCAGGAAGCGAGCGGGCCTCCTACCGATCCTCCCGTTAACATAGAAATAGCCAGTGAGGATTTTGATAACCTGATCAAAACTTCGGTTTCATTGAAGAATTATCTTGACTCATTGCAGGTGCCCGGAGTTGAGGAACTGAAGATGGATGTTGACTTAAACAATCCGGAAATAACAGTTACTGTTGACCGTGAGCGTGCGTTGATAGAAGGCGTGTCTTCTGCGCAGATTGGGCAAACAATCAGAACGGCTTTGTTTGGACGTGAAGTGTCTAAGATCAAAGAAGGTAAAGAAGAATATAAGATACAATTACGCAATAATGAAATGCAGCGTAAAAACCTGGTAGAACTGCTGAACATGAAAGTGTTCTTTAGGGATATGGCCACGGGCGGCTTTAAAAACATACCAATCAGCAACCTGGTAAAAATTGATCTTACCAGTACGCTTGGTAGTGTTAAACGCAAAAACCAAAAACGTTTGATCACTTTAAGATCGAATGTACTTACCGGTTATACGCCTACAGCCGTTAACCAGGTTATAACAAGAGATATCGAAAACTTTAAAGGGAAGGCTGATGGTGTTACCATTAAGCAAACCGGTGAAGGAGAACAACAGGCTGAAACAGCAAGCTTCCTTGGTAACGCTTTATTGATTGCATTAATGCTTATCCTGTTCATACTGGTGTTACAATTCAACTCTATAAGCAAGGCGGTGATCATCTTAACTGAAATTGTCTTTAGTGTTATTGGTGTGCTGTTAGGATTTTCAATCACAGGTATGGAAGTATCTGTTGTTATGACGGGTGTTGGTATTCTTGGTCTTGCAGGTATTGTTATTAAGAATGGTATCCTTGTGATTGAGTTTACTGAAGAGCTGCGAGGCAGAGGTTTGAAAACGAGAGAAGCAATTGTGCAGGCCGGTAAAACGCGTATCATTCCGGTACTCTTGACTGCGCTGGCAGTAATACTCGGCCTTATACCGTTGGCCGTTGGTTTTAACATCAACTTTGTTACGCTGTTTTCAGATTTGAATCCGCATATCTTCTTTGGTGGTGATAACGCAGTATTCTGGAAACCGCTTTCATGGACCATCATATTTGGTGTGATGTTCGCGTTCTTTATGACGCTGGTTATTGTACCGAGTATGTACCTGATCGCTGAACGATTAAAGCGGCCGATGCGCAGAATATTTAAAGGAAGATGGGTGAGCATGGCAGGCATTCCGCCACTTACTGTAATATTCTTCATCATGATATTTATAACCATGTTCGTTCATCGCTTTAGTGTGGCCCGCCGCAGAAGAAAGCTGGTTGGCGAAAAGGTGAACGATGCTTTCATGGGCAGCTGGTTCTAGAAGCTTTGAGCTATAAGCTAAGAGCTTATCCGAACGAATAGTGAAGCGAATGAAAATAATAGAAAGAGGCCAGTCTTAAATGCTTTGGATTTGAGGCTTGAATCTTAAACGATACAGTTGGTTTTGGTTGAAATGTGTGCCGCCTTCTTAATTGAGGGTGGCATACTTGTTTTAGCTTTAAGCTATAAGCAATTAGCTATAAGCTGATCTAAGCGAAGATTGAAACAAAAATAAAATACCACCATGGTTCGAGTCTCTCGAACCATATTGTAACACACCCCGTAAAACAATTAATTAATACAATAAAAAAGACCGCTTTTCAGCGGCCTTAAATTTACACGTGGGAATAGGAAATATCTTATATACCAGACATCGCCATTTATTCGTGCATAGCTTCTTCATTAATCATAGTCTCTGCTATCTTAGTGAGATTGGCATCTGTTTCCTTTTCTTCGCTTAATGTCTGCTCTAATAATTTAGCAATGTCACTGTGGCCCATTGTTTTAGCAAAAGTTGCCAATGTACCATAGGATGCTATTTCATAATGTTCCACTTTCTGGGCTGCAGAAATTAATGCTGCATCTCTCACGCTTGAACCATCTTCGGTATCTTCCTTCAATTCTTCAGCTTCTTGTATAAGGCCTTCCATTGCAGGGCATTTCTTTCCTACAGGTTTCATTTCCAATAATTCAAATACCTGCTCCAGGCGTTGCACATGGCCTTCTGTTTGCGCATGATGTGCTGCAAATGCGCTTGCCAGTTCTTCAGAACTGGCAGCTTTCTGCATTTTGGTCAATGCTTTTACCAGTGCCTTTTCTGCCCAATAAATATCTTTTACCTCATCAACAAATAGTTTGTGGAATTCGGAATTTTTCATTGAATCACTCATATTATTTCCGTTTCCATTTGTTGCATTTTTCATAACAAATAAGTTTTAAGATTTGACAATGATCGTTTCACTAATTGCTGCAAAAATGCCGCCTGATGTGCCGCTTACTTAAAACATGCTTAGGCTGTGTTGCACTTTATTCCGCATGAGTTGCAGATTACATTCATTGATGAATTAATTCCTCAAAGCAAGTGCGAAGTACGAACTATGAAGTATGAACTTTCTATCTTTGAACAGATTCTGTTAGTGTGACATCAAAACCGCAACACCGGTTTATCTCAAGGTTTATTTGGCGCTGGCTTTAAGTACGCGCAGGAAATTGCCACCGAGTATTTTTTTGATTTCTTTTTTACTGTACCCTCTTGCCATAAGTTCTTTAGTTATCAGCGGATATGTTGTTACATCAAACAATTGTTGCGGGGGAAGGCTAATTCCATCAAAGTCCGAACCAAGGCCAACGTAGTCAACGCCAACAAGTTTTACTATATAATCAAGGTGGTCGAATAACAATGAAAATGGCGCCTTGATTTTCTCAACTTCAGCTGTGTATTTTTTATTCAATATGCTGTCTAACTGATCCGGGGTTACTTTTTTGATCGAATCAATTTCATTCTTATGCAAGGCAAGGAATGCGTTATATTTTGTCTGAAAGCTACTATCAAGAAAACCTGAGAAAAAATTCAACTGAATGACACCGCCATTTTGGGCAACAGCTTTAATCTGATCATCTTTTAAATTCCTGAATACCGGGCACAAATTATATACACAACTATGTGAAACAAGTATCGGCTTCGAACTCACTGCTATAGCATCTTTAAACGTCTGCTCACCCACATGGCTAAGGTCCACCATCATTCCCAATTCATTCATTCGCCTAACAATATTCTTCCCTTTCTCACTCAACCCCTTTGGCTGATGTAGCAATGAGTCTGTTGTTTCCTCCATTGCAGATGTTGCCCACGGGTTTGAATTATTCCAGGTTAACGTCATATAACATACACCACGTTTATGAAGGCTGTCTAATTTCTGCATATCATCCTCTATCATATGGCCACCTTCTACACCTATCATTGCCGCAAGCTTATGTTGTTTAACTGCTTTTTTCACGTCACTATATGTTCTGGCTATCATCATTGAGGAGGTGTTTCTTGCAGCCCATGCATATAAGGTGTCAATTTCACGGTTTGCCCAGGCAAACGGCTGCGGCTGCTTGCCATCACACCAAATAGAAAAAACCTGCACATCTACTCCTCCGGTTTTCATTCGATGGAGATCGCTATGCGTTTTGCCAGTTAAGTCGTCATCAAAATGGTAGCCTTTTTCAATACATGTTGAAATAATATCATTGTGCGTGTCCGCAAGAATAGCCTTCTCGTTTAATTTCTTGTAAGACTGGGCGAATGCAAACCGGAACAGAAGGAGAAAAATAAGCAGGTACTTCATCCGTTAATGTTTTGGCATGATAATGAAAGATAGCTAATATTCGTTTTTGTCGCGGGCGTATATTACAAAATAGCTGATTAAATAAGTAGTTTAATGTTTTTGGCTGAGGGTTATCTTTGCACCCATGCAAAATAAACCTACAATTCACACAATATTGTCCCCATCACTCCTCAAGCTTTATAATGTTTCAGACAGTATTGTTGTGATCATTGATGTGTTCAGGGCTACGTCAACAATTGCGACGGCATTATTTAACGGGGCTGACAAGGTTATTCCGGTATCAAGTGTAGAAGATTGTGTTACCATTGGGCGTAACCTTAATGCAATAACGGCCGGAGAAAGAGATGGAAAAATAATTGAAGGATTACAGCACGGTAATTCCCCAGCCGAATACCCAAGAAGTTTTATTGAAAACAAAACATTGGTACTCACCACCACCAATGGCACCAAGCTACTGCATATGGCGCTTGATAATGGTGCGTCTGAAGTGATTACCGGTTCTTTTCCAAATATCTCTGCGGTTTGTGATCATCTGGTTAGCCTTAAAAAGAATGTCATTCTTGGATGCTCTGCATGGAAGGATAAGTTCAATATGGAAGACACACTTTTTGCCGGCGCGGTAATCAGCAGAATAAAAGAACATTTCACCATTCATTGCGACAGCAGCCTTATGGCAGAAGACATGTATCATCTGCATAAAAATGACCTATACAGCTTTATCCGCAAAACCACACACTGGCACAGGCTTGCAGCTTACGGCTTAGAAAGTGATCTTGAATATTGTGTTACTGAAGATGTTGCCAACGTATTGCCTTTGTATAAAAACAGTGCACTGGTGAGAGGGTAAGTGATACTTGAGGTAAGAAACGAAAATCATTAATAGAGAAAGCCATGAGACATTTTGTTTCATGGCTTTCTCTATGGAATAATACGATTGGTAAATTTTAGAACTACACAATACCCGTGCGAACGTACTATCTGTATGAGCCCGCATCCAGAAACGTAAATCTTACATTACAGCTTGCCATTCTTTATCTCTTCCACAACCCCAGGATCTAACAGCGTTGATGTGTCGCCGATATTTTCCATTTCATTTTCTGCGATCTTGCGAAGAATGCGGCGCATAATTTTACCGCTTCTTGTTTTAGGCAAGCCGCTTACAAACTGGATCTTGTCTGGTTTTGCAATTGGCCCGATAATGCGGGTCACTGTCTGTAATATATTCTGACGTTGCAGGTTATCATCACCATGGCCACCATTATATATTACAAAGGCGTAAATGCCCTGGCCTTTAATATCATGCGGATATCCAACAACAGCACTTTCAACAACACCAGCGTGCATGTTAATGGCATTTTCAACTTCAGCAGTCCCAATACGGTGGCCACTTACATTTAATACATCATCCACACGTCCGGTAATGCGATAGTTGCCTTGTTCATCTCTCAATGCGCCATCACCTGTAAAATACAGTTCAGGATATGTGCTGAAATAATTCTTTTTGCAACGTTCATGATCTCCCCACGTAGTCCTAAGTATTGCCGGCCAGGGCGCTTTTATACAAAGGTTTCCTTTAAACTCACCGTCAACAGCTTCGGTGATTTCCACGCCGCGGTCATCAACCAAAACAGGCTGTACACCTGGCAAAGGAAGTGTTGCCCAACTTGGCTTGGAAGGCGTAATGCCGGCCATGTTCGAGATAAGCATACCCCCTGTTTCTGTTTGCCACCATGTATCTACAATAGGGCATTTCCCTTTACCCACGTGCTCGTCAAACCAATGCCAGGCTTCTTCATTGATAGGTTCACCAACAGTTCCCAGTGTTTTCAGGGAAGAAAGTTTCTTTCCCTGCAATGGCCCTAAACCAAAGCCCATCAAGCTTCGGATAGCTGTTGGAGCTGTATATAAAATATTCACACTAAACTTGTCAACAATGTCCCATAAACGTCCCGCGTCAGGATACGTGGGCACACCTTCAAACATTAACGTAGTACCACCCGCGCTTAAGGGGCCATACACTATGTAACTATGCCCAGTGATCCATCCAATATCTGCCGTACAGAAATGAATATCGCCTGGTTGGTATTGAAACACATTCACAAAGGTGTAATTGGTGTAAACCATATAACCTCCGCATGTGTGGACAACGCCTTTGGGCTTTCCTGTGGAGCCTGATGTGTATAGAATAAACAAAGGGTCTTCTGCATCCATTTCTTCAGCCGGGCAAGAGAACATACCAAGTGTTTCTACCTTTTTCACTTCATCTTCCCACCACACATCACGACCTTTCAACATGCTCACCGGAGTTCTTGTGCGGGTACAAACAATTACACGTTTAACAAACCTGCATCCGATTAAAGCATCGTCAATCACGTTCTTTAACGGAATATCTTTTTGTCCGCGATATGCGCCGTCACAAGTAACAATATATTCGGCCTGTGCATCCAGTAACCTATCTGCGATGCTTTGTGCAGAAAAGCCACCAAATATTACGGAATGAATTGCGCCAATTCGCGCGCAGGCAAGTACTGCAATTGCCAGCTCGGGAATCATACCCATATAAATACAAACACGATCGCCTTTTTTAACGCCGTTGTTTTTAAGTACGTTGGCAAACTGGCAAACTTTATAGTGCAGGTCTTTATAAGTAAGTACGCGATGGTGTTCTTCGGGATCATTAGGTTCCCATATAATTGCGGGCCTGTTGGCAAGCTCTTTCAAATGCCTGTCCAGGCAGTTTTCCGTAATATTCAGCTTGGCATTTTTGAACCATTCTATTTTAGGTTCTGAAAAATTCCATTCCAATACTTTATCCCATTTTCTTCTCCATTGAAAATGGCTGGCAACATCTGCCCAAAAATTCTCAGGACTCTCAATACTCTGCTTGTAAGCCTGTTGATAAGCTTCAAGTGATTTGATCTGATAAGGATATGACATAAGTAAGCATCGATTTATGCGGGCTTAAATGTACGACCAAAGAATTAAACGGGTGTACGAAAAAATGATAAAAAATCACGCAAGCGATTGATAAAAAACAAGCTCAAAGCATAAAGCCTAAAGCTCAAAACCATCACATCGTAACAAAATACACACACAAGAAGGCTGATAAGAATATTTGGTTTACAGATGATTACAGCCAATTCAACGTGAAATTATTTTGTGATAGCACCTTTTGTGGTTACATTTAGAGAGTGGATAATAACGTTTACTTCTTCATTATCTGCCAGCAACACAAAACGATAATGCGCTATATATGAAACCACTGGAAAACAACATTCGCCGGGTGATTTTTGCTTCGTCGGCCGGTACTCTTATAGAATGGTATGACTTTTATATTTTCGGGAGCCTTGCCATTGTTATTTCTGAAAAATTCTTCCCGCAGGGCAACCCAACTTTAGCCTTTCTTTCAACGCTGGCCACGTTTGCGGCAGGCTTTATTGTGCGCCCATTTGGAGCTTTGGTTTTTGGGCGGCTTGGTGACATTGTAGGTAGAAAATATACTTTCTTACTCACGCTCGTTATTATGGGGGGCTCTACATTCTTGATAGGATGTATACCTACTTATGAAACCTTTTCGTGGGCACCACTAATTGTTTTGCTTTTGCGATTGTTGCAGGGCCTGGCATTGGGCGGAGAATACGGCGGTGCAGCAACATATGTAGCTGAGCATTCACCCGCACATAGAAGAGGTTTTTATACAAGCTGGATTCAAACTACTGCAACGCTTGGCCTGTTTGTCTCTTTGGGTGTAATACTTATTACGCGCAATGTTTTAACGGATGATCAGTTTAAAGCCTGGGGATGGCGAATGCCTTTTTTGTTAAGCGTGATTTTGGTGATTGTATCCATCGTCATCCGCATGAAGATGCATGAAAGCCCTCTTTTTAATAAACTGAAAAAAGAAGGCAAGACATCTGCTAATCCGCTGAAAGAAAGCTTCGGGCATAAAACAAATCTTAAGATGGTTCTGCTTGCCTTGTTTGGTGCTACTATGGGGCAGGGCGTTGTTTGGTATACGGGGCAGTTTTATGCACAAACATTTTTGTTGAAGACATGTAACCTCAATGATGTGCAGGCCAATACCTGGATAGGCATAGCGCTGTTATTCGCCACTCCGTTTTTTGTTGTGTTTGGCGCATTGAGCGACAGGATAGGGCGAAAAACTATTATGATGGCGGGGATGCTTCTTGCAATCATTTGCTATCGCCCTATATTCAAAACTATGTACAATGTAACTGATGTTGCATCCAAAACAATAGTAAACCAGCATTCTGCAACTAGCACAAAGCCTGATGCTAAAGATCAGTCACAGGTACAACTTATTACTACAACGGAAAAGAATTTTGACGACGGTTCTTCAGTTAAAGAAGTCACTACACAGATGGCAGATGCCAAATCGCTTGCCCCATTAGCTTCATCAAAACCTGTCATTAAAAAAACGGTGACGATTAATTCGGGCGATGCCTGGAAAATAATTGCGCTCGTTTTTGTGCTGGTGCTTTTTGTTACAATGGTATACGGGCCGATAGCTGCATTTCTTGTAGAAATGTTCCCGACCAAAATAAGGTATACAAGTATGAGCCTGCCCTATCACATAGGCAACGGCGTATTTGGAGGCCTTGTACCTTTTATAGCAACACTGATGTTTGAATATTCCAAAACCCCTGAAAAGCCCGGAGGCGATGTGCTTGCTGGCCTATGGTATCCTATTGCCATAGCTGGCTTATGCGCCATCATCGGTGTACTTTACCTGAGCAACAAAATAACCACACATATTGACGAAGCAGAAAATGAATATGTGCATTCATCACCGAAGAACGAAATATTGCATTAGGAAAGGTTTGAGGGTTCAGGGTTGTTTGTGCATAGAATGATAGGTAAGGAATTGATTAATGAATCATTTTAAAAGAATTTATATGAATCTGCTTAAAAGAATATTGGGTATTGTGTGGATGATAATTGGCCCGGCCGCAATTGCGTTTCTGATTTATGAAGCCGCTCAGAAAATAAAGGCCAATCCTTCCCAGGATGTTTACCTGCCATGGATTATCATCATTACAATCTTTGCACCCATTGCTATAGGGTTTGTGATTTTCGGATACTACTCATTGAAGGGAGAATATGAGTAGGATGTAAGATGTACGGTTTACGATGTACGATGTTGGAGCCGGAGGTAATGACGCATATTGAATGTGGCATTAAGTACGAAGTACGACTTACGAAGTACACAGCGTTTGCACGTGCAGGATGATGTTCGATGGCTGATAGCTGAAGGCTGATAGCTATTAGCCGCTTGTCACAAATTTATTTCAGCGGCTTGTTGGTGCAAGTCAATTGTCGTAATTTGAAAAGAATCTTATTTAAGGAAGAATATACCGCTGACTGTGCAACACACCTATAGATCTATACAAACTATTTTGCTCCGGCTAAAATTATTATTAATCTGCATTGCCTGCTATTCGCTGCAAGGTTGGTCGCAAAACCAGTATCCCGGTATGCCGCCTGTGCCGGCTATCAAACTTTCCACCATTCCTTTTTATCAAATAACAGGAGGTATTATTATTGTTACAGCCGCGTTAGATGATTATAGTGATTCACTAAACTTTGTGTTAGATACTGGCAGCGGTGGCATCTCGCTTGATTCAAGTACCAGTGTTTATCTTGGTATAAAAAAACAACTAAGCGAAAAAACAGTTCGCGGAATAGCCGGGATGAAGACGGTTGAATTTTCTTACAATCACACATTACACCTAAAAAATCTCAAAGTTGACAGCCTCGATTTTCATATCAATAATTATGACCTGCTATCCAGCACATATGGTGTAAAAATAGATGGCATTATTGGTTATAGCTTTTTACGCAGATATATTGTTGAAATTGATTACGACAAATTTCAGATAAACGTTTTTTTGCCCGGCGCTTATAAATACCCAAAGGGCGGGTTTATGCTGCGTCCGTCGTTCGGCACCATACCCATTCAAAATGTTTATGCAAAAGATAATAACAGTGTAGATACGCGCTACTATTTTGATACGGGCGCGGGGCTTTGCATGTTGTTTTGTACTGACCTGGTAAAGGACAATGAACTGTTTAAACGCAAGAGAAAATTTTATGCCACGCAGGCTGAAGGACTGGGTGGTAAAAAAACAATGGACCTTACCGTAATAAAAAAAGTAAAAATCGGCCGTTACAGTTTTAAAAATGTGCCCGTATATGTTTTTGATGATGAGTTTAATATTACCTCTTATCCTATGCTGGGCGGATTAATCGGCAACGACATATTGCGCCGTTTTAATGTAACGCTCAATTATACTGAAAGGGAAATTTATATTAAACCTAATAAGCATTATACCGATTCGTTTGATTACTCCTATTCAGGAATGAGCATTTATCTCATCAATGGCGAAATAACAATCGCTGATATTGTAAAAGGGTCTCCTGCTGAACAGGCAGGGCTTGAAAATGGTGACGTATTGATCTCAGTAGAAAACAACTTTACAAACAACATTCAGCAATACAAAACGATGCTACAAAACGCTGGCACAAAAATGAGCCTGATTGTCCGCAGGGACGGACAACTGCTTACCAAACGGATTAAAGTAAAAAGCGTTTTATAACTTGTTCATCCAAAAAGCCTAGTGCCTGTTAATACGAACAGCTATTTGTTACAATGGCAATGAATTGTGAAAGCCTCATAGCCTCGCAGATATTAGATACTTAATCCATGCTTTATTCGCATCTTTGCACCCTATTAGAGGTTGAATATGATACATTACAACAGATTTGTTTTAGATAACGGATTAAGGGTTTTAGTTCACGAAGATACAAGTACACCTATGGCTGTAGTTAACATCATGTACGATGTAGGGTCGCGTGATGAGAATCCTGACAAAACGGGCTTTGCACATTTATTTGAGCACCTGATGTTTGGCGGCAGTGTTAACATTCCCGATTATGATGAGCCATTGCAAAGGGCCGGAGGTGAAAATAATGCTTACACTACCAATGACCTTACCAATTACTATTGCCAGCTTCCTGCAGAAAATATAGAAACCGCTTTCTGGTTAGAGAGCGACAGGATGCTTAGTCTGGCTTTCAGTAAAAAAAGCCTGGATGTGCAGCGCAAAGTTGTTTGCGAAGAGTTTAAAGAACATTACATCAATAAGCCATACGGCGATGTTTGGCATAAAATGCGTGAGTTGGCGTATACCGTGCATCCTTACCGCTGGATGACGATTGGCAAAGACCTTACCCACATAGAAAACGCGCAGCTCAACGATGTTAAAGAATTTTTCTTTAAACATTACCGCCCAATCAACGCTATCCTGGTTGTTGCGGGAAACGTGAAAACAGAAGAGATTAAAAGGCTTGCGGATAAATGGTTTGGTGATATTCCTATGGGTGAAAAATATGTTCGCCATCTGGCAGATGAACCAACACAACAAAAAGCCCGGGTGTTAGATACTGAAGCCGATGTTCCGTTGAACGCGTTTTACAAAACCTGGCATATGGAATCACGCCTTGAAAAAGGCTATTATATTGCCGATCTAATCACGGAAATACTTGGTGGTGGCGGCTCTTCAAGATTATATCAGTCGCTGGTGAAAGAACAAAAGTTATTCAGCAACATTGATTGCTATCACTTTGGCAGCGTTGATAAGGGCCTGATAACAATTGAAGGCAAGCTGGTGAAAGGCGTGTCTATGGACAAGGCCGAAGAAGCCGTGAATGAAGTGATTGAAAAAATGCAGGCAGACTCCGTAAGCGAACTCGAACTGCAAAAAGTAAAGAATAAAACAGAGAGTATTATTGCATTCGAAGACATGACGATCATGAGCCGCGCCAATAGCCTCGCGTTTTACGAATTGTTGGGCGACCCGGATCTGATGAACAAAGAACTGGACAAATACCAACAGATTACCGCGAATGATATTCTTAACTATAGTAAAACAACGCTGGATACCGCGAACAGTAGTACACTACACTATCATAGCAAGAATTAGTTTACATTTAAATCTTTGAAGTCCGGTTGGCAGCAAGCTGACCGGATTTTTCTTTATCCTGCCATTCCGTTCTATTTAAGCACCGCTTTCAGCTACCAGTTACCGTTCATCATTTTTTCTAGTGCCCGCGAAAACAATTTCATCTTCTTCAATTACCGGATTAAATTGATTTAGTGTTTGTTTTTCCCGCTTCGTTGCCAAAAAGCATCTTTTAGAAGACACTCTAACTCTTGCTTACTTTATTACCAATGCGCACTAATTCCGCTTATCACATAAACATCATTCTAAAATAACATGTTGAAAACTTAAAAAGTTTTATTTCTTTATCATCATTAAAAATTTAGTTAGCTTACTTTTTATTTTTTTTAATAAGTTAATATAATTTTAACCTTGTTATAGACCAAACTAACTAACGCAACCACGCTTATGCCCGGCAAAAACAGCCATTATAGAAAAAAAATTATTCGCGAGTTCTATTTTCAGAATATGCTTTCCTGCTCCGACATCAGTGAAAGAATTGAAAAGAGCGTTCCGTTGACTACCAGAATGCTTAATGAATTGGTTAGTGAGGGTTTTATAGTTGAAGCAGGGCTTGCACCATCTACAGGAGGAAGAAAGCCGCTGATATATTCACTTAAACCCGATATTATGTACATAATGTCTGTTGCAATGGATCAGTTTGTAACCAGCATCGGCATTATGGATCTGCAAAACAATTTTGTTACACCTGTAGTAAAATTTGATCTGCCACTTTCAGAAACCCCCGATGCGCTTGACATTCTTTCCGAAAATATTAATGCACTAATTGAACGCTCTTCGATTAGTAAGACTGTCATTACGGGAATCGGAATTGGAATGCCAGGCTTTATTGATATTGAAAAGGGAATTAACTATTCTTTTTTTAATTCAAAAGATAGAAGCATTACCCAATACCTGGAAGACCGGGTTGACCTCCCTGTTTTTATTGATAACGATAGCAGCCTGATTGCGTTGGCCGAATTGCGTTTTGGAGCAGGCAAAAACAAGAAGAATGCGATGGTGATTAATATTGGCTGGGGCATTGGGCTGGGGTTGATAATGAATTCGGGCTTGTTCCGGGGCAACAATGGTTTTGCCGGTGAGTTTAGCCACATTCCTCTTTTCTCTAATGGAAAAATCTGTAGTTGCGGTAAGTCTGGTTGCCTTGAAACTGAAGCTTCGCTTGCTGTTGTTGCAGAGAAAGCCAGATTAGGCGTTGCTGAAGGAAAAATATCCAGTTTAAAAGAAGTCTCAGCCAATTATGAAACTGCAAGCGATGAGATTATATCCGCAGCAATAAAAGGCGACAAATATTCGATTGAGTTGCTGTCTTCTGCCGGTTACAGCATTGGTCGCGGTGCTGCAATACTCATTCATGTATTAAATCCAGAAGCCATTATACTTAGTGGAAGAGGTTCATCTGCCGGCAAGCTTTGGCAGGCACCTGTTCAGCAGGCCATCAACGAACACTGCATTCCAAGACTAGCTGAAAAAACTGTTATTGAAATTTCTTCATTGGGCCAACGTGCAGAAATGATTGGAGCTGCTGCCCTTGTGATAGAAAATTATGAGAAAAGCGAATCCAAAACGAATTGCGTTAATGAATTGCTGTAATCAACTGCAGCATTGAATTAAAATCTGTACAACAAATTAACTGCTATGAATAGAAGTCATTTATTTTTTTCATTGTACGCATGTAAGCGTAAAGAATCATGTTTCCGATTGAAGCAACCAGCATCTCACCATCTCCAAATAGATCACATATAAAAAACTAAAACAGTTAAGCCTGGTATAATGAGTCTTGCAGCGTGTGTTTGTAAGCCATCCTACAACAAGAGTTGTACAGGATGCTGCTACACCTGTAACCTCAAGAATCATTAGCTAACGCTTAACGCCATAAACAACTCGTTACCCGGCCCTGAGAAGACATTGTTTAATTATTTACAAATCAAAAATCAAACCGATGAGAAAAAAAACGATGCGGTTACTCCTTTGCATGCTATTATGCTTAACGGGAGCAATTGCGTTCGCGCAGGAAAAGAGAACAGTTTCCGGCGTAGTCAAAGACAGCACAGGAAGCCCTGTTGCAGGTGCTTCTGTGTCAGCAAGAGGTAGTAAAGTACTGGGCATTTCCGATGACAAAGGAGCCTTTACAGTTTCAGTTACTCCTACTCAAAAAACACTGGTGATCAGCTCTGTTGGATTCGACAACGCAGAGATTGATGTCGCAGGAAAATCCAGTGTAACAGTTTCACTTAAAGCTACATCATCTGATAACGCGGAAGTTGTAGTTACCGCCTTGGGCATTAAGCGTGAAAAAAGATCGCTTGGTTATGCCACCAGTACCATTAAAGGCGACGAGCTTGTAAAGGCCGGCGCTACAATGAACCCGTTTCTCGCACTTTATGGTAAAGCTGCAGGCGTAGGTGTAAACACCGGTGCTTCAGGTCCACAAGGCGGTTTGAAAATTAACATCCGCGGTGCGGCAAGCTTGAATCCCGAACAAAATGTAAGACCCTTATTCGTTGTTGACGGAGTTATTATCAACGACCGTTCTACTGCAATTGGCGGATCAGTTGGCGCAGGTTACGACTATGGTTCTAATATCAATGACATTAACTCAGAAGATATTGAATCTATCGACATCCTGAAAGGCGCGAAAGCAACTGTATTGTATGGTACAGATGCTGCAAACGGTGTAGTATTGATCACTACCAAAAGTGGCCGCAATGTAAAAGGGCTAGGTATGACAGGATCATTCCAATACTCAGTTGAACAACCGGCCATTTACCTGAAATTGCAGGATCAGTATGGCCTCGGTAACAACATTTACGACACCGTTTACACAACGCTTAACGGACAGAAGGTAAGACAGATGCCAAACAATCGCTACAGTTTCGGACCTAAGTTTGATGGATCTGACATGATGTTTTCAGACAGTACAATGATTAAAAATTCGCCTAAAAACGGTTACAAATCTTTGTTCAGAAATGGTAATTCTTATAATGCAAACGTGTCAATTTCAGGAAGCAATGAAAAAGGAAGCTTAAGAGCGTCTTACACTAATTACAAGTATAACGACATCATCAGTCCTAACTCATGGCAGCAAAGAAACACCTTCAGCTTTAATGGCAACATCAGGGCTTCTAAACTGGCAACCTTTGAATTGATCACTAACATTTATAACATAGTTTCTCAAAACAGAAGAGAATCTAACGCCGGAAGTATTGCGTGGGGTTTTCCGCAGGACTATGATTATAACTCCATGTACAAAAACCTGTTCCTTGATGCAACAGGCTATCAAAGAAACCTGGACGGATACGGCGTGCCGCCTTCTCTCAGTAATATAGGGCAGTATATGTGGAACCTGGATAAAAACAGAAACAAAGACGATAAGTTCCACATGGTTACTTCAGCAAAAGCTACATTGAATTTTACCAAAAACCTGTTTCTTGTTGGCCAGTTTGGTTTAGACTATGACAACACAAACTATCAAACACAACAGAGCCTGACAAGAATACTGCCTTCGCCCGCAAATGGCAGATTTGCATATTCAACTGAAAACAACACTATTCAGACATACCAGGTGTTAATGAACTACAACAAGGCATTCATGAATGACAAGTTGAGAGTAACAGCTTATGCAGGTGGGTCTTACAGATTACGCACTTCACAGGCTATTGGAGTGGCAACAATCGGAGGTTTGCGTTTTCCTGACTGGTACTCGCTGAACAACCAGGCAGGTACAGTAACCAGCGGAAACTTTGGACAGGGTAGAAACTTTTCAAGAGGTAGCGATGTACTTTACAGTGCTTTAGCGTCAGGCACGGTGTCTTGGGAAAATGAGTTTTTTGCTGAATTCCAGGCAAGACAAGACTGGAACTCCACATTGCCTCCGGGAGCAAACAAATACTTCTATCCGGGTGCATCTTTAACCTGGAACTACACTGATCGCTTTAACATTCCGGGTATGGTGAATGGTCAAATCCGCGCTTCATGGGCAGATGTTGGTAATGGTACCGTACGCTATTATGCCAACAATCAATATGGCCTTGGTTACGTTTCAGGAAACGGTATAAACGCAATCACTGTAACACCTCCCTCGAGCTTGTTACCGGGTAATTTAAAACCTGAACGTAAAAGGGAATATGAGGTGGGTATCAGTAACTCTTTCTTCAAAAACAAGAGACTTACAGTTGACTTCTCATTCTACACAAACAACAGGTATAACCAGATTATTACATTGCCTACGTCTCCTTCATCTAGCTCAGACGGATTGTTGATCAATGCTGCAAACATGAGAAGCTCTGGCTTTGAATTGCAGTTGATGGTTACGCCTTTAATGGGTAAGAATTTTAGATGGGATATAACTGTTAACGGCGCCTCACAAAGCTCCAAAGTACTTGAACTTGGTTATGGGTTAACAGAATATAAGAGAAACAACCTGATCAATGGTTCTAGTGCGTGGATAGCAGCGAATGTTGGCCGCCCTTACGGTGAAATCAGAATGAGCGATTATACAAGAGATGAGAATGGCAACAGGCAGGTAAGTAACCAGGGATTATATACATTGGGTACCACACCAACGGTTGTAGGAAACATAATGCCTAAAATGTATGGTGGTTTGTTATCTGACTTCCGTTACAAAGATTTCAATTTACGCATTGGCCTTGATTACAAATATGGCGGAACTATCTTCTCTTATACCAACATGCGTATGACTGGTGTGGGACAATTGGAAAGCACGCTTAAATATCGTGATGAAGCAAGCGGCGGTTTGGCGTATTATATTGATGCTGACAATAATAACGTTCCATGGCAACACGGCCAGGCTGCTCCTGCACAATCTAAAGACGGCAGAGTATATCATGATGGGATGATTTTACCTGGTACCAAGTTGGATAATGATGGAAAATCTGTGAAAAATGATATCATCGCAAGCTCTTCTTCGTATTACCAAACTTATGCAAATGACCTTGCATCGTACTTTCCTCCTGATGGACTTCACAAAAATGATTACATCAAAGTAAGAGAGGTGGCCCTTTCATACATGCTGCCAATGTCAATTGCTAAGAAAATCAAAATGCAAAGAGTCGCTATAACACTTGCGGCTAGAAACCTGTTCTATTTGTACAAATCAATACCCAATATTGATTCAGAATCAGCGCTTAGTGCAGATGGATACGTAGAAAATACAGTGTTTCCTGGCCAGAGAACATTCTCAGCAGGTATTAATGTTAACTTTTAATCTTTCAACATTTGAAAATGAAACGAATTATTATAGGTGCTCTTGCACTATTCACAATAGGCGCTACGTCGTGTAAAAAGCAGCTGGACGAGCGTTTTTACAATCCAGATCAGCTGAGTGAGGGAACTACTGATATTGTTCCCGGGTTATTTACGCAAACCATTTCTACCAATAAAATCTTTGTTCAGGATTATGGTGAGTGGTATTATTTGTTGAGCGGAGGAACCAGTATTACAGGCTACGAGCAGCTGGCGCAACGTTATGTTTCCTACAGATACGACTGGTTCTCAACTTATAATGACCTGACAACTGGTAACGGTTTTGATGATTATCCAATTACTGGCCAGGGTTATTTTCAGTCAAGCTATACACGTCTTAAAACGTGGGAAAGTATCCGTAACGAGGTGAACGTGAGAAGTGGCCAGGACAAGTTAGATGCAGATGTTTACTTCAAACTTGTTACACTGGTAAAGTTATATCAATCTGGTAAACTGGTTGACTTCTTTAATTCAATTCCCTACTTCAATGCATTCCAGGGTAGCAATGGAACACCTGATGCATGGTATCCGGCATATGATGATCCAAAGGCAATCTATGAGTCGCTTATTACCGACCTCGGACATGTGGTAGACTCCTTGCCCATCGCATATAATCAAATGTCATCCATTGGAAAACAGGTATTGGCTGCACAGGATGTGGTTTTCAAAGCTGACATTTCCAAATGGGTAAAATTTGCAAACGCTACGCGCCTAAAGCTCTTAGTTAGATTATCAGGCGTTGATGAGAGCTTTGTAAAACCACTGCTACAGGAAACTTTGAATAAACCTCTGCCAACTGAAGACCTGGATTTTCCTTTGTGGTATCCTGTTGACGTGTTGGGTGGTGGCCAATGGCAACGCGGACTGTATGAGAATACATATGCTTCATTTATTCCTAATATCATCATGAAAAGGATGAACTATGGTGATACCGCTTATCATGTAGGTGAAGATGATCCTCGTCTACCTGTTATTGCAATGCCTACAAAGTATAATGATTATCGTGGCGTTTCGTACAATATTGATGCACAAACGCCTATTTACGATGCCGGAAACAAGTACTATCCTTTCGCAGAAAATATAGCGAGCTCTTTGGATCAGAATTCTCTGTCAATGTATAATCATGCAACTTACTCCAGGAATATCAACATGCCTGTTTACATGTTCTCTGTAGCAGAAATGGATCTATTGCTTGCAGAAATTGCACTCAAAAACCTGGCAAGCACTGGCAAAAGCGCTGATGAGCATATTAAAGATGCCGTTGTTCATTCTACGGATTACTGGTATAAAATCAATGGCCTAAGCACCTACGAAAAATCTGGTGTCGGTGCTGTGATGTATCCTACCAAACCCTCAAGTACAGACATAGCGGCATGGGGTGATGTTGTAAAGGACAAGTTTAATGCTGCTCCTTCATTGGATGACAAAATGGAAATTCTGATGCAACAGAAATACATTCACCTGAACATTCTTCACCCGTATGAATTGTGGGCCGAATTAAGAAGAACAGGACATCCTAAGCTGGAACCATTTACATGGCACGGCAACGTTTGGAAGCCGTTCCCTGAAAGAGTTCGTTACCCAACGGATGAGCAGTCATCTAACCCAACCAACTTCCAGAAAGTTGCAAGCGAAAACAATATGACTTCTAAAATTTTCTGGGTACCTGCAAACCGTAACACTAACCTTTACTGGGATAATTACAATTATAAATAAACTCAGCCTCGCTTAATAAAAAAGCCTTCAAAGCAACATGCTCTTGAAGGCTTTTTTATGTTTTGTGATGAATAGCCAAAGGAGTTACGAAGCTGCTTTGTTAACCACTTTTATAATTGTTCGAAGTATCTACCGCTAGTATATAACGCGGTCGAATCTTTATTGCGAACATGCACACTTCATAATGGACTTTTCTCTATTCACTTTCACCAACTATCTGGCAAAAAAATCCCGCTGCTTGTTAACAACGGGACTAAAGCAAAATATTACTAACTAGTTCTTTTATGTATAAAACGGCCTTATCATCAAATAAACTATAGGCCCTGTAACTGCCACGTAAAACCACAACGGCCAGGTGTAGCGAGCCAATTTTTTATGGGCCGCCCACTCACCTGTTAATCCTCTATAAGCCGTAAACAGTATAAAAGGGAGAATGATAGACGCAAGGAAAATATGCGTGCTTAAAATAAAGAAATAGAGCATGCGCTTTCCTCCTGCCTGGAGCTTTTCTTCAGGGCTAACCAACCCATCGTGATTAAAGTCTCCATACCTGGCTTCGCCTGCAAGCAGATGGTGCGCTATATAGGAAACAAGAAATATAACTGACAGAACAAGAGCTGTTATCATAAATCGTTTATGCAGCAGATAATTTCCTTTTTTTACTGCGATCAACGCTACTACCAATAGGAATGCTATTGTAGCATTTATAACTGCGTTCATCTGCGCGAACAAGTGCACATCAAAACCAACATTTACTTCAACCTTGATCTTTCCTAATGCAACTACTACTGCAAAAACTACAAATGAAAAGATACCAATTAACCATCCTGCACGTTTATCGTTTTTTTGAAAACTTGCCTGTAACATAAATATTTTGTGTGTTTAATTTGTCGATGCCCTAAATAACAGGTGTTTGATGGGTATGCTTTTCAGGGGTATAGAAAGTTGGCTTGTTTATTTTGGGTTAAACGTTTTGTATGGGCTTTTTCTTTTTAAATAGCAACGTTATTACGGTAACCACAACAACAATTGCTATCCCGAAAAATATCGCCATCAATCCCGGATCAAATGGCAATTTGGGCTTTGAACCCGGTTCTTTTTCAAGCATAAGTGTACCGATGTCACGCGCTAGTTGTTTCAATGATACGGAATCCAACCCGTTATAAAAGCCGCGAACCACATAATCTTTATCCAGTAACACAAATCTGTTCGTATGCACAAAATCCGGATCTACAGGTTCAGTACTAAATTTATCAACTTTTAGCTGTTCAAACGCAAAATTATAGATAGAATCCCTATTTCCTGTAAGAAACCACCAGTTGTCATGATTTACACCGAACTTATCCGCATAGTTTTTCAGTCGCTCCACAGAATCACGCTCGGGGTCAACTGTAAAAGACAGAAACTGTACAACTGATGTATCCAGCTTTTGCCGCGTATCGCCACCTTTCATAAATGACTGCTGCAGCTTCAGCATATTCTTTGTAAGTGTAGGACAAATGGAACCACAGCTTGTGAAAAAGAAATCCAGCACAATTGCCTTTCCTTGTATATCGTAGAGGCTAACGCTGTCGCCTAATTGGTTAACCAGCTTTATATTAGCCGTTTTGTGAAATATTGTATCGGTAACAATTTTAGAATCCTGAACCGTAGTAATAGTGGTGTCTACCAACCAACGGCGCGGTATCTGAACCGCTCCTTCACCTTCATATCTCACAAACATGTAACTAACCACAGGAATCAAAATGGCTATACATAATGCCAGAAGAGCTTTTTTGTTCATTTCTTAACTGTTTTTTGCATCGGGGGCGAGATAAGTAAAATTTAAAACATCATACTAAGTCAACCCTATTCATCTCCAAAACCGCTTTTGATTTTACACAAATCAGGTTTTGTGAACGCGAAGTTAGCTGTAGAATCCACTAAAACCAGCCCAGCTACTTCTCTCCCCAACTTCTTAACTTAACGTTATTTAAATCTTATTATAAATAAAAAACCATCGCCGTAGCAGACGATGGTTTCATTTTATCTTAAATAAATTCGATCTAATACAGGTACTTAGTAAAACAGCTTCTTAAGGCTACTTTATCTCTTTGTTCTCCTCGTGTCCTTCATGGCTTTCGGCAGGAGCTTTTTCCTTACTTGCTTCGTAGTGATGCCTGTCGTAATTGTTTCTCAGGTTCTTATAAGAATTTCCGTCGTAAAGAAATGCAATGATGAACCAAATGAACAACGCCAAAGGCACGCATATTGTCATAATCAGGTTTCTCAGCTCATGACGAAGGTGCATAAAGTAACCAACAATATAGAAAGCTTTCCAAAGCATCAGGATCATGATCACGCCTTTTACAAAATGGCGTTTGCCACTATCTTCAGGCCAGTCTTTCATTAAAAAGCCCAGTGCAAGCTCTACGATGGTGATAATACTTAGATAGATGGTTATTCTTACTACTTCTTTTTTTCCACCGCCTTCATGTATAGCGTGTGCATGACTAGCATTTTCAATATGTTCCATGAATATCTTTTTTATTCGTTTTGTAAAATGTTGTTCTTGTTATACCAGGTAGAAGAAGGTAAATACAAATACCCATACCAGGTCAACAAAGTGCCAGTACAAACCAGCCTTCTCAATCATCAGATAATGTCCGCGTCTTTCGAATGTATCGCTTAAGGTCATTATCAACATAATGATATTGATGATAACACCAGAGAATACGTGGAATCCATGGAATCCTGTAATGGTGAAGAAGAAGTTGGTAAAGTTTGTAGTAGCTAAAGATCCGTCTGCATTGTGGAACGGATTGCGCCCCCACCATGCACCTTCATGAAACAAGTGAGTCCATTCCCAAGCCTGGCAGCTAAGGAAGGCTAAACCACCAATGATGGTAAGAACAAGGTTGATTACAACAGCGTTTTTATCCATACGCTGGCCGGCTTGTACTGCCAACACCATGGTCACAGAGCTGATGATCAAAATAAAGGTCATTAAACTCACAAACAACAGCGGGTAACCGGCACCCAATCCCGGGAATGAGTTAAACACCTGGTTAGGATCAGGCCATCCGTTGGTAGCAAAACGTGTTGTTCCGTAGGCAATAAGAAAGGCGCCGAATGTAAAGGCGTCACTCAATAAGAAATACCACATCATCACCTTACCGTACTCTACATTAAAGGGGCTCTTTCCGCCTCCCCACCATTTGGGATTTGCTGTTGCAGTTGTTGTAGCCATGTTTAATCAAAAAATTTCGTTCGCAAATTTATTAGCTGATGTTGAAAAAGCGTGAATAAATCACGACTTTTTGTTTCTATATGATAAAAATCCTTTTTTACTTCCCTTAATCCGATCGTCTTTCAGCCCTGTTTTGCCTAGCGATTAACGAAGGAAAGGAATATGAAAAGGTAAATCCATAAAATATCTACAAAGTGCCAGTACGTGCTTACAATCTCAACCGGCACTGAACTGTAATTCTTCTGCTTGTTGCTAAACGCCCTGAAAAAGAGGAAAAGCAACGCAATAACCCCACCCAGGACGTGCAATACGTGCAGGCCCACAATTATCCCCAGAAATGAAGCGGAAGCATTGCTCCCTACGCCAAAAATCTTTATGCCATGCAGCCTAAGATCTGTAAAACCGGTCCATTGCATCACCCCGAATAATATACCCAGGACAGCTGTAAGAGTGATAAGTGCCCTGTATTTTACCATGTCCCTCGCTTTAAATGCCCTTGCTGACAAAAACATTGTAAAACTACTAACAAGAATTACCAAAGTGGAATACCAAAAAATCTTTGGCAGTGGAAACAGTAACCAATTGCTCTGCTCTTTTTTTACGATATAGGCACTGGTTAAAGCTGCAAACATCATTATAATGCTACCCAACGCCAGCCACATGGTAAATTTATGTGGATGGATACGTTTTCTCTCTGGGCTCGTCACGGTACTCATTATCATCACATTTAAATTTTAGCTATCAGAGTTGTAGGTTGTACGTTTTAAGTATTACGTTATACGTGTTCCAAAGCGGAGGCTAGCGAATGCACGCTAAAAACCAAACTCTACCTTTCGGTTGATCATCGCTAAGATCAACTTAGTGCGTAAAACTTACTACTTATAACTTTTTCCAACTTACAAATGTGTTTTGTCGGCCAGCAAACTAAGCAATGCAATAGGCAGATAAATATAGCTGCTGAACATTACCCTTCTTGCTGACAGCACATCCATTTTTATATATAATCTCACGGATTGTACCACCATGAATAAGTTACACGCAAGTACAATCCAAAAACTAATTTTTCCGGTAATCCCAAAATAATACGGCATCATCCCAATTGGGACCATTAGTACTGAGTACATAATGGTTTGTATAGCGGTAAATTTTGTTGGCCCTTTGTCTGCCGGTAACAATTTAAACCCTGCTTTGCTGTAATCTGCATGTGCTACCCAGGCTATCGCCCAGAAATGCGGGAACTGCCACAAAAACTGGATACCGAACAACGCCCAGCCCGCCAGATTGAATATTTGCTTATTTGCAACTGTTACTACTCCTAAAGGATTAAAAACATCTGTTGCAGCTACCCATCCAATCAAACAAGGCAATGCGCCCGGTAAAGCACCCACCAATACAGCAATTGAACTAACCTTTTTCAGGGGCGTATAAATGTATGCGTACAGAAACAAGCTAAAAGCAGAAATAAGTGCAGATGCAAGGTTAAAATAATAAAACATCATAAATACACCCACAATACCCGCAACAAGTGCAAAGGCGTAAGCCTCATTTACACTCATCCTGCCATTTGCCACAGGTCTTTTGGCCGTACGCTTCATCATCGCGTCTGTATCCTTTTCCACGGCCTGGTTAATGGCATTTGCACTACCTGTAACCAGCATTCCTGCTATAAACAACAGGATAACTTTCAGCCAGGGAAACCCGACAATATTAGGTGCAAGCAGGTAACAAATCACACACGAAAACACAACCGTAAAGCTCAACGTGAATTTCATCAACAACATGTAGTCTTTCACTTTGGATGAAAACTGCAATGCTGCTGGAGAAGAAGAAGTATGTGTTGTGTTTTCTGTCATTCCGCAAAGGTCGGTCTAAAAACAATGCCCCGAAAGCTCGAGGCATTGCTGTTATTTTAAAGTTTTATCCAGCTTAATGATGGCTTTCGTTTTCTCCAACAGGCTGAGTCTGAGGAATAAACTCCTGTCCGTCCTTACCATAATCGTAAGCCCAACGGTGAACTTCAGGAATTTCTCCAACCCAGTTACCATGGCCTGGATGAATTGGCGTAGTCCACTCAAGTGTTGTAGCCCCCCATGGATTCAATGTAGTAAGCTTTCTTCCTTTGAAAATAGAATAGAAGAAGTTGAACAAGAACAGTAACTGTACAGCGAAAACAATGATTACTACTGTAGAGATGAATTTGTTCAGCTCAGCAAATTGTTTAAAGCTTTCCCACACACTGTAATCATAATAACGGCGTGGCATACCAGCTAAACCTTCATAGTGCATTGGCCAGAAGATAAGGTAAGCACCGATCATAGTCAACCAGAAGTGGATGTACCCAAGCGTGTTGTTCAGGTAACGGCCGTACATTTTTGGAAACCAGTGATAGATACCGGCGAACATACCGAACATAGACGCAACACCCATTACAATGTGGAAGTGCGCAATTACAAAGTAAGTATCGTGCAAATGAATATCCAATGCTGAGTTACCCAGCCAGATACCAGTTAAACCACCAGAGATGAACAAGCTTACGAAGCCAATTGCGAACAGCATACCAGGCGTAAACCTGATATTACCGCGCCACAATGTGGTAAGCCAGTTGAACACTTTTATTGCCGACGGCACCGCGATCAACAATGTTAACAGTACGAAGATTGAGCCAAGGAATGGATTCAATCCCGTAACGAACATGTGGTGCGCCCATACAAGAAACGCCAGGATTGCGATAGCAAACAAGGAGCCGATCATCGCCATGTAACCAAAGATCGGTTTGCGTGCATTTGTAGACAGGATCTCGCTCACCATACCCATTGCAGGCAGGAGGATGATATACACCTCAGGGTGGCCAAGGAACCAGAATAAGTGTTGATATAAGATTGCGCTACCGCCTTCGTTTGGTAAGGCTTTGTTAGTAGAAGCGATAAATATGTCTGACAGGTAGAAGCTTGTTCCAAAGTTTCTGTCGAAGATCAACAGGATGAAACCAGAGAACAATACCGGGAATGATAATAGACCAAGTACAGCGGTAAAGAACAGCGCCCATATAGTTAACGGAAGCCTTGTCATGCTCATACCTTTTGTACGCATGTTCAGTACGGTAGAGATATAGTTAATACCAGCTAACAACTGCGAAACAACGAACAGAGCCATTGACGTGAGCCACAGATCCATACCAGTTTTAGAACCTGGCGACGCATCACCCAACGCACTCAACGGAGGATAAGCAGTCCAACCGCCACTGAAGGGGCCTGTTTCAACGAAAATAGAAGATAACATTACAACGCTTGCTGCCAGGAAGAACCAATAGCTAAGCATATTCATCATTGGCGACGCCATATCGCGTGCACCAACCTGTAATGGAATAAGGAAGTTTGCGAAAGTACCGCTTAATCCCGCTGTCAATACAAAGAACACCAGTACAGTACCGTGTGTTGTAACCAGGGCATAATACGCTTCAGCAGAAATTCTTCCGCCTTTAGCCCATTTACCCAGGATGTCCTCCAACCAGGGGAAAGTTGCATCAGGATATCCCAATTGTAAACGGAATAAAACTGACATCAAACCACCGATAACCGCCCAAACCATCCCTGTGATAAGGAATTGTTTAGCGATCATCTTATGATCCTGGCTAAAAACATATTTTGTAATAAATGTTTCGTGATGGTGATGTTCATGATGCTCACCATGATGTACACCTGAATGTGGTAACACCACAGCATCTCCGTGCAAAACAGCGTCGTTACTCATATACAATAATTTATTAAACCCGCGGAATTATTTGTTGTTGTGCTCTAATGTTTTTCTCTAATTACATTTTTACCTTTTCACCAGCCGGTGCTTTTGCTGTTGACGCGCTATCCTTTGCAGCAGGCGTTGCAGGTTGTTGATTAGCCGGATCTTTATCAGGGAAAGCCGCATAGTAGTTCGGCTTTTGTTTAGCCATCCACAGATCGAACTCAGCCTGCGTTACCACTTCAATAATACCTTTCATTGAATAGTGACCGTTTCCACACATCTGGTCACAGCTTATTTCATATTGGAAACTCGGATTACCAGTCTTTTCTTTCATCTCCTTGGTAGTGTACTTTGGAGTGAACCACAATGTTGTAGGCGTACCAGGAACGGCATCCATTTTCAAACGGAAGTGCGGCAAACCCACATCATGCACAACGTCTCTTGAACCGATGATCAACTTAACAGGTTTGTCTTTTACGATATACATTGTCTGGGTAACAACGATATCATCAAAGTTTTTAGAATCATCCCAAATCTGGCCCAACAGGTTGCTGTTAGCCTCATCGATGTTTCTGAAATATCTTTTACCAAATTCTTTGTCTTTACCAGCATAACGGAAGATCCAGCCGAACTGTTTTCCGGTTACTTCAACCTGTAATGCATTTTTTGGTGCATCGCTGGTGAAGGCGAACCAGTTGCGAAGACCAATTACTACCAGCACCGTCAGGGTAATGGCAGGAATAACAGTCCAAACAACTTCCATTGTATTGTTGTGAGGGAAATAGAATGCTTTGCGTTTATCGCTTTCCTGGTACTTATAAGAAAACCAGAAAAGAACGATTTGTGTAATGAAGAACACAATACCGGTAATGATCAGGGTTACCCACAACATGCTATCAACTTGCTCACCCTGAACACTTGCAGACCCGTGAGGCAGCAATGTTTTGCCGTACAACATTTTGTTGCACACATATACTCCGATAAGGCCTAATACAAGGAAGCCTACCATAAGAAAGCCATTGACCTTGTTCTGTTGCTTTCTCGACTTTTCCTCGCCTTTAAGTACCGATACGTATTCACTAGCCTTAGCAATCTGGAAAATGATTAAAAAGACAAGTACAATGACCGCAATAGTAAAAAACATTGACATGATTCTGTATTAGTTATCTTATCAAAATAAAATATTGACCATTCATCACTTTGTAAAGGTTGTCACCCGTATCAAAGTAATTCGTTTTTTAGGGATGTTCAAGGTTATGTATCTGCTTGCCCGAAGCAGTATTATTACGACTGGTGAATAATACTTTCTTTCAGGAACGGATGGTATTTTGGAATCAGTGGTTTTGAAGCAAGAGCTTTACCAACGAATAATATAATCATTCCGATAAAGAATGCTGCAATTCCGAAATCAAGCCAGCTTAAACCAGCGTCATCTTTTCTAATACTACCCATGATCATTTGGTAAAAATCTACCCAGTGACCAAAGATGATCATTACAGCCATAAAGGTAATTAAAGTATAGTTTCTTTTAGCTGAACGAGTCATCAATATAAGGATCGGACAAACGAAGTTGATAATCAGGTTCAGGAAGAAAATTCCTTTGTATGGTCCCTGAACACGATGTTTAAAGTATATAGTTTCTTCCGGAATGTTTGCGTACCAGATCAACATATATTGTGAAAACCACAAATATGCCCAGAAAATAGAGAACGCGAACATGAATTTACCCAAATCGTGCAGGTGCTCTTCGTTAGTATATTCCAGGTAACCTTTGTTTTTCAGATAGATAACAAACAATGCGATCAAACTTACGCCGCTTACAAACGAGCTTGCAAAAGTGTACCAGCTATACATGGTGCTGTACCAATGAGCATCTATGCTCATCATCCACAACCAAGGAACAGTAGAACCAACTGTTAAAGCAAACCATACGATGAATAAAGAAGCTGTAACAGTGTTTCTCCAGATAAAGCTTTTACCTGGTTCTTCACCCCTTAAGCTAGCCTCATCAGCTTCAGCACTCAGTTTACGCATGCGAGCTCCTAAAAGTGACCACAAGCCAATTGCAAGTATAGTCCACACCAAAAAGAATACAGGGTTAAGGAAACCTAATTTTCCTTTCAGAATAGGATCTTCTTTTGCTTCATCACTCAACCAATGATAGATATGATGATTATGATCTACAAAAACTATATAAACCAGTACTAAAAATGCAATTGGTCCAAAAATCAACACCATTTTTGAAATAGCTTCAGGAACACGACGGAAAGTTGTTTGAAAGCCACCCATAGCCAGGGTTACAGCACAAATAAAGAACATACTCGCATTACAAATCAACATCCAGTACAAGCTGTTGTACATGATTGTACCGATTAATTCATTATGCTCTTTAGTAAACAATCCCAATATAAAAGCCAACACACCTGCGCCAATGAGCCCGTAAGCCCAGGTTTTCATTTTTGCAGGAATCTCAAATTGTTCTTTTATTGAAGCCATTGTAAATCTCTTTTATCTTATTAAGTATTATTATTCCCTTTTACTTTGCTTTTGCTATGCTATCAGGTTTAGCTGCAGGTGCCGCCGCTGCAGGAGTTGCTGCTGTAGCCGTCGCGGGTGCTGCGCCACCGTGTTTTTCAGCTTGTTTGCCTTTAATGTAATGTGCTATCTGCCACCGTTGCTTACGTGTTAACTGAGAGGCATAGCTACCCATCAGGTTCTTACCGTAGGTCATTACGTAGAACATTTGGCCATCGGGCATATTTAAAGTAACTGCATCATCAACCAAGTTTCTTGGCTTAGCAGGGTAAGGACCTTTGCCGTCTTTATACAATGGGCCGTTTCCATCCAGTTTTGGACCGTGGCAAATACCACAGTTAACCAGATATAGGCGCTCTGTTTCTTTTAATTCGGTAGCTGATAATGCAGCCTCCGGATTAGCTATTTGTCTTGAAGCAAAATAATTTGTGGTATCACTTCCTGCGTCTTTAGCCAAAGGGAAAGGAAGCTCCTCTCCTCTTGCTACAGTACCTGCAACGGGAAGGTTGTTATAAAAAATCCTGTCTTCCGCATCGTTAGGATTCGTAGTGAATACACTTGAATCACGTTGTGCATATGTTTCATAAGCGCGGCTATAAGCCATGTCCGGCATATAAATAGCGCCGGGTTTGCGTTTAACATCGCTGCAACTAACCAGTGCAATGCCCGCTGCAACAAAACTTATGATAGCTAATTTTTTCATCCGGAAACTATATTTTTCTTAATCAGATTCTGCCTGTATTCTTACAGGAATATCCTGGTTTAATTCAATTTCTTTTATGCTACTTCCACCTGTTCTCTAATCAGTTCCTGATCCTGATCGTAACGGCCTAACCACCATCCTGGTTCTGCAACCTGAACATTTACTTCTTTGGCGCCGTTAGCACTCATGAACCCTTTGAGTTCGTCGATGTTTGTTTTACCGGTAGTTTCAATCACCATAACAAACAAATCATCCGTAGCTCTTGCATGGAAATGATGTTTTTTAACAAATGGCGCCATTTGACACAGATAGCAAAATGAAAGCACCATCCCTACTGCCGAGAATAATACAGTAAGTTCAAATGTAATAGGAATCCACGCCGGCAAGGCAAAGTGTGGTTTACCGCCGAAGTTCAACGGCCAGTCTTTCGTAAGAATCCAGCTAATGCTTCCAAGCGCAGTACTTGTTCCGCAAAGAGCGTAGATAAAACCTGCTGTATGCAAGCTTGTTTGTCTTAAGCCCATTGCATGATCCAATCCATGCACCGCAAATGGCGTGTATATATCATGTATTTTATACCCTGCCAAACGCGTCTTTTTAACCGCAGGAAATAAAACTTCTTCGTCATCAAAACAGCCAACAACAAATGTTTTCTTTGCCATATTTATAAGTTTGAACTTTTGGCCAAAGGCCATCAGCCTTTACAAATCTTAATCTAATTTTTTCGATGCACTTTAATTAGTGTGCATATTCATGAGCGAATTCCCCAGGCTCCTTTGCCTCAACATTGTCCATTCCGTCCTTGAAGCTTTCACCTGATGTCTTCAACACATATTTAATTTCCGCAACCGCAATTACAGGGAAGTATTTTGCGAACAGGAAGAAACATGTAAAGAACAATCCGAACGTTCCCAGGTAGAATCCCATTTCCCATGTTGAAGGGCTATAGTAAACAGACCATGAAGACGGTAAGTAATCGCGATAGATAGAGGTAACAATGATTACAAAACGCTCAAACCACATACCTATGTTTACGATCACACTCATAAAGAATGTAACGAAAAGGTTTCTTCTCATTTTGCGGAACCAGAAGATCTGCGGGCTAATTACGTTACAAGCCATCATACCCCAATAGCTCCATCCGTAAGGGCTGAATAAGTTAGCACGGCTGTACCAGAAGGTGTAACCTTCATATTTGTTTTGGCTATACCAGCCCATGAATAACTCGGTAAGGTAAGCACAACCTACAATAGAACCTGTTAATACTATTACCTTGTTCATCGCTTCGATGTGGCCAAGAGTAATGTAATCCTGAAGCCCAAATACTTTACGTAAGATCAGCATCAATGACTGTACCATCGCAAAACCGGAGAATACCGCACCCGCAACGAAGTAGGGAGGGAAGATGGTAGTGTGCCATCCCGGAATAACTGAAGTGGCAAAGTCAAAAGATACGATTGTGTGTACAGAAAGTACCAGCGGTGTAGATAAGCCAGCAAGTACCAGTGAAAGAGACTCGTGGCGCTGCCAGTGTTTGGTTGAACCAGTCCAGCCAAAGGAAGCTACACCATATAAAAGTTTACGAAGTTTAGTTTTAGCTCTGTCGCGGATAGTAGCGAAATCAGGCAACAAGCCAGAATACCAGAACAACAATGACACAGTAAAGTATGTAGAGATCGCGAATACGTCCCATAACAACGGAGAGTTGAAGTTGGTCCACAGTGGCCCGCGTGTGTTAGGATAAGGCAATACGAAGAACGCCATCCATACACGTCCCATGTGGAAGATCGGGAACTGGCCGGCACACATTACCGCGAAGATCGTCATCGCTTCTGCCGCACGGTTTACACCTGTTCTCCATCCCTGGCGGAACAGCAACAAGATAGCAGAGATAAGCGTACCCGCGTGACCGATACCTACCCACCATACGAAGTTGGTGATATCCCAACCCCATCCGATGGTTTTATTCAGGTTCCACTGGCCAATACCGTAAGTAACCTCACGATAAACGCTGTAAACACCAAACATCAATAAACCTATAGCTATAAAGAAACCAACATACCACAGCTTCGTAGGTTTGGCCTCAATAGGACGGACAATATCTTCCGTAACCTGGTGATAATCCTTATCACCATACACCAGCGGTTCTCTAAGTTGTGATTCGTACTTTAAATGCATCTGCTATTGTTTTAACCAGGTTGCCCTGATTTACTGATTCATCTTATTTAATATTCTCTTACTTTCTTACCAACTAAGCGTGTTCTGCTTCTTTTTTACCTGCTACAGCTTCTTCTTCTACTGTATTTCTAACTTTAGCCAGGTAGTTTACGTTTGGTAATACGTGTAACTGCTCAAGAGAAACGAACAATCTGTTCGGATTTTCCTGTCTTGTTTTTGTGATAGCGCTTTCAGTGCTGTTTGCGTTACCAAAAACAATTGCATTTGTAGGACAAGCCTGAGCACAAGCAGTAGTTACATCGCTGTCATTCAACTGACGACTATCTTTCTTGGCTTTCAGTTTTCCTTCCTGTAAACGTTGAACGCAGAATGAACATTTTTCAATCACACCACGGCTACGTACAGTAACATCCGGATTCAACACCATTCTTGTAAGATCATCATTCATCATCATGGTAACATCGCTGATGTGATCTCTCTGGTTGTCTGGGAAGCTGTCTGCACCTGTATAGTCAGCCCAGTTAAAGCGACGAACTTTAAACGGACAGTTGTTTGCGCAATAACGGGTACCAATACAACGGTTGTAAGTCATTTGGTTCAAACCTTCGCTGCTGTGGTTGGTTGCAGCAACCGGACATACGTTTTCGCAAGGAGCGTTGTCGCAATGCTGACACATCAAAGGTTGGAAAACTACTTTTGGATTATCGATATCGCCGCTGTAGTAACGGTCAATTCTCATCCAGTGCATATCATGGAAACGAGCTACTTCTTCTTTACCTACAACAGGGATGTTGTTTTCGGCGTTACAAGCAACAACGCAAGCACCACAACCAACGCATGAGTTAAGATCGACACTCATTCCCCATTTGATACCTGGCCTATCGTAAACAGGATAGATTGTTCCTTGTTTTTCGAATTTTTCCAGGCCACCGAAAGGCGCTAGTTCTTTCTCTCTGTCTTCACGAATCTCACCTGGCTTTTTAATGAAATCAGCCAAAGTCAATTCTTTCATTACCTCAACACGCTTACCCTGGCTTGTATCGTAAATGTTGTGCGTTTGCGTAAGTGCAACCGGGTATTTATCACCAGTTAATTCAAGCTTAACGTTAGACGCTGTAAAATCAATTGCAGTTCCGTTAAGAGATGCAAGGTGGTAAACATTTTTACCAACACCTTCAGCTGCTTTACCAACTTTTGGTGTGCGGCCGTAACCAACTGCTATACCAACTGTATTAGGATGAGTACCCGGGATGATCAACACCGGCAATTCAACCGGAGCTTTTCCATTTACGGTAACTCTTACAACTTTCTTATCAGGATTAACCTCGTAAGCATCTGACTGGCCGTTGTTTGTTAAATCAATATTCAACAAGCTTTTTGCCATTGCAGGAGAAATGATGATGTAGTTATCCCATGTAGCTTTAGTAACGGGATCAGGCATTTCCTGCAACCATGGGTTAGCAGCGCCATGTCCATCACCAATACCAACTTTTTGATATAATACTAATTCAACACCGTCAGATTTTTTAGCAGATGAAATTGCTGCTGTTGCTGTAGCTACTGATGCGCTGTTGAAAGCTGAACCAACAGCCGGAGCTTCAGCCGGAACGATAACACCGTCTTGCAGTGCTTTGTTCCAACCTGCTTCGCCACCAAGTTTCGCTGACCAGTAAGTTTTTACAAAACCCAGGTAGTCAGTTGTAGAACCGCTCCATTTCAGAAGGCTGTCCTGCCACTGGCGTGTTTTAAATAATGGGTGAATTGTTGGTTGTATTAAGGAGAAATGACCAGTTTTAGCTTCTGCATCACCCCAGCTTTCCAGGTAGTGGTGATCAGGAATACTGAATTTGCACAGCTGAGTCGTTTCATCCGCTTTAGGGTTGAACGAAACAGATGTTTTTACTTTTTTCAAAGCATCAGCAAATTTCTTAGCATCAAACCAGCTGTATGCGGGGTTAGCACCGTACACCAAAAGTGTATTAACGCTTCCTGCATTCATATCGTCAACCAGTTTAGCAAAATCCGCATCAACACCCTGACGATAGTTATAAGTTGCACTCCAGTCGATGGTATTACCACCAGCCTGCAATGCTTCATTTATTGCATTTATTACGATCTGAACATTGGTATCGTTGCTATCGCTCACAACAAGCGCAGCACCTTTGTTAGCAGATAAAACTTTAGCAGCCTGTTCAATGCCTGCTTTCAGTTTAGCATCGCTGATGCCGCTAACACCAGAACCATTGATCGCATTATACAGCGCAAGAACTACAGCCCCTTTTTCAGAAGGACGATGTAAGAACCTGTCATCTGCGTTAGAACCTGTTGTAGAAGCTACAGTTTCAAAATGAATGTGCTTGCTCATTACAGGATTCTTCTCGTCTATCTTCTTACCCTTTGAGTATTGTTTTGCAAACTCAACCGGGCTTAACCATGTACCCAGAAAATCTGCCCCAACACTTACAATTGCTTTTGCTTTATCAAAGCGGTAAGTAGGGATAGCTCTTTTACCATAAGTAGCTTCGTTAGCTAACAACAAACCGGTATAGGAAACCGCATCGTACTGTACGTGGCGGCTGCCGGGATATTTAGCTAAGAATTGAGTGATAACTTCTTTGGTAGTTGGTGAAGTAACAGAGCTTGTTAAGATAACAACTGCTCCGCCAAGTCCCTGTGCAACAGCTTTGTCAACTGCTTCAAGGGTTACTTCTTTACTATCTATAGAAGGAAAACGTAATCTTGCTGTATCGTATAACTCAAGAACAGACGCCTGAACCTTTGCAGAAGTACCACCCTGTGTAATTGGCGACATGGTGTTACCTTCTATTTTAATAGGACGGCCGTCTCTTACCTTAGCCAGCACACTTATCACATCTCCATCCTGCACATAAGTTGTGGCATAATAATTGGCTACACCCGGAATAATGTCTTCCGGCCTGTTAACAAACGGAATAGCTTTTTTCACAGGCATTTCGCAACTGGCGGCCAGAGCGGCAGCAGCAGTACTGAAACCTAAATACTTTAAGAAATCTCTTCTAGGAGTAGAAGCCTGTAAAAAACCATTGTCCGCGCTTTCAAAAGGAAGTTCTTCTTTGAACTCATCTTTTGCAGCTTGCTGATAAGCTTCTGAGTTATTCAGCTCGCCGAAACTTTGCCAATACTTTTTATCACTCATACGTATGATGGTTAATTGCCTATTGCCTATTGAAATGATTCAACGGACAATTATTATTTATAAAACTGACAATATTCTTATTTACTCTTTGATCTAAGGAACACGCTACCGGTCCCTGCAAAATTAGTAGTGACATTTCTGACACTCAGTACCACCGATCTTTTCAACAGTGATGCCTTTAGTGCTATCAAGTTCACCATTCTTCAACTTGTCGTGATATTTTTCATACAGACTATAGAAACCATTGTCTTTGAATTTCACTTCAGTTGTACGGTGACAGTTGATACACCAGCCCATGCTAAGGTCAGCAAACTGATGAACTTCATCCATTTTGTTGATTTCACCGTGGCAGGTCTGACATTGTACCTGGCCAGCAGTTACGTGCTGTGAGTGGTTGAAATATACGTGGTCAGGAAGATTGTGAATACGAGTCCATTCGATTGGTTTCGCTTTGGAAGGATCCCAAGGTTTACCAGATTCGAAACCTGCGTATTTATATAATTTCTGAATTTCAGCAGTACCGTTTACTTCTTCTCCTTCGCCATTGTAGATCTTTTCTTTACCAGTATATTCATTGATAGCCTGGTGACAGTTCATACATATATTGATAGAAGGAATAGTTGCTTGTTTTCCATCGTGTGCAGGGCCATGGCAATACAAACAGTTGATCTGGTTTACACCTGCGTGAATTTTATGTGCGAAGAAGATTGGTTGCTCTGGCTGATAGTCTTTTGTGCGGCCCAAACCGATGGCACCTTTTGTAGTGAAGTAACCACCTACCAGAAATAATATAATAGTGATAAATGCGATGTAAGCTTTATTTCTCCAGAAAGGAACAGGCTCATGTGAAGGAATACCTTCTTTATCATCAGCCATTTTACGAAGGTTAGCATTTACCTGTAATAAAGTAAAGGCAACGATTGCAAGGATAAGTGTGATGATACCGAATAACAGAGAGCTGTCGCCAGTTTCAGCTGTTTGCGCAGCGCCGGCAGCACCAGGTGCAGGAGCAGCAGCAGCAGCAGTTTCTTCAGCCTTAACATAGTCAAGAATTGCGTCAATTTCCTTCTCGTTCAGGGTAGGAAATGCCGTCATTACTATGCCATATTCTTTATGAAGACCTTCTGTATAAGCGTCAGATTTCATAAATCCAGCAGGGTTGTGTACCCAGTCGTGGATCTTTTTTCTATCACCCCAGGGGCCTCTTGTTTCTACACCAGCCAGTGCAGGACCCGTTAACTTTTTTGTAACAGAATGGCATGAGGCACAATTTGCTGAAAACAGCGCCTTTCCATCCTGAGCTGACACCTTATTACTAATTAATAGGACAAACGATGCGATTAATCCTGATACTACGTTTTTGATAAATCTTCTATTGTGGGTCATATTCACAATTCAATTGTTGGAATGTGGAAAAATATCCCTGAACGGCTGCAAAAATATGACACGATATTGACAAAATATCAAGGTGGTTAAAATTTTTTTAACCTTACCCAGCTTGACTTTCAGAGGATTCGCAGCATTGTCATGACAAAATTGTCATAAAAGTGTAAGCAAGCGAGCTGTCCGAAATCAGGAAATTTTTCTAAAATTTTCCTTAAAGACAGCCGCCAAATGTTAAAACGGGCTGAAATCATATTAATGAGAATAATTATGCATAAAAAGCACTTAACCCGTTCGGAATTTTTTAAGCCCTATTGATCCGGATATAATAATATTGCCTCCCGACGAAAGGTGTTTTTCTTTTCTTTCAGGATCTTTGCTTCATATTCAAATTATTTTAACTGGGAAATGTCGTTTGCGTAAAAAAGCTTCATTTACGCATATAATTTTTCTTTCAATAGACAATGCGCTATTCCATCATCTTTCAATTCTTTCGGCCATTAGTTACTATTTTTAAAGATATCTTGCAGGCCCATTTAATATTCATTGTATGAACTTAGCCATTTTTGCATCGGGTGCAGGCTCCAATGCCCGGAGGATCATTGAGCATTTTAAAAACTCCGAGACCGTAAAAATTGCCGTTATCGTGTGCAACAAGCCTGGTGCGGGCGTTTTGAATATTGCGAAAGAGCATAACATTCCAACTCTTCTTATTGAAAAGGAACAGTTCTTCCGTGGAAATGCATACGTAGACGAACTCGCGGATCTTAAGGTTGATTTTATTATCCTGGCAGGTTTCCTATGGAAAATTCCATCAGCGCTGATTAAAGCTTTTCCGGAAAAGATTATCAATATACATCCTGCGCTTTTACCTAAATATGGCGGAAAAGGCATGTACGGCCAGTTTGTGCATGAAGCAGTGCTAAACGCAAAAGACGCGGAAAGCGGTATTACCGTACATTTTGTAGATGAACAATATGACCATGGTTCAACCATTTTCCAGGCTACATGCCCTGTATTACCGGACGATACCGCGGAGAGCCTGGCACAAAGAATTCATGAGCTGGAACACCAACATTACCCAATTGTAATTGAAAAGTTGTTGTTAAGTTAAAGGAGTTTAATTTTTTGGGCATTCTTGAAAAGCTTTTTAGATTGTATTCGCTGCCCTGCTTTAATCTATGTAAGAATGAAAACACTACTTCTTATTGTCTTGGGGTGCCTGGGTCTTATTACAACAGGCTTTGCCGAAACAATCATTTTGTCGCCAGATATGAACGGGAATATCTATTTAAAAACGCCGCCACCTTATGGGCCCGGCGATACGTTCATTATTAAAGAAGATGTAAAAAGCCTTGTATTATATAATATAAAAGGCACGGCCGATAAGTACGTGGTTGTTACTACCGCTCCGGGTGTAACTATTGGCGGAGCCTCCAATCATACCGTTGGAATTTATTTGTGCCAGTACGTAAAGATTTGCAACATGCATGTTTCCGGCGTGCCGAATCAAATTGGTGTAAAAACGCAGTTGTGTTCTGACATGACATTTGAAAATATTCAGATCGAAAATGCATCGGTAGGCTTTTCTTTAAAGAACGACCCGAAGCAAAACGCGCCCGAGACTTACTATCCTGTTACCATCAATAATATTGTCATCAGGAATTGTTCGGCTAAAAACTGCAACAACGAAGGGTTTTATATTGGCCATACATTTTCGCAACCATTGTATAACCAGATTCCAAGCCCGATCATTGGCCTTACAATTGAAAACCTCTACGCAGAAAATACCGGCTGGGATGGCATTCAAATTACCAATGCGCAAAATTGTTCCGTTCGCGGCCTTAAAACAAAAAATACGGGCATACAGGCACGATCCGGGCAGGCAAGCTGCGTCACCCTACAGGATGCAGTTACCGGTTCATTTGAAAATATTTATTGCGAAGACGGAACAGGCGGCTTAACGATACTGGGCAACGGCGAGTTTAAAGTAAAAAACGTAACGCTTAAACACGTCGCCACCAGCGCGAACTCAAACGCCATTTTTGTTGACAATCGTACTGACCACGGCCTCGACCTGCCGCCACGTAAACTGATAATGAGTGATGTGAGCATTATAGAAGGGAATCCGAATGGCCGTTATCCCATTTACATTTTGGATGGAACTACCGGTAATCCACCGGCAAAAAAATCCATCCCCGGAACAATCACCAATTTCACATTTGAAAAATCAGTATGGCGGAATAATATAAATGATGCTGCGAATAATAAATTTATCGGGGGCTCATTGCGCTAATGTTTTAATCCAACCGTAAATCTTTTTCCATGAATACAACATCTTCCAGCGGATTAAAGTAGTAAGGCTTTCTTTCAACAAAACCTTTTCTCAGGTATAACCTGATTGCTGGCTGTAATCGCTTTAATGTATCCAGCCTCATAACATCATAATGAAGGATGCGGGCTTCTTGCACAATCGCATCTACCAGTGCGTTGCCGATGGTATGATGCCTGTAACCGGGACGCACAAACAATCTTTTCATTTCACAAACCCGCAGCCCGTTATCATCATCCAGTTTCTGTAATGCAACGCATGCAGCTAATTCATTCCAATGGCCAAGCAGTAATGCTCCGTTTGGCGGACCATATTTTTTCATGGGATCGTCTAGCTCTTTTCCGAATTGTTGAAACTGCAGATCAATATCTAACTCCTGCGCATATTCACTAAATAATTGCGCAGCTAAATGAACGTCGTTTATTAAACCGGTTACTCGTTGAATTGTAAGCACAGGCAAAAATAACCCGCATAAAGCCAATTAAATAATGTGGCTTTATGCGGGTCAAAGGTTTTATATGAAAAACAATTTATCACGGCTACTCAATATGTTGACATTCTTTTCAACTACGCTAATCCTTTTTCTCCTCACTGGTGTTTTGGGTTTCATTATCCTTGTCTTTATCACCTGTTTTATTCCGGATCTTTTTAGAAAAAGTAAGTTTGAATTTCATCTTACCATCATCGTCGCTAACGGCTCGTACAAAGATGCTTGGCCCTACCTTAGAATGCACACCAACGTTCTGCGGGCGTTTATCATCTTTCTTTCCCAGGTTGCTTAGCGGAAGTTGTATGAGTATATTAGAGTTTCCGTTCAATCCATAAATACCTTCAACAAACATGCTTAGTACGTTTGATTGAATTTCCATACGATTAATGTGGATCTTGTCCCTGTCAATATCCAACTTGTTTTTTAGTTCGGCAAATTTTACATTACTCAGGTCCCGGTTGCGCAGAATAAAGTTTTTAATATTCTCCAGCGGTTTATAATTCACCAACGATCCGTTTTTTAAAGAGAAATCCACCGTGCCCGTCATTGAGTTGGCCACGACAGAACCCGCATTGTTAATCCCCAGAGCCACTTGTGCATCTGCTGTAAAGTTTCCCCGTAAGTTGCGGCTGGTAATTCCATTCTGGCCAAACTCGTTGAAACCATAAAACAGTTTTTGCACATTTACGTTTTTTACCGCAACTGTAAATTTCGCATCATGCCGGGTGGCGCCCGGTTGCTGTACCGATCCTTTCGCAGTTAAACTGCCTCCTGCTGTACTAAGGGAAATATTATTGACAAGCCAGTCATCTTTTCTGAAAAGAATGTTGCTGTTAAAAGCCGTTGCATCGAACTGATCAAAAACGATATGGTCAGCTTTCATGTTTAATGAAAGCGTTCCATTCTCTAATATTTCGTCGGCATTCAAAATCGTCTTCGCCAGCTTGGGCCCTTTTTTGCGCGAAGAGCCGGATGTCTTCTTTGCACCAAATAGCGATCGAAAATCTGCCAGGTCAACAAACGGTGCCTGCACATTGCATACAATGACGGCCTTTGCCGGATCCGACTGAATATATGCGCCGGCATTTTTGCCCTGCACCTGTACTTCAAAATGGCTTTTATTCAAGTCACATTTAAAGTTGTTTATGCTGATATCATTTTCATTAAATAAGATATCTCCATTGCAGTTGGTGAAAGTAAGTGTCTTCGGTTCATATTCAATTATCCCATCTTTCACATGTATTGCGCCACTAAGTTTTTGCAGTAATGATATATTTGAAGTCAGCGGGCCATCATATTGCAAAGTCATCACTGCAATACCTTCAATAAAACGGATCGTTTGTAAATTGAATTTATTATCCAGCGCCGGAAACTCAGTTGTAGATTGCAGCTTTAGCTGAAGCCTTGGGTTAGAAAGGTCTGTAATAAGAATGTTTGTACCTGCCACTTCAATACCATCCCAGTTACCAACGAACTTGCTAAACACAACGGCGGAATTGGGATCAGTCCTGGGAATGCCCTTTACACGTTCATTAAAATAACTTCCCGTAAAACTGCATTTAGCAAATGTTGCAATGGGTGTTTGCAATGTGTTGTCTTCGGCCGTCCACTCCACTTTAACGAAAGGTATAGCCCTATACATCAACGGCCCTTCAATTTCAGCGGTTACATTGATAGGTTGTGACAGTTGATAAATGCTTAATTTTTGCTGGATCTTATTCGTGAGCATTGTCAACGCTTGCTTGTAATCAAGCTTATTTGTGTTTGCAGTTAACCTGAAGTTCCCACTGTCTGAAAAATTGAAATAGCCACCAAGCGTATATACCTGTTTATTGATAGAAGCCTTCGCGTTCTTGAATTCCAGGCTTTCTTGCGGCAGGTTAAATTTTATGTTGAATGTTCCTTCTACCTCCTGGTTTTGTAAATAAGAACCTTGAGCAAGGTTAAATCCAAGGCCATTTACCATGCAATTTTCTTTGAGCCGTATTTGCAGAACTGAGTCAATTTTTTTTATTCGTGCATCCATGTCTTTAATAAGAATATCATACTTCTTTTCCTTTTGAGCATGATCTATTATAACGTGAAAATTCTTCAGCTCCACATTGTCAATAAATACTTTTTGTGATTTTTTACCCGGCCTTTCTATTTCCCTTTGTTTGGGTTTAAGGAGGTAATTATTAGAGTAACCGGAGGAATCTGTAAAGAGATGAAAACTTCCGTCTGCAACTTTCAAATCCCGGATATCAAGATTGCGTTGAATTAATTGAACGATGTTAAAAGTGGTAGAAATAGTTTTGGCAACAAACAATGGTTCATGACGTACCGTGTCCCTGTAAGATACATCCATGAGCCGTATTTCAATTTTGGGAAAATACCGCCACATGTTTATTTCAATGTCATTTATGTGCGCCTCGCCGGGCAACAATTGGTGCACGGCGTTATTGACCTTGGAGAGAATAAGCGCTTTTTTATTGTTGGCCAAAATGCTTAATACAATAAGAATAAGAATATACAATGCAACAGTGCTTAACAGCACTACCCCTATACGCTTTATGATCTTGCCTTTTACCAACAGACTTTTATTAAGTAATAACGCTCAACAAAACATTTTGTTAACAGCTCTATTGCCATTCCCGTGCCAGTAGGAAATGAAACATAGGCAGCCGGCTGTTACAAAATTTAAACTTCTACAGCGCCGGGTAATAAGATTTCTTTCCTTGCAGGATTTTGTGTGGTACAAGACAGCAGGTTCGGTTGTGGCAGGCACTTACAAGCCGCGGCTCACATTAGTTAAACTTTTCTTTAATGATGTAAGGCAGCATCATTCGCCAGGTTGGCCAGTCGTGGTGTATATCATGCCCCCACAATTCAAAGTCATGCCAGATGCCTTTGTTCCACAATAATTCAGAAAACTGTTGATTTTTTTCCGGAGCTTCATGATGGCCGCCACCCGTGTAAATATGAATATGATGGCTTGCGCGGATGTTCTTTAAATACCATTCATCGGAGAGGTTTGGAATATAGTGTGCGGGGCTGTTATAATATACCTGTTCATCCCAATACCCATGTGTGTACTCAGTAAGATCATATACACCGCTCATTCCGATAGCGCCGTTAATAATGTCCGGCCTCTTGAAAAAAAGGTTCATGGAATGGAATGCACCCAGTGAAGCGCCGCAGGTATACACAAATGTTTCTTCACTTGAAGTATTGCGTATATACGGTATCACCTCGTTAAACACGTACTCATTGAACTGATTATGCCGAATGGCTTTGTGTGCACCTTCCATTGGGCCGTTCAGCCAGCTGTCATTGTTGATGCTGTTGATACTATATACTTTCAATAAGCCTTCATCAATGAAAGGTTGCAAGGTTTGCAATAGTTCAAACCGCTCATACTCAAGGAAATCAGCGCCTGCAGTGGGAATCATTAATAATGCATATCCGTAGTAACCATATACAGCAACTGGCATTTCTCTTTGCAAGGCAGGGCTAAACCATGAAACAATATTCTTCTCCATGTAAATTCTATTTTCCTGTTCAAAAAAATTCTTTCCGGGCGCATTAACGGAGGCAGCATTGTTGTGTTACCACATATCAGAATAAGGAAGGTAAGGATTTTTATTTACAGGCAGGTCTTCTTTATCTCGCCCCACAAATCTCTGTAACACTGCGCAGCATAGCTGCTGTTGGCATACTCAAAGAGCGGTTGCTGACTGGCACCCATTTTCTCAACATCGCTGAGATAAGGAATATAGTTTTTAAAAAAGAGTTTGTCTTTGTAAAACTTCTCCATCGTTTCATGATGAAGGTTTTTGCGATGGTCTACCATGCTGAAAAAACATTTGAGCTTATTTTCCGCCAGCTCATGTTCTTTAAAATAACCAGCAACGGTTTCAAAAGACCGTATAGAAAGCGTGGTGGGAATATTCGGCATAAGGACCCAATCAGCCGCGTTAAAAACATTATCATGCAGGAGCGATATGCCAGGCGGGCAATCAAGAAACACCACATCAAATTGTTTTATGTCAGCTAACAGGTTCTTCAACTTTTTCTTGCTCTGCTTCATTTCATCCAGTTGAACGTCTGCATTGCGTGCCGAAATATCTGACGGAAGGATCCAAAGGTTTTCAAACAACGAATCCTGAATGGCTTCGCGCATCTCAACTTCTCCCGATAACAGCTTACGCGTTTCATTTTTAACTGTGGGCTGTACATGCAGGTAAAAAGAAGAAGAACCCTGCGGATCTAAATCCCAAACAAGGGTTTTTAATCCGTCTGCCGCGGCCAGGTATGCCAGGTTAATTGTTGCGGCAGTTTTTCCAACACCGCCTTTTAGATTATATAGTGCTAGTGTTACCATGTCTTAAATATAAACAAAATACAACAAATGTTAATAGTTGTAGAAATTGCTGATCGCTGATTTTAGAATGCCGGATTTGGGGGAATCCTTGAGTTTGACACTAGTGATTTATGGGAATAAAGACAAGACTAAGCTGACAGCTAATTGCTCATTGCTGATCGCTATCTTCGCCCCATGGATGCAGATTTCAGGCTGAAGGTTTTTTATGCTGCCGCAAGCAAACTCAATTTTACGAAGGCTGCCAACGATTTGTTTATAACCCAACCTGCGGTTACCAAAAACATTAAAGAGCTGGAGCAACAAACCGGCGTTACCTTATTTGAACGCAATGGCGGCAGGCTTATACTTACTGAAGCCGGCGAAATTTTGAAAGAGCATGCAAAGAAAATCCTTGACCAGTACAACCAGGCTGATTATGCATTGAGCCTGCTGAACGGAAAAGAATCAGGATTGCTCAAACTCGGCGCCAGCACAACCATTTCGCAGTATGTAATACCTACTATACTGGCGCAATTTCATGCTCGGCATCCGGGCATACAGTTGCAATTAGTAAATGGAAATACTGAGCAAATCGAAAAAGGCCTGTTGGACAAAGAGATCGATCTTGCTATTACAGAAGGTAGTGCCAGCAATCATTCCATCAAATACATCCCCTTTCTGAAGGATGAAATTGTTTTAGTTACAGCTACCAGCAACTGCACAACCCTGCAAGTAGAAGATTATAACGAACTGAAAAAACTGCCGCTTGTAATGCGCGAAAATGGATCGGGCACGTTGGAAATCATAGAACAATGCCTGAAAGAGAAAAACATTCACCTGCAGGAGCTTGACATAAAAATGCAATTGGGCAGCTCCGAAAGCATTAAAGAGTTTTTATTACATAGCAATTATTACGCTTTTTTGTCCGTTCACGCCATTACGCGATATTTACAAGATGGTTCCCTAACAATAATTGACATCGCTGACATGGACATACATCGCAAATTCTATTTTGCACACATGTATGGCACATTGAGCGCTTTACCGAACCTGTTTATGAAGTTTGCCTTTCAACAACAATCCCATACATAACTTTTGGTTATATACCATTACATATTGCCATTTCCCGGGGATAAATACACGCAATACTTTTGAATCTCAAAATAGATCGGAATGAAATACATTGGTGAGATAAAAACTTATATGGGTTTGGCAAAGGATATGAAAGCCGCAGTGTGGGCATTCGCACTCATCTGTGCAATTACCGCAAGTGGATGCCTTAACGAGAAGAAAAAAACAGGTATCGCCTTATCTTCTGATCATACTATCAAAGATTCAATCGATTTGTTTACAAGCGCGAATGAGCGCATAAGCCATTTTCCACAAGGAGAACAGGGCGAGTTGATCCAATATGGCTTTAACCTGATTACCGCTACTCAAAAATACCTTGGGCCGGAAATAAAAGATAAAAGCAAGATTATTACAGGCAACAATATGGCCTGCAAAAACTGCCACCTTGGTTCCGGAACAAAAGCTTTTGCCGCACCGTATATCGGCCTTACCAAAGTGTTTCCCACATATATTGGGCGCGAAAACAAAATTGAAAGCCTGGAAGAACGTATTAACGGCTGTTTTGAAAGAAGCATGAACGGTAAAGCTCTGGATAATTCTTCCCGGGAAATGAAAGCCATTGTTGCCTACATAACTTATCTAAGTAATGGTGTTGGGGAGAAAGGCCGTATTAACGGGCAGGGTTTTATGAAACTAAAAGTTCCTGCACGTGCCGCCGACCCTGACAAAGGAAAAATTGTATTTACGACTACCTGCGTTACCTGCCATGGCGCTAACGGCGAGGGAAAAAGAAATGGCGTACCTGGTGATGGGGAAGGTTATATTTATCCGCCGCTATGGGGACACGATTCTTATAACGACGGCGCGGGAATGAGCCGGCTGTTAACTGCTGCCAAATTTATTAAAGCGAATATGCCATTTGGTGTTACACACGATAAACCGCTGCTGACGGACGAGCAAGCATATGACGTTGCCGCCTACATTAATTCTTTCAAAAGGCCGGTAAAGGCGCACAAAGAAAAAGACTATCCGGATTTAAGCAAAAAGCCCCAGGATTGCCCTTATCCGCCATATAATGATACTTTATCGTTGGCTCAGCATAAGCTGGGGCCGTTTAAAACTAATTGACAATTCCTACCCTGCCGATGCTGTTTAGGCGAGGAAATTTGACAGTTGACAATCACTGCAAATTTGCAAATAAGGGCATGTTGCTAAATCGGAATCCTTCCGAGACAGACGAACATCTGTGTGCAACTTTATGTCTTCTCCTGGCTTTCTCTGTGTAATAAAAAATCATCATCACAGAAAGATCAAAAAAAGTTGCGTCTCTCCCGCCAACCATGGCCGGTTTTCAATTGTTACCGATCAACTATTCTAATAATTTTTAAATATCGACACATGAAAAAAATCACCATCATTACTTCATTCGCGTTGCTTTTGGCCGCAATTCAGCTGCAGGCACAAGACAATGCGTTGGAAAGAAACAGCCGTTATTCCGGTGCCTCTGCTACAAAAAAACAGTACAAAGCCATTTATCAACTGGATCAGAATGATCCGCACATCATCGAAAAAACCTTCCGCAATATCAACAATGCACTGACGGATTCGCGCCTGGCAGGGAAATTACAGGTTGAACTGATCACATTTTCCGGTGGCTCTAACGCGTATCTTAAAAACGGCAAGTATGAAGAAGACCTCAAAAAACTTGTTGAAAAAGGCGTCATTGTAGCGCAATGCAATAACACGCTGAAAGAAAGAAATATCAACCGCGATTCTTTATATAATTTTATAGCCATCGTTCCCAGCGGCAATGGCGAGCTGATCATCCGTGAGCAGGAAGGCTGGACAATTATCAAACCATAAAAGAGAACGTACATGAAAAAGAGCAGTATCAGTATTTTATTTTTCTTATTCGCCATTACAATAAACGCTCAGCAAACAAAAAATGACCATCGCTTTGATCCGCCATGGAACACACCACCCGCAGGAGGCGTTAATTTTACCGTACCGGGAATAGACAATGTGCCTGATCTTTTTGGCGATATTAACGATCCGCAGCTTGTCGTATTCTTTGCAGGTAATCAGTTTATGGTACTGGATGAGTTACTTGAGGCCTTCAAAAAAGAATATCCGCAGTACACGCGCATATTTGTTGAAACCCTGCCACCAGGAATTCTTGCCAAACAGCTAAAGGAAAAAACACTGGTGATGGGCAATCTGCGAATAAGCCTTGCACCGGATATCTTCTCCGATGGTAAAAACAAAATGGAAGAACATGCAAAGGAAGGTTGGTTTGATACCATGCATATTTATGCAAAAAACAAACTGACGATTATGACCTACAAGGATAATCCTTTGCAAATAAAATCCTTTAAAGATTTTGGCAAGAAGGACGTGCGGATCAGCATGCCTAATCCGGCGCATGAAAGTGTTGGTAAACGAATCGAATTGGCTTATGAACAAGCCGGCGGCGCTGCACTTCGCAAAGCCATTATGGACGACAAAGTGAAGAATGGCACTACAATCCTGACAGCTATTCACCATCGTGAAACACCACTGGCTGTTTTAAATAAAACCGTTGATGCCGGCCCGGTGTGGTATACTGAGGCATATTACCAGAAGATGATCAACCACCCGGTAGAAATTGTTGAAATACCGGAGAAAGAGAACATTTATACAGAATACGTTGCAGGTGTACTGAAAAACGCGCCGCATAAGGAAGCAGCCAATGCTTTTCTGAAATTTATTACGACAGGAAAAGGTAAAGAGATTTATAAAAAGTACGGGTTTATGGTGGAATAAATCCCGAAAATTCCGGATTGACAAAACAAATAAGTCGTTCAACTAAAATCACAATCAACTTACGTAAATTGTCAATCCTTTTTCGCATAAAAATGCCGGCAACTGCTTTCGATAAAATTGAAAAATATATTCACTAAAGAAATTTTATGAAATACATTTTTTTTCTCTGCTGCTCACTTGCCATTTGCTTAACAATGGCCGCTCAACCTTCTTACCAAACAAAGAGCCGTGAAAGCTACAGCGAGAATGATTCGTTAACAGAGATGCCATTTAACAGATTAATCAAATCTGCCGGCAAAGTAATTACCTATGGTAACCCAGACTTAGAAAACCATGCCTTGGATCTAACAGTCTTACCCGGCAATAGATATGTTGCTGTCGAAGACCGCTATGGAATCTCTGTCCTGGATAGCAAAACTAAAAAAATAACAACCCAATGGAGTTTTCAAAAAGACAACCGGTATAAAGGCTTTATGAGTACCTACTCAGGTATAAAATCTTTTGGTTATGATGGACACGAGTACATAGTATGGAGTGCCGGCGGTGGTAATAACAAGGCTGCGGTAATGATTGCTGAGTATAAAGGAGATAGTATTGATAATGTAACCAATATTCCGATTGCCACGGTTGCTCCGGCAAAATCGGCAATACCTAATGATATCGCTATACGGTTTGAAAGCGCGATTCCCTATCTGTATGTAGTATTAAATGGAAATAACCAGTTGCTGAAAATAAGATTTACAGATAAGCAGGTGATGTGGACCGCATCTACCGGGGTTGCTCCATATGGCTTGACCATTGTAAATGATAAGGCTTATGTCACCAACTGGGCTGGCCCATTGGTAACGGATAGCAGTATTGAGTCTGCAGGCACACCATGGGGACAAGCCTACACCAATCCGGTTACGGGAGCGACATCAAGAGGAAGTTTATCTGTCATTAATATTGAAAGCGGAAAAATGCTAAACGAGTTACCGCTTGGCCTTCATCCAAATGCAATTGTTAATAGTAAGGATAACCGCTACTTATACGTAGCTAATGGCAATAGTGATTACATAACCGTGGTTGATGTACAACAAGAAAAAATTAAAGATTCTATTAACGTAGGTTTATTTCAGGGTAGTACTACCTATTATGGAAGCAGCCCAAATGCGTTGCAACTGGATGAAAGGGGATTAACATTATATGTGGCCAACGGGTGGGATAATGCGGTTTGTGTTGTGAAACTCGGCGCAAACGTTTCTGCCAATGGCGTAGGTGAAACTGTTGTGAAAGGATACATTCCTACACAAGCCTACCCTGGTGGAATTGTGATATTGGATAACAATTTATACGTTGCCAATATTGAAGCAAAAGGCCCTCACGTTTTATTGCAAACAAAAGCATCGAACAATAATAATAATGCAATTGGTGGTTCGTTTGTAAACGCTTACGCTATCCACAACGATTTGGCTTCAGTTAGCATTATACCAACTCCTTCTAATAAACAATTGAAAGCATATACACAGAAAGTACGGGAGCAAAATTTATTTTTCAGAATTGCAATAACCAATTTACCTGCAAGAAAAAATATTGCACCCAAACCTGTACCGGAAAGAATTGGAGAGCCTTCTGTTTTTAAGCATGTTATCTATATCATTAAAGAAAATAAAACCTACGACCAGGTATATGGAGATCTTTCGGAAGGAAGAGGAATGCCTGAATTATGCGTTTACGGAGACAGTGTAACACCTAATCAACATAAACTTGCAAAAGATTTTTCGCTGATGGATAATTATTATGCTTCCGGCAAATCTTCAGCAGAAGGCCATCAATGGACTGACGCGGCGATGGCATCTGATTATGTTGAAAAAAATGTTCGGGCATGGTTTAGAAGTTATCCCCACCGCCAGGAAGATGCATTAGTATATAACAAAAGTGGTTTTATATGGAATAATGCGCTTGATCATGGTAAAAAAGTCCGGATTTATGGTGAAGCCTGCCTGACTAATTATGACAAAAAACTAACATGGAGCAATATTTACAATCGCTACCTTAACCATGAAGAGCAGGGCTTTACTAATACAACAACAATTGCCAGGATAAGGCCCATCATTTCTCCCGGTTATCCTGACTGCGATAATTTTATTTTCTCTGACCAGATACGTGCGGAAGTTTTTATGAATGAATGGAAACAATATGAACAGGAAGCCGGGGACAATTTGCCGGAGCTGATAGTTCTTTCGTTACCCAACGATCACACAGCTGGCACGTCCCCAAATTTCCCTGTACCAAAAGCAATGGTAGCAGATAATGACCTCGCTCTTGGGAAAATAGTAGATCAAATAACCCATAGCCGGTTTTGGGATTCAACCGTCATCTTCATTACCGAGGATGATTCACAATCTGGTTGGGACCATATTTCACCTTATCGAACCATTGGGGCTGTAATCAGTCCTTATTCCGTTTTGAACAAAACGGTCCATACCAATTACAATCAAACGGGCATGGTAAGAACGATAGAGCAAATATTGGGTATACCACCTATGAACGTAATTGATGCCACAGCCGCGCCCATGTTTGACTGCTTTACCAATAAAAAAACAAATTATACATACACATACATCCAAAATAAAATTCCTTTAGACAGCATGAACAAGCCATTAGCGGCATTGAAAGGAAAAGCTTCCTACTATGCAAAACTTTCTGCTACTGAAGTATTTAAAGATGTTGATGGCGGTGAAGACGATTTAATGAATAGAATATTGTGGTTTGATGCAAAGGGAGACGAAAAATATCCGTCAACTCCTCTGCATGTAAGTAAGTAATGACTTTTGAAAATGAACAACATGAATTATTCTGTTCAGTTGTTCTGATACCGCCGTTTAGAGCGATTATCAAAAAAAATTGCGAAAGCAATAAATTATTTTCCAGCAGCTTTTAAAACAACCTTACGATGCAAAATGGGAATCCGATTTTTCAGTCAAGCCCAGAAGACGAACTACCGGACAGCGTGCGACAAAAAGCACAAGAAGCCGATAGGCGTTTGCTTGAAAGATGGATGAAGTTAACACCCGAAGAAAGAGCTGCTGCGCGATTGCGCCAAATAGCTGCCGCGACGAAGTGGGAAGAAGAAAACCCCAATCTGTTTGATTAAAAAACAAGCCCGTTTAGTGGTGATTGGTTTCAAAGCATCCGGCTCCGCTAAGGCTTTTGGGTTGCAAGATTTATTAGAACGCTTGCGAAATTGGCTGAATCTCATCAGCATATTGTCATCAATCTTATTGAAGTTGCTTTCCTTTTAACCAATCTACAATCGGATCCATCCAAACATTTCTTGCCTTATAAAAGAATCCGTGACTAAGGCCTGTGTCTAGTGTAATTTCTTTGTGAGAAGTAATGTGCGGCTGATTTTCAAAGACCTGGAAACAAGTGCCATGCTTGTCAGATTTCTCAATGATGGAGAGGAAGTTGCCATATAATTGAATTCCACTGAAGTCCTTGTAAGTCTCTGGCCAACATCCGCCCATCATAACAAAATGAAGCTTGTTGTTTTTTAAAGTGTAGGATGCAAATAAACCAATGGGCCAGCCTGCAGACGCGCCAACTACAACGATGCTATCAACACTTACACCGGTTTTAAGCAAGGTATCAATTTGATTTGCCAACCTGGTTATATAAACCGAATCGTTTACATCTGGCATTCTTTTTTCACTGATCACATTAAAGCCGCGATGTTGAAGCGAGTCGAGAATAATAGAATATTCGTATCTCCCCCATTCCGGTGCGCCATTGTTAATCGCGTTGTCACCTACGTTGGTAATGAGTTGGCCATGTAAATAGAACAGGTATTTTTTATACGGCGTATTGCCTTTGGGAATAAATGCACGTGCGGTTTGGCCGGCTGCAGCTGAACTGATCAAGAACAACAGAATTAATATTCTCATGGCAGGGACGTTTTTGATTAAGGTGTTATGATTTTAAAAGTATGTGTTCTACATTTTGAAAACGTAGGACACATACTTTTATTCACTTACTTCATCACTTCCAATTCTTTCTGCAAGCGGAACATTTCATCACGCAGCCTTGCCGCCTCAATAAAATCAAGATCGCGTGCTGCTTTTTCCATATCCTTCTTCACTTTGTTAATCGCCTTTTCCATCTGCGGAATTGTCTTGTATAATTCCTGTTCTTCCGCCGCTGCATTGCGAACAATGTCCTGATCGCCCTGAATAGCGTAAGGGCTTTTCACATCAAATCCTTTAATATCCAACACAGATGTTTGTGCAAACACCTGCTCCTTACTCTTGGAAACTGTCTTCGGAGTAATCCCGTATTTCTGGTTATGTGCAATCTGAATCTCACGGCGCCTGGTGGTTTCGTCGATGGTCTTCTGCATACTGTCGGTCATTTTATCTGCGTAGAAGATCACCAGACCATCAACGTTACGTGCCGCGCGGCCCGCCGTTTGTGTCAATGATTTTTCATTACGGAGAAAGCCTTCCTTATCAGCATCAAGTATTGCAACCAATGATACTTCGGGAAGATCAAGGCCCTCACGAAGCAGGTTAACGCCCACCAGCACATCAATCTCACCAAGACGCAGCTGGCGCAGTATCTCTACGCGCTCCAGCGTATCCACGTCGCTATGAATATATTTTGATTTGATGTTGATACGGTGCAAATACTTATCCATCTCTTCCGCCATGCGTTTGGTAAGCGTCGTTACAAGCACTCGATCTCCCTTCGTTACGCGCTTATCAATTTCTTCCAGCAGATCATCTATCTGGTTTACGCTTGGCCTTATTTCGATGGGAGGATCTAACAAACCTGTCGGCCTTACAACCTGTTCAACTACCACACCTCCCGTGTTTTCCAGTTCATATTCTCCGGGCGTTGCGCTCACAAATACGGTCTGGTCCACAATGTTCTCAAACTCGTGAAAATTCAGTGGCCGGTTGTCCATCGCGCTCGGAAGGCGGAAGCCATAATCCACTAATATCAGCTTACGGCTTCTGTCGCCACCGTACATACCGGCAACCTGCGGAATGGTCTGGTGGCTTTCATCTATCACACAAAGAAAATCTTTCGGAAAATAATCCAACAGGCAGAATGGCCTCGTGCCGGGCTGGCGGCCGTCAAAAAACCTTGAGTAGTTTTCAATACCGTTACAATACCCCAGTTCGCGCATCATTTCAAGATCGTATTCCACCCTTTCTTTTAACCGCTGCGCTTCAATAGGCTTGCCGATGTTTTTGAAATACTCCACCTGCAGTCTCATTTCATCCTGAATCTCGTGCATGATCTGTTGCATCCTGTCCTTTGGCGCTATATAAAGATTAGCAGGAAAAATGGCGGCTTCATCCAAGCCCAAAATTCGCTTGCTCGTGTTTACATCTATTCGGTCAATCTCCTCAATTTCATCTCCAAAAAAAGTAATGCGATAGCCATAGTCAGCATAAGGCAGGTTAATATCTACGGTATCTCCTTTTACACGGAAAGTACCGCGTTTGAATTCTATTTGAGTCCTGGTATAAAGGCTATTTACAAGTGAGTGAAGGAACCCCTGACGGGAAATCATCTGTCCCTTTTGGAGGCGTACAATCCCGTTCTCAAATTCCGTTGGATTACCTATACCGTAGATGCAGCTAACACTTGCCACAACAATAATATCCCTTCGGCCAGTAAGTAGTTCGGAAGTGGCCTGCAAGCGCAGTTTATCCAATTCTTCATTAATGCTTAAATCTTTTTCAATGTAAACATCACTTACCGGCATGTACGCTTCCGGCTGGTAGTAGTCGTAATAAGAAACAAAATAGCCTACGGCGTTATCGGGAAAGAACTGTTTAAACTCGCCATACAATTGTGCCACCAATGTTTTATTATGCGTAAGCACCAGCGTTGGCCGCTGCACGTTTTGAATAACGTTGGCCATGGTATAGGTTTTACCACTACCTGTTACGCCCAATAAGGTTTGATACTTTTCACCACTTAATATTCCCTCTGTTAATTGTGCTATTGCCGAAGGCTGGTCGCCACTCGGCGTATAAGGAGCATGTAATTTAAACGGCATGCTACGAAGGTAGGAAACGTTGTACGTTTTAAGTAGTGCATTGTACGTTTTAAGTGATACGTTGTACGTTTATTGACAATGAAAAATATCGGCACAACATTCATTTGAAAAAACGAAGTGTTTCAGCCCGACAAACGTATAACGTACCACGTATAACTTACAACTTCCCCAGGTATTCCGCCAACCTATTAACGGCACCCGCCGCCGCATTAATCTGCTCCTGTGCTTCTTTAAAGCTACGCTGCTCAATCGCCTCGCGAATTCCTGGCATTGTTTTAACTCCATAACCCGTATAATAGCCCGGTGCATAAATGCTGTGCTTGAACCAGCTTCGGCGTGGAAGGCCGTCAGGTAGTAAAAGCGATTGTTCGGCCTGGTAAAGTTTGTTGTTAAATGCGGATGCGGAAGTTCCGGCCGTCAACATTTTTTTAGAGGATGAGCTTGCACTATCCGCAGCTTTTTGCAGGTTGTCCAAAGCGTTTTTCAATCCTGAAAAATCAATATAAGGAACTGGCTCTTTTGCAGCCGCGGGATTGAATACCTCTTTCGGGTCTGACGCAAGCTGGTAGAGTTTCTTTTTTATCACTTCATTCTCGGTTGCCGTTGCGTCCCGCATATCATCTACCATCGATTGCAACTCAGTTACATAACCGTTGATGGTTTTATAGAGCGATACAAAATTAAACGGCAGCACATCCGCATTAGCCATTCGCAACACAGCGAGGCCGGCAGTTTGTGAAAGTGCCAGCCCATAGGCGAAACCAGGATCTTTAAATCTTGTGTAGTCGTCGTAGGAGTCGTAGATGGAATGGTATTCGCCGCCTTCATCCTCGCCGCCAAAGCCGAGGTTTAAAGACGGAATTCCGGCATGTTGCAGGAATGATGAGTAGTCCGATCCGGAGCCAAGCGCACCCAAATCAAGTTCCTTTTTATTCAACGCATCTTTTTTCGCCTTGGGCGAAGACGCATGTATAACCTGTCTTGCATTGGCTCTTTCAAAGAGGGAGACTTTTGTCTGGGGATCGATTACATCTTTGGCCACACCATCCATTAATGGCGACAAGGCATGTGAGCCGGCTGCATCCAGAAAGCCACGTCCGTTGTTATCGGTGTTAATGTATACAACACATTTCTGCTGAAGCTCTTGTTGATGGTCTTCGAGCCATTCAGTTGAACCCAGCAAACCAGGTTCTTCTCCGTCCCATGCACAATACACCAAAGTGCGTTTGGGTTTCCATCCGGTTTTTAATAAAGCACCAATGCTTTTGGCTTCTTCAAGCATCGATGCCAGGCCGCTGCAAGGATCAGCAGCACCATTTACCCAGGCATCGTGGTGATTACCGCGGACAACCCATTGGTCGGGATATTGATCGCCTTTTATTTTTCCAACAACATCATAACAAGGAACGGTGTTCCAGTTGAATTCCAGTTTTAAATGCACTTTTGTTTTGCCGGGGCCAATATGGTAAGTAAACGGTAATGCTCCGCGCCACGCGGCTGGTGCAACCGGGCCTTCCAAAGCGGCTAACAGTGGCTGTGCATCTTTATAACTGATGGGCAGGACCGGTATTTTGAGCAAATTGACAGCCTCAGTATGAGAGGCTATTCTTTGTGCATCTTTTGTAGAACCAATACCTGGTGTTAAGGGATCGCCCGGGTATACAACCATATCCATCACAGAACCACGCTGAACACCATATTCATTTTTAAATGCGCCTTTTGGATAAACATCTCCTCGGAAATAACCATCATCTTTTGGATCTGAATAAATAATACATCCTATTGCACCATGCTCCTGTGCAACTTTTGGCTTAATGCCACGCCAGCTTTGCCCATATTTTGCGATCACTATTTTTCCCCTGACATCAACACCCAGTCTTGCCAGTTCATCATAATCGGCGGGTAATCCGTAGTTCACAAATACCAGATCTCCCGAAACATCGCCATCAGCGCTCCATGCATTATAGGTGGGCAACTGGCCATCCTGTCCGCTTGTTGCATCTTCTTTTAATGCCGGTTCTTTGAGAATAGCTTTATATACTGTGGGGGACGTCATTTCCAGCAACCTTGTTTTAGGCGTGGGAAATAACACCTGGTATGTTTCAATATTTGTTTCAAAACCATATTCTTTCAGCCTTGCAGCAATCTGTTCTGCATACAGTTTGCCAGCGGGTGAACCGATATTGTGCGGCCTGTCGGAAAAGTGTTTTATTGTAGCGCCGATATTCTCCGCGCTTAGCCCCTTGTTGAAAGATGCCTCGGTTTGCTTTTGTTGTGTGCCTGACTGTTCTGTAAACCCTGCTATTGACTGTGTTTGCGCAGATGCAGACAATATGCTTGCGGCTATGCATGCTCCACCAAGAATTATTTTTTTCATGCAGTTATGGTTTCGTTTGCTTGATTTAATCGGGCAGAAGGTTGAAGATAAATATACCAAATTTGAGGAATAGAAAATGGAGAATTGATAATTCAAAACGAGCAAAACATCTACTGCATTAGTTTTCATTAAATGCAGGCCTCCCGTTTCTTATTACACAAAAAAATGGGCGTTAACGCTACTTCACTTCATTGTCAATTTTCAACTGTCAATTTTCAATTGCAAAAAAGCCCTTACACCAGTTTCACCCATATATAGTCATCCATCAATATATTGTTTTTGATGGCGGCTTTGCGACGGATAGCTTCCAGGTAAAAACCGTTTCGTCTCAATACTTCCATAGATGCCTTGTTGTGTTCAAATACTTCCGCATAAATACGGACCACATTAAACTGTTTTTGTATGTACACCAGCATTTCCTTTACAGCCGCAGTGGCAATACCTCTGTTCCAATATGGTTCTCCAACAAAATAGCCTATTTCAACATTCTTGCGGTATACATCTTCTTTTAAAACGCATCCAATACTTCCTACCACTTTCTGATCATATTCTATCGCAAAATTCAGGAGCGGCTTTTCGGCCATGCAATGATTGATCCACTGCAATGCGTCCATGACTGTATACGGACTGGGCAACCTGTCCCTTACGTTGTTCCAGATATTCCTGTTGTTGGCGATATGGGCGAGCTGTTGCGCATCTTCTCGTTTCCATTGGCGGAGTATTACCTGGCTCATATGCATCGAAGCTTGGGATGAATAGTATAAAAATTGCGGGAAAGTTGGCACAATGCCGAGAAATCAGCATCGGACAATTCTGTTATTACATGGTTTCCTCTATAGGCCTTTTGAGATATTCGTTATAATTAGGAATAATGGTTTCATATTCTTCGTGCATAAACGGAGAAGTCATAATAAAATCTGCGGTGGCACGGTCGCAAGCCATAGGAATATTCCATGCAACCCCTAATCTCAACAAAGCTTTTACATCGCTGTCATGCGGCTGCGATGACATAGGATCCCAGAAAAAGATCAACACATCTATTTCACCGCCGGCAATCATAGCACCAATTTGCTGGTCGCCGCCAAGAGGCCCGCTCAACAGCTTTTTTATCGGCCTGTCTAATGCATCTTCCACCATGCGGCCGGTTGTTCCGGTTGCACATAGTTCGTGTCTGGATAATACAGTCTTATTGTATATAACCCAGTCTATCAGGTCAGATTTTTTATGATCGTGTGCAACCAATGCTATTCTTTTTCTCTTCCCTATCACTTTAATTTGTGCCATAGCTAATGTTTAACTGGCGTAAATGTAAGGCTTTTTATGTACGATGTTAGATGTACGGTGTACGATGTGTGGGATAAGTACAAAGTACGATTTCCGAAGTATTCGGGCGCGAGAACTGGAGAAGATCTATGTGTTATTTATTTAAAAAATAGAATTGAAAATACTACTCTGACAAAGATTGTGCTTATTTAGAAAGCTGACTGCTGATAACTGTCAACTATCAGTCACCGGAAACGATATAACAAGAACACGTAGCTCATTGATGCGCAGAGCTGGTAATTTATCAGAAGGATTACAAAGTACCTTTTGAAAAAATGTGTTTGAGTGCGAAGAATCTCTTCCCTCACGCCTTAAACCTCAAGCCTTAAACCTCAAGCCTGACACCTGATACCTCTACTCAATACGCCGATCCCTCCATCCTTGTATTTTGCAGGTTGGCCCAGATTACTTCGAGGATGTATTTGTCGGCTGAAGGGGAACTGCCTTTAATTTTTACATATTGAAGTGTACATGTTTCCGGCTTGTTGGTCTTTTCCTGTGTTTTAGTGTACGAGTAGCCAAAGCCTTCAACATTGCTTCCTGAAACTTTCACTTCGTGCTCAAATTTCCAGGATTTTTTGATGCTGGCTCTAAGGGCATTGAAATTACTCATCAGGTCCGGGTATTTCATTTGTGAGTATTCGGTTCCAATGTAGGCTTTGTACAGTTTATCGTCGGCGAAGTCCATTCTTAACACGTTGTTGTTGCCGCTAAAGCATGGTATCCGAACGCCGTTTGCTTTGTAAGTAATCGTTTCGAGAACAATCGAGTCGCCACCACTAGTACCGTAGGGCGGCCTTTTTTCAGACTCGGTCTTTGCCAGTACTACATTGCTATACTTAGTATTGATAGTGTCTATTACGGCAGGCTTGTTCATGCCAGGCTTAATGGTAAACAGGTTTTCAAAGGCACATCGGTTGCTTTGCGCGTGTGAAACGGTATAAAACGCGAGGGCTATAGTTGCAACAAGCAGCTTTTTGAACATAACGTTTATTTGAAATTTTAGGATGAATGAGGTTAGCATGCTGTGTTTGGCTGCAGAACCGTATTTAACTTCCTAACAATCAACAAACGTTATTGTTCGCGCATTCCTGGCTATCAATGAAAATTAATATCCCCTAGTTCACAAAGACCTCATCCACAAAAATCCAGCCTTTGCTTCCCTTGCCCTGATGCCACTGAGGAAGTTTGCCAACGGGTACCAATACCAATTTCAGGCATTTTACCGAGGTGGGCTTAAAGTCGCATGAAACGGAAATATTCTCTCTTTCCCCTTGTGCTTTTTCTGGTTGCTTTGGTTCCTGCCTGCTCAGCAGCGCCATATCTTTTTCATTCGTTCCTCCCCATACTTCTACGCGCATCGGCGGGAAAATATACCCGTTAATATCTCGGAGAAGGCTTATGGTAACGTTTTTCACGTCCACCGGGTTATTGTACATCATCACGGCAACCATTGTACTGTCGCGGTAGCCCAGCCATTTACCGCTGCCGCCATTCAGGTCACTTTTATCCAGATCGATCAATGTTTTAGCACCGGCACCTTTATATCGGGCATCTGGTTGAGTAATAAGAACAGCACTGTCTGCCACATAAGTCGTCTTGAAAAAATGTTCCTGTATAATGTCGCTGCTGATCCATCCCGGTTTAAAAGCTTTTGCTTTAACCGTAACGTCTTCTTTCAACACGACATTTTTGTCGTATACCGGAGAGCTTACACTATCCGGGTCTTTTCCATCCAGTGTGTAACGGATCGTTGTGCCGTTTACATACTGCTTTAAGTCCAGCGGTAATGGCTTGGCGGTTATAATGGGCTGTTCATTCTGAAAAATGGGCGGCGTTAGTTTTAACACTACAGTATCACCTTTGAAACCAGTCTGGAAACTGATGTTTTTATTTTTCGATGCCAGGAATTCCGCGTCTTTTGAAACTACGGATGTATTCCACAAATACACTGTTTTAAGTTTTGGCAATGCAATAAGTGATGTAAGATCTCCCGGTTTTACAGTAGTGCCCGAGAGCGAAAGGCTTTTGAGGAATTGAAGGTTTTTCAGTTCCCCAAGTGTTTTCCCCGTTACGGAAGTAAAGTTCAGATTCAGTTTTCTAAGATTTTTAAACCTGCTGATAACCTTTAAATCTTCATCCTTCACGCCCATGTTCTCCAGGTTAAGTTCTACTACCTGGTTTTCCAAAGGCTTCAACTCTTCCAGCTGTTTGGTATTGTAAAAAGGCTTGTTATAGAAGTTTACGACCAAAGCCGGAGAACCGATTGCCACCTGGGATATAATGCGATTGTTGTTTGTAAGCTTTTGGATCTGCTTTTCATCCGCTGCGGCAAAATCATATTGCTCATCGGTTGATTGTTTTAAAACCTTTGTAGCAAGAATGCGCAATGTATCATTTTCAGGAAGGTCTATAACCCTTTTGTCGAATAAAGATCCGCCTTTTATCCACCCATATAATACAGACATTTCCTCAATACTTAACTGCGGTTTACCTGCAGGCGGCATATGTTCTTTTTCTTCTTCAGGCAGATGAATGCGGTGCATCATTAAACCGAGGTCAGCCCTGCCGGAATCCCACAATTTTCCGTTTTTTCCACCTTTCAATAACAGCTCTTTTGTATCCATTACCAACTCTCCCTTGGCCTTGCTGCTATTATGGCAACCCATACATTTACTTTCAAGTATAGGCTGAACAAGGTCCGCATACACAACAGCGTCTTCTAAAGCAGCAACCTGCCTTTTCTTGTCAGGTGTTACCGGGGCTAGAACAAAGTTTTCACCGTGCGTGATGTTGGCTCCGAGGTGCGAAGCAATTGCGATCAAAACTGCAATGGACAATGCAGATGCATAGGAAAACAATCCGCCTCCTTCTATCCTCAGCCTGAATGAATAGAATGCAAACAAAACAAAAGAGGTAGATGCCCCCAGCCATTTATGCCATGCTATTGCATCAGAATCATAGCCCGCCTCCCTCGAAAGGAATAACCCCATTAAAGCTGTAACGGCAGCTGTAAGAGCAGCGACAAGCAGCAATATCTCGGTTACTTCTTTATACCATTGATGCGATTTTAATTGTTCCGAGGCGAAAAGTTGCCACGCTACATACAGTAAAACCAATACAATGGGAAAATGTAACACCAACGGATGCATACGGCCTATCACCTGCAACCATGATGGTACTACTAACCTGCTACTAAACACCAGCAGAAAAAACAACAAGATGTTTAATGGAAGAAGGGACGCCGCTACAAGTTTTTTGATCTTCATGAAATCTAAAGCAAGGGAGTTGTGTAAAGTACGAGTTACGAAGTACTAAGTACCTAAATTCAGCAGTACTTAATAATCGTGACACATTAATATGAAACAAAAAAGTACGAAGAACGAAAAACGTAAGTGCAGAAACTAAGCCTGATTTCGTTTTTGGAACAGGCTAGAACATGTGCACCTCGTACTTCGCACTTCGTACTTTAGTTTTATGCTGTTCTCTTTAATTTATACGGATAAACTTTTCCGGATGCCCACTGCGCAACGTACAGGTTTTCATCTCTGTCAACACATACGTCATGCGGATGCACGAATATTTTTTCAGTCTGCTTCATTGGTTGCAACACGCCGTTTACATATTCGGGCTGGCTTCCGCCAATGTTGCTTACCACCTTATTGTCTTTATCCAGAATAGTAACAAAGCCTGAACCTTCCAGTTTCATGTCTGGGGAACGCAATACAGCTGCATATATATGATCTTTGTGAATCACAGGGCGGCATACGCATGCGCCAGGCAATTTGATCACTTCAAGCAATTTTCCTTCTCTTGTAAAACGTTTAAAGCAATTGCGCGTCCTGTCTGTAACAAGCAAGGTTGTCTCGCCGCTACGTTTATCGAACACAATGCCGTGCGCATTATCCAGGTGCTCATCGCCATCACCTCTTCCACCAAAATAGTGCTTCAGGTTTCCTTTGCTGTCGTACTGCAATACATACTGCGCACCGTAACCGTCGGCTATAAATATGTCTCCGTTTTCATCAATAGTCGTTTCGGTAGGAACAAACTCTTCCGGTTTTTTATAGATCCCCGGATCCATTGGCGTACTGATCGTTAACAGGATCTTGCCATCCATTGTTGTTTTATACACCTGGTGCTTTGCCGTATCCGTAATATATAAATACTCAGTACCGTTTTCGTTATGTAACGTTAACCCGTGAGCACCGGGAAATTCATGCCCCCAGGATTCTAATAATTTACCCTTGGTGCTATAAACGAGAATGTTGTTTTTTGTTTCGTTGGTAAGCAGGAAAATGCGGCCATGCTTATCCTGAACCATTTCATGACAGTCATTCACCGGATATTGCGTGGGATTAGCTTTGCTCCATGCAGTATCCAACGTATAACTCATATTGTTATAGCCGTATACTTTGCCTTTATCTTTTGCAAATAGGTCCTGCATAATCAAAATGCCGCCGGCAGCAAAAGAGGTCTGTTGTAAGAATTTTCTGCGGTTCATAATTTTTGTTGTGTTGAAGAGTGGTTCGTGATATTGTTTTAAGCGATCAGGTCTTTAATTACTTTTCCTGCAACATCTGTCAGGCGGTAGCGCCTACCCAAATGCCTGAAAGTGAGCTTTTCGTGATCCAATCCCATCTGGTTCAAAATTGTTGCATGGAAGTCATGCACGTGCACAGGGTTGCTGGCAATGTTATAGCCAAACTCGTCTGTTTCACCATATACACCCGGCTTAACGCCGCCACCCGCCATCCATACGGTAAAACATCTTGGGTGATGGTCCCTTCCGTAATTATCGAGCGTTAATTTTCCCTGGCAATAATTGGTGCGGCCAAATTCGCCACCCCATATAACAAGTGTTTCATCCAGCAATCCACGTTGTTTAAGATCGGTGATCAATGCAGCACTAGCCTGATCAACATCTTTACACTGGCCTTTTATTTGTCCGGGTAAATCGCCATGTGCATCCCATCCCTGGTGGTACAACTGCACAAAGCGTACGCCGTTCTCGCTCAATTTACGCGCAAGCAGGCAGTTTGCTGCGTATGTTCCCGGAACAAGGCAATCAGGGCCATATAATTTAATGATTGATTCCGGCTCTTTGCTCATGTCGGTAATTTCCGGCACGGCAGTCTGCATACGGAATGCCATTTCATATTGCTGAATCTTGGTATTTATTTCAGGATCACCAAACTGTTGGTAAGAAGCACTGTTCAATTCTGCAACCTTATCAAGCATTTTTCGTCTATCAGCCTTATCAATCGCGTCCGGATTGTTCAGGTACAATACCGGGTTTTCGCCGCTGCTGAATTGCACACCCTGGTGTATTGAATCCAAAAATCCATTACTCCAAAGTTTTGAATAAACTCCCTGCCCGTTGCCCTTTCCTTTGGAAAGCAACACGCAAAATGCCGGAAGGTTTTTATTCTCACTGCCAAGGCCATAACTCAACCATGAACCCATACTTGGCCTGTTGCCTACCTGGGCGCCGGTTTGGAAGAATGTTAGTGCGGGATCGTGGTTGATGGCTTCTGTCCATATTGTTTTAATTATACACAGGTCATCCGCTACACCGGCGGTATATGGCAACAACTCACTGATCTGGGCACGCGCGCGGCCGTATTCACCAAATTTGAAAACAGTTCCTGCCAGCGGAAAATGTGTCTGATCGGCCGTCATGCCCGTTAAGCGTTGCCCCATGCGAATGCTTGCAGGAAGATCCTGCCCGTGCATTTCCTGCAACTTTGGTTTATAGTCAAACAGGTCCAGCTGCGATGGTGCACCATTCTGAAAAAGATAAATGATGCGTTTTGCCTTGGGCGCAAAATGCGGCAATCCCGCCATAATTGTTTCTTCACTTCCGCTACTAAACAGATCGGGGATCAACAATGAGCCCAACGCCATGCTGCCAATACCAAGGCTGAGCCTTGATAAAAACTTGCGGCGGTTGTAGTTTAGTCCGTGTTCGAGGATTTCCTTTTCCATTTTTATTTTTTTCTCGCGGCGCTCGCAACGATCCAGCGACGCAACGATATTTTTATTGTTAGAGACAGAAGTTGAATAAGCGAGTTTCAAAACCTGACAGCTAATAGCTAATCGCTTACAGCTAAGATTTTGTAATTGCTTCCTCCATGTTATAGATAGCACTGATGGTTTTCATCAGGGCAGCCAGCGAATTCTGTTCAAGCTTATCGTTCTTCTGGAATTCACCTACGTTTAGCGTTTTCTCTGCATCCAGTTTCTTTTGCTTGAACTCCTGTAATTGATCATCGTAATAACTTTGAAGGATCTTCATCTCAGGGTCAGTTGCTTTTCTGCAAATAATCAGTCGGAACGCTTTATTTATCTTGTCCGTTGCAGAGCCTTGTTCAGCTTCCAGTTTTTGTGCAAGTACGCGCGATGCTTCCAGCACTGTCGGATCATTTAACATGATCAATGCCTGCAGCGGCGTATTTGTCTTTAAGCGTTTTACTTCACACTGATCACGGTTGCTGGCATCAAATACTATCATTGATGGAGGTGGCACCGTTAATTTGATAAATGTGTACATGCCTCTTCTATATAAAGCATCGCCATGATCTTGCTTATACGTTGCCAATACACCTCGTCCGCTTGATGCTGCTTCCCACAAACCTTTAGGTTGATATGGCTTCACGCTTGGGCCACCAATTGTTCTTACCAACAAACCACTGCTTGAGAGAACCATATCACGCGCAAACTCAGCGGTGAGTCTATTACGGGGCCCGTGCGACAAATACACATTTTCCGGATCAATACCTTGTTTTTGATCTGTTGTTTTGGCTGACTGCCTGTAAGTGGCACTCATCACTATTTGTTTCATCAAACGCTTAATGTCCCAGCCATGTTCCATAAAATCAACAGCAAGCCAGTCGAGCAATTCCGGATGAGAAGGCAGTTCACCCTGCATACCAAAATCGCCGGAAGTTTTAACCAATCCGCGGCCAAAAATTTCCTGCCACATCTGGTTCACAAACACGCGAGCCGTTAGTGGATTGTTGCGATCGATCGTCCATTTTGCCAGGCCGAGGCGATTGCGCTCAAACTTTGTAGTATCGTATTGCATGATCGCAGCAACAGCCGTCGGTTTTACTTCTTCAGAAGGCGCATCATATACACCACGTTTTAGTACATAAGTTTTGCGTGCTGTATCAAGCTCGCCCATTACAGATACCGTAAGCGTGTTGGTGTCTTTATAATTGATGAATGACATCAGCTTCTGCCTGTCTTCTGCCGTAATTTGCATCAGCGGATTCTTAGCTGGCTTCGATGTACTTACATCACCTTCATATCCTTTCTCTTTTGTGTTGTTGAAAAAAGCAAAAAGCCTGTAATAATCTTTCTGACTGAAAGGATCGTATTTGTGATCATGGCATTGGGCGCATTCTATAGTGATGCCCATAATGCCCTTACCATAGGTTTTTGTTTTATCAAGAATATATTCAATTCTATATTCCTCCGGAATTACGCCTCCCTCCTCTGTGTATTTGTGATTGCGGAAGAAACCCGTTGCGAGAACCTGCTCTTTGTTTGCATCCGGAAGCATATCGCCGGCAATCTGCCAGGTGAGGAATTTATCGTAGGGAAGATTTTCATTAAACGCGTGGATCACCCAATCGCGCCATGGCCATTGCGTACGGATATTGTCATCCTGGTAACCATACGAATCTGAATAACGGGCAACATCAAGCCAATGCTGCGCCATCTTTTCACCATAGGCTGTATTCTGCATCAATTTGTCAACAACCTTTTCATAAGCATTGGGGCTATTGTCATTCAAAAAATCGTCCATCATTTGAATGGATGGTGGAAGACCTGTTAAATCAAATGAAAGCCGTTTTAATAGTCTCTCTTTATCTGCTTCTTCATTGTGCGACAATCCTTTTTGCTCCATTTTAGCAAGAATGAAATTGTCCAGCTCATTCTTTGGCCATTTTTCATCTTTTACTTTTGGAACAGGCGATTTTTTGGGAGCAATAAAAGCCCAATGGCGTTCGTATTTCGCCCCTTGTTTTATCCATTTTTTGAAGAGCGCAATTTCATGTTCGTTCAGTATGCCAAGATGCGATTCAGGAGTAGGCATCTGGTAAGTTGGATCCTGCGAGCTGATACGCTTGTATAACTCGCTTTGCTCGGGCTTACCGGGAACAATTGCATACGCACCTTTTGTTTCCGTTAACGGCGCATAGGCAGCTTCGGCAACATCCAGGCGCAAATGCGCCTGGCGCTTATTGGCATCAGGGCCGTGACATGCGAAACATTTGTCTGACAGTATCGGGCGTATATTAAAATTATAGCTAACAACATCGGGCATCGATTCGGCAGAACCTCCCTTATTATTACATCCAACTGTAGCAGCAAGCAGTAAGGCAGAAAAACCGGCACCTATCCAAAATACCCTGGATCGTAAAAGGCAATCGCTATTGAACATTCTTGTTTTATTGGCGGCTTAAAAATGTTCACCCAAATTACAGATTTATGAGGTAGCGCCCAACTAATAATTCGGATTTTAAAAAGTTGCCAGCGGATTTTATTGATTCTGAGGGTGGTTTGTGCGAATGTCTGAACAAATGAACCTGAATGCGTATGGGGATTTGGAACTCAGGAAAAACAGATTGGGATTGGAAGGGAAATTTTAAGAAAATGGTTGATTTTTGTCAAGACGGATTTGAGGCCCCTGCGGAGATTTTGTCGGGACCGGGATTTGCAGGATTAGGAGATTTACAGGATTTGATTGTCCTGATGGGGATTGGCAATTCAGACGATCGCCACCATCTGATTGTTGGCAGATTGAGATAAGTAAACGTTTTGCAAACTCAACGGCGAGCTGACAGCTGATAGCTAATAGCTGACAGCTAAAAAAAGCGCTACGAGCTGAACCTTTGCAGATCCAACCCATAACGCATCAAAATCCTTCCTATTAAACTACTAAAGCCCTCACATTATCTTTCGCCACGAAACCGATTAAGCTAAAACAGTAATCAAACTTTTCACAATCGCGCCCAGCTTAACTGATTCAAGTACTCTTGCTTCAGAACTGCCATGCTGCAAAACTGATTGTTCGTGCGAGGTTACACACATCTCACAACCGTTGATGGAGCTGATAACAAGGCTTGTCAGTTCAAAAAATTCTTTACCCAATACAGGATTCATCATGATGCTCATTTTGATACCTGCGGGTTGTGTATTGTAAAATTCTTTATTGGCGAAGTGACGGAAACGATAGAAGATATTATTTGCATTCATCAAAGACGTACATGCAACAATCTCCGCAATTTCCGGTTCTGTAGCGCCTTCCTGGCGTGCCTGTTGTAAGAAGCTTTCTTTCAACGGCTCATACTTTTCGTTCGTTGCAACGGCCAGTGCCAGTAACAAAGCTTCTTTCCTGTTTAAATACTGGGTATTATTAAGAACATTACCCACGTTTATTTTCAGGTCTTTGATGTAACGATGTTCCGTTTCCAGAAGGGCTATAGCGGTTGAAGAAAGATTATGGTCCGCCAATCCAAGATCGTTAAGCAAATTGGTAAATGTTTCGTTTTGAATAGCTGTACTCATAATAATAATATTTTAAAAAAAAGGCAGACGGAATCATCTGCCTTTATAAATGAAGTGTAGATTAGTTCATATTCAACTGCGCAGTCAAAGTCTCTTCGCCTTGTTTCCAGTTACAAGGGCAAAGTTCATCTGTCTGCAAAGCATCCAATACACGCAATACTTCCTGTACATTACGGCCTACGTTAAGATCGTAAACGCTTACCCAACGTACAATACCGTGCGGATCGATGATGAATGTAGCGCGGTATGCGATTTTTTCTTCTGCATCCAGGATACCTAATTCTTCAGCTAAAGATTTAGAAGTATCTGCCAGCATAGGGATTTTCAGGTCGCGCAGATCAGCGTGATCTTTTCTCCATGCCAGGTGAACAAATTCAGAATCTGTAGAAGCACCGATCAATACTGTATCACGATCTGCAAACTCGCTGTTCTTTTTGCTGAATTCAGCTATTTCTGTAGGGCATACAAAAGTGAAATCTTTAGGCCACCAGAACATCACTGTCCATTTACCTTCTGCTGTTGCTATTTCATTGGTGATTTCTGTAAACTCTTTTCCTTTTTCCAATGATACTACTGCTTTCTTCTTAAAAGCGGGAAACTGACTACCGATTGATAATACTTTGCTCATGTGTATAAATTTTAATGCGTAACTACTTATTTTGTAGTAAGTAGATTTAAAATCGGGTGCAAAGATGCGGGTTGATTCAATAGAAAAAAATTGTTAGTTTCTATTAATTGATAGACACGATCTATGAGGGGAATTAATTGATAATTGAAAGTTGAAAATTGAAAATGAGGGGAAAATTTAAAGCCACTGAGCCTGTAACTCTCATCACGGTCAATTTAATGTCGTTTAGTTAAGAAAGCCTTATCAATTTTGGGAGATGTCTCCTGTCGTCGACATGACGATCCTGGCTTACCAGAAAAAGTAATCACAACAGCATCAATAACGAGTATATAATGCTGAGCAAGTCGGCAATCGCATCGTCACCTCGACGACAGGAGAGGTCTCCCGAATATTTATCTGATGATGATATTTACCTTGCTCGATTGATGACAACCTCTATCTAAAACCCATTTTCAATTCTCCCTTTTCAATTTTCAATTAGTATATTGAATGATGAATATTCCTCTTCCACAAGTTTTGCTTTGCCTTGTTGCAGGTATTGCCATTATTGTGTTGTTAACATCTGTATGGCGCGTGCATGCATTTTTTGCATTATTGATCGCCAGCTTTGTGGTTGGGCTTGGTATGCAAATGCCCGTGGAAGAAATCATTACAACAGTGAAGAAAGGCTTTGGCAATATTATGCAGTCGCTCGGTTTGATCATAGTGCTAGGCACTACAATTGGTGTAATCCTTGAATATACCGGCAGCACTGGCGTACTGGCAAATTATATTCTTGGTAAAGTTGGACATAAGCGAGCCCCACTCGCCATGAGCATGACCGGCTTTATTGTCGGGTTACCTATTTTTTGCGACTCCGGTTATATTGTATTAAGTGGACTCAATAATTCTATTGCACGAAAAGCGGCACAACCTATCGCTGTAATGGCTGTTTCTATGGCAACTGGGTTGTATTCTGTACACTGCCTAATTCCTCCACATCCTGGTGCTTCTGCAGCAGCAGGAACGATGGGTGTAGATTTCGGCAAATTGATTCTATGGGGAAGCCTGATTGCAATACCCGCGGCTTTAGTTGGCCATTTATATGCGCGGTATTCCGGGCGTAATACCGCTCTTTTGCCTGAGCATTCTGAGGAAGAAGAAAAGGGCATAGGCACTGTAAACCCGCCTTCCGTTGTACGGGCTTTTTTACCCATTGTAGTTCCTATTGTATTGATCGCGTTGAAGTCTTTCTTTTCTATTGAATCTAAAGATGGCGGCGTATTGATGCACATTATTTCCATATTGGGCGATCCGGTAATTGCCCTTTCCATTAGTGTTCTGCTTGCATTGAACTGCGGACGTAACTGGAATAAGAAAACGCTGGGAGCATTACTGCAGGATGCTGCAGAAAAAGCAGGGGGCATTCTTGTGATCATCGGTGCGGGTGGTGCATTCGGCGCTGTATTGGCTGAAACCAATATCGGCACGCATGTAAGCCAATCGTTTTCATTGAGTGGAATGGGATTGTTATTTCCTTTCTTACTGACATGTCTATTAAAAACTGCGCAGGGTTCTTCAACTGTGGCAATAATTACAGCAGCTTCAATTGTACATCCGTTATTGCCTGCATTGAATATTCCGAGTCCTAACGGACCGATGCTTGTCGTGCTGGCGATGGGTGCAGGTTCAATGTGTGTATCGCATGCGAATGATGCGTATTTCTGGGTGGTGTCGAAGTTTTCTGGATTAGAGATGAAGACAATGTTGAGGACTTATAGCGTTGCGAGTATATTGATGGGTGTGACGAGTTTTTTGGCAGTGTGGGTGTTGTCTTGGGTAATTGGTTGAGGTTATTTTACCACAGAGGACATAGAGTTTTTTTCACGGAGTAACGCGGAGTGCTGTTCTGCCTGACAATTAAAGCCTGCAGCGCTATTTTTTTATATGTTCTTTTGGCTTGATCCAAAAGAACCAAAAGATCAAGGCAAACGCGAATGCCTCCGGCCGCTTTGCCGGCCAACGCCTCTCCAAAACTCAGTCTTCGTTTATTATATGCAATCAGCTTCTACGAATTATAATTATCATCATCATTTTTTTAGCCCCCTTCAAACGATTGCCGGTTAATACTTTTTGTTTAGCTCTTTAGGTTGATATTAGAATCCGTAATTGTTATCTCCTGCACCTGAGTCTTTTTAGTTCTAATTTTTTGCAGTGGAAGCACAGTATTGTTCTCGCTATGAAACTCCGTGAAAAAAACTCTGCGTCCTCTGTGGTAAAACCTCCGCTTAGATCTCTTTCACAAAAATGGCCTGCGATCGAAGCTTACCACTTCTTTCGCAGGCCTCAGAATTATTCAAAAAATTATTTCTCTATAACTGATAATTCCTTTCCCGCAATATCTTCCCATTTATACAGATGGAAAGTCTTGTTGTTGCTCATCGCAATAAACAATCCCTTCGGAAAATCTTTGCCTAACGGAATAGAAACAGTTTCTGACCCATCGCTTTGTGTTGCACTTACATCAACCACTTTTAATAAGCGGTGATTGAAAGGTCCTGTTGATGTTCCTTCACGGCTGAAGATCTGGAAACGATTGGCACCCTGGTCGGACACAAGGATATAACCGGTTGAATCTGTAAGCTGGTAAATAGAAATGCCTTCATGATCTTCCTTAAATCCCTCAGTCGCAAACAATGCCAGTTGTTGTGATCCTTTTTCAGCATCGGCATAATATTGTCTTACACCTACACCTTCATCAGAATAATAAACGTAGCCCAATGCATCGTCAACAGCTATCGCTTCTATTTCCTTCTTGCCGCTGAAGCTCCCGAACGTTCGGACCAACGTTGCTTTTACATGGCCGGTTCCATCATCTTCAAGCAAATACTGTCCGAGGTAACCTGTTTCGGGACCTTTTTTTCTTCCTACAAAAGCATAGATCTTTCCTTGCTTATCGCGATACATGGAAATTCCCATTAGGTCGCGGTGCGAGGCTTCGTTGTCCCCAACAAACATATCAATACCACCATTGTCTACAGGCTTCATATCGGGCAAAGAAAAAATCCGCAGCTTATGTGTAAGCCTTTCTGTTGTTGCGGCGATATCAACTGGTTTACCGTTCAAGATCACCCCATATTCAACATCCACGTTGTTGGGACGTTGCAGACCTTTTACAACTTTATCCTGTTGAATTTTGCCCTTCAGATCAAAAACATACAAAGCGCCATTTTTGTCTTTATCCGTCCCGATAATCAGGCTTTGAGCAGGATTGGCAGGATTTATCCAAACAGCAGGATCATCTGTATCATATGCAACAGCATCTGTTACATATGTTGGTTTTACAGCCGATTTACTTACCGGGACATCGCTCGCCTGTGCTGCACAACCCTGAGCCGAAATAATAGCAAGTATGTAAAAAACATTTTTATAGCCAGTCATTCAATCTACATTTATTTAGTTCCTAATGCTCCGGCAAAGTTTGCAGGATCTGGTGATTTATATTGCGTTCCATTTACAGTTATACCTGCAGAAAACAGTCTTGTAAAATCAGTTTTACCTTTCAATGCTGGTGAACTACCTTGTAAATGGAAATCCCATGTAGGATCTAAAGTTGCATTTGTGCCGTCTGTAGAAAGAGGATAGTTAACAAACTTAGGATCGTTCTCACCAGCTTTAGCACTGATCACATCGTTTGTTCCTGCGATAATTTCAGCAGTAGGTTGAAACTGATCAACACCAGTCTGAGTATAACCGTAATAGAAAGTGTTAGCAAATTTGGAGCGATTATCTTCAGGATTGCCGGCATCTCTCTTCACACCATAACGGTCGTTAACCAATAGGTTATTATACATTTCAACATAAGCAGCTTTTTCCACCCATATAGAGCCACCTTTCGTTGTAGGTCTTCTCCAGCCTGCATTTACAATCGTATTGTTGTAAGCAACTACATGCAGCTGTGGAGTACGGTCACCGGCGTTAGATAACTTCATCCCGTTTGTATTCGGGCTATAGATCAGGTTGAAAGAAACATCTGCCTGCACACCCGATTTCAGGTTGATGGCTTCACCACCGGAAATACCAGTTGTATAAAATGAATTGTTGTTAATCAACACGCTTCCACCTTCAATGTAAAATGCATCTTCATTGAAGTTGTGCACCGCTGAATTGGCAACAACCAGTTTACCGTCAACATTAGGGAAATACAATGCTGGCACGTGCTCACCTGCCGTTGCTTTATACAAGCCACCTTTTACAGAGGGAGAAGCTTCAGTTGTAACTGCACCGCCGTAAGAAAGATCAGTATAGCTCAGCACCAGTTCAGCACAAGATGTTGAAGCAGTCAAGCCGCCCCACAATGCACCCCATTGGTTGGCAGCAGTCTTCCATGCATCAGGAACAGTGATCTTTACAGGATTTGCAGCCGTACCCAGGCTATATAAATTTCCTTTTACAATGAATTCAGGTTTTACAGTTGAATCGCTCATCAATACCTGAACGCCTTCTTCAATTGTTAATGACTGACCTGCAGGAATTTCCAAATGGCCAGTTACAACTACTACAGAATTCTTCTTCCATGTGCCGGACACAGAGCCTGAAACTGTTGTGCTGTCTTGCGTTGGAGTGGGTGGGGTTGTTCCGCCACCAGAATCGCTTTTAGAACATGCGGTGGCAAGTAATGCGCACACTGCTGCGCCTGCCAGTAATTGTTTGCTTTGTTGTTTTAATGTTGCCATTGTCGGTTTCATTGATAAATAGTTGAGTAATGATGAATTGTTTGTTTACTTTAAGA